>NZ_JABVEB010000099.1 GCF_014323665.1 Actinomadura sp. HBU206391 | reverse complement strand
CGGACTCACGGATGATCCACCACTGGATCTCCTCGGCCGCCTCCTCGAACAGCCGGCCGGCGCGCCGCAGCACGGCGGCCCGCTCCTCGAACGAGGTCTCCGCCCACGCGCGCTGTGCGGCGGCGGCCTGTTCGGCCGCCCGCGAGACGTCCCGCTCGTCCGCGATGCCCGTACGGCCGATCTCGGACCCGGTCGCGGGCTCCACGACCGCGGCGTCTCCTCCGGAGGAGCTCGTCCAGCCGCCGCTGAAGATCGATCCGGTCCAGACCTTCGGATCCAGCAGTGACATGTCATCCTCCGGTTTCGGGGGTCGCGAACCCCGCGTCCATGGCCAGGCTCAGTTCCTGCTCGGACAGCCCATCGCCCGAGAGCGTGTCCACGATCCGGCCGCGCTGGAAGACGGCGACCCGGTCGCAGAGCTCGACCAGTTCGGTCAGATCAGTTGAAGAGACAATCACTATCCTTTCATCCTCCGCAAGGCCCCGGACAAGATGGTGCATCTCGGTTCGTGCGCCGACGTCGACGCCACGGGTGGGGTCGTTGAGGACCACCACGGGCGGGGCCGGGTAGCGGTCACCAAGACCCGGGCACCGGGAGATCGGCCCCGCCGCAGTGGGCGCAATGACGTTCTGCGAAGGTGGCGGGAGGCAGTCGGGAAGGGGCCAGGGTGGCGGACATGGCGCGCGTGTGCGTGGTCGGAGCCGGCGCGATCGGCGGTTATCTCGGAGCGAACCTCGCCGTGGCCGGGTGCGCCACGAGCGCGGTCGCGCGGAACGCGACCCTCAGCGCTCTTCGCGAGCACGGCTGGCGGTTGCGCACCGCTGAAGGCCTGATCACCGCACCGGTCCGGGCCACTGACGAACCGGCCGAGCTCGGCCCGCAGGACGTCGTGGTGATCGCGGTGAAGGCCCCGGCGCTGCCGGACGTGGCGGCCCGTATCGCACCGCTGCTGGGTCCCGAGACCATCGTCGTCGCCGCCATGAACGGCGTGCCCTGGTGGTTCTTCGACGGAATCGGCGGCCCGTGGGATGGGCTCCGGCCCGCCTCGGCCGACCCCGGCGGCGCCATGGCCGCCGCCGTCGAGACGGAGCGGGTCATCGGCTGCGTGGTGCACACCGCGTGCAGCGTGTCAGAGCCCGGGGTGGTGCAGCACGGAGCCGGCCGGAGGTTCATCCTGGGCGAGCCGGACGGCAGTGTCACCGAACGGGTGTCCGCGTTCGCCGACCTGCTCGGCGCGGCCGGGCTCGAGCCCACCGTGTCGACCTCCATCAGAGCCGATGTCTGGTACAAGCTGTGGGGCAACATGACCATGAACCCGGTGTCGGTGCTCACCGGGGCCACGTCGGATCTGATCCTCGACGACCCGCTGGTGAACGGCTTCTGCCAGGCGGTGATGGCCGAGGCGGCCCGGATCGGAGCCAAGATCGGCTGCCCGATCGAGCAGAGCCCGGCGGAGCGCAACGCGGTGACCCGCGGGCTCGGCGCGATGAGGACCTCGATGCTCCAGGACGCCGAGGCCGGCAAGCCCCTGGAGATCGACGCGCTGCTGACCGTCGCGCGGGAGATCGGCCAGGCCGTCGGCGAGCCGACGCCGATGGTCGACGCGCTGCTCGGGCTCACCCGGCTCAACGCCCGGGTCCGCGGCCTCTACGCCTGGTAGCCGTTTCCCCGTCCGCCCCGCTACCATGATCGAGGGTCGTGGCCGATGAGCCGGTTGAATGAGAGTGAGCCGGGCGGAACGCTCGCCGGAGCGGTGACCGAGAGCGGATCGCCTCCGTTCCGCTATGACGCGCGCCTTGCGGACGAGATCGAGTAGGACGAGGCCGGCGAACCGGTGCCTCCGCTGGGCAGGGCCAAGACGTGGTGGACCGTCGAACTCGACCTGGGGGACGGGCCCAAGCGCTATCGCCGTGAGCTCAACACGATGCCGCAGTGGGCGGGGTCGTGCTGGTACTACCTGCGCTACCTCGACCCGACCAACGACCGGGCGTTCGTCGATCCCGAGGTCGAGCGCTACTGGATGGTCCCTCCGGCCGCCGCCCAGGACGGCGGCGGCTCCGGTGACGGCGGCTCTGGTGACGGCGACGGCGGTGTCGATCTGTACGTGGGCGGTGGCGAGCACGCCGTGCTGCATGATCGTCCGCAAGGACTTCGAGGGGCTGAGGTTCAACACCGCCATCGCCCGCCTGACGGAGCTGACCACGCACGCGTCGAAGATCGTGGCGAGGGACGGGGTGACGCCACGTGCGCTGGCGGAGCCGCTGGTCCTCATGGTGGCGCCGCTCGCGCCGCACGTCGCCGAGGAACTGTGGAAGCGCCTCGGCCACGAGGAGTCGCTGACCTACGCGCCATTCCCCGTGGCCGACGAGGCTCTCGCCGCCGAGCGGGCCATCGACCTGCCGGTTCAGATCAACGGCAGGACCCGCTTCACGATGGACGTTCCGGCACATGCCGGGGAGGAGGAGATCGAGCGGCTGCTGAGGGCGCATGCGGACTTCGCGCGGTACACCGAGGGCCTGGCCGTGCAGCGCCTGGTCATCGCCGCGGGCAGGATCGCGAACGTCCTGGCACGCTAGCGGAGCCGCCGAGATCCCGGCCGGAGAATCCGGGCGTGGTGATGATCTCAGTGTCCGGTTTCGACATATCGCCACCTGGTGCCCTACGGTCTGGCCCATGTCGGCGATTCCTGATCTGCGGCTGTCCACCGAGGTGAGCGATGCCCTGGAGCGTCGCCGCCCGGTGGTGGCGCTCGAGTCCACGATCATCGCGCACGGGCTGCCCCGGCCACGCAACCTCGAGGTGGCGCGCGAACTCGAACAGTTGGTCCGCGACGGCGGAGCGGTGCCTGCGACGATCGCGGTGCTCGACGGGGTGGCGCACGTCGGGCTGGAGGAGAAGGCGCTCGGCCGGGTCGCCTCCGACACCGACCTGCGCAAGCTCGGGCGCCGCGACCTGCCCACCGCGCTCGGCACCGGAGCGAGCGGCGCGACGACGGTGTCGGCCACGGCCGCCCTGGCGGCGCTGGCCGGCATCCGGGTGTTCGCCACCGGTGGTCTCGGCGGCGTGCATCGCGGGTGGCTGTCCAACTGGGACGAGTCCGCCGACCTCGACGTGCTCAGCCGCACCCGGATCACGGTGGTCTGCGCCGGCGTGAAGTCGATCCTCGACGTGCCGGCGACGCTCCAGCGGCTGGAGACGTTGAACGTGAGCGTGGCCGGCTACCGCACCGAGACCTTCCCCGGCTTCTATCTGAGCAGTTCCGGTGAACCGGTGGACTGGACCCTGGACTCGCCAGGGCAGATCGCGGGCGTCATGCGCGCACAGGACCTGCTCGGCGGACCTGAGACGGCGCTGATCGTGGCCAACCCGGTGCCCGAGAGCGAGCAGCTCGACCCGGACCTGCACGACACCGTCCTCACCGACGGGCTCGCGACGGCCGAGCGCAAGCACGTCACCGGCCAGGCCATGACACCGTTCCTCCTGGACTATCTGATGAGGCACACCGGCGGCGCCTCGCTGGAGGCCAATCTCGCCGCCGTGCGCGGCAACGTGCGGCTCGCGGCGGAGGTCGCGGCCTGCTGGGCGGAAGGCTGAACGGGGGCGGACTCCTCGTCGTCGGCGACGTCGTCACCGACGTACTGGTGCTGCACGACGCGCGGCCGGACGGCGTGACCGACGCGCCGGCCGATATCGAGGTGCGGCCCGGCGGGTCGGGGGCCAACACGGCCGCCTGGGCCGCCTCGCTCGGCACGGAGGTCCGGATGCTGGCCCGGGTCGGGATCGACTCGGGGGCCTGGCACCGCGCGCACCTGGCGCGGTCCGGCGTGCGGCCGTGCCTGCGGCTGGACCATGAGCGGCCGACGGCCACCATCGTCGTCATGGTCGACCCGACCGGCGAGCGGACGATGCTGACCGATCGCGGCGCCGGCGGGTTCATCGGCCCGGGCGACTGGGACGACGGCCTGTTGGACGATGTCGCGCACGTGCACGTGTCCGGGTACACGCTGTTCACCGACTCCGGCGCCGAGCTGGTCCGGCTGGCCATGGCACGGGCCCGCCGGCACGGTGTCACGATCAGTGTCGACCCGGCCTCGACCGGGTTCCTCGCCCGGTTCGGCGTGCGCCGGTTCCTCGACGCCACGGCGGAGGCCGACGTCCTGCTGCCCAACCGGGACGAGGCCTTGCTGCTGGCCGGCACTCCCGACCCCGCGGCCGCGGCCGCGTATCTCGGCGGCCGCTACGGGCTGGCGGTCGTCAAGCTCGGCGCGGACGGCGCCATCCTGGCAAGGGACGGAGACGAGCCCCTCCCGGTGCCCGCCGCACGCTCGCAGGTGGTGGACTCGACCGGTGCCGGGGACGCGTTCGCAGCCGGCTTCCTCGCCGCCCGCCTGGGCGGAGCCTCCGACCGCGACGCGGTCGCCGCCGGCTGCCGCACGGGCGGGCGGGCCGTCTCGCGGATAGGCGGCCGTCCGGCGCCGGGCGGGCCCGCGGGCGCACCTCGTCACTAAAACGTTCTACTCGGCGTGATGGCCGGGCTGGATCCGCCGGGCGAGACCGGCCGATCCAGCCCGGGCGATCGTTAGCGAGCGTCCCCTCGCAGTTCGCGGGCGATCTGGAGCTGTGCGGCGGACTGGGCCGACTCGCCGCCCTCATGCTCGTTGAACGGCCAGACCTTGATGTCCTTGGGGCCGGCGTAGTGGTTGTAGGCGGCGAAGACCGTCGAGGGCGGGGTGATCGCGTCGCGCAGCCCCACCGAGAACAGCGCGGGTGTGGTGTTCCTGGCCGCGAAGTTGAGCCCGTCGAAGTAGTCGAGGGTCGTGAACACCTGGTCCACCAGGTGCCGCTGCGTCTGCAGGAACCGGCCGAGCTCGGCGTAGGGATCGGCGTCGGTGATCTCGCAGGCCCGCCGGATATGGGTCATGAACGGTACGTCGATGAAGGCGTGCCGCAGACCCGGCACCAGCGCGCTGACGGCCATCGCGGTGCCGCCGCCCTGGCTGCCGCCGGCGACGACCATCTGGTCGGCGTCCACGAGAGGGTGGGAGCGGGCCGCCTCGACCGCGCGGACCCCGTCGGTGTAGAGCCGCCGGTAATAGTAGTCGTCGGGGTCGAGGACGCCGTGCGTCAGCCGTCCGGGCACCATGGGACCGGTGCCTCCCACCGGGTCCGCGGTGTCCCCCGACTGCCGGATGCCGCCCTGGCCGCGCGAGTCCATCACGAACACCGCCCACCCGGCCGCCGGCCACAGCAGCCAGTCCTGCGGGACGCCGCGGCCGCGGTTGTACCCGATGTACTGCACCACGCACGGCAGCGGACCGGTGGCCGACGCGGGCACGATCAGCCAGCCCTTGATCGGATGGCCGCCGAAGCCCGCGAAGCCGACGTCGTAGGAACGCACCAGCGACAGCCCGGTGTCCACCTCGGTGAAGACGGCGTCCAGATCGTGCTTGCGCGCCTCTTCGAGCGTGCGGTCCCAGAACGCCCCGAACTCGGCGGGCTCGTGCCTCGGTGGGCGGTAGTCGCGCAGTTGGTCAAGGGGCATGTCGATGAACATGGTGTCTCCCGTCGGATGGGGACCGTCGCGTGGCGGACCCGTCGCTGGGGGCATTATCGGCGATGGCCCGGCCGGGTCCCGAGCCCTGGGGGGAGGCCGGCGAATGGGGTCTTGTGCGCTCCGTAGAGAAACGTTTTAATCCCCGGTAAAGCAGGCGTAACACAGCTTGAGGTCGTGAGGCGAGATCCCACGCGAAGGAGCGGACGCATGCCCGGTGTCGCCTGACGGCGGGGCTTGAGCCCCGGCCGGCGCACCTACCGGACTCTGACAACTTCCACTCTGGCCGCCCCAGCATGAAGAGGAAAGCGCTTACTCATCTGGAGAAGGAGACCCACGGCATGGACAAGGGCAGAGGGCGGGTGCACCGGCTGCTGGCCGGCGTGCTCTGCGCCGGGATGCTCGCCGCGCTCACCGCCTGCGGTGGCGGTGGCGAGGGCGGCGGTAAGACCACGATCAGGTTCGCCTGGTGGGGCAACGACGATCGAGCGAAGATCACGAACGAGGCCGTCGCCCTTTTCATGCGGAAGAACCCGGATATCAAGGTCGAGACCACTACGGCGATCTACGACTCGTACTTTTAGAAGCTCGCGACCGAGACCGGCGGCGGCAACGCTCCCGACGTCCTCCAGATGAGCGACCGGCACGTGCGCGAGTACGCCGACCGTAACGCCCTGCTCGACCTCCAGCCGTACGTGGGCAAGCAGATCCAGACCGCCGACCTGGCCGAGCACCTCATGGGCCTCGGCACCGTCGGCGCCAAGCTGTACGGGCTGCCGCTGGGCCAGACGACGACCGTCCTTCAGTGGGACCCCGCCGTCTGGAAGAAGGCGGACGCCGAGGAGCCGAAGCTCGGCTGGACCTGGGACGACTACCTGGCCGCTGCCGTGAAGATCTCCAAGAGCACCGGCGGCAAGGTCGCGTTCAGCGACCCCGGCCGTGAGGAGTCGTGGTTCAAGGTCTGGCTGAGCCAGCAGGGCAAGGGCCTCTATGCCGCCGACGGCGCTCTCGGCTACACCGAGCAGGACGTCGCGACCTGGTGGGGCATGACCCAGAGGTTCCAGAAGGCGGGAGCGTTCACCCCGCCGGAGGCCAACCCGGCCGCCAACCCGAAGGGCTCCCCGTGGGTCCGCCGAATCTCCGCGGCGGAGTTCACTCCCGCCAGCACCATCGCTCCGGGTGCGTTCAAGGCACGCGGGGGCGAGTTCAAACTGGCTCCGTGGCCGCAGGTCGGCTCGGAGCTCGGGCAGTACTCCGAGCCGCCCATGCTGCTGAGCGTCTCGGCTCGCTCGAAGCACCGCGACGCGGCGCTCAAGCTCACCGACTTCGTCATGAACGACCCCGAGGCCGGAAAGATCCTCGGGATGGCCAGGGGCGTACCGGCGAACACGAAGACCCGCGCGGCGATCGCCCCATCGCTGCCACCCGAGTCCAAGCTGGTCTACGACTTCGAGCAGAGCGTCGCCGACAAGGTCAAGCCCGGCCCGCCCGCACCGCCGAAGGGCGCCAGCGCGTGCACGCTGGCCTTCGCGAAGGTCTACGAGGACGTGGTCTTCGGCAAGGCGTCCCCGGCCGACGCGGCGAAGCGCTACATGTCCGAGGCACGGCAGGCCCTGGCGGGATGACCCCGAGGCCAGGGGCCCCGGCTCGCGGGCCGGGGCCCCTGCCGGAAGCGAGAGTTCATGGCAGTCCCCACCCTGGAACGGACCGGCCGGACGACGCCGGCCCCCGCCCGCCGGCGCGGGCGGCGCGAGAGCGGTGAGCGGCCCGGCATCGCCTACCTGTTCCTGTCGCCCTGGGTCGCCGGCGCGGTGCTGCTGACCGTCGGCCCGATGCTGTACTCGCTCTACCTCTCGTTCACCGACTACGACCTTTTCACCACGCCGCGGTGGGTCGGCCTCGACAACTACACGAGGCTGTTCACCGAGGACACGCACTTTCTCAACGCGGTGTGGGCGACGGTGAAGTTCGTGGTGCTGTCGGTCCCGATCCAGCTGGTGGCGGCGCTCGCGGTCGCCATGCTGCTCGACCGGTCCAGCCGCGCGCAGGGGCTCTACCGCTCGGCGTTCTACGCGCCGTCGCTGCTCGGCACCAGGGTCGCGCTCGCGCTCGTCTGGCGCGCCACCTTCGACCGGGACGGAACATTCGACCAGGTCATGTCGGCCGTCGGCATCCGCACCGACGGCTGGCTGACCCAGCCGGGCACCGCGCTGCTCGCCCTCGTCGCGCTCGGCGTCTGGCAGTTCGGCGCGCCGATGGTGATCTTCCTCGCCGGGCTGCGGCAGATCCCCCAGGAGTTGTACGATGCCGCGGCCGTGGACGGCGCCGGATGGTGGCGGAGGTTCTGGTCGATCACGGTTCCGATGCTCTCACCGGTCATCCTGTTCAACCTGGTGCTCGACACCATCCGTGCCTTCCAGGTGTTCAACGCCGCCTTCATCGTCAGCGGCGGCACCGGCGGCCCCCAGTACTCGACCCTGTTCTACACGCTCTACCTGTGGCAGAAGGGATTCCTCGAGTTCAAGATGGGCTACGCCTCGGCGATGGCCTGGCTGCTGCTGCTCGGCATCGCACTCATCACGACGCTCATCTTCCGTACGGCGCGGTCCTGGGTGCACTACGGAGGGGAGGAATCGTGACGGCCACCGTCACCTCACCGGGCCGCGACCCGGTGCGGTCGCGTCGCGTCCGCCGGGTCGTCTGGCACGTGGTCATCCTTGGCCTGCTCGGCGTCCTGCTCTACCCGATCGCCTGGCTGGTCGCCGGCTCGTTCAAGCCGAGCGCTGAGATCGCCACGAGCGTGAGCCTGCTGCCCGAGCACTGGGAGTTCGGCAACTACTCCCTGGTGACCGGCGAGCTCGGCGGCGCACCGGTATGGCGGTTCTTCGTCAACTCGGCGATCGTCGCCGGCGGCGCGGTGGCCGGCAATGTGATCAGCTGCTCGCTGGCCGCGTACGCCTTCGCCCGGCTGCGGTTCCGCCTGCGCACGCCGCTGTTCGCCTTCATGCTGGCGTCGATCATGCTGCCGCTGCACGTCGTGCTCATCCCGCAGTACACGATCTTCCAGAAGCTCGGGATGACCGACTCGTTCTGGCCGCTGATCCTGCCGAAGTTCCTCGCCACCGACGCCTTCTTCGTCTTCCTGCTGGTGCAGTTCATCCGGCAACTGCCGCGGGAGCTCGACGAGGCGGCGCGCATCGACGGGTGCGGGTCGATCCGCATCTTCACCCGCATCACGCTGCCGCTGCTCAAACCCGCACTGATCACGACCGCGATCTTCACGTTCATCTGGACGTGGAACGACTTCCTCAGCCAGCTGATCTACCTGTCCACACCGGACAACTACACGCTGCCCCTCGGGCTGCGGCTGTTCATCGACCAGCAGGACAGCGTCAACGCCTTCGGCCCGATGTTCGCGCTGTCGGTGCTCTCCCTGCTGCCGATCCTGCTGTTCTTCGCCGCCTTCCAGCGCTTCCTGGTGCAGGGGCTGGCGACCTCGGGACTCAAGGGCTGAAAGGTGATCCGATGCTGAACCCGGCCGGCCGTTTCGCGATGTTCGCCGAGTCGCTGCTGCTCGGCGTGCTGGTCTTCGTCGCCGCGTTGCCTTGTCACCGGGTTCGCCGCGGTGACGGCGGGCTGTGCTCTGTTCGCCGACCGCGAGCACACGCCGGTCGGGGTGCGCTCCTACTGTCGCCGGCTGCGAGCCGTGGCGCGGACGGGCCCGGCCGGCCTCGCCGTCCCGGTCGTGCCGGCCGTGGTGCTGGTCTTCGACTGGGCGGCGGTACGGGCCGGACTGCCCGGGCATCAGGTGCTGGGCCCGCTCATCCTGCTGATCGCCGCCGGCGCCGCCGCGGTCGGTCTGCGGGCCGCCGCGCTCTGGCGGCTCGGTGCCACCTGGACGTCGCTGTGGCGGGGCGGCGCCGAGGCCGCCCGCGCGGACCCGTACGGCACCGCGCTTCTCGCCTTCGCCGTGGTGGCCGCCGCCGTCGTCTGCTGGACCTTTCCCGTCGTCATCCCACTGGCCCTCGGCCAGCTGGTCCTCGCCGCCGTCGCCGTCGACGCGCGGGTCACCGGAGCCGCCACGCAGGCCTGAACGAGGTCCGCAGGGCCTGAACCGCTCGACCGGTCTCGCGACTCGGGGCGCGACACCCGCCCGCCCACGTCCATCCACGCACGTTCCATGCACGTTCATCCACGCACGGAGGTGTGTCGACCATGTCCGACGTCAGCCGACGAAACGTTCTCAGAGGAATGGCCGTCGGAGCGGCGGCGCCGCTCGCGTCCCTCCCCGATACTGGCCGGACGGATCGCTGAAATGGAGCGCGCACGCGGTGGCCCCGGGCGCCTCCGCCGCCGAGAGTGCGGCGCGGCCTTCGGCTCGCTGATCCTCAAACAGGGTCACGCCCGGCTGACCGCCTACGCCGCGGTGCGGCTCGACAGCGACGCGTTGCGCAGGCGCGCCTGGACCGACTTCTACACCGGCGACGGTTACGGCCCCTCGCTGCCGTGGCGGTCGGAGCGGCTCACCACGACGCTCAACCCGTCCGACGAGGCCACCTGGGTCTCCACCAACACCACGGCGCTGTACGGGCTGTCGGCCATCCAGTGCCTCGCCCTCGTCGGCGATTCGATCACCGATCCGTGACCCCCTGGCGCGGAGATCCGTTCATCTGACGTAGCCGGCCTACGGTTTCGGCGTCGTTCGTCGTGGTCAGGTCCGGGTTACCGTCCGTGACAAGACTGCTTCGTGAACCGATGGTCTGCCGCGTGGCGACGGGACTTGGAGGCGATCGATGATACGGACGAGTTCGTTCGGGATGGGGCCGTTCCCGGCGATCGCCGACGGCGTATGAGCCCGCTCGGGGCGCGGTTCACGAGGTCTTCGCTACGCCAGCTCGTCCTGGTGTCGACCGCCTGGCGGGAGTGGCCTCCGACGCGCGAGTCCTGTGATGCGCTCGCCCGGCTGGCCGGCACGCTGCTGGGTCCGGTCGAAGGCGGCCGCGGCGCCTCCTGGCTCGCGGTGACCGCCGACGGAGCGGTGCGGCAGGCGGACTGGACCGGCGGCGCGGACGCGCATGAGCGGCTGGAGGGACTCGCCGGCCGGCTCTCGGCCGTCGAGGAGATGGTCGACCGGCCGTCGGCGCAGGAGGAGACCCTCGTGTCCCGGCGGCTTCGGGTGCTGTGCGACCCCGAGCGCACCGCCGAGGTGTTCCGCGACCGGTCACCGGACCGGGAGCCCGGCAACGGCGGTGGCGTGGACCGTCCTCCGTGGACCGCGCTGGACGTGCGGTTCCTCCGTTACACGGGCGGATTCCGCGTCCATCTGGGGTTCAGCTTCTGGCTGGTGCGACCGCCGTGGCACCCGCCGGGCGCCGGCGGGCCGACGCCGACGGTCGGGCTGCACCGGATCTCGGAGCTGCGCGCGGCCCTCGAAGACCACGCGGCGGCGGCGACCCGGAGCCTGGTCGAGGAGCACTTCGGCCCGACGACGACGCTGGTCTGGGGGCGCGAGTACGCGCCGCCGGTCTTCTGGGTGGCGACCCTCGCGCGGCCGCAGAGCGATCCGCCGAAGCATCTGGACCGGCCCGATGTCGCCGAAGGCCTGTTCCGGCCGCTCATCGACCGCGGGCCCGGTGACAGCGGCGTGGCCATGAGCGTCATCAACGGGAATGTGCTCGTGTCACGGCACCTGCGCAGGGAGCTCGCCGATCCGTCGAAGGATCACGTCACCATGCGGCCGGTCTACCTGGTGCTGCCCGGATCACACGCCGGCAACGGGAGCGTGCCGAAGGACGACGCCTACCGGCAGGTGGTCACGACGCTCACCGAGTTCGAGGCACGAGCCGCGGCGGCGGCGCTGGAACTGCACGGCGTCGACGACGACCTCTCGGTATGGCGTACTCACGTTCGGGTCTACGAGAGCGTCGCCCGTGAGGCCGCCACCCTGTGGGACGCCCTCGCCCTGCATCTGCCCATCCGCCGGCGTGGTGAGCTGGAGAAGGCCCACAGGGCCATCGCCCTGGTCCACCAGACCCTGTTGCAGGGTGTCGCCGATCTCGCCGACCTGGTCAGCCATGTCGAGGCGCTGAGGAGCGAGGTCGACGAACTGGAGGAGGGCTTCGCCGACCTCGTCGACGAGCGCGTCGCCGAGCAGCCGCTGGCGGCGCCCACGATGGGGATCGGCGAGTCACTCGCGCAGATGGCCCGGCTCTCCCGTCTGCGCAGGCTCAGCGGCGCCGTGGCCAAGGACGCCCAGCGGGTGAACGAGCAGTACAAGGATCTGCTCAACTCGATCGCCCACGCCTTCGACGAGCGGCGGGTCCGTGAACTGGACGTGCTGCAGCGCGGCAGCTTCAGCCTGAGCCTCGCGGTCGCGTCGGTCACGATCGTCGCCGTGCTCGACTTCATCCTCAACATCAAGAGCACCGAGCCGATGGTCGGCCCCTGGCGCTGGGCCGCGATCGTCTTCGCGGTGACGCTGGCCTTCGGCGTGGTCGGCACGGCCGGAGCCGCCGTCTGGGCGGTACGGCGTGCCCGTGACATCAGTTCGGCGCAGTTCCGCCGTCGTTACGAGAAGGTGCTCTCCTACCTGCGCGACTCCTCCACGATGGAACTCGACAGATTCAGATCCGCGACCGGCGACATCCGCGGTGACGGGCTGCCGACCTGGAGCCAGCGGGACCGGGAGCTGGCGGGCCGGCTGGCCGCGCTGTGGGACGAGGCGACTGCCGGTGCACCGCAGCCCTTCCGGGAACGCTCGCCCGGCCGGGACATCGGGCGGATCGCCGGGGACATCGAGCAGTGGATGCTCAGGGCCCTGCTGCTGACCGAGCGGCCGCGGATGCTCTGGAACTACCGGCTGCCCACACTGACGCTCCTGTACCGGCACTTCGTCTCCCTGGAGCGGTCGGAGAGGTGGGGCGTCACGGCCGCGGTCGTGGCCGACGCCGACCTCGAACGCACCCTTCAGGAGAGCGGGTACACCAGGGGCGAGGCGCGCGGCATCGATCGGTACATCGCCGCCCTCACCACCCCGGGCGAGACCTCGGGTGACGCCGCCGCCTCGACGCCGCTGCCGAATGCCACGGTGCTGCTGGCCACGATCAAAAGAGTGCTCGAGACCCGCACCCCCGCCCGCCATCTGGAGCGGCACAACCGCGACTTCATCCGGCGTACGGTGCGGGAGCTCTCCGCCGGCGGGATGGACCAGTTCATCGACGTGGGCACCGGCATGCCGGGACGGGACTGCGTGCACGATCTCGCGCCCGCCGCGCGCGTCCTCTACGTCGACAACGCCCCGGACGTGGTGCGACGGAGCCAGGCGCTGCTGACCCAGGACGGCCGGACGAGGGTCATCAGAGCGGACATGCGCAGGCCGGCCGAGATCCTCCAGGAGGCGGGGGCCGGTGGGCTCATCGACGTCGGCCGGCCGGTGGCGGTGCTGTTCACGAGGGTGCTCGGTTATGTGTCGGACGAGGACGCGCGCCGCACGGTGGCCGGGTTCGGCGAACTCCTCCACCCGGGGTCGCTCATCGTCATCTCGCACGCGGCGCGGGGCACCCTGGGCTCCGGCGGCCTGAACTTCGCCGCGACGACCAATGACGAGTCCGGCGGTGAGCGGCTCCGCGTCCCGCGACGGATCGAGGACCTGTTCACGGGTCTCGCGCTCGATCCGCCGGGCCTCGTCGACGTGGCCGACGAGGGCGGACGGGCCTCGGCGGACACCCGGCGCATCCACCTGGCCGGCGGCATCGGCCGGGTAACCTGACCCTCGTCAGCGTCGTCACGCACAGGTCCAGTTCACCCGAAGGCGGGAGCCCCGGATTTGATCTCTGATGGGCGGCCTGGACGGGGGATCAACTTCGGCAACGCGCTGGACGCGCCCGAAGGCGGTGAGCGTGCCCTCCGGCTCCGAGAGCGGCACTTCGACGAGGTGCGGGAGGCCGGCTTCGACACCGTCCGGCTGCCGGTCAAATGGTCGGCGCACGCCGCCGAGTCCGCGCCCTACAGGATCTCCGCCGAGTGCTTCGAACACGTCGACCGGGCGATCGACCACGCCATCGGCCGGGACCTCGACGTCGTGCTGAACGTCCATCATTACGACGAGCTCTGCGAGGCGCCGGACGAGCACGAGGGGCGGTTCCTCGCGCTCTGGCGCCAGATCGCACCGCGCTACGCCGCGTTGGGCGACCGGCTCCACTTCGAGCTGCTCAACGAGCCGCGCGACCAGATGACCGCCGAGCGGTGGAACGGCCTCCTGGCGAAGGCGCTCGCCGTGGTCCGCGAGTCGAACCCGCACCGCGTGGTGCTCATCGGGCCGGCACGGATGAACGACCTCGGCGCGCTCCCCGAGCTCGAACTCCCCGAGGACGGGCGCCTGCTCGTCACCATCCATTACTACGCTCCGTTCGAGTTCACCCACCAGGGCGCGGACTGGGTCGGGGGCGCCGATCGTTGGCTCGGCACGACCTGGAGCGGCGACGCCGACCGGGCGGCCGTGCGCCGCGATCTGGCGCAGGCCGCGACGTGGGCGCGAGAGCGCGGCCGCCCCATGTTCATCGGTGAGTTCGGCGCCTACTCGAAGGCCGACATGGCCTCGCGTGCGAACTGGACGGCCTTCGTGCGGTCGGAGGCGGAGAGACTCGGCCTGGGCTGGGCCTACTGGGAGTTCGGCTCCGACTTCGGCGCCTTCGATCCCCGTACGGGCGCCTGGCGGGAGCCGCTGAGACGGGCACTGCTGCCGCGATGACCGGCCCTCCCTGCGCCGTGCGGGGTCAGTCGGCGGAGATGGCACGAAGGATGTCGAGCCTGGCGGCGTGCCCGGCCGGCCAGATCGCGGCGACGACCCCGATGCCGGCTCCGGCGAGGACGTACGACCCGAGCTGCGTGAAGGGGATGGACAGCACCTCCACCCCGTCGTCGGCGAGGACGTTCTGGACGGCGCAGCCGAACACCACGCCGATGCCGACGCCGAGCAGTGCTCCGAACGTGGAGATCACCACGGCCTCGTAGCGAATCATCCGGCGGAGCTGGCGCCGCTGCATGCCGACCGCGCGGAGCAGCCCGATCTCCCGGGTCCGTTCGAGCACCGACAGCGCGAGGGTGTTGACGATTCCCAGGGCGGCGATGACGACCGACAACGCCAGCAGGACCAGCACCAGGGTCAGGACCACGTTGATGAAGCCGCCGCTCTCCTCCTTGATGGACTGCCGGTCCTGGAGCTCCAGAGCCGACCAGGGTGCGAGGGCGGATTCGAGCGCATCCCGGGTGGCCCGGGTCTTCGCCTCCGGGGCGATGACGATCGCGAGTTCGTCGATCAAGGTGGTCCGGTCGTGGGCGCGGTAGCCTTCCGCACTGATGATCGTCGTTGGAACGGTGCCGAGGATGGTGCGGACGTCGGCGTAGACGCCCGCGACGCGGAAGCCGGCCGTGACCCCGTCCGGGTACCGTCCCGGGATCGTGGTGCCGAGTGACCATCCGTTCGACGTGGCCGTTCCGCGGCTGATCAGCAGTTCGTCGGCGGCGAGTGCCGTGGTGCCCTCTTCGAGCACGAGGCGGTGGAGACCGGCCAGTTCCCGTGGGTCGCCGGCGGCGGCCGTGCGCGTCCTGCCGGCAAGGGCGATACGGGCCTGCCGCGTCACGACCACGCTCTCCACCCCGGGAGTGCGGGCGACGGCGTCGCGGACCTCCGGCGCGAAGGGGGCGGAACCCTGTGAGGTCACCCGGTAGTCCGCCGGCAGAGTCGCGTCGAGCTGCCGGTTCACCGATGCGGCCAGGGACGCGGCGATGACCGAGACGGTGCCGATGAGAGCCAGACCGACCATGAGCGCGGACGCCGTGGCTGCTGTACGCCTCGGGTCGCGCTGAGCGTTCTGCCGGCCGAGCCGCCCGGTGACGCCGAAGACCTGGGCGAAGGGCCAGCCGAGGACCCGGGTCGCCGGTCCGCTCACGATCGGGCTGAGCAGGATGACCCCGAGGAACATCCCGGCGGCTCCGGCGCCCACGAGTGCGAGCGCCGTGTCGCCTGAGGCGTCGCCCGCACCGGTGAGCCCGGCGGTGGTCAGGACCGCGCCGGCGATCCCCGCCAGGCCTCCCGCGATGCGCCTCGACCGCGATGACCGCCCGGGAGAGGTGGCGCCATCCCGCATCGCGGCGACCGGCGGCACCCGGCCCGCGCGGCGGCCGGGGAGGTAGGCCGCGACCACGGTGACGACCGTTCCGATCGCGTAGGCCCACAGGACCGCCGATGACGGGACCGTCAGCCCGCGGGAGGGCAACTCCTGGCCCAGCAGCCGGAACACCCCGGGCAGGCCCATCGCCACTGCGCCGCCCAGCGCGAGCCCTAGCGTCGAGCCGATGAGGCCGACCGCCGCCGCTTCGCCGAGCACCGCTGCGGCGACCTGACGGCGCGACGCGCCGACGGCGCGCAACAGCGCGAGTTCACGGGTTCGCCGGGCGACCAGCATGGAGAACGTGTTGAAGATGATGAACGAGCCGACGAAGATCGATATGGCGGCGAAGCCGAGCAGGAACGTCCCGACTACGTCGAGGATGTCCCTGACCGTGTCGACCTTCTCGTCGACGGCCTGCGCGCCGGTGATGGCCTCGAGCCCGCTCGGCAGGGCCACGGCCACGGCGTCGCGCAGCCGCTCTTGTGGAACGCCCTGCTCGGCGTGCACGGCGATCTGACGATAGGTGCCGGGCCGTTCCATCAGCAGGCGCTGTGCGGTGGCCGGCTCGAATGCCACCATCGAGGTGGAGGCGCCGGCGCCGGAGTCGCCGACGGTGAAGACGCCCGTCAGGGTGAAACTCTGGCTCTCCGTGCGCAACGCCACCCGGACCCGGTCGCCGACCCGGTGGCCGGTCTCCTTCGCGGTGGCCGCGTCGAGGGCGATCTCGCCCGGTGCTCGGGGGCCGCGCCCGGACCTCAGCCGGTGGATCGAGAAGTCCGGGTCGTCGGTCCAGCCCAGGCCGATCCGGGGAGTGGCGCCGGCCGGCCTGCCGCTGCGGTCGAGGACGGCGGCGAATCCCGCGGCCGAGCCATGGACCTTGTCGACACCTGTCACACCGTGAAGGGTCTCGACGAGGGAGGCGGTGATCGGCCTCTCGGCGGCGGTGTCCCCGAGTTCGGGGTCCACCACCTCCTTGGCCCGGACCAAGACGTCGGTGCCCTCGCCCTGGTCGGAGAACAGGCGGGCGACCGTCTCGTCCATCGTCGCGGAGAAAATCATCGCGCCGGAGGCGAACGCGACGCCGAGGACGACGGCGAGCGCGGTGAGCCCGAGGCGCAGCTTGTGCGCGGCCAGACCGCGCAGGACGAGCTTGAGCAGGATCATCGCGTGCTCCCGCCGGCCGGCTCGAAGCCCTTCAGCCGTTCGAGCACCGCCTCGGCGGTCGGGCCGGCCATCCGGTCGACGACGCGGCCGTCGGACAGGAACAGCACCTGATCGGAGTAGGCCGCCGCGGCGGGATCGTGGGTGACCATGACGACGGTCTGGCCCAGGTCGTGGACGGAGTCGCGTAGGAGGGACAGGACCTCGGCGCCCGAGCGGGAGTCGAGGTTGCCGGTGGGCTCGTCGGCGAAGATGATCTCGGGACGACCGGTCAGCGCGCGGGCGCAGGCGACGCGCTGCTGCTGGCCGCCGGACAGTTCACCCGGCCGGTGCCCGAGCCGGTCGCGCAGGCCGACGGCGTCGATGATGTCGTCGAGCCACCGCCGGTCGGGTGCGCGGCCGGCGATGTCCAGGGGGAGGGTGATGTTCTCGATCGCGGTCAGCGTGGGGATCAGGTTGAACGCCTGGAAGACGAAGCCCACCTTGTCGCGCCGCAACCGGGTGAGCGCCCGGTCACCGAGCCGGGAGAGCTCGACGTCGCCGATGAAGATCTGACCGGCGTTCACCTTGTCGAGTCCCGCCATGCAGTGCAGCAGAGTCGACTTGCCGGACCCGGACGGCCCCATGACGGCGGTGAACCGGCTCTGCGGGATGCGGACGGTGACGTCGTCCAGGGCCGTCACCGCGGCGTCTCCGGTGCCGTAGGACTTGCGGACGTGGATCGCGCGCGCGGCGGCCTCGATCGGCGGTGCGGCCGGGCCGGCTCCGAGGGCCGTGGACGTCGTGTCGGTCACGTGCGTCTCTCTTCCATGGATGGGCAGGCGTGGAGCGGCCCGCCGAGTTCGCTGTTCTCGATTGCAGCCGAAGCCGGGCGGTCGGCAGCAGCGCACAAAGGGCCGAGTGAGGGCTACGAAAGTCGCGTCCTCGCCGTGGAGATGCGACTTTCGTATCGATGTGAACCGGGCCGGCCCGCTACACGTGGCGGCGGCGACGGCGATCCGTACTGTGGTGGCGTGAGACTCCCCACGGTCACGTCGCCGCGCAACCTGGTCTTCGACGTGGTCGTGACGTTCCTCGCGGTGGTGTTGAGCCTCGCCGCGCTGACGGGGGCGCGTGCGACGCTGCGGCCGTACGGCGGGGTGACGGCGGCCGTGCTCGTGGCGGCGGCGCTCTCGCTGCTCTGGCGCCGCAGGGCGCCGCTCGCGGTCGCGTGGATCACGGCGGGCATCGCGACCGTGCTCCCGCTCGCCGAGCTCGTGGCGCCGGGATCGCTGGTGCGCGACGGCGACGCCTACCGCCTCGCTCCGCTGCTGCTCTGGCCGCCGGCCGGCGCGTTCGCCGCCTACGGTGCGATGGCCTTCACCGAAGCGCATCGCCGCCGCTGGCGCAGTTGGATCCCGGTCACCGTCCTGATGGCCAACGGGCTGCTCGTGGGCCAGGTGCTGCCTGTGGTGGACGCTGGGGTGGATGCACCGGAAGGGGCCGACACGCCCTTCGCGGTAGCGTTCCGCAGCGTCGTGTTCGTGGCCGGGGGAGCGCTCATCGGCATGTACTCCGTCGCGCGGCGGCGGGTCCTGCGCGGCCTGGTCGAGCGGGCGGAACGGGCCGAGCGAGAGCGGCATCTGCTGGCCGAGTGGGCACGGGCCGACGAGCGGGCCCGGCTCGCCGCCGAGATGCACGACGTGGTGACCCACCGGGTGACGCTCATGGTGGTCCAGGCGGGGGCGCTCCGGGTGTCCGCACGCGACGAGGAGGCCAGGAGCGCCGCCGAGGATCTGCGCATCACCGGGTGCAGGGCTCTCGAGGAACTGCGCGACGTCGTGGGCCTGTTGCGCCGTGCCGAGGACTCGGACGGCGATCCCGCCGAGGCGGCGGCGGAGGGGACGCCGATCCCCGACCTCCAGCCGCTGATCAACGAGTCCGAGGCCGTCGGGGTGCCCGTAGAGCTGGTCGAGGAGGGGGATCCGGTGCTGGTCGCCCCCGTGGTCGCCCGCACCGCGTACCGGATCGTGCAGGAGGCCCTCACCAACGTGCACAAGCACGCACCCGGGGCGCGGGTGCGGGTGCTAGTGCGGCGGAGCGCCGACGAGCTCCGCGTGACGGTGCGCAACACCGCTCCGGTCCGTGCCGTCGACGCCGACCTCACGTCCGCGGGGTCCGGCACCGGGCTGCTCGGCCTGCGACAGCGGGTCGAACTGGTCCGCGGCCGGCTGGAGACCGGGCCGGACGACGAGGGCGGGTTCCGCGTCGATGCGATACTGCCGACGTACATTCCAGCCTCTGGCACCGTGGAGCCCGTGACGTGAAGCGTGAGCCGACCCGGGTGGTGGTGGTCGACGACGAGCCCATGGTGTGCGCTCATCTGTCCACCATCCTCGGCTCGTGCGACGACATCGAGGTCATCGATCAGGCCCACGACGGCGCGGCGGCCGTGGAGGCGGTCGTCCGGCACCGGCCCGACGTCGTGCTGATGGACCTGCGGATGCCCGGCGTGGACGGACTGACGGCGATCGAGCGGATCAACACGCTGCCCGATCCGCCGGTCGTCGTGGTGCTCACCACCTTCGACGCCGACCGCTATGTGATCCGCGCGCTGCGCGCCGGAGCGGCGGGTTTCCTGCTGAAGTCGACGCCCCCGGAGGATCTGACCGAACTCGTCCGCGTCGCCGCTGATGGTCACACGGTGATGTCCTCGGCCACGACCCGCAGGCTGCTCACGCTCGCCACCGGCCGCGAGACCGAACGCGACCGCAGGCTCGCCCTCGTCGCCCAGCTCACCGAACGCGAGGCCGAGGTCCTCGCCTGCCTCGGCGAGGGGCTGTCCAACGCAAAGATCGCCTGGCGCCTGCACCTCAGTGAGGCGACGGTAAAGAGCTACGTCTCCCGGCTCCTGGTGAAGCTGCAGTGCGCCAACCGCACTCAGGCGGGGTTGCTGGCCTACGAGGCCGGCCTGGTCGCACGCTGACCTCCGGACGTCCGAAGCAGCGAATCCGGAAAGCCGGATGAGACTCTCGGGCCTTTCGGCGGCACACTCCGGCGCACGCCCGTCCGACGGGATGTGGAACCCCGCACGATAAACCAATCGCGTCAACGGCAAACAATGCCAAAATAGCCGAATAAATCAGCTACTCCTCAGTAACGGAATTCCGATGTATAAGTGAGTCTGTACCTCCAATTCCCCCCTTTGGAGAGCTGATGCGCGTTCCCCGCCCCGTCGCGCTTACCGCTGTCTGCGCGGTAACCATCACCGCAGTAATGGCCACCTCCGTCCAATCCGCAGCTGCTGCCGAGGTCAACTACGTTGCGCTCGGCGATTCCTACGCTTCCGGTCTCGGAGCGGGAAGTTACGACTCCGCCAGTGGCAACTGCAAACGCAGCAATAATGCGTATCCGAAGTTGTGGGCCAACGCCAACTCGCCGACGTCATTCCAATTCGCGGCGTGCTCCGGAGCGACGACGACGTCGGTCATGAACGGCCAGCTCGGCGCCCTGAGCTCCGGTACGACGCTCGTCACCGTGACGGTCGGCGGCAACGACGCGGGATTCGCGAACGTGATGCAAACATGCGTGCTGAGCTCGGACTCCACGTGCATCAGTGCGGTCAATACCGCCAAGAGCTTCATGACGAATCAGTTGCCGGGCCGGCTCGACTCGGTTTACGGGGCGATCAGGTCCAAGGCGCCGAACGCACGCGTCGTGGTGCTCGATTATCCACGGCTCTACAAGATCGTGAGCGTGTGCGTCGGGCTCAGCAACACCAAGCGGAACGCGTTGAACGGCGCGGCGGATCTGCTGGACAGCGTCATCGCGAGCGCCAGTGGCCGGGCGAGCTTCACGCTCTCGGGCGTGCGCGACGAGTTCTCGGGTCACGAACTGTGCAGCGCGGACGGATGGTTGAACGCGGTCACCCTTCCGATCGAGCACTCCTATCACCCGACCGCCCTCGGTCAGCGCAGCGGTTACTACGCGGCTCTCAATTCGACGATCTGATCCGCGCTAGGCCCTGCTCGCGAAGTGCTCGATCGACGGCCGGGGGCGGACATCGCCGAATGTCCGCCCCCGGCCGTTTCACGTGTCTTCGGGTCGGGTCAGCACTTCAGGTCGCGCTGCTCGGTCACCGTCGCCGACAGTGCCGGTCCCACCAGCAGTGCCTCTCCCTCCAGCAGTGCCCCTTGCGGTTGCACTTCTTCCGCCATTTGCACCGGCGACAGCCCGCCGCCGTCTCTGTCGCGCGGTCGAAGGCACCTGCCTCGACGGCCGGCGCGGTGGCCGCCCTGGGTGCCGAGGCGGCGGAGCTCTCAGCGGTGAGCGCGGTGCCACCCGCCGTGAGCATGGTGAGAGCCAGTCCGGTCAGCAGCTTTCTGGTCTGGTACATGACGTACCCCCCATGAAGGTGTCTCCGGCCGCATCGCACTCAGAGCGGTGATGTCCATCCATGGGGACGGCACCGCGTTCCTACCGGTACCCGGGGCGTTACCCGGCGCCGTCATTGGACAATCGCGATGCCCGGTAATGCGATGACATATGGGTATTCAGCAATACGCGGCGCCCTCCCGCGGCCACGGTGGGTTATGGCATGACCTCGGACGGCCTTCGCGCCGTCCAAATGAACGGAAGGCCCCCGACCCGGTCACTCGCTGACTCACCCGCCGTGCCGTCGGCGTGCTGCGCGCCGCTGTTCGTGCCCCCTGATCTGTGCCCCTAATGGTGCACCGCGCAGCAGGGCGTCG
>NZ_JABVEB010000098.1 GCF_014323665.1 Actinomadura sp. HBU206391 | reverse complement strand
GCGAGCCATGGGGCGACATCGCCGAACAGGCGATGCGACTGGGCAAGGCGGTGGCGGGGATGGCGATGCACACTGAGGGAAGGGCGCACGGCCGGGCACATGGCATGCGAGGCCCGTTCCCGCCGGCCTTCGGCCCCTTCGGGGCGGCGTTCGGCGGGCCTGGCGCACCATGGGGACGCGGCGGCCCCTGGGTCAAGGGGCCGAAGGCCAAGCGGGGCAATGTACGGGCGGCCATCCTGAGCCTGCTCGCCGAGGAGCCCCGCAACGGCTACCAGATCATCCAGGAGATCAACGAGCGCAGCCAGGGCGCGTGGAAGCCGAGCCCGGGTGCGGTCTACCCGGCGCTTCAGCAGCTGGCCGACGAAGGGCTGATCCGGGGCGAGGAGGGTGACGGCCGCCGGACCTTCCACCTCACCGAGGCCGGGCGCGCCTACGTCGACGAGCACCCGGACGAGGTCACCGCCCCCTGGGATGCGATGACCACCGAGGTCGACGGCGACGTGCTCGACCTGTTCAAGGAGGCGGCCCAGATGGGCACGGCGCTCATGCAGGTCGTGCACGCAGGGTCGCGGAGCCAGGTGGCCGAGGCCCGGCGAGTGACCGCCGAGACGCGGCGGCGGCTCTACCGCATCCTCGCCGAGGACGACGGTGATGAAGACGATGAACGGGACGGCCGGGCATGACCGGGCGGGGCGGCTTCGCCGGCTTCGATGGCCTGGACGGCCCTGAGCACCTGCGGGTGGGAGACGCCGAGCGCGACGAGGTGGCCGTGTCGCTGCACGATCACTTCGCGCAGGGCAGGCTGACCCGCGAAGAACTGGACGAGCGGCTCGAGGCGACGCTCAGTGCCAAGACCGCCGGGGATCTCCGCGCGGTGACGCGTGACCTGCCCGATCCGCGGGCCGGCTCGGCGCGAAGCGAAGGACCGTCGAGCGCCTGGGGCGGCGCCGGGCACCATGGCTTTGCTCCCCATGGCTTTGCCCACCACGGTTTCCGGCACCACGGCGGCCCTCCGCGATGGGGTCGTCACCACCACGCACACCACCCCCGGTTCGCGCCCCTGCTGGTCGCGCTCTTCATCGTCGCCGCGATCGCCTCCGGACCCGGCTGGGCGTTCGGGACCCTCGTCAAGGCGATGCTGCTCGGATGGCTGATCCTCGCGGTGGGCGGTCTGCTCTTCCACCGTCTGCGGCATCGGCTGAACGACCACCGGGGCCCGCACGCCCTGCACTGAACGGGACGCGGATCCCGTCATCCGGCGGGCGTCCGCGCCCCACGGGCGCGTGCACTCCACCGGCTTCCGATCGGCGAGCGCCCGCTCACCCGGCGCGGCGGCGCTCGCTGTAGGCCCGGGTCTTGGCCCGGTTGCCGCAGACCCGCATGGTGCACCAGCGCCGGGTGCGGCTGCGGGTGGCGTCCCAGAAGACCCACCCGCAGGTGTGATCCGGGCAGCGCTTCAGGCGGCGCCATTCGCCCGTGGCGCAGACATGCGCCCACGCGGCCGCTACGCGCGCCAGCGCGATGCGGGCCGCCGTGCCGGTCACCGGGCGAAGCGGCTCCGCCTCGGCGCCGAGCGCGACCGACAGCGGCAGTTCGTCGAGCAGCCTCTGCGCCTGCGTGATCTTCTGAACGTCCCCATCGCCACCGCCGGTGATGAGCAGCCGTTCGCGGAACCCCGCGCGGAGCGTCACGGCCATGAGCCGGTCGTCCTCACCGAACGCGGGCTCGTTCCCGTCGGCCGCGCCGGGCAGCGTGGTGTCATCGAGCAGCCCGTGGCCGCGCAGCCAGTCCGCGGCACCGTCCGCGTCGGCGAAGACGTCAGTGCGCTCCTCGACATCGATGGTGTTGGCGAAGTCGCGGATCAGGGCCGCCGCCGCTGAGGGATCGGTCACTCCACCATCTAATCCGATAGACGGTTGCGCGCCAAGCGGCGGGACGGCCATACTCCACACCATCAATCTAAATAGACGGTGTGGAGTGTCATGGCGACGATCGAGCATGGCGAGGCGGATCCGGGGGTCGGAGAGCGGCATGGCACGCGCAATGCGAGGGTGCTGGTGTCGTTCACGGCGATCACCAACCTGGCCGACGGCGTCACCAAGGTGGCACTGCCGCTCATGGCCGTACGGCTCACGGACTCGCCCGCCCTGGTAGCGGGGGTCGGGTTCACGCTGACCCTGCCGTGGCTGCTGATCGCCCTGCACGTCGGCGTGCTCGTGGACCGTGCCGACCGGCGGCGGCTGGTGAGCGTCGCGAACATCCTGCGCCTGGCCGCGGTCGCCGCGCTGCTCGGCGCGGTCGCGGCGGACGCGCTGAACCTCCCGCTGCTCTACCTCACCGGGATCGCCCTGGGGGTGGCCGAGGTCATCGCCCTGACGTCCCTCACCGCGCTGGTCCCGGCGGCCATCCCGCGGCGGCGGCTGGAGCGGGTGAACGGCTGGGTCGCCGGCACCGAGACGGTGGCGAACGAGTTCGCCGGGCCCGCGCTCGGCGGCCTGCTCGTCGCCATCGGCACCGCCGTGGCGCTCGGTACCACCGCGGCGGCGTACGTCACCGGGCTGCTGCTCATCATGCTGCTGGCCGGGGGCTTCCGGGCCCGGTCGTCCGGTGCGGCCGGCCGTCCCGCGGCGCCGGTCCGGGCGGACATCATGGTGGGACTGCGCTATCTGTGGTCGCACCGGCTGCTGCGCACGATGGCGCTGACGATCGCCGTACTGGCCGGGGCGTGGAGCGCGTGGCTGGCCGTTCTGCCGTCGTACGCCCAGGACGCCCACCTGTCCGACCAGGCGTACGGCATGGTCCTCTCGGCTCTCGGACTCGGCGGGCTGGCCGGTGCGTTCGCGGTCGGACCGGTCAACCGGCTGTTCGGCCGCCGGCGCGCGCTGTTCGCCGATCTGCTGGGCACGTTGGTGATGATGGCCGTTCCAGTGGTCACCGCGAACCCGTGGGCGGTGGCGGCGGCGGCGTTCGCGGGCGGAGTCGGCGGCACGCTCTGGACGGTGAACTCCCGCACGATCACTCAGCTCGTCGTGCCGGACGAGCTGATGGGCCGGTTCAACGCGGCCGCGCGGCTGCTCGGCTGGGGCACCCTTCCGCTCGGGGCCGCACTGGCGGGCGCGATCGCCCAGGTGGCGGGGGTGCGCGTCGCCTTCGTCGTCTTCGCGGCGGCGGTCGCAGTGATCGTGCTGCCGTTCCTGCGAACGGTCACCCCCGCCGCGCTCGCCGAGGTCTTCCCGCCCGAGGAACATCCGCGGACGGCCTCGCCGACCTCGCAGAGCGGCTGACCTCGGCCCCGGTCCCGCACGCCTCTGCTGACGGCTGGGCTCTACTCACGGCTGGGCTCTACTCACGGCTGGGCTCTACTGACGGCTGGGCTCTACTCACGCCTGAGATGCCGACGTCGGGCCGATCGGCACGTCAATGGATCCGTGTGCCGTTCACTCCAGGGGTGACGAGAGGACCGTGTGCCAGCGGCCTGCCGGAGTGACCCATACGAGTAGTCCCGGGAAGGGCTGGACCAGCCACCAGGTCCGGTGCTGCTTCGTGCGGTGGTGGCGGCGGCAGAGCGGAGCGAGGTTGTCCGCCCGGGTCCTGCCGCCGCGCGGAACCGCTGGATCGTAGGGACGGGTGTGATCGATGTCGCACGCCACCGCCCTGCGATTGCAGCTGGGGAAGACGCAGGTGCGGTGACGGCGCTCGATGCGGCGCCGCATCGCGGCGGGCGGGCGGTAGCCCTCGTGCGCCTGCTGTCCGGTGGCCGCGCACCATGCGTCCCGGAGCCCTTCGAGTGCCTTGTCCATCGCCGCGACGGCCTCGGAGATGAGGAGGGCGCGTGCGACAGGGCGCCCGCCATGACGGGAGTCGCGCCGGGCGGAGGCGAGAAGCTCTTCAAGGTGGCGGCCCAACTCAGTGGCGAGCCCCTCGGCGATGAGCCGTTCGACCTCGGCCAGCGCCTCCTCATAGGCGGCGGTCCGGGCATCGTCATGAGGGGCGGGCCGGACGGTGACGTCGCCCGCGTCGGAGCCGGCCCCGAACGCGTCGGCGGCATCGGCGGAGGGCTCACCAGAGGGGTCGTCGTACAAGGTGTGTGCGGCCTCGGGTAGCGGCACGCCACGGAGCAGGTCGCGGTAGAGGTCGGCCCGGATCGCGTCGACTGGCCGCTGGTCTCCATCGGCCCGCATGGCCCTCGCGACGGCGCTGAGGCGATTCATGATCGCTTCGACGTCCTCGGCGGCGAGGTCACGACCGACCAGGTCGGCGGTGCCGGAGGCGTTCTCCCAGCTCTCCACCCTCCGCTCGCGCCGCGCCGCCTTCTTCTTCTCCTCGGCCGCCGCGGGGTCGGCTTTCTTGACCGCTGCCTTGAGCAGGGCGCGCAGCCTTGTGACGGTCTGCGACGGGGCCTTGGCGATGATCTTCGACTCGATCCGGTCGGCCGGCTCATCGGCCAAGCCGCCCAGCGCCTCGGCGATCACCTTGGCCCGCCGGTAGTCGATGACGCCGAACACCAATGCCGACCACGTCCGCAGGTGCCGTTCCGTCAGCGCTTCGGCAAGCCACACCAGTTCCTGCGCGGCGCCGGAAGGAATCGTCAGTTCTGCGGCCACTTCATCGACCAGACGGTCATGGGTCGACGACGTCCATCGCACATTCTCGAGCGACTCCTCGGCCCGTCGTCGACGGGCGAGTTCGGCCACCGACGCCAGTTCGACGCTCTGCGTCCAGGCCGTCTGACGCCGCGCCGCCGCCATGACCTCGATCAACTCGTCGTCAGCGAGCGCCGCCAGGTCGACGATCGCGAGGCGGAACCCGAGCTCAGGCCCTGGAGGCAGCTCTGCCCATTCGGCCCAGCACAATTCGGCGGGCACGGTCTCCGTGGTCATTTATCGGCACCCCCCTTCGCGTGTCACAGCCAACATTATTCGAACATTTGATCGAATGCAACTGCCTTCTGCAACCGATCATTGACTTGCCGAATTGGCGAGCGATCAACCAATCGGGCGCTAATTACCTATTGTTATATCGATCTAAATCGGCGCATTTCAGTTTGATCAGAGTTGGACTGGGCGGGGATGTCATCACAACAGAAGGGCCACGGGCACGGTCAACGATATGACCGGGCTGCTCGGCGCCGGTTGAAGTCGATGACGGTCAGGCCGTCGTCTGCGGTCCCCGCCCACCGCCGCAAACCCAGCCATCGGTGAGTCTGGGGTATTGCGGCGACGGTCGGGAACGGAGCCTTGTCAGGCCTGACGCGGCGTGATACGTGTTACTTGCCGCTTCAGGTCGGCTTGGTTGCATTTGCTCATGTCCTGATCGGGAAGTGAAGGAGCGTTTCGCCCGCCGCTTGGCGCGATGCGTTCGGTGTTGCGGTGGTTGCAGAGCCGCAACGCGGGTTTGGGGTCGCTGTTGTTCGCGACCTGCCAGCTGTCCTGCGTTCTCCCACTGGTTCCAGGTGGGGCATCTGCCATCCCCCTTTCGCCTGCGGCCCTTCCGGCCGCCTCACTTCAGGAGTACGCCCATGTCCGCTCAGGCCGCCTTCTTCACGCCACCCGCCGCTGAATTCACACCGGTCCAGGTGGCGATCCCCGCAGAAGATCCCGCTGGGTACTACGCACCCGGTGACCCCATGGCCGACAACGTCGACGACGAAGCAGCCCGACCAGCCCCACGGGCATACGTGGCCGGCTTCGATGTCGCCCGGATTTTTGGTCTAGGGGTCCGGTTGGGCTATGTGCCCGAACGGAACGCCTTCACCGGCCACATCAGAGGCTGGATCGGCTGGGGCGCACAGGCTTACGCCCTCGACATGCCTGGCGAGGATCCCGGAAAGGAGAGCCTGACTGCCTTCGCCCAGGCCCAATACGCCAGGGGACGTAACCTCGCAGGGGTCGAGGCGGCGTACTCACCCCACAAGGCCGTGCACAACCAAGTGGGGATCACCGGCTACGCCGCCACCCAACACCCCAGCCCCGACGGCAAGCTCGGCGCCGGATGGGCGGTCGGCATGGGAACCTATAACCCCCAAACCGGTCGGTTGTCAGAACCGTCCGGCGCCCGCGGCTGGGGCATGGGCGGCGTCAGCGGCATCGCCGCCGGAGTACGAGGCACGGTAGACGCCGGCATGACCGTCGGCAGAACCGTCCGTTCCTTGGTCGGGAGAGCGTTCGGAATTAACTCTCCCAACAACCCCTCCACCCCGGCGAACCCCACCGGCCCGACCAACCCATAACAACGCCCAACTTCCGGCCGGACGCCACCTCCCGAGGCGCGCGTCCGGCCGGACCACGTCTCACCGGTGGGACGTCACGTCTACGGCGTCCCTCCCTCTGCGCGGGGCTCAGTTCACTCTCGCGCCCGCATGAACGGCCAGTGCCTCCATACCCGCGACCGAGGCGGTGAACTGGCCGGACCCGTTCACCGTCACGGCCGGGCCCGTGCAGGTCCGCGACTGGGCGTTGAAGTCGCCATGGATCACGTCGCAGTAGGTGCCCGCGGGCAGCCCGGTCTGGAACGTCCGCGACAGCGCGCCGCCCTCGCGGTTGATGACGACGTATCCCGCAGAGCCCCGGCCGAAGGCGATCTGGTTGTTCCCGTTGCTCCACCAGTCGCCCACCACGGCGTCACCGACCGCGTTGCGGAAGCCCACCATGCCCGCCGTTTCACGCCAGCGGTGCTCGCACACCCACTCGGTGCCGTTGCAGCTCACCGTCTTGGTGTCGCCGCCGCCGTTGCTCGGCGGGCCGGCGTCGCGCGAGGCGAAGTCGAAGCTCGACATGACGAGCGGCGTGCCGTAGTTCCATCCGAGCAGGAAGACGTTGGCCAGCCGGTAGGTCGCGCCGTCTCGGTAGTAGAGGATCTTCCGGGTGCCCGAGAAGGCGTCGCGCTGCGTGTCGTGGTTGTCGATGAACGAGACCGCCGAACCGCTGGGCAGCATGCCCCAGCCGGAGCCGAACGTCTGCAGGTCAGCGATCTTCTGTCGCACGCCGCCCGGCGACTCGCCGAGGAACTTCTCGGAGATCTTCTCCCCCGAGCGGAACTCGTGCACGTCACCGTTGGACCGATACTCGTCCGGGGTGATCGGCTCACCGGCACCGAAGATCACTTCTTGGTAGATGTAGGTGACCCGGCTGAGCCGCTGCTCGATCGCCGCGATGTCACCGCTCGGCATGTGCTTGGCGGCGTCGATCCGGAAGCCGTCAACGCCCATGGCGAGCATCGCGTTGAGGTACTCCGCGATCTTCCCCCGTACGTAGTCGGACTCGGTCCTCAGATCGGCCAGCCCCGCGAGCTCGCAGTTCTGCACCTCCCAGCGGTCCTGGTAGTTGCCGATACCGCGACGGCAGTCGTGGAAGTCCCATCCGGAGTACAGCCCGGGGTAGGTGTACTTGTCGGGGAAGGTGCCGCCCGCGCTGCCGGTGCCCGCGCCGGACGAGCCGGTCATGTGGTTGATCACGGCGTCCACGTACACCTTCACGCCCGCGCCGTGACAGGCGTTGACCATGTCCCTGAACTGCTGCTCATTACCGCGTCTGGTCTGGATCCGGTAGCTGACCGGCTGGTAGTCCTGCCACCAGGGGTATCCGCTGCCGGGGAGCACGACGTGCTCCTGCGGCGGCGACACCTGGACGGCGCCGTAGCCCCTGGGGCCGAGCACCTGGCCGCACTCTCTGCCGACGTCGGCCCACTTCCACTCGAACAACTGCACAATGACCTTCCGGTCACCGGGCGGGGCCGCCGCGGCCGACCCGGTCCACGGCGCCGGTACGGTCGCGCCGAGCAGCGCCGCCGTGGCGGCCGCCAGCACCGTCCGCAGGGATCTCTTCCTCATTTCGCTCTCCTCCGGTTTCGCCGGATCAGAGCCGTGCGACGCGCGGGTTCGCGGACGCGGTGCCGGGGCGGGTGGGGGGCGGGCACGGGGCCTCCTGGAAGTGCGTAACGGACAACTGCCATGGCCGGCGCCCGGCGAGGTGACGGGCACCGGCTCTTCCCGCCAGCACACGGTGGAGCCTCTGCGCGACCAGCGTCACCCACCCGTGACGCCGCGTCAAGAGATTTCGTAAGAGTCCCGCAATTTCATTGAAAGTCTGCAAAAAACCGCCCGCCCAGAGGGCGGGTGAGGTGGGCCCGGACGACCCGGTGCTGGCGGGGAGGATTCGTCCGGGCCCACGCCTGCGCCGGCTCAGGACCGCACGAAGACCGCCACCGTCCGCCCCGGGACCGTGAACACGCCGGTGGACGGGTCGAACGCCGACCGCCGGACGACCGGATCGGACGAGGCTGCCTGCACCGGATGCAGCGCCACGGACGCCCCCTTGAGCGCCGCCACCGCCTGCCGATGCGGATCGGGCGTCGCGTTGAACACCACCGTGACCGACCGCCATTTCGGGTCGAGACCGCGACCGTCCAGGTGCATGGTCACCACCCCGGGGATCTCACCGGCGCCGCTGAGCGGGAACGACAGCCGTCTCTGCACCTCGTCGGCCGACCCCAGCGAGAAGACCGGCGACGAGCCCCGGATGCGCAGCAGTTCACCGGCCCGCTCCCGGGCCGCCGAGAGATCGGCGCACGACGGCTTGAGCGCCGCGTTCGCGAGCAGCGGCCGCGCGTACACCCACTTGGGCTCGTTGTCGGCGGCCGGCGGCAGCCCGCCGCCGAACCCGTTGCCCTGCCGGCAGTCCCACTGCAGCCGGTTGAACCAGTCCCCCGAGTCATAGGAGTTGCGGTCCAGCGACTTCGACCGCAGCCGCTCACTGCCCGCGTGCAGGAACGCGGTGCCCTGCCCCAGCATCGGCGTGGCCAGCGACAGCGACTGCATCCGCACCCGGTCGGCCATCGAGGTGCTCGTGGGCAGCTTGTAGGCGAGCGCGTCGTACAGCGTCTCGTTGTCGTGCGCGTCGACGTAGGTCACCGCCTCGCCGGGCGCGGCGGTGTAGCCGGCCGGCGAGCCGTTGTAGTCGACCTGCCCACCGGTCACCTCCTTGCCGGAGGAGCCGGTGAACCGGTAGCCCTTGAGGTTGCCGGTCAGCCCGACCTTGAGCTGGTCGCCGTACGTCAGCAGCCGCGCCCGCTGCTGGGCGGCCGTCCCGTTCGCCGGGGATCCGTTGGGCGCGCCGGCCAGCCCGGAGCCGAGGCCCTGCACGCGCGGATCCTCGTCGAACGGCCCGCCGCCGCGTACGGCGTCGCGCAGCCGGTCGTTGAACGTGCCGATCCCGGTGCCCGCCATGTTGGCCTGCGTGGCCTGCTCGAACCGGGCGCCGCCCGCGATCTCGCCGAAATCCCAGCCCTCGCCGTACAGCAGGATCGACCTGCCGTCGACACCGTCCTTGGCGACGGTGAGCCGGTCCAGCGCCTGGCGCACGGCCAGCATGTTGGCCTTGGGGTGGTGGCCCATCAGGTCGAACCGGAACCCGTCCACCTTGTACCGCTTGGCCCAGGTCACGATGGAGTCGACCACGAGCCTGCCCATCATCGTGTGCTCGGGCGCGGTGCCGGGGCAGCAGGTCGAGGTGGCCACGGCGCCGTCGTCGAGCAGGCGCTGGTAGTAGCCGGGCACGATCCGGTCGAGCACGGACTTCGGGTCCTGCCCGGCCGCGACGGTGTGGTTGTAGACCACGTCCATCACCACGCGCAGCCCGGCGCCGTTCAGCCCCGCGACCATCCCGCGGAACTCCCTGATCCGCGCCGTACCGTCGGCATCGGAGGCGTACGACCCCTCGGGCACGGTGTAGTGCACCGGGTCGTACCCCCAGTTGAAGGCGTCGGAGTCCTTCACGGCGGCGACGCACTTCTGCTGCTCGGCCGAGTCGGGGGGCTGCGCGGCGAGGTCGCAGGCCGGCGTCTTCTGGTCGGCTCGCCGTTCGGGCACGGTACCGAAGTCGAACGCGGGCAGCAGGTGCACGTGGGTCAGTCCGTCGCCCGCGAGCCTGCGCAGTTCGCGCATGCCGGCGCCGTCGCCGGTGAACGCGCCGTACGTGCCGCGCCGGGCCGCGGGAACGGTCGCGTCGGAGGCGGAGAAGTCCCGTACGTGCAGTTCGTAGACCGAGGCCCGGTCCTGGCGGACCGCCTTGGGCTTGCGCAGCGACGACCAGCCGGCCGGCGTTATGGACCGGTCGGACGGATCGGAGAGGTCGACGAGCACGCTGCGGGCCGAGTCGGCGGTCAGCGCCAGGCTGTAGGGATCGGTGACCGTGTTGGTCACCACCTTCCCGGCGGCCGGGGCGAACACGGTGACCTCGAAGCGGTAGGAGCGCCCCTTCCAGCTCGCCGGGCCGGTCATCGACCACGCGCCGGTGCGGTCGTCGCGCCGCATCGGCACGCTCCGCCCGCCGACCTCCAGCGCGACCTTCCGCGCGGTCGGCGCCCACAGCGTCAGCGTCGGCCGGCCGTGCCGCCACACCGGGCCGAGGTCGGCCGTGGCCGCCGGGGCGTACAGGTCGTCGAGTACCCCGGGCACCTGCACGCCGGTGGCGGTGCGCAGGCCTCCGCCCGCGTCCCGCTCGACCGCGATCACCTGTCCGCGCAGCGCCTCGGCGACCCGCCCGGCGTCGCGCGGGTCCACCGAGAAGGCTGCGTACGAGGCGAGGTGCGGCCACTTCTTCCGCTGCTCGGCGGTGAGGCCGCCGGGCACGCCGGTCAGCCGGAGGAGATGCCGGTCGCCGGTGATCTTCCCGTCGTCGGACACGGCGAGCGATCCGTCGGCGGCGTACTCCAGCGCGTAGAGGTTCGACGCTGAGGGCTCGACCTTCCAGGCGACGGTGCGGCGGTCGATCCACTGGGCCTTCGCCTTGGTCAGGTCCGCGTCGGGCGCGGATCCGCCGAGCTGAGGCAGCAGGTAGCCCTCGGTGGCGGCCTGGGCCCACACCTCGTTGCCGAGCAGGCCCAGGTCGAGCGACTGGTCGGTGGGCAGGTCCTTCTCGTCGCCCTTGTGCAGGATGTAGCTGAGGCTCTTGGCGCCGGCGGCGAGCGGCACCCGGAAGTAGACGCCGTAGGAGTCGGTGCCGGCGGGCCGCAGCGGCGTGGCCCACTCGGTCGGCTCGGCCGCGCCCGACCAGACGTGCAGCCCCCAGCCGTCGTAGTCGCCGGCCGGCCGCCGGTAGTGCAGGATCGCCACCTCGTCGGCGGCGGCCCGTGACGCGTGCACCGCGGGGTCACCGGAGTCGACGAACACCTCGGGTGCCGCCGCCGGGGTGAACGCCTGATCCGGGCCGGGATCCTTGGTGTCGCCCTTGTGCACGATGAAATTCACCGGGACACCCGGATTCTTCAGCGGCACCTTCCAGTACGCGCCGTAGGAGTCCGTGCCGTCCGGCCGCCGGGGGGCCTCCCAGGTCGTGCCGGCGCCGTCGGCGATCGCGTCGCCCCACAGGTGCAGGCCCCAGCCGTCGTAGTCGCCGTCGGCCCGCCGGTAGTGGACGGTGCCGTGGCCCTGCGCGGAGGCCCGCGATCCGTACACCTCGTCCTTGCCCCGCACCAGCCAGATCTCACCATTGCGGGCCGGGTTCACCGCGCGGTCTCCGCCGTCCTTCTCCTCGCCCTTGTGCGGGGCGATGCCGACGTTCGTGGCGCCGGGCTTGAGCTTGACCCAGGCGAAGGCGCCGTAGCCGTCCTCGCCCGCGAAGGGCAGCGGCCGCTCCCAGGTCGTGGGCTGCTCGACGTCGCCCCAAACGTGCAGGCCCCAGCCGTCGTAGTCGCCGTCCGGGCGCTCGTAGTGCACCACGAGCCAGTCCCGTGGCGTCGCGCCCGGGTCGGGCTCGGCGGTCTCGGGAGCGACCGTGGCGGTCGCCAGCGCCGACGCGAGCCGGCCGGCGGAGTCACGCGCGATCGCCTTGTAGGTGACCCGGGTGCCGGCGCGGACGCCGGTGAGGTCGTGGAACACGCGGAAGGCACGGTTGTCGTCGGTGCCGATCCGGCGCCACGGGCCGTCGCCGACCTTGGCGGCGAAGGTCACCTGGTCGAAGCCGTCACCGGGGACGCCGGCGCGGATCTCCGGCCGCCCGCTGAGCCGGTCGCCAGGCAGGGTGATGGAGACCGAGGGCCCGGCCGAGGGAGCGGCGAGCGCCTTGCGGGCCTGGAAGACCACGGCCGACATCGGCGGCACGGTGGCGGTGAGCGTCCGGTCGGCCGCAGTGGTGACGGCGGCGCCGCCCGGGCCGGGATGGATCTGCGTGAACACCGCCCCGCTCGAGAAGGTCGGGATCCGCACCTGCCGCGCCGCGGAGCCGTTGTTCACCGCGACGACGTACTCCACGTTCCGGTCCGTCCCGGCGCCGGCGGAGACCCGGGAGAAGGCGTAGACGCCGCCGTCCGAGTGCCGTTCGATCTGGGCGCCGTCGCGCAGGGCCGGATGCCGGGCGGTGAGGTCGGCGAGCGAGGCGATGCCGCGGTAGAGCGGGTGGGTCGTCGTGTAGTTGTCCCCCGCGTGCGTGGCGGTGGTCCCGATGAGATCGTCCTCCAGATAGGAGGCGGTCTTGGAGGCGAACATCGAGGCGCGTGCGTCCTTGTCGCCGCCCTTGCCGGTGAAGCCCTGCTCGTCGCCGTAGTAGACGACCGGCTGGCCCCGGGTGAGGTACATCAGCTCGTGGGCCAGCAGGTCGCGGCGCAGCAGCTCGGCGTCACCGGCCTGTGGCAGGTCCTTGCGCAGGAAGCCGCCGATGCGGCCCATGTCGTGGTTGCCGAGGAAGGTCGGCAGCGAGTACGCGCTGGAGTCGGCGTCGGTGTAACGGTCGTCCTCGCCGTACAGGGACCGGAGCCGCTCGGCCGAGTCCGCGCCGGAGACGTACGCCCGCGCGGCCTCCTGGAACGGGAAGTCGAGCACCGCGGGCAGCCGCCCCTCGGTGGTGTAGCGCGAGGTGAACGCCGGATCGTTGCTGTAGACCTCGCCGAACATGAAGAAGTCCTTGTCGCCGAGCCGCTGGGCATAGCCCTCGACGGACGGCGCGAACCGCTTCCAGAAATCCATGTCGACATGCTTGACCGTGTCGATGCGGAAGCCGTCGATACCGGCGTCGCGCACCCATGTCTTGTAGATGTCGGTCATGCCCTTGACCACCTCGGGCCGTTCGGTCCACAGGTCGTCGAGGCCGAAGAAGTCGCCGTACTCCGAGCTCTCGCCCGCGAACGTCGAGTCACCGCGGTTGTGGTAGAGCGTCGTGTCGTTCAGCCACGCGGGCGTCTTGGCGACGCCGTCGCGGGCGACCGGGGTGTAGGGGAACGAGTCCTTGGTGACCTTCGGGAACGCCGTGCCGCCGGCCGAGTGGTCGCGGTCGTCGAACGGCCGTCCATTCTCGTCGAGGTACGGATAGGCCGCCTTGGAGCGGTAGTCGTACTTCTTCTCGGCGTAGTCGATGCCATCGGCGGTGTGGTTGGTGATGACGTCGAAGAACACCTTCATGCCGCGCTTGTGGGCCTCGGCGACCAGCCGTTTCATGTCCGCGTTGGTGCCGAGATGCGGGTCGATCCGGGTGAAGTCGGTGATCCAGTAGCCGTGGTAGCCGGCCGAGACGTCCGCGCCGCTCCCCTGCACCGGGCGGTTCTGGAACGTCGGGGTGAGCCACACCGCGGTGCTGCCGAGGCCCTTGACGTAGTCGAGCCGGTCGATCAGCCCCTTGAGGTCACCGCCCTGGTAGAAGCCCTTGTCGGTGGGATCGAAGCCGGTGGTGAGCCGGTCGCCGGTCAGCCCGCCCCGGTCGTTGCGCGGGTCGCCGTTGGCGAACCGGTCGGTCATCGCGAAGTAGAAGCGTTCCCGGGTGAGCCCCGGCCGGCCCGCCGGGCCGCCGCCCGCCGCCAACTGTGCGTCTCCCGGCGCCGCCGTACGGCTGAGCGCCGACCGCACCGGCACGGCGGCCGGGCGGGGGGCGATCGAGGGCAGCGCTCGAAGCGGGCGTGCGGACGCCTCCGGCGCGGAGGCGAACGCGGCGGCGGGCGTCGCTGTGGCGGGGATCGTGGTCAGCGGCGACGCGATGAGAACGGCCGTGAGGGCCGTTCTGAGCGGCCGGGAGCGTCCGGCCCGGCGACGTCGCCGTGGGTGCGGAGAGCGGGCCACACGTGCCTCCCACGGCTGGTTGGTTTCACGCTTGTTGCCGGGAAGCTACATAGATCCGGAAGATCTTGCAATACCTTGGCAAGCGCTTGCAGCCTTTTCGCGGGGTCAACTGCAGAACAGGGCTATAAGCAGGGGGGCGGTAGGTGGCCGCTATCGGCCGCTATGGGCCGCCGCGAATGTTTCCAAATTGTTTCTGCAAGCTGTTTACAGGCTTGCAACGCGTTGCTAGGGTCCCCGCCAAGTTATCCCACGTGAGCACATGTGGGGAGAACTCGGGGCCAAATCCTGGCCCCTGACGAGGAGGATCGATGCGGCGCACCCCTATTGCCGGTGTGGTGGCTTGCCTAGCGCTCGCGCTGGCCGCGTGCGGAGGCGGCGATGACGGCGGCGGCGGCACGGCGAAGCAGACCACCGAGGCGCAACTGAGCGGGCGAGGCCCGATCACCTTTGTGTCCGGCAAGGACACCTCGGGGAACATGCAGAAGCAGGTCGACGCCTGGAACAAGGACCACCCGAACGAGCAGGCTCGCATCATCGAGCTGCCGGAGTCGGCCGACCAGCAGCGCCAGCAGATGATCCAGAACGCGCAGACGAAGTCGGACGCCTACACCGTTTTGAACCTCGACGTCGTGTGGACCGCCGAGTTCGCCGCGAACCGCTGGCTGGTGGAACTGCCCAAGTCGCAGTTCGACCTGACCGGTTTCCTCAAGCCGACGGTCTCGACCGGCCAGTACCGGGACCGCCTCTACGCGGTGCCGTCCACCTCCGACGGCGGCCTCCTCTACTACCGCAAGGACCTTCTCGACGCGGCCGGCGTCGCGGCACCCCCGAAGACGTGGGACGAGCTGTGGGCCGCCTGCGACAAGGTCAAGAAGACCTCCGAGGGCAAGGGCGTCAGCTGCTACGCCGGGCAGCTCGACAAGTACGAGGGACTCACCGTCAACGTCTCGGAGGCGATCAACGGCGCGGGCGGCGCCGTCGTGGACGAGTCCGGCAAGCCCGTCGTCAACTCCCCCCAGGCCAAGCAGGGCCTCGACGTGCTGGCCCAGGCATTCAAGGACGGCCGCATCCCCAAGCAGGCCATCACCTTCAAGGAGGAGGAGGGCCGGCGCTACTTCCAGTCCGGCAAGCTGCTGTTCCATCGCCAGTGGCCCTACCAGTACGCGCTCGCGCAGAAGAAGGACGGCTCCTCGAAGGTCGCCGGCAAGTTCGGCACCGCGCCGCTGCCGGGCCTGACCGGGCCGGGCGCCTCGACCCTCGGCGGGCACAACCTGGCCATCTCGGCCTTCGCCAAGAACAAGGCCTCCGCGGCCGACTTCATCAAGTACATGACCGGTGAGCCGGCCCAGCGCGCCAACCTCCTCGCGACGTCGCAGGCCCCGAGCTGGGCGGCCCTGTACGACGACGCGGAACTGGTGAAGAAGTTCCCCTACCTCCCCACCCTGAAGGACTCCATCCTCGGCGCCAAGGCCCGGCCGATCGTCGTGAAGTACGGCGACGTCACCACCGCCATCCAGGAGGAGACCTACAACGCCATCACCGGCAAGACGCCCTCCGACCAGGCGCTGTCCAATCTGCAGACCAAGCTCGGTCAACTGATCCAGCCATAACCGACGTCGCACCGTGGCGGGGCGCGTGAGACACGGCCCCGCCATGGCCGGAGGAGTTGACCGAATGGCGACAGCCACGACAGACAAGCCGTCGGCGGATGCGGTGAAGCCTCCGCGACGGCCCAGAAAAGCGCGGGACGTCCAGGGCTCCCGAAGGCTCAGCGCCCTGCTGCTCTCCCCCACGATCATGGTGCTCACCCTGGTCGTCGGCTACCCCGTCATCGCCGCCTTCCGTGAGTCGCTGTACCAGCGCGGTCAGTCGCTGGACGCGGCGGGGTTCGTCGTCGAGGGCGAGAAGTTCGTCGGTCTCGACAACTACACGGCGATCTTCTCCGGCGCGAACGCGGACACGTTCTGGAATGCCTTCTACAACACGACCTTCTTCACCGTCGTCACGGTGAGCCTCGAAACGGTCATCGGCGTGGCGATGGCGCTCATCATGCACCAGGCGATCCGCGGCCGGGCCTTCGTCCGCGCCAGCATCCTGGTGCCCTGGGCGATCCCGACCGCGGTCTCCGGTCTGCTGTGGCGCTGGATCTTCCAGGCGGACGGCGTCGCGAACGCGATGATCGGCCGGCAGATCCTGTGGACCACCGACGGGTTCCAGGCGAAACTCGCCATCATCATCGCCGAGACGTGGAAGACGGCACCGTTCATCGGCCTGCTCGTGCTCGCCGGGCTGCAGATGATCCCCCGCGAGGTCTACGAGGCGGCCAAGGTCGACGGGGCGTCCGCCTTCGCGCAGTTCAGGCGCATCACGCTGCCGCTCGTGAAGCCGGCCCTGCTCGTCGCCGTGCTGTTCCGCATGCTCGACGTGCTGCGCATGTTCGACCTGCCCTTCGTGCTCATCGGGCCGAACAAGGAGTCGGTCGAGACCCTCACCATGATCGCGTGGGAGGAGGCGGGCAACCTGCGCTACGGTCCCGCGGCGGCCTACGCCACGGTCCTGTTCATCTACATCGCGGTCCTCGCGTACCTGTTCGTCAAGCTGCTCGGCGCCGACGTCATCGGCGAGGCCCGGCAGCAGCGCAAGGCGACATCCGCGAAGGGCAAGAAGCTGGGGAAGGTGAGCGCATGACGGCCGTCCGGGCCCCGAAGGCCGCCGCGAACCCGGGCGCGTCGCGGGAGGCGTGGCGGCGCAGGCTGCTCTACGCCGGCGTCGCGCTCGTGACGGGCTACTGCCTGGTCCCCTTCTACTGGATGATCGTGTCGGCGTTCCGGCGGCCGACCGACCAGTTCGACAACACTCCGCTGCCCGCGCCGTTCTCGATGGACAACTTCTCCGCGGTGTTCGATCCGGACAACGGGTTCGGGCGCTCGCTGCTGAACAGCGTGATCGTCGCCGGGGTCACGACGGTGCTGACCCTGATCGTGGGCGTCTTCACGGCGTACGCGCTCGCGCGGCTGACCTTCCCGTTCAAGAACGCCGTGCTCGGGATCATCATCGCCACCTCGATGTTCCCCGGCATCTCGCAGATCGTCCCGCTGCTCAAGCTGTTCACCGACATCGAGTGGATGAACACCTACCAGGCGATGATCGTGCCCAGCCTCGGATTCGCCCTGCCGCTGGCCGTGTGGAACCTCACCGTGTTCTTCCGGCAGTTGCCGTTCGAGCTCGAGCAGGCGGCGATGGTGGACGGCTGCTCGCGCGGAATGGCCTTCCGGAAGATCATCATTCCGCTGGCGGCGCCCGGCGTCTTCACCACGGCGATCATCACGTTCATCGCCGCGTGGAACGAGTTCATCATCGCGCTGACCATGGTGAACAGGAAGGAGATGCAGACCGCGACGGTGGCCATCTCCAAGTTCACCGGCAGCGCCAACTTCGACCAGCCGTTCGGCACCCAGATGGCGGCCGGTGTCATCGTGACCGTACCGCTCGTCATCGTGGTGCTCGTCTTCCAGCGGCGGATCATCGCCGGCCTCACCGCCGGCGGGGTGAAGTAACGGTCCCCGCGCCACCGGCGGCGTCCGAGCGACGCCGAACGCCGGTGGCGCGGGCATCGCCGCACCACAGAAGGCCGTGCTCCCCATAAGGCCGTGCTACCCATAAGGCCGTGCTACCCGAGGCGGCGTGCGTTCGCCGGACGGTCCCACAGCACACTCACACGTAAGGATCTTCATGCCCCAGAAGCTCATCGACCCGCACACGGAGCCCGGCGGTCCGGGCTCCGGCCGGCGCTGGTGGCGGGACGCCGTGATCTACCAGATCTACGTGCGCAGTTTCGCCGACAGCAACGGTGACGGCATCGGCGACCTCGAGGGCATCCGCAGCCGGCTCCCCTACCTCGCCGGGCTCGGGGTGGACGCGCTCTGGCTCACCCCCTTCTACACCTCGCCGATGGCCGACTTCGGTTACGACGTCGCCGACTACCGCGACGTCGACCCGCTCTTCGGCTCGCTCACCGACTTCACCGCCCTGGTCGACGACGCGCACCGTCACGGTCTGAAGATCATCGTCGATGTGGTGCCGAACCACACCTCCGACCGGCACCAGTGGTTCGAGCAGGCCGTCCGGTCGGCGCCCGGCGGCCCCGAGCGGGAGCGGTACGTCTTCCGCGACGGCAATGGCGCCGGCGGGGAGCTCCCGCCCAACGACTGGGAGTCGGTGTTCGGCGGCCCGGCGTGGACTCGCGTGGCCGACGGGCAGTGGTACCTGCACCTGTTCGCCCCCGAGCAGCCGGACCTGAACTGGGACAACCCCGAGGTCCGCGCCGAGTTCGAGGGCGTGCTGCGGTTCTGGCTCGACCTGGGCGTCGACGGCTTCCGCATCGACGTCGCGCACGGGATGGTCAAGGCCGAGGGCCTGCCCGACGTCGGGCACACCGACCAGGTGCAGATGCTCGGCACCGCCGTCCTGCCCTACTTCGACCAGGACGGCGTGCACGAGATCCACCGGTCCTGGCGCAGGCTCCTGGACTCCTACGGCGGCCAGCGGATCGGCGTCGCCGAGGCGTGGGCGCCGACGGCCGAACGGCTGGCCCGCTACGTCCGGCCGGACGAGCTGCACCAGGCCTTCAACTTCCACTACCTCACCGCGGGGTGGGAGGCCGGCGCGCTCCGCACGGTGATCGACGAGTCGCTGCGTACCGCCGGGTCGGTGGGCGCCCCCACCACGTGGGTGCTGTCCAACCACGACGTGAAGCGGCACGTGACGCGGTACGGCGGCGGCGAGCTCGGCCTGCGGCGGGCCCGTGCCGCCGCACTGCTCACGCTCGCCCTGCCAGGCTCGGCGTACGTCTACCAGGGCGAGGAGCTGGGCCTGCCGGAGGTCCTCGACCTCCCCGAGGAGTTCCTGCAGGACCCGCAGCGGGCCCGCAACGCCGCCGACGGACGTGACGGCTGCCGGGTGCCGCTGCCCTGGTCGGGCGACGAGCCGCCGTTCGGCTTCGGCACCGCCGGAAGCTGGCTCCCGCTGCCCGCCGAATGGCGCGACCTCACCGTGGCCGTGCAGTCGGAGGAGCCGGATTCAACGCTGGAGCTCTACCGCGCGGCCCTGCGCATCCGGCGTGACCACCCGGCGCTCGGCGACGGGCCGCTGCGCTGGCTGGCCGGCCCGCCCGGCACACTGGTCTTCGTCCGCGAGGACGCGGCCGGCGGGGGTCGCGTCGCCTGCGCGATCAACGTCGGGGAACAGAACGCGGAGGTACATGCGCACGGGGAGACGCTCATCGCCAGCGGCCCCGTCCGCCGCGACGGCGACGGCGTCGAGCTGCCCCCGCACACCGCCATCTGGTGGCACGTCGCGGACGGTCACGAAGAGGAGCGGTAAGTTTATGGCCATGACGACGCGCCTGGCCGACATCGCGGCCCACGCGGGAGTCAGCGAGGCCACCGTGAGCCGGGTCCTCAACGGCAAGCCCGGCGTGTCGCCGACGACCCGCCAGGCGGTGCTCACCGCCCTCGATGTGCTGGGGTACGAGCGACCGGCCCGGCTGCGGCAGCAGCGGGCCGGCCTGATCGGGCTGATCATCCCTGAGCTGACCAACCCGATCTTCCCCGCGTTCGCCCAGATCATCGAGGGCTCGCTCGCGATGCACGGATACACCGCGGTGCTGTGCACCCAGACCCCGGGCGGCATCACCGAGGACGACTACACCGAACTTCTGCTCGAGCGGGGGGTCGCCGGGATCATCTTCGTCAACGGCCTGCACGCCGACTCGCTGTCGGACAAGTCCCGCTACACCCGGCTCACCGATCGGGGCCTGCCCATCGTCTTGATCAACGGCTGCCGGTCCGACATCGAGGCGCCGTTCATCTCCAACGACGACACCGCGTCGCTGGAGATGGCGGTCGCGCACCTGTCCGCGCTCGGCCACCGGCGGATCGGGTTCGCCGTGGGGCAGGAGCGGTTCGTGCCCTCGATCCGCAAGCTCGAGGGCTTCCGGCTCGGCATGGCCGAGCACCTCGGGGTGACCGACACCAGCGATCTCGTCGTGCACTCGATGTTCACCGTGGAGGGCGGGCAGGCCGCGGCGCGCGAACTGCTCGACCTGGGCTGCACGGCGATCTGCTGCGGCAACGACATCATGGCGATCGGCGCGATCCGGGCCGTACGGCAGCAGGGCCTGCGCGTGCCGCAGGACGTCTCGGTCGTCGGCTTCGACGACACCCCGCTCACCGCCTACCTCGACCCGCCGCTCACCACGATCCGCCAGTCCGTACGTGAGATGGCGCTGGCGGCGGTGGGCAACCTGCTCGACGAGATCCATGGCACGCGGGCGCCGCGCACCGAGCTGCTGTTCCGGCCCGAGCTGGTGGTGCGCCGCTCCACGGCTCCGGCTCCCCCGGCCGAGCTGGCCATCGCCGCCGACGCGTAGACCGGGCCGCGCCCGCGAGACGGGCCCGCCTCGGGGAGGATGGGGGCGGGGACGGATCGGGTGACGGATGAGAGACGAGTGAGGATGGACGCATGCCGCTGCGGATGACCGGGACACCTGGCGACCCGGCGCTGCTCGGGCTGCCGTGGAGCACCCCGCTCGAAGACTGGCCCGAGCACCTGTTCGTCGCCCTGCCCCGCGGCATCTCCCGCCATGTCGTACGGTTCGTCCGGCTCTCCGGGCGGGTCTACGCGGTGAAGGAGGTCGGGGAGCGCCTCGCCGGGCACGAGTACCGGCTGCTGCGCGACCTCGCCCGCCTCGACGTGCCGGCGGTCGAGGCGGTGGCGGTGCTGAACGATCGCGCCGACGAGGCGGGCGAGCCGCTGGACTCGGCCCTGGTGACCCGGCATCTGCAGTTCTCGCTGCCCTACCGCGCGGTGCTCTCCGGCACCGTACGGCAGGAGACCCTCGTCCGGTTGCTCGACGCGCTCGCGGTGCTGCTCGCGCGGCTGCATCTCGCCGGGTTGTACTGGGGCGACTGCTCGCTGAGCAACACCCTGTTCCGCCGGGACGCCGGGGCCTTCGCCGCCTACCTGGTCGACGCCGAGACCGGCGAACTGCACCCCCGCATCAGCGAGGGGCAGCGCGCCCACGACATCGAGATCGCCCACATCAACATCTACGGCGAGCTCCTCGATCTCGAGGCCGGCGGCCTCCTGCACCCGAGCATCGATCCGCTGGAGACGTCCGCACAGGTCTGCCGCCGCTACGAAGCCCTGTGGGAGGAACTGACCCGCGCCGAGGTCGTCGAGGAGGTGGAGTGGCACCGGGTGGAGGCCCGGATCCGCCGGCTCAACGCGCTCGGCTTCGACGTGGCCGAGATGCAGATCCAGCGCAAGCTCGGCACCGCGCGCATCATCGTCGCGCCCAAGGTCGTGGACGCCGGGCACCACCAACGGAGGCTGCTGCGGCTCAGCGGCCTGGACGTGGAGGAGAACCAGGCCCGGCGGCTGCTCAACGATCTCGACAACTACCGCGCCACCAACCGGTTGCCGGGCGACGACGAGGAGATCGTCGCGCACCGCTGGCTGGCCGAGGTCTTCCAGCCCGCCGTCCGCGCCGTACCGCCCGAGCTGCGCGGCAAGCTGGAACCCGCGCAGATCTTCCACGAGGTGCTCGACCACCGCTGGTTCATGTCGGAGGCGGCCGTCGGGGACGTCGGCCTGAACGCGGCCGTCCGTTCCTACGTCGGCAACGTCCTGACCCACAAGCCCGACGAGAAGGCCGTCATAGCACCCGAGTGACGGTGCCCGGCGAAGTGCCGACGGCTTCGCCTCGCTACCAGCGGTTCTG
>NZ_JABVEB010000097.1 GCF_014323665.1 Actinomadura sp. HBU206391 | reverse complement strand
GTCTGAGTCGCTCCGCCACCGCGCGGGTCGCCCCGATCACGGCCTTGAGGTCCGGGCCCTGGTCGGTCGTGAGCGGCGTCGGCACACAGATCACCGCGCATCGGGCACTGGAGATCACTGCCGGATCGGCGGTGGGGATGAAACCGGCCGACAGCATCGCGGTGAGATCGCCGTCCGAAACGTCGTCGACGTGCGACGTGCCTGCGGCGAGCCTGGTGACCACACCCTCGTCGCGGTCCAGGCCGCCGACCCGCAGGCCCGCCCGGCATGCCTCCCGGGCGAGGGGGAGCCCCACGTACCCCAGCCCGACCACGACCACATCAAGATCCACGAGGAACCCCCCGCTCTTCCGGGGTCGCGGCCGTCATGGCCGACCCAGATCCCCGTACGCCGCGCGCAGCGCTTCAGCCCCGACCCGCCAAGTCCGTTCCCGCTCGATCCATGACCGTGCGGTCTGTCCGAAATGATGCGCGTTGGGACTGTAGAGCATTTTTTCAAGGGCTTCGGCCAGAACATGCGGATCGCCGGGAAAAGTTAGCTGTCCTGTTATCCCCGGCTGCACGATCTCGCGCATCGGTTCGAGATCGCTGGCCACTACCGGCAACCCGGCGGCCATCGCCTCCACCGGTTTGAGCGGCGTCACGAGCCGGCAGACCCGCTCGTCCCGGCGCGGCACCGCGAAGACGTCGAGAACGGCGTGGTAGCGGCGTACCTCGGTGGGCGGCACCCGGCCGGGGAAGATCGCGACCTCGCCGAGGCCGAGATCCGCGGCGTGCCGCTCGAGCGCCGCCCGTTCGGGGCCGTCGCCGACGAGCAGCAACCGGACCGGCACCCCGCGGCGACGCAGTTCGGCGCCCGCTTCGAGCAGGGTGTCGAGCCCTTCGTAACCGTAGAAGCTCGTCGTCGTGCCGACGACCCGCTCATCGGGCGCGATGCCCAGCGCCGCCTTGAGCGGGGCGGCGTCCGGCAGCGGCAGCAGGAGCTCCTCGTCCACGGCGTTCGGGACGATGACGATCCGCTCCTCGCGGACGCCGCGCGCGACGATCTCGTCGCGCATCACCGTGCCGAGGGTGACGACCAGATCGGCCGCCCGCATGCAGCTCGTCTCCAGCTCGCGGCTGAGCCGGTAGAAATCGGAGCCGGCCGACCGCCGGGGATCGCGCGACAGCCATGACTCCTCGAGGAACCCGCGGACCTCGTAGACGACCGGCAGGCCGTACCGTTCCCGCAGGGCGAGCGCGACCTGCGCGTTGACGTGGTTGCTCGCCGCGTGCAGCACCGAGGGGCGGAGCCGCTCGACCAGCCGGGAGGCCGCCTCGACGTTGCGGTCGAGCAGGACGTCCGCGGTCGCAGGCTGCCGCCAGGGGACCAGCCGGTGATAGGGAACGCCCTCGACGGCGACGCGCGGACGCGCGTCGAGCGAGCCCTGCGCCACGGGGAAGCCGAGCCTGGTCACCACGTGCGGGTCCAGCCCCGCGCGGCGCTGCGCCAGCGCGATCTTGTGCGTCCGCACCGTGTATCCGGCGTTGGTGGTCGGCAGTGCGTTCGTCACGATGTGCAGCACGCGGCCGGGGACGCCCCCGGCCGGTGTCCCGGTGCCGGTGCCGGGCGCCGACCCCGGGCCGGGCGTCCGGGTCAGCACGTCCATCCGGCCGGTGAGGTCACGGCGCAGGCGGTTCGACGCGGCGGGCAGTTGCCCGTCGCCGAGCGATCGCAGAGCCGTCAGCGGCTCTCCCGCCTCCACCGCGAGAAGGGCGTCGAGGCGGCGGCGGCCGGTGTCGCCGGCGGGCAGTGCCGTGATCAGCTCCCCGGCCACATCCGGCCGTCCCGCGGCGAGGGCGAACGCGGCGAGGCGGCGCAGCCGTGCGGGCCGGCCCCGGCGGGCCGCCGCCGTCACCACGTCGAGAGCCTCGTCGTGCCGGCCGGCGTCCCAGAGCCCGTACGCTCTGGGCAGCGAGCCCGCGCGCAGTAGCATGCGGCGCACCCCCCGCCGTGCCGGCACCGGCAGGGCCCGCAGTCCCAGCAGAGGAGCGCGAGCCGGCTCGGCCCGCAGGTGCCGATACGCCACCCACGCTGCCAGCACGATTGCCTTGACCCACGACATAGGCCGCAAGTCAACCAGCTACGGAGAGCCGATGCTGTCGCCCGTCGCGCACGTGATGATGAGGTGGTCCGGTGAGTGACGACACCCGGGATCGGGCCGACGAGGAGCTCCAGCGGCTGCGCCGTACCGTGCGCAAGCAGGAGCGGGCGCTGCGCGACCGCGAGGCGCGGCTGCGTGAGGCACAGACCCGGCTCGCCGCGCTCGAGGGCTCGACGGCGCTGCAGGTGGGTCGGCGGCTCGCGGCGGCGGCCCGCAAACCGCGCCGCAACCTCGTCCGGCTGCCCGGTGACCTCTACCGGCTGGCGAAGGGCAGGGAACCGGGAACCGCCGTGCCCGAGGTGTCCCCGCCGCCGTCGATCGGCTGGCCGGTGCTCCGGGCCGAGGTCGGTCAGGACGAACGGCTGCTGTTCGGCGCCTCGGCACGGCCGCGCGACCGTCTGATCATCGCGGGTGTGCTCACCGCCGAGGCCCGCCAGGCGTTCTCGGCCGTCGCCGACGTGATCGGGTTCTCGCCCCACGACGCCGGGGTCGTGGTCGACGACGTCGACCCCGACCTGGTCATCGTCGAGGCGGCGGCGTGCACGGCAGGCGGCCCGTGGGCCTATCTGGGCGATCCCGCGGCGACCGACAAGCAGCGCAGCCTGAACGCCGTCTTCGACGCCGCGAGGGCCCGCGGCCGGCCCGTGGTGCTGTGGCGGAACGCCCGGTGTGCACCCGGCCTCGAGGCTCTGGCCTGGGACGCGATCGAGGACTGCGACCTCGGCGTCCCGCTCGACCGGTTCAACCCCCTCGCCGCTGACGGCGCGCGCGGAACGGACCCGGTCCACCTCGGCCCGCTCGACCCGAGGGCGCCGCTCGCCCGGCGCCGTCTCGTCGACCAGATCATCAAAGCCGTCGGTGCGCGGGTCGTGGAGTCGGCTGACGCGCCGCTGCGGCACGCCGTGGTCGTCGCCGACGACCCGGTGCGGGTGTTCGCCGCCCTCGCGTGCGGCGCCCGGGTGGTGAGCCCGCACGATGAACGGCTCGCGGAGGCGGTGGCCGGCCACGTCACGTTCGTCGCCGGCGTGGACGAGGCGGTCGCCGCGGTCGCCGCCGCCCGCGCCGCAGGCCCGCGGTCGGCCGGGGAGGTGCGCGGCGTTCTGCGGACGCTGTTCACCCGTCATGCGACGGCCGTACGGCTCGCCGGGCTCACCGCATGTCTCGGGCTGGACGCCGACCCGCTGCGCGACCGGCGGGTGTCGGTGCTCGCCGCACCGCCCGACGCCCGGCGGGCCGCGGCACTCGCCGACGAGCTTCTCACCCAGACCCACCGCCCGGCCGAGATCGTCCTGCCCAGCGCCGAGGCGGCGCTGCGTGAGGCGCTCGGGTCGCTGCCCGAGCACGGCGTCGAGGTCCGCGAAGGGCCGCCCACCGCCGCGTGGGCGGCCCCCTGGCCGGATCACCCTGTTCCGGACGCCTACCTTGCCGACCTGCTTTGCGCCGCCGAGTGCACGGGAGCCGACGCGGTCGGGCCGGGCGACGGCCCCGACTACACGTTCGTCCCGTCGGTGGAGCCGAGGCTCATGCGACCCGACCTGCTCGCGAGCGAGGTGCCGCCGGAGCGGTGGGCGGCCCGCGGCGCCCGGCTGCTCGCGCTCGGCCCGGCCCTCCCGGGCGCATGAACCCGGACCGGCCGAACCAGGCGAAGGGAGGTCACGTGCGCAGACGCGCGCTGGTCTACGGCGATGTCGACCTGAACCTCATCGACGGCTCGGCCATCTGGGCGCAGTCGATGGTCCAGGCGCTCAAGGGAGCCGGCTGCGACGTCACGCTCGTGCTCAAGGCGCCCGTGCGCACCGGGCGGCTCGTCGACCCGCTCACTGGGCTGTCGGGCGTGACCGTCCGGCGTCCGCACGACGAAGGGTTGGTCGACGGGGACGCGGGCATGAGCGTGCGTCAGGCGCACCAGGTGCTGCACCGGATCGACCAGGCGAAACCGCACGATCTCGTCGTCGTACGCGGACGGGCGCTGGCCTCGGCAATCTCGGGCGACGCCGCCTTCACCGGGCGGCTCTGGACGTATCTGACCGACGTTCCGCAGTCGCTCGCGGCTTTCTCGCCCGCCGCGGCGGGCGAGCTGGAGCGGATCGCGCGGGCGTCCAAGGTGCTGCTGTGCCAGACCGAGGAACTCCGGTGCTTCCTGGAGCAGGTCGTGCCCGCCGTCTGCGGGAAGTGCGTGTTGTTCCCGCCGGTGGTCGTCCTCCCACCGGAACTCGCCCGACGCGACCAGGACACGCGCGACCACAGCGCGCGTGGCACGGCCGGGCGGCCGTTGCGGCTCGTCTACACGGGCAAGTTCGCGTTGCGCTGGAACACCTTCGAGATGACCTGCCTGCCGCGGACGCTCGCGGACCGGGGCGTCCGCGCAGAGCTGCACATGGTCGGCGACAAGATCCACAGTGAGCGCGCGGACCCCGGTTTCGCCGACCGCATGCGCAAAGCGCTCGACGGCGCGCCCGGCGTGATCTGGCACGGCGGCCATCCCCGGGAGAAGGCGATGGCCATCGCCGCCGACTCCGACATCGGGCTCTCGTGGCGGCGACCGGAGATGGACGCCAGCCTCGAGCTGTCCACCAAGGTGCTGGAGTTCGGCGCGCTCGGGCTGCCGGTGCTGCTCAACCGCACGCCGATGCACGAGGCGCTGCTCGGTGTCGACTACCCGCTGTTCGCCCGTACCGAGGACGACGTCGCCGAGGGCCTGCGGCTCGCCGCCGAGGACCCCTCGGTCTACGCGCTGGCCGCACGGCGCTGCCGGGACGCCGCGGCGCGATTCACCCTGGAGCAGGCCGCCCACCGCCTGCGGGCCCACCTTCGCAGAGCCTTCCCGGAACCGGCCGAGGGGTCCGGCCGGCGGCCGTGCCGGGTGGTCGTCGCCGGGCACGACCTGAAGTTCTTCGGCCGGCTGCTCGAGCACCTCCGGGCCGTGCCGGGACTGGACGTACGCGTGGACCGGTGGTGGTCCCTGTCGGCCCACGACGAGGCGCGCAGCCGGGAGCTCGCGCAGTGGGCCGACGTGGTCGTCTGTGAGTGGTGCGGGCCCAATGCCCTCTGGTACGCACGACACAAGCGGCCGGGCCGGCGCCTCCTCGTGCGGCTGCACCGGTTCGAGCTCGCGGCCGGCTGGCCGCAGCGGCTCGACATCGGCGCGGTGGACCAGGTGATCTGCGTCAGCCCGCACTACGCCGAGCTGACCCGGCAGGCCACGGGATGGCCGGCCGGCAAGGTCACCGTGGTGCCCAACTGGGTGGACGTCGCTCAGCTGGACCGGCCCAAGCTCGAGGACGCGCGGTTCCACCTCGGCCTGCTCGGCGCCGCGCCCTCGCGCAAACGGCTCGACCTGGCCCTCGACGTCGTCGAGGAGCTCCGCCGCGACGATCCGCGCTTCACGCTGCTGGTGAAGGGCAGGCTGCCCTGGGAGTACTGGTGGGTCTGGAAGCGGCCTGAGGAGCGGGCCCACTACGAGGCGCTGTTCCGGCGCATCGCGCGGTCGCCGGTGCTGTCCACCGCTGTCGTCTTCGATCCCCATGGCCGGGACGTCGCGGCATGGCTCCGGCGTGTGGGCTTCGTGCTGTCGACCAGCGATGACGAGAGCTTCCATCTCGCCCCGGCCGAGGGCATGGCCTCCGGTGCGGTGCCGGCACTGTTGAACCGGCCGGGTGCGGACACCGTCTACGACCGGCGCTGGATTCACCCGGGCACCTCGGAGCTGGCCGGGAGCATCGCGAGCGTCGTCGCCGAGGGCCGCTGGGACGAGGAGCGAGCGCTCGGGCGCGAACAGGTCCGCGAGAGCCATGCGCTCGACCGGGTCTGCGCGGAGTGGGAGCGGCTGCTCCGGACACCGTGACACCGCGGCACCGTGACAGCGCGCGGTCGGTTAACGTACTGCTGCGACGCGCATGTCGACAGAAGTGTTATAAGGCGTATTTGGGACTTAGGTAAACTTGTCCGAAACTTCGGGCGTCCTGCTGGTGAAGGGCGAGGGTATCGCCCTTGTCCCGACTGACGAGGCGTTGGAGAACCCGCATGGTCAACGGCGATCGGACGTCCGGACCTCCCGAGGGAGAGGAACCGGACGCGGCCGGAGAGCCGCGGGACACCCAGGCGCGTGACGCCGCCTACGACGCCGTGACCAGGATGCTGCACGACGCCGAGAGCCGCCTGCGCGAGACGGAGAAGCGGCTGCGGGACGCCGAGGGCCGCCTCAGGTACCAGTCCTACAAGACCGACTACGTGAACTGGCAGCTCCAGTCCTCGCTCAGCCGGCGGTGGTGGCGGCTCGGCCAGGCGATGTGGCAGGTCAAGGAGCGGCCGGCGTACATCCTGCGGCTGCCCGCGAACCTGCTGCGCGCCACCCGTAAGGGCACCATGCCAACTCCGCCGCAGCGTCCGGGTGCGGCCAAGCCCGCCACGGCGGGCGCGCAGCGCGCCGGCTCCGAAGAGCGGCCCGCCGGCAGCCGTACGGCCATGCCGGCGATTCCGAGTGTTCCGCTGCCGGGCGGCCCGGTTACCCGACCCGACCTCACCGTGGCCGTGATCCTGGACCGGTTCTCCGCGATGGCGCTGCGGTACGAGTGGCGCCAGGTCGAGCCGGGCCCGGACGACTGGCGGGAGGTGCTCGAGCGGGAGCGCCCCGATCTGCTGTTCGTCGAATCCGCGTGGTTCGGCAACGACCGCCGGTGGGGCGGCCACGTCAGCGGGCCCGAGGGCCCCAGTGAGGCGCTCGCCGAGCTGGTCGCGTGGTGCCGCGAACAGGGCATCCCGTCGGTGTTCTGGAACAAGGAGGACCCGCCGAACTTCGACGTCTTCATCGAGACGGCGAAGCTGTTCGACCACGTGTTCACCACCTGCGGCGAGGTCGTCCCGCGCTACCACGAGATCCTCGGCCACGACCGCGTCGGGGTGCTGTCCTTCGCCGCGCAGCCGCGCATCCACAACCCGGTCAACGTGCCCGGCGGGCGGGCCCACGACGTCGCGTTCGCGGGAACCTACTTCGGCCACAAGCATCCGGCCCGCGCCGAGCAGATGCGCACCGTGCTCGAACCCGCGCGCGGATTCGGCCTGCACATCTTCAGCCGGATGCTCGAGGGCGCGAGCAAGTTCCAGTTCCCCGTGCAGTACACCCCGCATGTCGTGGGCACGCTCCCGTACGAGCAGATGCTCAGCGCCTACAAGGCCTACAAGGTCTTTCTCAACGTGAACTCGGTGCTCGACTCGCCCACGATGTGCGCGCGCCGCATCTTCGAACTCTCCGCCTGCCGCACCCCGGTACTGTCCGGCCATTCCCGGGCGATCGAGCGGTTCTTCCCCGGAACGGTGTCCATCACCCGGTCGCCGGAGGAGACGCAGACCATCCTGGCCGGCATGCTCGCCAACCCGGAACTGCGTGACCGGCAGGCGCACCTGGCGATGCGCGAGGTGTTCGCCAAGCACACCTTCGGGCACCGGGTCGACACGGTGCTGGAGACGATCGGGCTGCCGAGCCCACGTCCCGAGCCGTACGTCTCCGTCATCATGGCGACCAACCGGCCGGGCCAACTCGCCCACGCCATCGACCAGGTGGCCCGCCAGCGGTGGGGGCGGCTCCAGCTCGTCCTGGTGCTGCACGGTCTCGACCTCGACCCGCAGGTCGTACGCGACAAGGTCCTCGCCGAGGGGATCAACGACGTCGTGATCCTGACCGCCGACCGGTCGCTGCCGCTGGGAGAGTGCCTCAACCTGGCCGTCGACGCGGCCGACGGCGACCTGATCGCCAAGATGGACGACGACGACATCTACGGCGAGCGCTACCTGTCCGACCTGGTCCCGGCGTTCTCCTACACCGACGCCGACATCGTCGGGAAGCGCGCCTGTTACGTACAGCTGAAGGCGATCAACGCGACGCTGCTGAGCAAGCCGGAGGCCGAGCACCGCTACGGCAACCTGGTCAGGGGCGGCACGCTCGTCGTCAACGGAGACGTCCTGCGCCGGCTGCGCTTCGACCACGTGCCGCGCGGCTCCGACACCAGGCTGCTCCGCAAGGCCAAGGCCGAAGGAATTCGGATCTACTCCGCTGACCGCTTCAACTACGTCTACATCCGGAACGCGGACCCGAACGAGCACACCTTCCAGGTCAACGACGCCGAACTGCTCAAACAGGCCAGGGTCGAGTTCTACGGAGACCCCGAGCAGCACGTCTGCATCTGACCGGGGAATCCGCAATACGTCGCGGCCATTGATCGACGAGCGTGGATGGCCGACTGCGGACAACGCTTCCCGTTTCTCGTCAGCTATATGCGGATATGAATTATTGCTCGGGTTATCCGCAGATACGGCGAGTGAGTAGTCAGCGACGGTCAGGAAGAACCGGAAAGAAGCCTTGACGTGACGCAAAGCCCCGTGGAAGATGATTTCGATCATCCGATATGAGTTGAATAAGGCGTAGGTACCGCGCGTGCCGTACGTCCAACATGTCAGAAAGGGTTGGGCGTGCGCGTCTCTTGTGCCTTTGCGATGACGGCTGCCGTGGCGCTGGCGGCGATGGTTCTGCAGGTGCCGTCGGTAGCCGTGCCGAAGAATGCTCACGCGGAGGAGACGCCGCCCGCAGCGGGGACGGAGGCGCAGGCGTCGGCATTGGCGAAGAAAACGGGTAAGCCTGTTCCGGTCCCGTCGCAACAGACTGAAACCAGTGATGTCGTCGCCAACAGTGACGGAACCTTTACTCTGACCCAGCATTTGAGACCTATTCGAACCAGAAAGAATGGCGCCTGGGTCAAAATTGACACGACGCTCAAGCGCCGGCCTGGCGGGGCCATAGAGCCGGCCGCGTCCGCCGTTGGTCTCAAGTTCTCCGGTGACGGTCCTACGGTGACGATGACGCACGCGGGCCGGGAACTGTCGCTGTCATGGCCGGCGAAGCTGCCGGAGCCACGCCTCAACGGGAACGAAGCCACCTTCAGCGAAGTGATCCCCGGTGTGGACCTGATCCTCCGCGCTGACGTGGAGGGCTTCGCTCATCTGCTCAAGATCAAGAATCCAGAGGCCGCCAAGAATCCACGCTTGGCGCAGCTTCGGTTCAAGCTCAAGACCACCGGGCTGTCAGTGAAGGCTGACGCCTTCGGGTACCTGAAGGCCAGCGACACCGGAGCGGGTGGCACGGTGTTCGAGGCGCCGACGCCGATGATGTGGGACTCCGCCGTACCGGCGGACGACGCGGAGGCCAGGGCCGCATCGCCGGACGCGGTCGCGCAGGACCCGGTGGAGGGCCCTCCGCAGGGCGCGAAGACCGCTCCGGTGAAGGTCGACGTTGCCGGCGGCGAGTTCATCCTGCGGCCGGACCAGAGGCTGCTGGCGGCACCGGATACGAGGTTCCCGGTGTTCGTGGACCCCGTGTGGGAGACCAAGAAGGCGTCGGCGTGGGCGATGGTGTCGAGTGCGTTCCCGACGACGTCGTACTACAAGTTCAGTGGCACCGAGGGCGTGGGCTACTGCGACGTGTCGCTGGACGGCACGTGTGTCAGGACGGGACGGAAGCGGATCTTCTTCCGGATGCCGCTCAGCGGGGTGTCGGGCAAGTACGTCGAGTCGGTCGAGTTCGTCGCCTACGAGACCCACGCCTACAACTGCAGTAACGACACCTCCGTGCAGCTGTGGCACGCGAGCGCGTTTGGATCGGGATCGACCTGGAACACCACCACGGACAACTGGAAGCAGCACCTGACCTCCCGTGAGGTCTCCTACTGCTCGCACGCGCCGGTGGAGTTCGGCGGCACGAATCTCGCCTCGGTGGTCCGCAGCGCCGCCAGCCGCAGAGACTCGACCATCACCTTCGGGCTGAAGGCCTACGACGAGACCTCCATGGCGTGGTGGAAGCGGTTCGCTGACGACGCCTACCTCAAGGTCCTCTACAACAACCCGCCCAGGCAGCCCGACACCGACACGATGTACTCCTCACCGGGCACCCCGTGTGTCAACACACCGGACGCCAAGTGGGTCAACAACGAACCACGCCTGTTCGCCACGCTCAGTGACCCCGACACCGAGGACAAGAACAAGGTCCGGGGCCAGTTCTCCGTCGAGTGGACCGACGACGCGGGCGTCAAGAAGAACTGGACGTCCGCGCTGACTGCGGCGAAGGCCTCAGGCTCGAGATTCGACGTCCAGATACCTCCAGGCGCCATCCCGCAAAGACGTATCCTCAACTGGCAGGCCCGGGCCTCGGACGGCACTCAATGGAGCCCGTGGAGCTGGGCCGGCGCGCAGACCGCCTGCTACTTCTACTTCGACGAGACCGTCCCCCAGCCCCCGGGCGTCGTATCGGCGAGCTACCCGGCCGACGACGCATGGCATGACGGAGTCGGCACGCCCGGGAACTTCACCGTCGACGACCCGGGAAACAGCGCCGCCCGCTACGAGATCCGGCTCAACGACCAACCACTGATCAGCAAGGACACCACCAACGGCGCACCCGTGACCGTGGCGCTGGCCCCGACCCGCTCCGGTCCCAACTACCTCACCGTGCAATCGGTCAACAACGCCGGAACCTTCAGCGCGGCCAGCACCTATGAGTTCCTGGCCAATGTGGGGACGTCACCCCGTGCGCACTGGAAACTGGACGAATCAGCCGGCGTGAACACGACCGACGGCCGTGACGCACAGGACGTACCTGCCGTCCTCCACGGGTCGGCGACCTTGGGTGCGGCCGGAATCGATGGCACCGCGTTGTCGCTGACGACATGGGGAGATTACGCGGCCACGAGTGGGCCGGTGGTGCGCACGGACAAGAGTTTTTCGGTCAGTGCGTGGGTGAAGCTCGATGACAAGTCGCTTACGAGGGCAGTGGTGTCTCAGGACGGCACGTATGCGCCTGGGTTCGTTCTGCTCTATTCGAGTGTTCAGGACAAGTGGACGTTTTCGCGTTGGACGGCGGCGGACAGTTCGGGCAGTAGCCAGTCGGCCGTTTCGGCTCGTGTGGCGACGGTCGGTGAGTGGACGCATCTGGTGGGTGTCTATGATGCGGCGTCCAGGCAGGGGCAGATTTTCGTGAATGGGGAGCCTGGCAGTTCGTTCTCCTATGCCGGTACGGATTGGAGTGCGACCGGCCCGTTCACCATCGGTCGTTCGATGAACCAGGGGACACAGGGCAGACACTGGGACGGCCAGATCGACGACGTCCGCGTCTTCGAACATCAAGTCTCCGCTGCCGAGGCCATGAGCCTGTACACGCGCAAGCCGACCGAGGTTCGGCCGGCGTCCCTGGCATGGAGCCTCGATGAGGCCGCGCAATCCTCCGAGGTGGTCGGGAAGGCGGAGCGTTTCTCGGCGGGCCTGCACGGGTCGGCGACCTTGGGTGCGGCCGGAATCGATGGCACCGCGTTGTCGCTGACGACATGGGGAGATTACGCGGCCACGAGTGGGCCGGTGGTGCGCACGGACAAGAGTTTTTCGGTCAGTGCGTGGGTGAAGCTCGATGACAAGTCGCTTACGAGGGCAGTGGTGTCTCAGGACGGCACGTATGCGCCTGGGTTCGTTCTGCTCTATTCGAGTGTTCAGGACAAGTGGACGTTTTCGCGTTGGACGGCGGCGGACAGTTCGGGCAGTAGCCAGTCGGCCGTTTCGGCTCGTGTGGCGACGGTCGGTGAGTGGACGCATCTGGTGGGTGTCTATGATGCGGCGTCCAGGCAGGGGCAGATTTTCGTGAATGGGGAGCCTGGCAGTTCGTTCTCCTATGCCGGTACGGATTGGAGTGCGACCGGCCCGTTCACCATCGGTCGTTCGATGAACCAGGGACACAGGGCAGACACTGGGACGGCCAGATCGACGACGTCCGCGTCTTTGACCGGGTCGTCTACACCCAGGAGGCCAAAGAGCTCTACAACCAGCGGCCGGTGTTGAAGGGCCGTTGGAAGTTCAACACCGATGGGGCCGATGATTCGGGCAACGGCCGCACGATGACGTTCGCGGGTGCCGCCCACGTCGACCCGAACGCCGGTTTCTACTGGGGGGTTTCGCCAGGGGGTCTGGCGTTGAACGGGCCAGGTGAGTACGCCCAGACCGCTGGCCCGGTGGTGGCGGGTGACCAGAGTTTCACGGTGTCTGCGTGGGTGTTGGCGGCCAGCCGGCCGACGGCTACCGCGACGGTGCTGTCGCAGGCCGGTGTGAACACCGACCGGTTCGCGTTGCGCTATGTCCCGGCTGCGGACGACCCGGAGAACCAGGGGTCCTACGAGGTCGTGCTGGCCGATACCGACACAGCCGGCTCAAGACGCTCCACCGCGACTCACTCAGGGTTCACCGACGGCGGCTGGGATCACCTGGCGCTGGTATACGACGCTTCCAGAGACGCGATGAGCCTTTACGTCAACGGCCGGCTGGAAGAGAACGAGAGCAACGTCTCCGAAGAAAGCCAGGTCCTGGGTTTCAACGCCGCGAACGGTGGTCTGCAGGTGGGCCGGTCCAAACTCGGCGGTCACTCCTGGCCCGGCCTGATCGATGACGTGTGGGCCTACCAGGGCGCACTGAGCGAAGAGCAGATCAATATTCTCGCCGCCCCGCGTGAGCTGGAAACAGAGGACGGCCCCTGACCGCCATGTCCGGGCCGACGATGCCGCGCCCGGTCCCCGAGACCCCTTTCTGTGATCTCCGCCTCGGCCGCATGCGCCTGGTCGCTCGTATCATCCGGAGGATGTCGTGAAGGTGAGCCGTTCGCGGGCAGCGCTGACACTCGGGCGTATGCGTCGTCCGATCGCCGCGGGCATGGTCGTGGTGCTCGCTGTGGGGCTGTTGACGGCGGCGCCCGCGCAGGCCGATCCGTCGGCGGGTCGTCCGGCTGTACTCGATGAAGAGCGGATCGTCGACGGGAGGCGAGTGGCGGCGAAACCGCGCAAACCTGACCCGGCGCCGAAGGGCCCGGCGGCCAAGACCGCCTGGCCGGGCGCCGGCATCGCCAAGGTGGCGGTCTCCGCGAAGACTCCCGCACGGGCCGGGAACCTGCCGATCTGGGTCATGCCCCCGGCCGGGCGAGCGGGGAACGCAGCCGGCGCGGTTAACGTGCGGATGCTGGACCGTACGGCCGCACGCAAAGCCGGTGTGGACGGCGTCGTCCTTACGATGTCCCGGTCCGACAAGGTCACCACGGCGGGCCGGGTCGGGGTGCGGCTGGACTATTCGGGCTTCGCGCAGGCCTTCGGGGGATCGTACGGGTCGCGGCTGAGGCTGGTGCGGTTGCCGGGGTGTGCGCTCACGGCGCCGCAGAAGGCCGAATGCCGGAAGGGCACCCCGGTCGCAACCGACAACGACGCGGTGGCCAAGACGTTGACCGCCGACGTCGAGGCCGCGCCCGCCGCGAGTCTGGAGCCGACGGTGCTGGCAACGGCCGCGGCGGGATCGGGGTCGCAGGGGGACTACAAGGCGACCTCGCTGTCGGCCTCGGCGACGTGGAACGCAGGCGGCAACTCCGGTGATTTCACCTGGTCGTATCCGATGCGCGTCCCTCCGGTGCCCGGCGGGCTGACTCCGAGCGTGGGGATCTCCTACTCTTCGGGCAGTGTGGACGGCCGTACCGGAAACGCCAACAGCCAGCCCTCATGGGTCGGGGAGGGCTTCGACCTGTGGCCCGGCTACATCGAGCGCGTCTACAAGTCCTGCGAGGACGATGGGGCACCTAAGGATGAGTGGGGGAACTCGCCCGGTGACCAGTGCTGGGGTTATGACAACGCGACCCTGACCTGGAACGGCAAGGGCGGGGAACTCGTCCCGGCGGGCGCCGGCAAGTGGCGGATGAAGGACGACGACGGCACCCGCATCGAGAAGCTCACTGACGCGGCCGTGGCCAATGGTGACAACGACAACGAGTACTGGAAGGTCACTACGACTGACGGCACCCAGTACTACTTCGGCAATAACAAGGGCAACGGCAGCCCGGAGACGAAGTCCACGTGGACGACTCCGGTGTTCGGTGACGACAACGACGAGCCGTGTAACGGTTCGACGTTCGCGACCTCGTGGTGTCAGCAGGCGTGGCGATGGAACCTGGACTACGTCGTCGACCCCAACGGCAACGCGATCACCTACACCTATGTGCCGGAGACCAACTACTACGGCCGCAACCTCAAGCCCGAGGACGAGACCCCGTACGAGCGGGGCGGATATCTGAAGGAGATCTCCTACGGGCTCCGCGAGGGCAATCTGACCGCCAAGGCGCCCGCGAAGGTCGTCTTCGACACGTCCGAGCGGTGCATCCGCGACACCCCGTCCGACTGCGATCCGAGCAACATCGCCACTCACCCCGACTACTGGTGGGACGTGCCGTGGGACATGAACTGCAACTCCGGTCAGGAGTGCAAGGAGACCCATGGAGCCTCGTCGCCGACCTTCTGGTCACGTAAGCGGCTGACCAAGGTCACCACACAGGTCATCAAGGCCGACTCGAGCGGTCACCGGAACGTGGACTCCTGGTCGATGGAGCACACCTGGCGCTTGGCCGATGTCGACCGCGATCTGGTGCTCGACTCCATCCAGCACACCGGTCATGCCGGAACCGCGGCGGTGTCGCTCCCCAAGGTGACGTTCCTCCCCGTGCAGATGCCCAACCGGCTGGACAGGACCGGCGACGACATCCTGCCCTACATCCGCTACCGCGTCGGGACCATCTACGACGAGTCCGGCGGGCAGATCGACATCAACTACTCCGACGCCGGGTGCAGCCTCGACGATCTCCCCACACCCCAGTCCAACACCCAGCGGTGTTTTCCGGTTAGGTGGCAGCCGCCGGGCCGAGACGATCCGATCACCGACTGGTTCCACAAGTACGTGGTCGATTCGGTCGTGGAGACGGATCGCACCGGGCTCGCTCCGGATATGAACACCCGGTACGAGTACCTGGGCGGGGCGGCCTGGCACTTCGACGATGATGACGGGTTGACGAAGGAGAAGAACAAGACCTGGTCGCAGTGGCGTGGCTACGGGCACGTACGCGTCAAGACCGGCGACTACAACAACTCGTCCACGCAGGAGGACACGTTCTATTTGCGCGGTATGGACGGTGACCGGCTCAATGCCGACGGCGGTGAGAAGGACGTCAACGTCTCCGACGGCGAAGGGGGCAGCCCACACCCCGATCACGAGTCGTTGAGCGGGTTCACCCTGAAGACTGTCAGCTACGACGGGGTCGACGGCGCCGTGCTCGCTAAGACGGTCAACTCCCCCTGGCACCATCAGACCGCCTCCCGTACCCGCTCCTGGGGGACGGTGACCGCGAACCTGACCGGTGTGGCGAGCAGCCGTACGTGGACCGCATTGGACGGTGGCGCCTGGCGGCAGACCCGCGTCAACAGCTCCTACGACACCACCACGGGCCGTCCGAACTGGGTCGACGATCTCGGGGACACCAGCACCCCAGAGGACGACCAGTGCACGCGCACGACCTACGCCGACGACGCCACCGGGTGGATGCTCGACTTCCCCTCCCAGGAAGAGACGGTGTCGGTGACCTGCGCGGACACCACGCCCGACCGCGAGACCCGCATGGTCTCCGACGTCCGGACCTTCTACGATGCTGGCGGCTTCGGCGCGGCTCCGACCAAGGGAGACGTGACCAGGCTCGAGAAGATCTCCTCCCACAACGGGAGCTCCGCCACGTACGTCGCGGCCGAGCGCATGACCTATGACGGCTACGGCCGGTCGCTGACCGCCACCGACGCCGCGAACAACACGACCACGACCGCCTACACCGACACCGCGGGGCTTAACACGAAGGTGACGGTCACCTCACCACAGGTCACGCCTGGTGTCGCGTCGAGCGCCCATGTCACGAGCGAGGAGCTCGATCCGGCCTGGGGCCTCCCGATACGGAAGACAGGCCCTGCATCGACCACCAAGTTCACCGACCTGACGTATGACTCGCTCGGACGGCTGTTCAAGGTATGGCTGCCCGACCGGCCCAAGGCCAGTAACCCCACGTACGCGAGCCTGGAGTTCGGCTACCGGGTCGTCGACGGTCAGATCGTCGCCATCACGACCAAGACGCTGACCGCCACCGGCGGCTATCGCGAGGGCATCGAGTTGTTCGACGGATGGCTGCGCTCCCGCCAGACGCAGTCGCCGGGGCCGGACGGCCGGCTGATCGCCGACACGTTCTACGACGACCGCGGTCAGGTCGCGAAGAAGTACCTGGCGTATACGGCCGCAGGTGCGCCGGAGACCGCGCTGTTCGGGGTCGGCACACCGGGCAACGTGGAGACTCAGACCGTCTACACCTACGACGGTGTCGGGCGGGTCACCACCGAGCGGCTGATGGCCGGCAACAACGACATGCAGGAGAAGTGGCGGACGACCACGACGTACGGCGGGGACCGCGCCAGCGTCGATCCGCCTGTGGGCGGCACTCCCACGACGACGATCACCGATGCGCGTGGTCAGACGGTCGAGCTGCGGCAGTACAAGGGTGCCGCACCGTCAGGGGAGTACGACGCGACGAAGTACACGCACACGTCGGCGGGTCAGCTGGCCTCGGTGACCGACCCGGCGGGGAATGAGTGGACCTATACCTACGACCTGCGTGGCCGTAAGACCGAGACCACCGACCCGGACAAGGGCACCACCACCTTCGGTTACGACGACCTCGACCGGCTCGTCTCCACCGACGACGCCCGGACGACGAAGGACAAGGTCTTCACCTCCTACGACGTGCTCGGCCGCAAGAAGGAGAGCAGGGAGGGTGCGGCGACCGGGCCCCTGCTGGCCTCCTGGACGTACGACTCGGTTCGCAAGGGGTCCCTGACCTCGTCGACGCGGTATGTCGGCTCGAGTGAGTACACCTCGAAGGTCAACCTCTATGACGATCTGGGGCGGGCGAAGGTCAGTGCGGTGTCCATCCCGGCGGCGGAGGGGGCGCTGCAGGGGAACTATGTCTTCTCCACCGTGTACAACCTGGACGGCACCGTGCAGTCCACGGGTCATCCGGCGGCCGGTGGGCTGAAGAGCGAAGGGCTCGTCCGGACCTACGACGACTATCTACGGCCGGCCAAGCTCTTCAGCGAGCACGACACGTATGTGAACCTCAGCGAGTACTCACCGACCGGGAAGCCATGGCTGTACGAGCTGGGCAACACGGCCGGCAAGCGGGCCTGGCAGCGGTTCACCTGGGAATACGGCACCCAGCGGCTGGCGACGTCTCGTACGAACCGGGAGAACATCACCGGCGCCGACCGCAACGCCACCTACGACTACGACGACGCCGGCAACATCCTGTCGGCCTCCGATGCGTCTCGGACCGGGACGGATACGCAGTGTTTCGGTTACGACCATCTGCGGCGGCTGGCCGAGGCGTGGACCGAGAGCGATACCGACTGCTCCACGACGCCCTCGACGAGTGTCGTCGGCGGTCCGGCACCGTACTGGCAGTCGTTCACCTATGACGCCACCGGTAACCGCACCAAGGAGGTCCAGCACGGTGCCGGCGCGGTCGCGGACACCGTGCGCACCCACTCCTACGCCCAGCCGGGGCAGGGCAACAAGCTGACGGGGATCACTCAGACCGGCGCAGCCGGAGACCGTACTGACTCGTTCTTTTATAACGAGACCGGCAATACGACCAGGAGGGTCGTCGGCGACACCACCCAGACGATGGACTGGGATGCCGAAGGTGAATTGACCAAGGTCACCGATGCTGCCAAGGGCACCACCTCGTTCGTCTACGACGCCGACGGCAATCGGCTGATCCGCAAGGACCCGGGCGGGGCGACGCTGTACTTGCCCGGTATGGAGCTGCGCCTGGACAATGGCGCGACGGCGTCGAAGGGCACCCGTTACTACACCTACGGCGGCCAGACCGTCGCCATGCGCACCAGCGCCGGCGTGCAGTACCTATCCGGTGATCATCAGGGCACCTCGCAGCTCGCGATCAACGCGGCCGACCAGGCGGTCACGCAGCGCCGGTTCACCCCCTTCGGCGCCGAACGTGGTCAGGCGGCTGGCGCGTGGCCGGGTGAGAAGGGCTTCGTCGGCGGCACCATCGACGCCTCCACCGGCCTCACCCACCTCGGAGCCCGCGAATACGATCCCAACATCGGCCGGTTCATCTCGGTGGATCCGCTGTTCGATCTGGGTGACCCGCAGAGCTGGAACGGTTACGCCTACGCGGACAACAGCCCCGTCACCAACAGTGATCCGGACGGGCTGATGTGCCGTTATATCAGCGGTGTAAAAGAGTGCTCTTACCCTCCGAATCACACGGGTGATCGTGAACCCAGCACCGGTGAGCGCAATCCCGGAGGTGATCGTACCAGGACAGGCGACAATGATACCGCCACGAGCCCCTCACCATCTCCTGGCGGCTGCTCTTCGGCCATGGCATACATGTCACGTGGTTGCAATGGAGGTGCACCCTCGATCTTCGATATACCACCGCGCTACATGCCGAGCTCACCTCCTCCTCCACCAGTCGACTTCAGTTGGTCGGACATCTGGCGTGACGGTGTAATTATTATAGGGTTGGGAATATGCACGGTCGCTTCTGCTGGTACATGTGCCGGAGCTGGTGTCGTCATCGCCGTAATCTTCTATGCGGCAGACGTAGCTAAGAGTAAGGATCCAAAAAAGGATTGGAGGGGAAAACCTCTCCGTGACCTAGGAATCAACGTGGCAACTTCTGCAGGGGGCGGTTATCTTGGGAAGGTGCTCACCAAAGGTCCTCTGAGTCTTAAGAAAGGTTGGTTCGCCCCCTCTGTTTCGCGTAAATGGCCAGAAGATGATTGGATCTATGCCAGGAGAAAGCCTGTAAATTGGCGCGAAACGTCACATAACCTCACGGTCAACTCGGTTATTAATGAAGCGGGGTGTACTGCCTCTGCCACGGCCTCGGGTGGGGAATGCTTGATTAATGAGCAGTTCTCGAGGCCCCGGTAGGGTACGAGGTGAAGCCGCGACGTAGCCGTGGACCCTGTGTGCGTCACGAACGTCGACATGCAGGATCCTGGCGATGGGCTCGCGGCCTCGGCGCCGAGACGGCGAGCCAATCACGCCCGCGGCCACCATGGCGAGCTTGCTCAAGCTCCACGTATTGAAGGGCAATCTCAGATCACGGGGGTGGCGCCGGGCGATCAGGCAAATCTGACGGCGGAGCGCCTTAGCTTGATCTTTAAGCTGCCTGTTCGAGGCGGGTGGTGAGGGTTTTCTCGCGTTTGATGGTTTTGCTGGCGTCATGTTGGGGGTGTGGGCCGTTGGTTCTTGGATCCGGGCGGTGTGCCGGGGCCGGGTTTGGCGGGTTTCGGTGCGCTGGCCGGGCAGTTGATGGTCGCGCGGATGTTCCGGAAGCCCCGCCGGACGCGGGCAGGGGTGAGTGGGCCTGGTGCGGCAGGTTGTTCCCAGGGCCGCCGGAGGTCTTCGGCGAGTCGGCGGGCGAGCCCTAGTTGGGTGTGGTCGGTGATCACGAGCCAGGTCCACCGGTCGGCGGCCTGGGGGGTGCGGATCTTCGGGGTGGTCCAGGCGAGGGTCTGTTTGAACAGGCGGAAGGTGTGTTCGAGGTCGAAGCGGCGTAGGAACGCCTGCCAGAGCCGGTCGAGTTGAGCCGGGCTGAGGCTGGTGGCCGGGGATCACGACCAGACCGGTTTGGGTGCCGGTCGCCGGGCAGGTGCTCGACCTGCAGGCGGATCGGCGTCCCTTCGATGATGGGCAGCGGGCCGGCGTGCTCGAGCCAGGCGGCGCGGTGGGTCGGACGTGGGTGGAGCCGGTCTGAGGACATCGTGGTCGCGGTGCCGTAGTGGGTGGTTGGGGTGGTCGTGGTGTGGTGCGGGTCGGGCCAGGTGGCGGGGTTGCCCAGCGCGAACTCGCCGCCGTGCTTGGGCGGCCGGCCGATGAAGTGGGGATCGCGTGGTGGTGCGGGCAGCCGCAGCACCCGGTCGGAGCGGATCCGGCCCAGCAGTTCCACCGGCAGGTCGGCGAGCAGGAACGCCGGTCGGGTGACGTCGTATCCGGCGTCGGGGGCGATCAAGATGTCGGGGTCTGCCGGTGTGTGCTGACCGGCCTGCAGGAGGCGTTCGATGACCTGGCGGAGCTGGGCGGCGGTGAGGGCGGTGGTGTCGTCGGCCGGGCCGAGCCGGACCGCGTCCAGCACCGCCGTCCACGATGTACGGGCGGTCTCCGACGCGGCCACGAACGAATACGGCCGGCCCGGGATGAACTGAGACTGAGTCTGGCCCGCTCGTAGACGTGGCAGAACAGGCGCTCGGCCGACGTCTCAGCGTCCGGGCGCAGCCACGGGAACACATCCACCGCAAGTACGATCCGTCCATCGGCGGCCCGCGGTAGCGGCAGCGCCGACAGCGCCCACCGCAACCTGGCCACGTCCAAGCGGCCCTGATTCAACCCCTCATACAACGCGCCGTGACCACGCCGATGCTCCGGCGTCAGCGTCAGGTCGACCAGCGATCTGACCGCTCCATCCGCGCACGGCAACGCGTCGGTGAGCTCGAACAGCGCATCCGCCCGGGCGGTCAGGCAGTCATAGAACTCGGTCCGGAACCGGGACAACACGGGCAGGGACTCGACGCGAGCGGCGTCATCCAGCAAACTCACCCTCACGGCCTTGGGCTTGATCATCAGCGTCTCGACAGCGCACATGATCAACCCAAGGCCGTTCTGCTGTCCGCCGAACACCAAAACCCTCGGCCAGCTCAACAAGCCAACCGAGGGCGCAGGGTTAAAGAACAAGCTTAGTGCGAGTTTGAGAAGGATCTTGTTATTGGTACTCGAGGGGGCGTGGGCCTTGGCGGGTGGCAGGGCGTCCGCCGCGGGCAAGGCGACGGGTCATGAGGCCGACGGCGGCCCAGCGGATCATGGCTTCGCTGGTGGCCGGGTGGCGTTCGTAGTCGCGTGCGAGCCTGCGGTGGGCGGTGAGCCATGCCAGAGTCCGCTCGACCGCCCATCGGCGGGGCAGCACAGCGAATCCCTTCTGGTCTGCGGGTTTACGCACGACGCTGACGGTGGTGCGCAGGGTGTTGGTGGCCCAGCCCAGCAGCCGCCCGGCGAAGCCGACGTCGGCGAACACAAACCGGCACCTCGGCGAGGTGAGGTAAAGGCCCAGCAGCGCGCCCTTGGCGCCGTCGCGGTCTTGGACGCTCGCTGCGCACCCCGTCACCGTGATGAGCAGGCCGAGCGTGTCGGTGACATTGAACCTCTTGCGCCCGGCCACCTTCTTGCCCGCGTCATACCCCCGCGAGTCGCGGCCGACGGTGTCGGCGGCCTTCACCTCTAGGAATCGATGATCCCCGCCCTCGGCTCGCCATCACGGCCCTCGACCTGGCGGACCTGCTGCCGCAAAGCGTCCAGCATCCGCAGCGTGACCCGCTGCTTCTCCCACCGCACGAAGTACCAGTACACCGTCTGCCACGGCGGGAAATCCGCAGGCAACTGCCGCCACGCACAGCCCGTGCGCACCTGTCGCGCCTCTCGAAATCGGGGCGAAGGCCATGGAAGCGGTGTAGAGCCTGGATGTGCAGCCGTGAAGGACTCCCCGGCGTATGGGGCGCGGAACGCATCGAGAGTGGCGGCGGGAACTGGGGAGGCCCTCCCCGGCCCGGCAACCTGCGTGGACGCCAACCGCTTTCGTAGACAGTTGAATTATGCTGCTAGGGCCATTCTGTTGTCAAATCCGAGTTCGTATTCGGACGGCGTGAGATAACCGATCGACTTCTGGATGCGGCGTCTGTTGTAGTACACCTCGATGTATTCGAAGACTGCGCGCTTCACTTGCTGGAGACCGGTCCAAACACGCAGGTTGATGAGCTCCTTCTTGAAGGTTGCGTTCCACGATTCCGCAGCG
>NZ_JABVEB010000096.1 GCF_014323665.1 Actinomadura sp. HBU206391 | reverse complement strand
GCCGCGAAGTACGACATCATCGGGTTCGACCCGCGCGGTGTCGGCGCCAGCAGGCCCGCGCTGTCCTGCGATCCGCACTATGCCGACCCCGTCCGGCCCGACTACGTGCCGTCGTCGGCCAAGGACGAGCTCGCCTGGCTCAAGAAGTCGAAGGCGTACGCCGAGGCCTGTGGCAAGAAGTTCGGCTGGCTGCTGCCGCACCTGCGCACCACTGACGCCGCCCGCGACATCGACGGCATCCGCGCGGCGCTCGGCGTCAGCAAGATCAGCTACTACGGCTTCTCGTACGGCACCTACCTCGGCGCGACGTACTCGACCCTGTTCCCCAAGCGGGTCGACCGCATGGTGCTCGACGGCAACGTCGACGTACGGGACGTCTGGTACCAGGGGCAGCTCGAGCAGGACAAGGCGTTCGAGCGCAACATCAAGCTCTACTTCGCCTGGATCGCGAAGTACGACTCGGTCTACCACCTCGGCAAGACCGGCGCGGCCGTCGAGAAGGCCTACTACAAGCTCCTCGCCCAGGTGAAGAAGGCGCCGCTCTCCGGCCGGGTCGGACCGGTGGAACTCACCGACACGCTGCTGAACGCCGGCTATTCGACCGGCTGGTACGAGGTTCCGGCCGAGGCGCTCGCCGCGCAGATCAACGACGGCGACCCCAGCGGGCTCGTCTACCTCTACGACAACTACATCGCGTCGTCCGACGACAACGGCTTCGCGGTCTACCTCGGCGTGCAGGCGGTCGACGCGAAGTGGCCGCGCGACTGGCGCACGTGGCACCGGGACGCCGTCAAGCTCTACAACTCCGGTGTGAAGTTCGAGACCTGGGGCAACGTCTGGTTCAACGCCCCGATCGCGTACTGGCCGGTCAAGGGCGGCCCCGCCCTGAAGATCGACGGTAGAGGCATGCCGACGGCGCTGCTCGTCCAGTCCACCCTGGACGGGGCCACGCCGTACCCCGGTGGCGAGCAGATGCACAAGCTGCTGCCGTCCCGCCTGATCGCCGAGGTCGGCGGCAAGACCCACGCCAACACGCTGAACGGCAACGCCTGCCTCGACGACAGGGTCAACGCCTACCTGTCCACCGGAGCCCTTCCGGCGGACCGGCCCGGCAACGGCCCGGACGTCTCCTGTGCGGCGCTGCCGGACCCGGACCCGACCGCAGTGCAGGCCAAGACCAAGTCCGCGGGCGGCACGCCCCGCGCCGAGGTGGTCTTCGGCCGCCCGTGATCGGGGAATAGCCGGCTTTAGGTCATAGCCGATGAAGGGCCCTCGTCGATTTCGACGAGGGCCCTTCGCCATACCGGTGAACCCGATTCGGGCATTGGGTCCTACTCTGGTAGCCGTGGCGTCGATGACATCCAGGGACGGGTGGACCATGCGCATGCTGAATGCGTTGCCGGTACGGGTGCTCGACGATCGGTACCGCGACGAGGTTCTCGATCTGCTCGACTCGGCCCCCGTCTCGAACGTGTTCGTCAGCTCCCGGGTGCATGCGGTCGGGCTCGACCCGGGCCGCCTCGGCGCGCAGATGTGGGGCTACTCGCACGACGGCCGGCTGACCTCGCTGTGCTACTCCGGCGCCAATCTCATCCCGATCGCCGCCACCTCCGACGCCGTACGGGCTTTCGGCGAGCGGGCGCGGTCACAGGGCCGCCGGTGCTCCTCGATCGTCGGCCCGGTCGAGGCGGTCACCGAGCTGTGGGGAATCCTCGCGGCCTACTGGGGGCCGCCGCGTGCCGTCCGTGCCACCCAGCCGGTGATGGCCACCTCCACGCCGCCGCTGATCGCGCCCGATCCGGCCGTCAGGCGGGTCCGGATGGAGGAGTTCGACGTCATCTACCCGGCCTGCGTGGCCATGTTCACCGAGGAGGTCGGCGTCTCGCCGCACTCGGGCGACGGCGGCGTGCTCTACCGGGCCCGCGTGGCCGAGCTGATCAGGGCCGGCCGGTCGTTCGCCCGGATCGAGGACGGTCGCGTGCTGTTCAAGGCCGAGATCGGCGCGGTGACGCCGCACGCCTGCCAGGTGCAGGGCGTCTGGGTCGACCCGGACCTGCGCGGCCGTGGCCTGTCGGTGCGCGGCATGGCCGCGCTGGTGCGCGCGTCGCTCCGCGAGATCGCCCCGACCGTCACGCTGTACGTCAACGACTACAACACCCGGGCGCGGGCCGCCTACCAGCGCGTCGGCTTCACCGACGTCGACACCTTCATGTCCGTGCTCTTCTGACGCCGGCCCCGACTCAGTAGCTGGAGCTCAGTAGCCGGCGATCCGCGGCCAGTGCAGCTCGACGCCGGATCGGGTGAGCCCGCCCTGGAACTCCGACAGCAGTTCCTCCTTCTCGCGGACCGCGTGCGGGGCCACGTCCTTCTCCAGGCAGAACGCGGCCAGGGCGCCCGCGGCCTCGCCGATGTTCCACTCGATGGGGTGCAGGCGGTAGGCGCCGTTGCTGATGTGCGTGGTGCCGATGTTCTTGTTCGCCGCGATGAGGTTGTCCATGCGCTGCGGGATGAGTGCGCCGAGCGGGATCTCGAACGGCGAGCACCCAACATCGAGGTAGTTGTCGCCACCGGTCGACGGGTGCAGGTCGATGCGGTACATCCCGATACCGACCGAATCCGCGTAGCGCACCGCGCCCTTGCCGTCGCGCACCGCGAGCGAGAGATCCTGCTCTGGCACGGTGTAAAGGGCCCTGATCCGGCGGGACTCCCGGATGTAGGGAGCCTGCGCCAGCCCGTCCGCACCGCCCGTCACGTCGCCGCGCAGGCGCAGCCCGGGGAACCCGGTGCCGCCGTCCGGGCGCGGAGCCTCGGTCTGCATCCAGTAGAGCACCGACCGCGACAGATCGCGGGCGGCCGCCACGTGCCTGTCGGCGTCCGGCACGTCGATGATCGAACCGTCCAGGTAATCGATCATGGGCCAGTTCACCAGCGTGATGTCGCTCGGGTAGGCGCCGTCCTCGAAGTTGCGCCGCGCCGCGATCCGCCGGAACGTCCAGAGGTTCATGTCGCCACCGGGCCGTTGCTGATCGGCGAGGACCTCCAGCGGGTCGTCGCCCGGGTTCGGCGTGAAGGACCGCTCGATGGGCTCTCCGGTGCGCGGCGTCGGGCATCGCCAGGACAGCAGGCGGTCGCCCCAGAACTCCGGCTGGTACTCGCGCCAGTACTCATAGCTCGCCGGCCTCGCGATGGTGTGGTCCCCGTCGACATGGTCGAGCGCGAAGCACACCGAGATGGCCTGCATGTTCTGCGGCTGGGCCTGCCGCGGCGCGCTGGGCTCGCCGGTCTCGGCCTGGGACTCGAAGCCCGTCACATACTCGGTGCCGGTCAGCGGCAGGAGCTCCCCGGTCTCGGTGGCGTCCAGCACGTACGGCGCATGCGCCATGATCTCGGTTCCGTCATCGCGGTGCGCCAGCACCACGGCGGTCACCCGATCGCCGTCGGTGGACGCGCGGACCGGCCGGTACGGCTGGAGCACGCGCAGGCGCCCGGACCCGCGGTAGCGGGCGAGCATGGAGTCGATGACGGCGACCGCCACCCGGGGCTCATGGCAGAGCCGGCTCACCCAGCCCGCGCCCGGGTTCAGCTCACGCCACGACCGAGACCTCGGGGTCAGCGGGTAGAAGGCCCGGTAGTAGTCCCGGATCCCCTCCCGGAGTGCCCGGTAGCTCCCCGTGACACCGAACTGCTCGACCCAGGTGTGCTCGTCCGGTGGGACGGCCTGGCTGGTCAGCTGCCCGCCCAGCCAGTCGTACTCCTCGGTCAGCACGACGGAGGAGCCGGCCTTGAGCGCCGCCAGCGCCGCGGCGACACCGCCCAGGCCGCCGCCTACGATCAGGACGTCAGTGTGCATTTCCATACGGAAACTCAGTCCTCCTTGCTCGTGTGACGGATGGTGCCGAGGGTGTCTCCGGCGACGAGCTCGCAGGGCAGCAGTTCCTGTGGCGCGCCATGGCCCCGCTCCAGCAGCCCGGTCAGCAGTTCGACGGACCTGTGGCCCATCTCCCGCCGTGGGATGCGCAGGCCGGCGAACTCGACGTCCAGGCCGGCGGAGGCCGGCGGGACACCGAGGGAGACGATCGACAGGTCGCCGGGCACGGCCAGGCCGCGAGCGCGTGCCGCCCGCAGAATCGGCGAGGCCACGGACGGGTCTTCCGTGAAGACCGCGGTCAGCCGCCGTTCGGCCAGTTCGTCGAGGAGCCGGCCGGCGCCCTCTTCCGGACCGGCGCCCTCCTCCGGGAAGGTCAGGCAGGTGCCCTCCGCCCCGATGGCGGTGACGGCGTCATGGAACCCGCGCAGCCGGTCGGCCTGGGACTCGGCCTCCGCGCCCAGCCGGACGTAGCCGAGCCGCCGATGGCCGTGCGCGGTGGCCCGCTCGACGAGCCCGCGCACCGCGGTGGGATAGTCGGCGCCCACGTACGGAACCGGACCTCCGGCGTCGTCGCGTCGGCCCACCGATACGAACGGGATGCCCTCGGCCAGCAACCGCGCCAGGTCGTCCCGGTCGACGGAGCGCCCGAGCAGCAGGCAGCCGTCGGCCAGCCGCACGCGGCCGCCCGCGCCGAAGATGCGCCGGCCGCCGCCGGCCGCGGCGCTCGCGCCGGTGAAGAGCAGCAGGTCACAGCCGATCTCCTCGGCGCACTCCTCGATGCCGAGCAGGAACGGGTGGTAGAAGTCCGCGCTGGTGCTGGGAAAGACGGCCTCATAGGTGAACACGCCGAGGATCCGGTTCCGCCGCTCCGCCAGCCGGCGGGCGACGGGGTCGGCGACGTATCCGGTCTCTTTGATCACCCGCAGCACGCGCTCGCGCGTGTCCCGGGCGATCCGCACGTTGGCGTCGGCCCGATCATTGAGCACCAGTGACACCGTGGCCTGGCTGACGCCGGCCAGGCGGGCGATGTCCCGCTGGGTCAGCCGGCGATGAGAAGCGGTCACGGTGCGTGGTTTTCCTGTCCGATGGGGATGCGTATCGGCGGTAAAGCGGCGGCAAGCCGCTCCTCTTCCCGGGGCCACGAGAGGCCCCTCAAGGAAGATCGCTTTTAAAGAAACCCCCATGATAATACGCATTAGCAAGCTGACACAAATCAGGCGGGCACGGTCGGGTACACAGGAGGTAGATCAGGTGGTGTGCCACTCGGTCGCCTGACCGGACCGCGATGCCGGGTCAGCGGACCAGGACGTCCAGTAGCCGGTCGAGTTCGGCGGCCGGATCGCCCGTGAGCCCCGCGTGCACCGGGCCCGGCTGCACGATCGTGCTGCGCGGTGCGGTGAGCCAGCGGAACCGGCGGCCGGGGGGCTCTTTCGCCGCCTGGCCGGCCTTCTCGCCGCCGCAGCAGATCAGGTCGATGGCCCGCAGCGCCGTGCGCACGCCGTCGAGGTCGAGGTTCGGGTCGAGGGCCAGCAGCCGTTGTTCATCGAGATGGGTCCGGCAGCCGAGGAAGTTTTTGACCTGGCAGTAGACCAGCACGCCGACGTTGACCGCCTCGCCGCGTTCGATGCTCGGGACGACTCTCAGCACCGCGTACTCGTACACGGCGCCGACGTCGCCCTTCGGCTCGCTCACGCCGCGCCACCGCCGAGCCACTCGGGCCGGCCCGTGCGCGACGACGGCGTACGACCGTTGGCGGGGGTGTCGCCGATGCCCGGCAGCCACGCGCGCGGAGCGGCGGCCCTGGCCAGCAGCTGCTCGACGTAGGCGTCCCTGACGGCCTGGGCGTCGGCGAACCCCGGCTCACCGTCCAGCCAGCGCTCGGGGACCAGCTCGACCACCTCGCGCAGCAGCTCCTCGGTCATTCGCGGGGCCAGCTCGGCGTCGGCCTCGGGCAGCCGGGTGGCGAACCGCGTGAGCACGTGGTCGTCGAGGTCGTAGGGGCGGGTGATGAGCTTGCCCGCGTTGGCCCAGGCGTGGTGGAAGTACAGGCTGGCGCCGTGGTCGATGAGCCAGACGTCGCCGTGCCAGACCAGCATGTTCGGGTTGCGCCAGCTGCGGTCGACGTTGGCGATGAACGCGTCGAACCACACGACGCGGCTGGCCCATCCGGCCTCGGCCGTCCAGCCCAGCGGGTCGTAGCCGAGCGATCCGGGCAGGAAGTCGACCCCGAGGTTCCAGCCCGTGCTCGCCTTGAGCAGCCCCTGGACCTCCTCGTCGGGCTCGTGTCGGCCGATCACCGGATCGAGGTCGACGATGGCCTGGTCGGGCACCCGGAAGCCGAGCCGCCGCGCCAGCTCGCCGGCGATGATCTCGGCGATGAGGGCCTTGCGGCCCTGCCCGGCGCCGGTGAACTTCATGACGTACGTACCGAGGTCGTCGGCCTCCACCACGCCGGGCAGAGAGCCGCCCTCACGCAGCGGCGTCACGTACCGGGTGGCGGTCACAAAAGGAAGCACGCGGTCACGGTACCGGCTGAGCGGTTGACACACGTTCCAATTTCGATATCCAATATATTGCATGCCACCTGAACCGCTAAGGCGCGTGGACCGCTCGTTGCTGCGGGACGAGGCGTACGTCCTGCTGCGGGACGCCATCGTCGCGGGCGACCTGGCGCCCGGTGAGATCATCCGCGACGTCGAACTCGCCGAGCGCGTGGGCCTGTCGCGCACGCCGGTGCGTGAGGCGCTGGCCAGGCTGACGGACGAGGGACTGGTCGAGGCGAAGCCGCACAGCTGGACGCGCGTTACCCCGCTCGTGGTGCGCGACGTGCGCGACGCCCACGTCGTCGTGTGCGCCATGCACGAGCTCGCGGTGCGCGAGGCGGTCCCGGTGATGTCCGAGGCGGACGTCGAGCGGATGCGCGAGGCCAACGCGGCGTTCGCCGCCGCGCTCGACGCGGGAGACGTCGCCGGGGCGCTCGCGGCCGATGACGCCCTCCACCACGTTCCGGTCGCCGCGACGGGCAACAGGGCGCTCGCCGCGACGATCGAGCGTCATCTGCCGATCATCCGGCGGCTGGAGCGGTTGCGCTTCGCGTCCCTGCCCGGCCGCCGGTTGATCGCCATGCACGACCGGCTCATCGACGCCTGTGCCGCCGACGACGTGCCGGCGGCGGTCGCGTTGACCCGCGAGAACTGGACGACGCTCGGCGAACTGCTCGAGCGGGACGGCGAGACGGCGAGCACATGACCACCGGAGACCTGACGACGAACCTCGACTCCTTCCCCCGGGAGCCGTTGCTGCTCGGCCCCTCACCCGTCCACCCCCTCCCGAGGCTCACCGAGCACCTCGGCGGCGCCGTGCGGCTGTGGGCCAAGCGCGAGGACTGCAACTCCGGGCTCGCCTACGGCGGCAACAAGACGCGCAAGCTGGAGTACCTCGTCGCGGACGCCCTCGCCCAGGGCTGCGACACGCTCGTGTCGATCGGCGGGGTGCAGTCGAACCACACCCGTCAGGTGGCCGCGACCGCCGCACGGCTCGGACTGAGGTGCGTGCTCGTGCAGGAGAGCTGGGTCGACTGGCCCGATCCCGTCTACGACCAGGTCGGCAACATCCTGCTGTCCCGGCTCCTCGGCGCCGAGGTGCGCCTCGTCGAGGCGAGGTTCGGGATCGGGATCAAGGAGAGCTGGGAGCGGGCCCTGCGCGACGTCGAGGAGGCGGGCGGCCGGCCGTACGCCATCCCGGCCGGCGCCTCCGACCATCCGCTCGGCGGGCTCGGCTTCGCCGGGTGGGCGCGCGAGGTCGCCGAACAGGAGCATGAGCTCGGCGTCTTCTTCGACACCGTCATCGTGTGCTCGGTGACGGGCAGCACTCAAGCGGGGATGATCGCGGGTTTCGCGCTGGACGGCCGCCCGCGGCGCGTCATCGGCATCGACGCCTCGGCCAGGCCCCGCGAGACGTGGGAACAGATCGCCCGGATCGCCCGTGACACCGCGGCGCGAATCGGTCTCGGCCGCGATCTGACCGACGACGAGATCGTGCTCGACGAGCGCTACCACGCCGGGGTCTACGGTGTGCCCGACGAGAGCACGCTGGAGGCGATGCGGCTCGTCGCCGGGCTGGAAGGCATGATCACCGACCCGGTGTACGAGGGGAAGTCGATGGCCGGGCTCGTCGGCCTCGTCGCCGGCGGCGAGATCGAGCCCGGCTCGAACGTGCTCTACGCCCACCTCGGCGGTCAGCCCGCCCTCGACGGCTACCGCACCCTCTTCACGTGATCCGGTGCCCCTTCTCGGGGTGAGCTCAGGTCAGGTCGTGTTCGCTCGCCTTGACGCGGCGGACGAAGGACCGCCAGCCGGCGGCGTCGAGGATCAGCTTGGCGCCGTCGGGGTTCTTGGAGTCCCGCACGGCGATCGCAGGGTCGAGGCTTGCGACCTCCACGCAGTCGCCGCCGTCTCCTCCACTGCGACGGCTCTTGCGCCATTGGACGGCCGACATGTCCCTCACAGGTCCTCCATCGCTGCCTCGATCAGGCGCCGTGACTCCGCAACGGGGAGCGCGTGGCCGCGTAGCGACTCATACTGTACGACACAGTCAGCGACCGCACGCGGTTCGTGGATCAAATTTCCCTGCCCAGCGGCCTCGGCATATGCCACATCGGGTGAGTCATCGAATCCGAGGAGGGTGAAGCTGGCCGACAGCGCTCCTACATAGTGATCGGTCGTGTCGTGCGGCAGAACCTGGATCATGGTGTGGGGGTGCTCGCCGGTGTCCAACAGGTGGCGGAGTTGTTCGCGCATGACTTCGGGTCCGCCGACCGACCGGCGAATGACCCCTTCATCGATCGTGAGCCACACGCGCGGAGGGCGGTCGCGAGTGAGGATCTCTCTGCGCTCCATGCGGATGGCCAGCGCCCGCTCGAACGCGTCGGGCGCCAGGAACGAGGTCAGCACCGCGCGGGCGTAGTCCTCGGTCTGGAAGAGGCCCGTGATCAGCAGGGCCTCGAATTTGCGGATGGTCGTCGCCTGTTTCTCAAGTTCCGCGTACCTGCGGAATCCCGGCGGTGCCGCAGGACGCCGTCCGGCGCTTTCGATCTCCTCCCACATGCGCTGGAAGGTGCGCGCCGGGATCTCGAAGAAGGTGTCGAGATCGATCGCCGACTCCTTGGAGGGCTTCTTGCCGGTCTCTAACTTCTCGATCCACTGCGGTGAGCAGCCGAGCGACTCGGCGAGCTGCGCGCGCGACAGCCCCGCCTCTTCGCGGTGCGCACGCAGCACGGTGCCGAAGGCCCTGACCAGGGGGTCGCGGGTGTATTCGCGTGCGTCATCAGACATGGGGGCGTCCTGGGGTGTCGCGTCCGGATCATGGTGGTCGTACAGGTGCGCGGTGGGTGTGGCCGGTATGTGGCTGAGCGTAGTCATCTATGTGATCCTGGTCACGACGTTCCGGCAGACACCCCCACGCGAGGCCCTTGATGGACATGTGCGCGTCCCCTGACGATCAAGATCTCTCCCGGCTCCGTGCCGATCATCCCGGCCATCGCATCTGGCGGTCGGTCCGATCCGATGGGCGGTTGGGGGACTGGGTCGCCAGCCTGCACGATCCGGTGGCGGGCATCGATCCGACGGTCATCCGCTCCACCCCGGACGAGCTGCGCGAGGCACTCGCCGAGGAACGGACCCGGGCCGCCGCGAAGCGTCATGAGACCCGGTGATGGCGTACCGCTGGGAGCCGCCGTCACCGGCCGAGGCCGTACCGCCCCCTCGTCAGGGTGCGGCCTCGCAGGGGAAGGCCGAGGCGGTGCGGCAGGTGCGCATACCCCCGAGCGCGCCGGACGTACCGCCTCGGGCGGTCAGGTGGCGGGCATACCGTTACCTCGACCGGCTCGCCCGTGAGCTGGGGCGCGCCGGCTGGTCGAGCGTCGCGCGGTACGAGGAGTCGCCGCCGTCGCTGCGGGTGTTCGCCGCGCCGGTGCCGTGCGTCGGCGAGACCGTGACCGTCGTGGCGGGCCCGGGGAAGGTGTGGTGGTTCCGCTCGTCTCTCGGACATCGGATCGCGCCGTGCTCCGATGTGGCCGGTGCCGCCTGGGAGATCGCCGTCTTGTTGACGCCGTGGGTCGCCGCCGCGCTCACCCGCGACGGCAGGGGGCGCCATGACGTACGGCGGAGCGATGCCACCTGAGCCGAGCGTGGCACCGGACGTCCCACCGGACGTCGCGCGGGCCGCGGCGCCGACCGGCACGTCGTCCTCGATCAGATTCGTTCGAGGACGAAAACGGACACCGCCCTGAGGCGGCAGCCCTTCCTCACGGCACCTGACGCCATGGAGCGGTTCATCACCGAACAGGTACGACGCGCGCAACAGGCCGGAGACATGTCCAAGGCGACCGACCCCCACCTGGAAGCCATCGCCCTGCTCACGATGTCAGCCGGACTGGGCACCAGCGTGCTACTGGGGCAACGAAGCGCCGACGAGGCGCTGACAGTGATACGCCACAGCCTGGACCGATTCGGCTGACGTCCTCGCACGCCACTTCCAGCACCGTCCGGTCGCCGGCGGATCCTGAAGCGCGCTGGGGGCATACCGTTGCGGTGTGGAGGAACTGGTCGATCTGTCGGTGCCCATCGCGTCGGGAATGCCGGTCTACCCCGGTGACCCCGAGGTGTCGCTGGAGCCCGCGCTGACGATCGCCGGGTCGGAGGTCAACGTGCTCAGGCTCCACATGGGCTCGCAGTCGGGTACCCATGTCGACGCGCCGTACCACGTTGACGACGCCCTGCCGAGGCTGGACGAGCTGCCGCTCGGGCGGTTCACAGGCCCGGCGGTGGTGGCCGACGTGCGCGGGCTCGCACCTCGCGCGCCCATCGGTGCCCGTTTCCTCGAAGGGGTCGCGGATCGGCTGCGGCCCGGGGCGGTCCTGCTGTTCGCCACCGGCTGGTCGGCGCACTGGGGGAGCGCGGGCTACCTGGAGCACCCCTGGCTGGAGCCGGGCGCCGCCGAGGCCGTCGTCGCGGCCGGGGTCCGTACGGTCGGCATCGACGCGCTCAGCGTCGACCGCACCCCGGGGGACGGGGAGGAGTTCTCGCTCGCCGCCCACCGCGTGCTGTGCGGTGCCGGGGCCGTCATCGCCGAGAACCTGACCGGCCTCGACCGGCTGCTCGACGCGCAGGCGTCGGGCCTGCCGATCGAGGTCTCGCTGTTCCCGCTCCGGCTGGCGGGCGCCGACGGCGCACCGGTACGGGCCGTCGCCCGCGTCGGCGGCTGAGCGCACCCTTCCGGCGTCGCACCCTGGCGGATGAGCGCGCGGACGGTGACGAACGCGGCGGCCAGGTAGAGGTGGAAGTCGCCGCCGTGCCCGTTGCGTTCGAAGCCCGTTTGCGTTCGAAGCAGTGGGCGGATCCGATGGTACGAAGGCGCGTGTCAGCCTGTCGTCCAAGGGCGGAGCTTGTCGGGGTTGAGTACCGCCCAGATGTGCTTGATCCGGTCGCCTGCGACGTCGAACGCCATCACCGACACGGTGACGCCGTCCAGTTGAGCCACCAGGCCGGGCCGGCCGTTGACCGTGCACTCCAGGATCGTCACGTCGGGTGCCGCACTGGCCCGATCGGCGAAGAAACGCGCGATCTGCTCGGCGCCTTCGACCGGGCGGAGCGCGGCTGTGACGAGTCCGCCGCCGTCGCCGGTCGCCATGGCGTCGGGGTCGAGGAGGCCGATGAGGGCGTCGATGTCCTTGGCCTCCCATGCCTGCTTGAAGGCTCTGACGGCTGCGGCGTGCTGGTCTGCGGGGGTCGCTGGAGCCTGCGATGTGCGGATGCGGCGGCGGGCTGAGGAGGCCAGCTGGCGGCATGCCGCCGGCGTACGGCCGACGATCTCGGCCACTTCGGCGAAGGGGTAGCGGAAGACGTCGTGCAGGATGAACGCGACGCGCTCGGCCGGGGTCATCGATTCGAGCACGATGAGGAAGGCCATGTTGATCGACTCGTCGAGGGTGACCCGGTCGGCCGGGTCGGCCGTGCTGCCGCCCGGCCGCCCGCTGATCCACTCGGTGCGGTCGGGCAGCGGCTCCGGGATCCACTCGCCCACGTACCGCTCGCGCCTGGCCCGTGCCGAGCCGAGCAGGTCGAGGCAGATGCGACTGGCGACCTTCGTCAGCCAGCCGCCGGGGGATTCGATGGCTTCCCGCTGCTGTCGGGACATGGCGTACCAGCGGGCGTAGGTCTCTTGTACGACATCCTCGGCATCGGCCAGGGAGCCGAGGAGCCGGTACCCGAGATTGATCAGCTGGCGCCGCTCGCTCATGATCGCGCTCAGGCCCGGATCAAGTCGGCCGTCTCCTGGTCCGGATCGGGTGGTCATGGTGTCGCCGACCTTCCTTCGTCGCATCCGCCCTCGACAGATCGACGAGACAGCGCACCGAACTGTGAGGCCGGCGAGTCCCTCACATTCCGGGGGGTCGCGTCGTCGTACTGCTGAACCGAACGCGAAGGAAGGAAACCGATCATGGAACCCGTGAACGTCGCGATCATTTATTACAGTGCCACAGGCACCGTGCACGCCTTGGCGCAGGCCGCCGCCGAGGGCGCGGAAAAGGCCGGCGCATACGTGCGACTGCGTAAGGTCGCCGAATCGGCCCCACCGGAGGCGATCAGCGCCAAGCCGGCCTGGGCCGGGCATCTCCAGGACACCGCCGACGTCGCCGAGGCCGGCCTCGACGACCTGGACTGGGCCGACGCGGTGCTGTTCGGTACCCCCACCCGCTTCGGCAACCCGGCCAGCCAGCTCAGGGCGTTCATCGAGACCACCAGTGGCCTGTGGTTTCACGGCAAGCTCGCGGACAAGGTGTACTCGGCCTTCACCGCCTCCAACACCGCCCACGGCGGACAGGAATCCACCCTCCTGGCGCTCGGGAACACCTTCTACCACTGGGGCGGCATCATCGTGCCCCCCGGCTACACCGACCCCGTCCAGTTCCAGTCCGGCAACCCGTACGGCACCTCCCACGTGGCCGGCGACGGCCCACCCAGTGAGGTGACCTTGCAGGCGGCCCGCCACCAGGCTCGCCGGGTCGTCGACACCACCGCCGTACTCAAGGCCGGCCGCGCCGCCTGATCCAGGCACGGAACACCACCGGGGCTGGTACGGCACATCACGCCGGCTCCGGCGACCATCGACCGGCGGCCGCCTACATCTCGCCGATGACCTCGGCCGCGAAGCGCTCCATCGTGGCGAGCTTCAGGTCGAGGCCCTCGTACCGCCGTCGCTCCTCGTCGGTGGCGAGCCACCACGGGGCGGCCATGGTGCCGTGGACGCCCCGGTCCGCCCATTTCCGGTACAGATCGGCGCTGGGCATCGCCCCGATCGGCGCGATCACCTTCAAGTCGTCCAGGGTGCGTCCCTCCTCGGCGAGGAACCCCGACAGGCGGTCGAGAAGCTCGGCGAGCGCGTCCTCACGGTAGATGCGGTTGCCGATCCAGCCGTCGCCGACGCGGGCCGCCCTGCGCAGAGCCGCGTCGCTGTCCCCGCCGATGTACACCGGCACCGGACGGGCCGGCACCGGGGCGATGCTGAGCGGGCCGAAGTCGTAGGCGGCGCCGTGGTGCTCGACCGTTCCGCCCTTCCACAGCTCCTGCAGGGCCGGGATCATCTCGTCCAGCCGCCTGCCCCTGGTACGGAAGTCCTGGCCGGTCTGGCGGAACTCGTCCTCGCACCAGCCGACGCCGACCCCGAAGATCGTGCGGTCGCGCGACAGCACGGCCGCCGTCGACACCGCCTTCGCCACGGTGAACAGGTCGCGCGCCGGGGCGACATAGACGTTGGTCGCGAACCGCACCCGCCGGGTGACGGCCGCCATGGCCCCGATCGTGACCCACACGTCCGGCCAGTGCGTCCCGGGCTTGTACGGCGGCGCGCCGGTCGCCGAGTACGGATAGGACGCCTGGTAGTCGGTGTAGAAAATGTGATCCGACACCGCGACGACGTCGTAGCCGAGCCGCTCCGCCGCCTCGGCCAGCGGACCGAACTCGTGCGTCTCGACGAACGCCGCTCCGAGCCAGAACTCCACTCCGCGCCTCCCGGTCGTGATCTGCAGTCGCTCGCGGGGCCGGAGCCCCCTGATCGCTCAGTCCTGGAACTCGGGGATGACCTTGGTGGCGAACAGCTCCAGGTTGCGCTTCACGGTGTCGAGCGGCAGCACGCCCTGCTGGCCCTGCATGAACAGGCCGAACCACTCCAGGTCGGGCATCCGGTCGAGCATCCGCTGGATCCCGCGCTTGACGTCGTCGGGACCGCCGAGAAGCGCCATCTCGACCTCGTTCATGCGCTTGAAGTCGCCCTTCTCCGGGCTGATCGGCTGGTGCTTGTCGTCTTCCTTCTGGCGCAGGACCTCGAGGTAGCCGAACGGTCCGAAGAAGGCGGCGAAGTCCTTCTGCATGCCCTTGCCGTACGTCGCGATGGCCTCCTCGCGGCTGTCGGCCATGCCGATGATCTTGAGGATGCCGGTGTGCTCACCGAGCTTGTAGTCGCGGCCCTGCCTGGCCGCCTCCTCCTGATAGAGCTTGGCCTTGGCGGCGTGCTCGTCCGGGTTCGGAGTGAACATCCACGGCAGGATGTCCTCCTGCGCGGCGCGGATCACCGACCGGTCCGAGATGGTGAAGGGCTGCCACAGCTCGGGGTGGGGGTCCTGGTACGGCTTGGGGCAGACCGAGACGGCCCGCAGGATGCCCTGTTCGTCGATCTCACCCGGGGCACCGAAGGTCCTGGTCCACTCGGCCGCCGGCCAGCCCTCGATGCCCTCGTGGGGATAGGGCACCTCGTAGTCGATGACCTCGCTCTTGTACTTCAGCGTGTCCTGCGTCCACGCCAGCTTCATGATGTGCAGGATCTCGCCGAACACGTCGAAGTTGCGGGTGTCGGTCTGTGACCCGTCCGAGCGGGCGGCGGCCGCCTGCCAGCGCTGGCCGAGCACGTTGGCCCAGCGGCTCTGGTAGCCGCGGGCCACCCCGAGCCGGAGCCGTCCCTTGCAGAACTGGTCGAGCAGAGCCACGTCCTCGGCCGCCCGGATCGGGTCCCACGCGGGGAGCACCAGGCCGAGCGGCGCGAGCAGGATTCGCTCGGTGCGCGCCGCGAGATCGGTGAGGAACATCAGCGGGTTCACCGAGAACTCGAAGCCCTCCGAGTGGAAGTGGTGCTCGGTCATCATCAGGGCGTCGAAACCGATCTGGTCGGCGTGCACCGCGATCTCACGTACCTCGTGCAGCAGCTTCTGGTAGGACTCCACGTCCCGGCCGATGGGCCGCTTCGCCTTGGCGTTCTCCTCGGCGCTGAAGCCGGACCCGGGGATCTGCGGGTTGAGGAAGATCGAAAATTTCACTGCGGGCTTCTCCTTTTAGCGGAGCGTCGTGAGCCAGTTCTTGACGACGAGCAGGAACTCCGCCGGTCGTTCTTCGTGCAGCCGGTGGCCGGCCCCGGGCCAGCTCAGGGCCGTGGACGCGGGATGCTTGAACAGACCGGCCTCCCAGACGGCCGACGCGGACTGCGCCGCGGACCAGCAGGACAACACGGGGCACTCACGCCGGGCCAGGTACTCGTCGGCGGCGGGGCGAACACAGAACTGGTCGGCCCCGGAGAACATGCCCGCGAACGCCTGGGCGAGAGCGTGCGGTGGCGTCGCGAGAATCTTGCGGGCGTGCGAGGTCCGGATGAAGGGCGGTGTCACCGGCGTGTAGCACCACGCGTCGTTGGCGAGAGCGGTCGCGTACGCGTCCGCCCGCAACCCCTCGATCATGGCCGGGAAGGCGGCGGCGACGTCGGGGGTCTGGCCGTACCCCGGATCCACGCAGACCAGCGCCCGCACCCGCTGCGGGTGCTCGACCGCCAGGGCGCTCACCACCACCGCGCCCATGGAGTGGCCGAAGGCGATCACGCGCTCGACGCCGATCCGGTCCAGTAGCCGGACCAGGTCATCGGCGAGCTCGCGCGGGCGGTAGCCGGACTCGGGCGCCGAGGAGCCGCCGTGGCCGCGGAGGTCGGGCGCGATCACCCGCCGGTCCGCCGCGAGGTCGGCGATATGCCAGTCCCAGTCGTGCGAGTCGGCGCCGAAGCCGTGCACCAGCAGCACCGGGGGGCCCGCCGCGCCGGCGTGGTCGTCGGTGTAGAAGAGCCGGACGTCTCCCAGGTCGGCGAACGGCATGCGGCCCCTCTCTCGATACCGAACAAGCGCACGCTACAGCAGAATAGATATACCGAGCAATCGCTTGGTCGATAGCCTTGATCGTAGGCGTCACCGGAGGACGGGAGCTCGCGCATGCGGCTGGGGATCACGATGTTCGCGACGGACCATGCGATGCCGCCGCATCTGCTGGCGCGCGAGGCGGAGGCGCGCGGATTCAGCTCGCTGTACCTGCCCGAGCACACCCACATCCCGACCGCCCGTACGACGCCGCCGCCGACGGGGCAGGACACGCTGCCCGAGGAGTACGCCCGTACGCCCGATCCGCTCATAGCACTCGCCGGGGCGGCCGTGGTGACCGGGCGCATCACGCTCGGCACCGGGGTCTGCCTGCTCGCGCAGCGGGAGCCGATCGTCACCGCCAAGGCGATCGCGACGCTCGACCGGATGTCCGGCGGCCGGTTCGTGCTCGGTGTGGGTTACGGCTGGAATGTGGAGGAGGCCGCCGACCACGGGGTCCCGTGGCGCCTTCGGCGGGCCGTCGTGCGCGAGCACGTCCTGGCGATGCGCGAGCTGTGGTCGCGCGAGGAGGCGTCCTTCGAGGGGGAGTTCGCCCGCTTCGAGCCGAGTTGGTCGTGGCCCAAGCCGGTCGGCCGGGTACCGGTCCTGGTCGGCGGCGGCGCCGGGCCGACGCTCTTCGCGCACATCGCCGAGTACGGGGACGGATGGATGCCCATCGGGGGAGCCGGCGTCCGGCAGGCGCTCCCGCGGCTGCGTGAGGCATGCGAGGCCGTGGGCCGCGACCCCGTCCCGGTGATCCCCTTCGGCACCGTGCCGACGTCCCGCAAGCTCGACCACTACGCCTCGCTCGGCATCGAGGAGGTCGTGCTGCGGGTGCCCGCCGGCGACCGGGACGACGTGCTGCCCGTCCTCGACCGCTACACCGAGAGCTACCTGTCCTAGCGGGTAGCCGCTGAGCGGTCCCGATGGTCTCGGCCGTCGGCTAGCGGATCATCCGCCAGCAGGTCCAGGTCGGGAAGGAGTACATCTCGCCCTGGCTCGCCCTGATGGTCCCGAGGATGATGAACACGTACTGGGCGATCGCGTGGAACAGGACCACCGGTACGCAGATCAGGAACCACAGCGGCTCGGACGTCACGACGACGATCGGGATCGCGATGGCCAGCGAGATGAGCATCTGCAGCAGCACAGTGATCGAGTAGTTCAGGGACTGAGCGGCGTGGTGCCGGATGAACGCCGACTGGCTCCGCTTCGCGAAGTAGATGACCAGCGGCGCGACGACGCCGGCAATGATCATGCCGATGTAGCAGAACAGCGCCCAGGTCGTGTCGTCGCCGACCGCCTGGGTGCGGGGCTGTCCGGGGTTTCCCGGCGGTCCGTACCCCCACTGGCCGTCATAGGGCCCCTGCCTGTGGGAACCCGGCGGACCGTACGGTGCGCCCTGGCCGGGCGAGCCCGGCTGCCCGTATGGTGCTTGGGGCGGCGGCCCGCCCTGCGGCCGTCCATAGCCGGGCGGGGGCGCGCCCTCGGGCTGCCCGTAGAGCGATCCGTGCGGCGGGGGCTGCGCGTCGGCGGAAGACCGATCCTCCTCCGGCGACTCGGAGGGTGATCGTTCGTCGTCGGTCGGCTGTGACATGGGGCTTCCTCTGGTGCGGTGCGGGGGGAGTCGGCTGTGCGGCGGGGTGCGGTCTCGGAAGACCTCGGCGATCAATGAATCTACCGTCCCCACGGCACTTGGGTCAGCCTGGCGCCGGAGGCCGGTATCCGACGGACCTGCGGCTTGCCCCGGCACGCGCCGCCGGCGGCCTGGCGCTTCAGCCGAAGACGATGACGGACCGGGCGACGGCACCGGAGCGGACGTGCTCCACGGCCTCGTTGACGCTCTCCAGGGACACACGTTCGCTGACCAGGCCCTCGAGGTTCAGCCGCCCTCGGCGGTAGAGGTCGACGAGCAACGGCAGGTCACGCGCGGGCACGGCGTCGCCGCCCTGCGTGCCCATGAGCCGCCGCGATCCGAAGAGGGTCTGCGGGGACACGCTGATCGTCTGCCCGGCCGGCGGGCTCCCCACCATGACCGTGGTGCCGCCGGGCTGCGTCGCGTTGAAGGCCCGCGTGAGCACGTCGGCGTTGCCCGTGACGTCGAAGGCGTAGTCGGTGCCACCCCGGACGATCTCGCCGACCTGCGCGGCCAGGTCTCCGGCGAGGAGCGTGTGCGTGGCGCCGAACTCCTCGGCCGTCTTCAGCTTGGCGTCCATGACGTCGGCGGCGATGATCGTCGTCGCGCCGGCCAGCACCGCGCCCTGGATCACGTTGAGCCCGACGCCACCGCAGCCGACCACGAGCACGCTGGAGCCGGGCTCGACCCGGGCGGTGTTGAGGACGGCGCCGACGCCGGTGACGACGCCGCAGGCGGTCAGCGCCAGCAGGTCCAGGGGGAGCTCCCGGCCGACCTTGACGCAGCTCGCCTGACCGACGACGGCGTACTCCGCGAACGACCCGATACCGATCATTGGCCGGGCGGGCGTGCCGCCGACCGTCAGCCGGGTGGTGCCGTCACCCATCAGCCCCATGATCGCGCTCATCCGGGCGCGCCCGCTGCACAGGTGCACCCGGCCGCGCGAGCAGTTGCGGCACCGGCCGCACGGCCCGTTCATCGCAATGATCACATGGTCGCCGGCACGGACCGAGGTGACGCCCGGACCGGTGGCCGCGACGACCCCGGCGCTCTCGTGGCCGAGGATGAAGGGCAGTTCCCGCACGGCCGGGCTCTTGCCGTCGAGCGCCTTGAGGTCGGAACCGCAGATCCCGGAGGCGGCCACCTTGACCAGTACCTCGCCCTCTCGAGGGTCCGCCACCTCAACCTCGGCGATCTCCATGGGGGCACCGAACTCACGCAGTACCGCCGCACGCATCGTCGTCATGGTCCGGGCTCCGTCCCTCGTACACGTGCGCGGTCCCGGGTGCTCCTCCCGGGTGGCGCCGTCCCGTGACCGCGCCGCCGTCGTGCCGTCACGCTAACACCAAGCATTTGCTTGGTCGAGATCTTCCCGGTCGTGCCAGGTCCTCGGCCAGGCTCAGGAAGAGCCCCAACCGCGAAGCGCACCCCCACCCGCAGGCCGCCCCTCTCCGCCGTGATCATGCAGTTGTGCGCATGTCCGCGTGCGGTGCGGGCCTCCGGTGTGATCGGGGGTGTGCGTAATTGCATGATCACGGCGGATGAGGGGTCCTCCCGAAGGTGCGCTCCTTGCTGGGGGGCGCCTCTTCCCGCCGTGATCATGCAGTTGTTCGCGCGTTCGGGTGTTCGCTTACGGTGCGAGCGGTCTGTGCCGCGGCTCGATGGCGCTATCGCTGCAGCAGCCGTACGGCGGCGAGCACCAGCGGGTCGGTGACGGCGCCGGCCTCCACCTGCGCCGACAGCCCGGCCCGCATCCGCGGGTCCCAGAAGCTGCGGATGTGCCTCGCGATGGCCTCGGCCGCCTCATCGGGCGGCCGATGCCGGAACTGTGCCGCGATCTCGGTCGCCAGCCGGATCTGGGGGTCCGTGGTCATCGACACCTCAGTCGCTCAGGGTCTGCAGGTCGCGTGACCGCGCCCCGGCGGTTCGCTCGGCGGCCGGCTGTTTGAGCCCGACCTGGACGGCGGTCACCTTGTACTCGGGACAGTTCGTCGCCCAGTCCGAGTTCTCGGTGGTCACCACGTTGGCGCCGGTCACCGGGTGATGGAAGGTCGTGTAGACCACCCCCACGGGCATGCGGTCCACGATGCGCGCCCGCAACGTGGTCTCGCCCACCCGGCTGGCCAGGCTCACCATGTCGCCGTCGTCGATCCCGCGCACCTCCGCGTCGTGCGGGTGGATCTCCAGCAGGTCCTCGGGATGCCAGACGACGTTGGCGGTGCGCCGGGTCTGCGCGCCGACGTTGTACTGCGACAGGATGCGGCCGGTCGTGAGGATCAGCGGGAACTTCCGGGTGCTGCGCTCCTCGGTCGGCACGAAGGTCGTCTGCACGAACTGGCCCATGCCCCGGACGAACTGGCCGACGTGCATGATCGGCGTGCCCTCGGGAGCGTTCTCGTTGCAGGGCCACTGCACGCTGCCGAGCTTGTCGAGCTTATCGAAGGAGACGCCTGCGAAGGTGGGCGTCGTGGCGGCGATCTCTTCCATGATCTCGCGCGGGTGGTCGTAGTGCATGTCGTAGCCCATCGCCTGGGCGACCTCGCACACGATCTGCCACTCGTGCTTGCCGGTCTTGGGCGCCATGACGGGCCGCACCCGGTTGATCCGGCGCTCGGCGTTGGTGAACGTGCCGTCCTTCTCCAGGAAGGACGTGCCGGGGAGCAGGACGTGCGCGAACTTGGCCGTCTCGTTGAGGAACAGGTCCTGTACGACGACCAGCTCGAGAGCCTCCAAGGCCGCGGTGACGTGCTTGGTGTTCGGGTCCGACTGCGCGATGTCCTCGCCCTGCACGTACAGGGCGCGGAAGGAGCCGTCGATCGCCGCGTCGAACATGTTGGGGATCCGCAGGCCTGGCTCGGCCAGGATGGGGCTGCCCCACACGTTCTCGAACACCGTGCGCACGGCGTCGTCGGACACGTGCCGGTAGCCGGGCAGCTCGTGCGGGAACGACCCCATGTCACAGGAGCCCTGCACGTTGTTCTGACCGCGCAGAGGGTTGACGCCCACTCCCTCACGGCCGATGTTGCCGGTCACCATGGCCAGGTTGGCCATGCCCATGACCATCGTGGAGCCCTGGCTGTGCTCGGTGACGCCCAGGCCGTAGTAGATGGCACCGTTGGGCGCGGAGGCGTACAGCCGTGCCGCGGCGCGCAGCTCGGCGGCGGGCACACCGGTGATCGGCTCGACCGCCTCGGGGCTGTTCTCCGGGCGGGAGATGAACTCGGCCCAGTCGTCGAAGCCCTCGCAGCGCTCGGTCACGAAGGCCAGGTCGGCGAGGCCCTCGGTCACCGCCACGTGGGCCAGCGCGTTGACGATCGCGACGTTGCTGCCCGGCGCGAGCTGCAGGTGATGGGCGGCCTCGATGTGCGGCGAGCGCACCAGGTCGATTCGGCGCGGGTCGATGACGATGAGCTGAGCGCCCTCGCGCAGCCGCCGTTTCATCCGGGAGGCGAAGACCGGGTGGCCGTCGGTCGGATTGGCCCCGATGATCATGATGACGTCGGCCTTGGCCACGGACCGGAAGTCCTGGGTGCCGGCCGAGGTGCCGAACGTCTGCTTCAGCCCGTAGCCCGTGGGCGAGTGGCACACCCGGGCGCAGGTGTCGACGTTGTTGTTGCCGAACACCGCCCGCACCATCTTCTGGACGACGTAGACCTCCTCGTTGGTGCACCGCGAGGAGGTGATGGCGCCGATCGAGCCCACGCCGTGCCGCGTCTGGATGTCGCGCAGCCGTGAGCCGACGAACCCGATGGCCTCGTCCCACTCCACCTCACGCCAGGGGTCGGTGATCCGCTCGCGGACCATCGGCTTCATCACCCGGTCCGGATGGGTCGCGTAGCCGAAGGCGAACCGCCCCTTCACACAGGAGTGCCCCTCGTTGGCCCCGCCGTCCTTGTACGGGACCATCCGGACGACCTGATCGCCGCGCAGCTCGGCCTTGAACGAGCAGCCGACCCCACAGTAGGCGCACGTGGTGATCACGCTGCGGCTCGGCATGCCCAGGTCGACCACCGAGCGCTCCTGGAGCGTCGCGGTCGGGCAGGCCTGGACGCACGCGCCGCAGGAGACGCAGTCGGACTCCATGAACGAGCCGCCGGCGCCGGGGGAGACCTTGGACTCGAAGCCCCGGCCCTCGATGGTGAGCGCGAACGTACCCTGCACCTCGTCGCACGCCCGCACGCAGCGGGAGCACACGATGCACTTCGACGCGTCGAAGTCGAAGTAGGGGTTGCTGGTGTCCTTCGGCGCGTCCAGGTGGTTCTCGCCCTCGTACCCGTAACGCACCTCGCGCAGCCCGACGGTGCCCGACATGTCCTGCAGCTCGCAGTCGCCGTTCGCCGAGCAGGTGAGGCAGTCGAGCGGGTGGTCGGAGATGTACAGCTCCATCACGCCCTGGCGGAGCTTCTCCAGTTTCGGGGTCTGCGTGCTGACCCGCATGCCCTCGGTGACGGGCGTGGTGCACGAGGCCGGGGTCCCCTTGCGCCCGTCGATCTCCACCAGGCAGAGCCGGCAGGAGCCGAAGGACTCGAGGGTGTCGGTGGCGCAGAGCTTGGGGATGTCGATACCGCTCAGCGCGGCGGCCCGCATGATGGAGGTGCCCTC
>NZ_JABVEB010000095.1 GCF_014323665.1 Actinomadura sp. HBU206391 | reverse complement strand
ACCGGAATGTCGGTGGCCGGCAGGCGCGTGAATTCGGCCGTCGGGCGGTTATGCGCGTCGGCCGTCTGGCAAGTTTACGGGAGAGACCCCCCAAGCGCCGAATCGCCGCGTTTTCCCTTGCGTCGGCGGCGCAGGGGAAACCGGCGCCCGCCCGGCCTTTGCCAAGGTTTTCCACAGATGAGCCGGGGGTCTGGCGACCGGCCGGTCCGGACGGCCAGGCTGGCGGGCATGACCCCGCTGGCGTGGTTACTCGCCTCGACGACCCTCTGCGCCTCCCCCGGGCCGCCGTACGAGGGGCCGTGGCGATGGCCCTTGGCCCCCGTTCCCAGGGTCCTACGCGCGTTCGAGGCTCCTCCGGAACCCTGGGCGGCCGGGCACCGCGGCGTCGACCTCGTGGCCCGTCCCGGCCAGACGGTGTACGCGGCGGGCGGGGGCCGGGTGACCTACGCGGCTCGCCTCGCGGGCCGCGGTGTGATCGTCATCTCGCACGGCGAGCTCCGGACGACCTATCTGCCCGTACGCGCGTCGGTGCGCGCGGGCGGAGAGATCAGGGCGGGCGGGCGGATCGGGACCGTGGAGTCCCGCGCTGTGCACTGCGGCCAGGCGCCATGCCTGCATTGGGGCCTCCTGCGCGGCCCGGCCTACGTCGACCCGCTGTCGCTGCTCGGCGCCGGCCGCATCCGGCTGCTCCCGGTGTGGGGAGTCCCGCCCCCGCAGGCGGATCCGCCCGTCCGCCGGCCGGCGCAGCGCCCCCTGCCCCTGACCACCCCGCCAAAGACCCCACACCCGCCACGAGCCGCGCGCCTGCGGGAGAGCGCGGCCCCGCGCCGCGACCCGTCCGTGGGGGCCGCCCCGCCCGCCCGGCACCTCCCGCTCGTAGGGGCCGCGAGCGGCGCGGCGGCATTGGCGATCGCCTCCGCCCGCGCACCACGCAAGACCCGCCGCCCCACTCCCCCGTGATCACGCAATTGTTCGCGGGGGTTCTCAGGCGCGGGGGTGGGCCTGGCGGTAGGTCTGCTTGAGTCGCTCGGCGGACACGTGCGTGTAGAGCTGTGTGGTCTGCAGCGAGGCGTGTCCGAGGATCTCCTGCACGGTCCGCAGGTCGGCGCCCCCTTCGAGGAGGTGCGTGGCGGCGCTGTGCCGCAGCCCGTGCGGGCCGAGGTCGGGCACGTCGCCGACCTCCGCGATGCGGGCGTGCACGAGCCGCCGGGCGCTCGTGGGGTGCAGCCGCCCGCCGCGGGCCCCCAGGAACAGCGCCGGCCCGCTCCGCTCATTCGCCAGGGCCGGTCGGCCGCGGCTCAGCCAGTCGTCGACCGCGCGCACCGCTGGATCTCCCACCGGTACGGTCCGCTCCTTGCCGCCCTTGCCGAGCACCCGGGCGGTACGGCGCTCGCGGTCGAGATCGTCGACGTCGAGGCCGCACAGCTCGCTGACCCTGATCCCGGTGGCGTACAGCACCTCGAGCACCGCCTGGTCCCGCAGATCGCAGGCGTCCCCGGTCCCGCCGTCGCGATCTTTCGCGGGCGCGTCGAGCAGCGTGGCGGCCTCGCTCTGGCGCAGCACCTTCGGCAGGTCGCGCGTCCGCTTCGGCGTGCCGAGCAGCGGCCCCGGGTCCCGCCCGAGGATGCCCCGCCGGTGGGCGTACGCCGTGAAGGTGCGGACGGCCGCGGTACGGCGGGCCAGCGTCGCGCGAGCCTTCCCGTACGCGTGCTGGTGGGCCAGCCAGGCCCGGACGAGTGGCACGTCGAGGTCACCGGGATCGGCCACCCCGGTCTCGGCTGCGTGGCCCAGGAGATCGGTGACGTCCCCGAGATACGCGCGGACGGTGTGCGGGGACAGGCCTCGTTCCGCCCGCAGGTGCCGTTCGAAGTCCGCCAGGGCCGCGCTGAGCGCCGTCGGCAGAGGCGAGGGTCCAGAGGGTTCACCCATGGGTCCAAGTTATCCACAGAACGCCGCTCGGCTCACCACCCGCGACACGGGCGAGGCACTGTCAGAGTCCGGAGGTGACGCGGATGAGACCCCCAGTGAACCGCCGGCCGGCCGACGGCCGGCCCGCCAACCGCAAGGACTCGCTCGGCCGCCGAGGCGAGCAGATCGCCGCCCGCTATGTGACCACCCACCTCGGCTGGACCATCCTCGACCGCAACTGGCGCTGCCCGGACGGCGAGCTCGACCTCGTGGCGTTCGACGGCCTCCTGCATGTCGTGTGCGAGGTCAAGACCCGGTCCGGCCTCGGCTACGGCGGACCGGTAGAGGCGATCACAACGGTCAAGGCCGCGCGGCTGAGGCGGCTCGCCGGGCGCTGGGCCGAGCAGCACGGGGTGCGCGCCGACGCGATCCGCATCGACGCCATCGGTCTGGTCGGGGACGGCCACGGCGGCTTCACGATCGATCACGTGCGGGAGGTGTGCTGAGATGGCCCTGGCCAAGACGCGTTCCGTCGCACTGGTCGGCATCGACGGGTTCGTCGTCGACGTCGAGGCCGCGATCACCAGCGGCGTCCCCGGCCTGCACTTGGTCGGGCTGCCCGACGCGGCGCTCAGCGAGGCGCGCGACCGCGTCCGCGCGGCGATCCTCAATTCCGGCGAGCAGTGGCCCCAGCGGCATATCACCGTGAGTCTCTGCCCGGCGAGCCTGCCCAAGCGCGGGTCGAGCTTCGATCTGTCCATCGCGATCAGCGTGCTCGGGGCGGCCGAAGCCGTCTCCCCGGCCGTGTGCGCACGCCTCGTGATGATCGGCGAGCTGGGTCTGGACGGCAGGGTGCACGCGGTGCCCGGCGTGCTGCCGGCCATCCTCGGCGCCGCGGAGGCGGGCTTCACCAGCGTCGTCGTGCCCAAGGCCAACGGCGCCGAGGCGTCGCTGGTGCCGGGGGTCAAGGTGATCCCGGTGGGCACGCTCCGCGCGCTGATGGCCTACCTGCGCGACGAGCCCCCTCCGGTGGAGGAGGACGAGGACGATGCGCCGATGCCGGCGTCCCCGGACGGCTACGCCGCCCGATCGCGCCCGCGGCACGGCGCCATCGATCTGTCCGACGTACGCGGCCAGGGCGACGCCCGCCGGGCACTGGAGATCAGCGCTGCCGGCGGTCACCACCTGTGGCTGTCCGGGCCTCCCGGCTGCGGCAAGACCATGCTGGCCGAGCGCCTGCCCACGCTGCTGCCGCCGCTGGAGCGCAGCGCGGCGCTGGAGGTCACCACGATCCATTCGGTGGCGGGAACGCTGCCGTCAGGGCAGCCGCTCATCACCGAGCCGCCCTTCTACGCGCCACACCACACGGCCACCCGAGCCGCGATGATCGGCGGCGGCAGCCACCGTGCGCTCCGGCCAGGGGCGGCGTCACTGGCCCACCAGGGCGTGCTGTTCCTCGACGAGGCGCCCGAGTTCGCCACCGGGGTCCTCGACGCGCTGCGCCAGCCGCTCGAGGACGGCGCGGTGACGATCGCTCGGGCCGAGGCGACCGCCCGGTTTCCGGCCCGCTTCACCCTGGTGCTCGCCGCCAATCCCTGCCCGTGCGCGGCGGCGAAGGCGCTCGACTGCCTCTGCACTCCGGCGGTGCGCAGCAGATACCTGGGCCGCATCTCCGGCCCGCTCCTCGACCGGGTCGATCTCAAGCTCGAACTCGAGGCCGCCACCCGGGCCGAGTTGCGCTACGACCTCGAGCTGGCCGAGCCCAGCGAAGTGGTGGCCGAGAGGGTGCTCCTCGCGCGGGAACGAGCGGCCAAACGGCTGGCCGGCACGCCCTGGCGGGCCAACTCCGACGTCCCCGGCCCGGAACTGCGCCGGAGTCTGGCGCTCCCGGCCGAGTCGATGTGGCCGGTGGACAAGGCGCTCACCGAGGGCACCCTCAGTGCCCGCGGCATGCACCGGGTGCTGCGGGTGGCGTGGACCATCGCCGATCTCGGCGGCCGTGACGCCCCCGCCGACCACGACGTCAGTGAGGCCTTGGAACTGTGGAAGGGGAAAAGATCATGACTGTTCCTGACGACGAACGTTTCGCCCGTGCGACGCTCTGCCACATCGCCGAGCCATGCGACCGGTTACTCGGCCGCATGGTCCAGCGATTCGGCGCAGTGGGCGCGCTCGACGCCATACGGGCCGGGCAGGCCCCGCCGGGATTCGTCTCGGGCGAGCCCGAGAGCCGGAGGCTGGACGAGCACATGGCCTGGTGGCGGGTGCGGCTGCCTTCCGCTGATCCCGAGGCCGATCTCACCGTGTGCGCGAAGCTGGGCGGGCGGATGATCTGCCCGGGCGAGCCCGAATGGCCGACCCAGCTCGACGCTCTGCGGGATCGGGTGCCCTACGCCCTGTGGCTGCGAGGGCCCGCCGACCTGCGCTACACCTGCCTGCGCTCGATCGCCATGGTCGGAGCACGCGCCGCGACGTCCTACGGCACCCGGGTGGCCGCCGACATGAGCGCCGAACTGGCCGACCTCGGCTGCACCGTCGTCAGCGGCGGCGCCCTCGGGATCGACGCCGCCGCCCACCGGGGCGCGCTGGCCGCGGGCGGCACGACCGTGGCGGTACTCGCCAACGGCGTGGACCGGTCCTACCCGCCTCGCAACGACGGGCTCCTCGCCGAGATCGCGCAGACCTCGCTGGTGGTGAGCGAGTGGCCACCGGGCACCTCACCCACCAGACTGCGGTTCCTCGTGCGCAACCGGGTCATCGCGGCGCTGACCAAGGGGACCGTCGTCGTGGAGGCCGACATCCGCAGCGGCGCGCTCAACACCGCGAAGTTCGCCCGGGAGCTGAACCGTCCGGTCATGGCGGTGCCCGGACCGGTGAGCTCCGTGGTGTCCCGAGGCTGTCACCGGTGGCTGCGGGACGGCATCGCGACCTGCGTGTCCAGTGCCGCGGAGGTGATGGACACGGTGGGACGCATCGGGGACGACCTGGCCCCCGAACCGCGCGGTCCCGTGCTGCCTCGCGATGAGCTCGAACCGGTGACGAGGCGGGTCCTGGAGGCCGTTCCGGGCCGTGGCGCGGCCGGTTCCGCCCAGATCGCGGTACGAGCGGGCGTCGATCTCGACACCGCCAGGAGCAGGCTCGGGCTGCTGTCCGCGGCCGGCTTCATCGAACGCCGTGGACAGGGCTGGCGACTGCCCCGGGCCCCACGGAAGGGAAGCCCGTGAACCGGCGCGGCGGACCGCTAGTTGCGGGGCAGCTCCAGATCGCTCTTGGCCAGCTCCTCGACATTGACGTCCTTGAACGTGACCACCCGGACGTTCTTGACGAATCTCGCCGGGCGGTACATGTCCCACACCCAGGCGTCCTGCATCGTCACCTCGAAGAACACCTCTCCGTCGGCCGTGCGCACCTGCAGGTCCACCGAGTTCGTGAGGTAGAACCGCCGCTCGGTCTCGACCACGTAGGTGAAGAGCCCGACCACGTCCCGGTACTCGCGATAGAGCTGCAGCTCCATCTCGGTCTCGTACTTTTCGAGATCTTCCGCACTCATAGCCGCACTCCCTCCCCGACCTCTGTCTCATTGTTCCGCATCTCGGCCTCTCCCGCGCTTGATGTGACCGCGCCCGGCCGTGCCGCCCGCATCATCACGCGAGCGACGTTGACAAAGGACGAACGGTGCTCGGCACAAGGCCCGTGCGCCGCCAGGGCGGCGGAGTGCTCGCGCGTGATGTAGCCCTTGTGGACGTCGAAACCGTACGCCGGATAGCGCTCGTGCAGTGCCACCATGAGCCGGTCCCTGGTGACCTTGGCGATCACGGATGCGGCCGCCACGCACGCGGCGACCTGATCGCCTTTGGGCACCGCCAGCGCGGGGACGCCGAGCCCCGGCACCGGGAAGCCGTCGCTCAGCACATAGGCGGGGCGGGTCTCCAGTGCGGCCAGAGCTCGCCGCATCCCGGCGATGTTGCACCGGTGAAGCCCGATCCGGTCGATGTCGCCACACGGGATGATCATCGCGCTCCATGCCTCGGCTCGCGCGACGATCTCGGTGTAGATCTCCTCTCTGCGGCGAGGTGTGAGGAGCTTGGAGTCGGCGAGGCCCTCGATCAGCCCACGTCGTCCGCCGGGCAGGATCACGGCACCGACGACGAGCGGCCCGGCGCAGGCCCCGCGACCGGCCTCGTCGACGCCGGCCACCGGGCTGAAACCGCCGTGCTCCAGCGCGCGCTCGTAGGCGTAAAGGCCCGCGTCCCTGCGTGGTGTGAACCGCACGGGACGGACGAGGCGCCTGAGATTGGTCATGGCCGGCACCCGGCGTCATCGCCCTCGAAACTCACGTTTCGAGCGTACGACGTGCCGGGGACAGAGCGAACCGAAACCGGTCAGCCGGTGGCCTTGCGGCGCCGGCGGCGGAGCCTCAGCCGCCGGTTGGCCCAGGTGAGCGGAATCGCGCCGATCAGCCCGGCCGCCAGCGGAGTGGCGGGCAACACGGCGTTGGCCACGGCAAGCCCCGGCTGCTGGAAGGTCTCGGGGATCGGCAGGACACTGGCCCGCCTGATCGGCCAGACGATGACGAACGCGCGGCCGATCACCCTGCTCTCCGGGATCGAGCCGCCGCCCACATCGCCCGAGTGCTGCCGCGAGTCATACGAGACCTCACGATGATCGCCCATGACCCAGAGCCGTCCCTCTGGGACGGTGAAGTCGAACTCCTTCTCCGAAGGCCTGTTCTGCAGCCCGCTGACCGGATCGGTGAAGAGGTACCTACTTTCGTAGATCGCCATCCCGTTGACCGTCACCCGGCCCTGCGTGTCACAGCACTTCACCCGGTCGCCGGGAACACCGATGACCCGCTTGATGTAGTCCTTCTCGCCCGGCACCACACCGAATGCGCGGCCGACGGCCGCGAAGGCCTTCGACACGGGGTTGCTCGGCTCCTGGACCTGAACCTCGGGGTCCCACGAGTCCAGTCCGTTGAAGACCACGACGTCGCCGCGGTGGATGTCGCGCATGTGATAAACGATCTTGCTGACCAGGACCCGGTCGCCGATCTGCAGCGTGTTCTCCATCGACGCCGACGGGATGTAGAAGGCCTGGACGGCGAAGGCCTTGATGATGAGCGCGAGCACCAGAGCCACCCCGACCAGCACGGGCAGCTCCTTCCAGAAGGAGCCCTGCTTCTTTCTGTCCCTCGCGGGCCGCTTGCCGGCTCGCCGCCCATCGCCGTACGCGAAACCATCGGGATCGGCGGCACCATCGGGATCGGCGGCCTTGTTCTCGTCGGGCACCGTGCCCTCGGCCTCGGAACGCACATCTCTCCGATCGTCCTGGGACGGCTCTGGGGCGGCACCGGCACGTGTGGATGCCGGGTCTCCCACGCCCTGGTCGTCGTCAGTCATCAGGTTGAGCCTATAGGCGACCGGCGGTCACGGCGCCGTGCCGCGGCGTGTGTCGTACCGAATGCGATCACAACACGTCGACGGGTCGGAGCCGGTAGGGGGCTCTCACCGGACGACGCAGGGGGCTCTCACCGGACGACGCCCTCTCGACAACCGCCCCGGCGTGTCCTGAGACGCACCGGGGCAGCAGTCGTGGCGAGGGAGCGGAACGAAGCGCGCGCACACATCCGCGGCTCAGTTGTCGCGCTTCTCCTTGATGCGCGCCGCCTTGCCGCGCAGGTTGCGCAGGTAGTAGAGCTTGGCCCGCCGCACGTCACCGCGGGTGACGATCTCGATCTTGTCGATCGAAGGGCTGTTCAGCGGGAAGGTGCGCTCCACGCCGACGCTGTAGCTGATCTTGCGGACCGTGAAGGTCTCCCGGGCTCCGCCGCCCTGACGCCGGATCACCACGCCCTGGAAGACCTGGATCCGGCTCCGGTTGCCCTCGGTGACGCGAACGTGCACCTTCAGCGTGTCGCCCGGGCGGAAAGCCGGGACGTCGGCACGCATCGCGGCCTTCTCGATCTCCTGGATCAGGGTGTGCATGACTGCGGTTCCTCTGCGGTTCCTCACGGCCAAACGCGCCAGGCTGACGGCAGCGCCGACCGCGCGAGTGGGGACTGGGAAGTCGTGACTTGCTCAGCATCGAGCCGAGCGACGCCCTAGCTTACCGTAGGTTCGCCGTCCACCGGAAAACCGGCCGAATCGAGAACCCTACGGTCGTTTGCGTCGAGCGTATCGGGATCCATCCGGGCCGCAAGTTCCGGTCTGTTCGCGACGGTCCGGCGCAGCGCCTGATCACGCCGCCAGCGCGCGATCGCACCGTGGTCACCGGACAACAGGATCTCGGGTACCGCCCGATCCCGCCAGACGGGGGGCTTGGTGTAGACGGGGCCCTCGACCAGGGCCTCCATCGCGCCGGGGGCGAAGGAGTCGTCGGTGACCGAATCGGCGTTGCCGAGAACGCCCGGCAGCAGCCGGCTGACCGCCTCGACGATGACGAGCACCGCCACCTCGCCGCCGGCGAGTACGTAGTCGCCGATGCCGACCTCGTCGACGGGCATCCGCTGGCGGGCCTCCTCGACGACCCGGGAGTCGATCCCCTCGTACCGGCCGCACGCGAACACCAGCCACGGCTCGGCCGCGAAGGCCGTCGCCTGTGCCTGGGTGAACGGGCGCCCGCTCGGTGTGGGCACCACCAGCCGGGGTACCGCCGCCCCCGGCTCGGGCGGGGCTATCGCGTCGAGCGCCTCGCCCCACGGCTCGGGCTTCATGACCATGCCGGGACCCCCGCCGTACGGGGTGTCGTCCACGGTGCGGTGCCGATCGTGGGTCCAGTCCCGCAGATCGTGCACGCGGACGTCGACGACCCCGCGCCGCCGCGCCTTGCCGAGTAGCGAGACGTCCAGCGGGGCGAAGTACTCAGGAAAGATCGAAACGATATCGATGCGCATCGCGCGAGGCCTAATCTTCGATGAGGCCGGGCGGAGGGTCGATGATGAGCCGGCCGGCCGCCACGTCGACCTCGGGAACGAGCTCGGCGACGAAGGGCACGAGGGCCTCATCGCCTCCCGGGCGGTCGATGACGAGCAGATCCTGACCACCGTGCCGCACCTCGGTGACGGTGCCGACCTCGTCTCCGCTCACCGTGACGACGTTCAGTCCGATGAGTTCCTGGTCGTGGAACTCGTCGGGATCGTCGCTCGGCGGGATGTCGGCGTAGTCGACGACCAGCCAGGTGCCCCGCAGTTCCTCGGCCTCGTCACGGCCGTCCACTCCGGCGAAATGCAGGAGAAGCCGTCCGGAGTGCCATCTGGCCCGCTCGACGACGAGCGGGCCGACCTGCTCGGGTTCCGTGGCGAGCGCGACTCCCGGCGCGAACCGGGAGTCGGGGTCGTCGGTGCGAACCTCGACCGTGACCTCGCCACGGATCCCGTGCGGCCGTCCTATGCGGCCCACAACCAGCGTTTTCATGAGATACGCCGGTCAGCGGACCTCGTTGACGTCGAGCAGATCCACGCGCACGTAACGGTCGCCGGAAAGGGCGCCCATCACGGTGCGGAGAGCCTTCGCGGTTCGCCCGCTCCGGCCGATGACCTTGCCGAGGTCCTCGGGGTGCACTCGCACCTCCAGGACCCGGCCACCTTTGATCCTGCGGGCGCGAACCCGGACGTCGTCCGGATGCTCGACGATGCCCCGGACCAGGTGCTCGAGCGCTTCTTCGAGCACCTTAGGCCTCGCTCTTGGCTTCGGTGGTCTCCTCTGCCTTCGCCTCAGCCTTCGCCTCGGTCTCGGGCTTGGCCTTCGCCTCAGGCTTGGTGTCGGGCTTGGCCTTCTTCGGCTCGGCCTTCTTCTTGGACTTCGGCGTCGTAGCGGCGCCACCGTCCTTCAGGGACTCCTTGGCGGCGGCATCGAAGATGGCCTTCTTGTCGGCCTTGGGCTCGGCCGTCTTGAGCCTGCCCTCGGCGCCCGGCAGGCCCTTGAACTTCTGCCAGTCGCCGGTGACCTTCAGGATGCTGAGTACCGGCTCGGTCGGCTGCGCGCCGACGCCGAGCCAGTACTGTGCCCGCTCGGAGTCCACCTCGATGAGAGAGGGGTGCTCCTTCGGGTGGTACCGGCCGATCTCCTCGATCGCCCGCCCGTCACGCTTGGTGCGGGCATCGGCGACGATGATCCGGTACTGCGGGTTCCGGATCTTCCCCAGACGCTTGAGCTTAATCTTGACTGCCACGGGTGTGGTGTTCTCCAGATTCGACATGGGTGAGCGAACCGCCCCAGGTGGGGACCGGCGCGTGCCGCTCGGATGAACTCCGGCGCGATCAGGGGTGAGAGGGCACCTGACGCTCCGGGTTTCCAGCCTGTCATTGTGCCAGACGATTCGCGCCGAGTAGTAATTCGGCACCGCGATCGCGCGAGAAATGCCACATTCCTTACGCGATCGGGGGGCTACTTCTTCTTACGCGACTGCAGATCGCCCAGATCGGGCATCTGGAAACCGGGGGGAAGCTGGCCGGGCATGCCTCCCGGAAGACCGCCGCCCAGGCCCGGCGGCAGGGCCTGCGGAGCCTCGCGCTCACCGCTCTGCTGCGCGGCCGCGGCGCGTTTACGCGGGTCACCGCTGCGCGGCTGCTTCTTCTTGCCCTTCTTGCCCTTGGCCGCACCCTTGCGCCGGGTTCCCGGCATGCCGGGGATGCCCATGCCTCCGGCCATCTGGCGCATCATCTTCTGTGCGTCGAAGAAGCGGGTGACCAGGCTGCTGACCTCGCCGACACTGACCCCGGAACCACGGGCGATTCGCGCCCGCCTCGAGCCATTGAGGATCTTGGGATTATCGCGTTCGCCGGGGGTCATGGAGCGAATGATCGCCGCGACCCGGTCGAGGTCCTTGTCGTCGATCTGGTCGATCTGCTGCCGCATCTGGCCCATGCCGGGCAGCATGCCGAGCAGATTGCCGATCGGGCCGAGCTTGCGGATCATCATCATCTGCTCGAGGAAGTCCTCGAGCGTGAAGCTCTCCCCCGAGGCGAACTTCGTCGTCATCTTGGCGGCCTGGTCGGCGTCGAACGCCTTCTCGGCCTGCTCGATCAGAGTGAGGACGTCGCCCATGTCGAGGATCCGGCCGGCCATCCGGTCGGGATGGAAGACGTCGAAGTCCTCGAGCTTCTCACCGGTGGAGGCGAACATGATCGGCCGGCCGGTGACGTGCCGTACCGACAGCGCGGCGCCACCGCGGGCGTCGCCGTCGAGCTTGGTGAGGACGACCCCGTCGAACCCGACCCCGTCGAGGAAGGCCTGGGCGGTGGTGACCGCGTCCTGGCCGATCATGGCGTCGACCACGAAGAGGATCTCGTCCGGGCGGACGGCGTCGCGGATGTCGGCCGCCTGCCCCATCATCTCGGCGTCGATGCCGAGCCGGCCGGCGGTGTCGATGACGACGATGTCGTGCTGGGCGTGCCGGGCGTGATCGATGGAGCGCCGGGCCACCTGCACCGGGTCGCCGACGCCGTTGCCGGGCTCGGGCGCGAATACCGCCACGCCGGCCCGCTCGCCGAGCACCTGGATCTGCTGCACCGCGTTGGGACGCTGCAGGTCCGCGGCCACGAGCAGTGGCGCATGTCCCTCGGCCTTGAGCCAACGCGCGAGCTTGCCGGCGAGGGTGGTCTTACCGGCACCCTGCAGACCCGCGAGCATGATCACGGTGGGCGCGGTCTTGGCGAACCGGATTCGCCGGGTCTCGCCGCCGAGGATCTCGATGAGCTCCTCGTTGACGATCTTCACGACCTGTTGCGCGGGGTTGAGCGCCTGCGCGACCTCGGCGCCGGCTGATCGCTCCTTGATCCGGGCGATGAAGTCCTTGACGACGGGCAGTGCCACGTCGGCCTCGAGCAGCGCGACACGGATCTCCCGCGCCGTCGCGTTGATGTCCGCCTCGGACAGCTTGCCCTTGCTGCGCAGCGACGTGAAGACCGACGTCAGTCGGTCTGAAAGCGTCTCGAACACGTGTCTCGACCAGTCCTCAGGAGCTTCGGGGATCGACCCCCAAGGCTATCCGGTTCATACGGCTCCTGGTCGCGCCGAGACCGATAATGCGAGGATCGCCCCACATGTGACCCTCAAGACACGGGCTCAGGCCCTCCCTCAGCGGTCGCCGCCACGGGTCGGTGGCCCTGATCAGCGGCCCGAGCCGGCCGCACGACGCAGCGGCCGATCAGCGGCCCGACCAGCGGTACGGGTCAGCGGAGCGCCTTGAGGATGCGCTGGCGCACGGCGTCGAGAGCGGCGGTATCGCCGATCGGGGCTCCGTCCGCGCCGACCACGTAGAACACGTCCACGGCGTTCGCGCCGAGCGTGTCCACCTGAGCGGCGCGAACCTGCAGTCCGCAGGCGCCGATGGCCTGCCCGATCTGCCACAGCAGTCCGGGCCGGTCGTGTGCCCGCACCTCGATGACGGTGGCCGTGTTCGAGGCGTCGTCGACGATCGTCACCCGTGGCGGCGGCACCGCGACCCCCGGCCGGACCCTCGCCGCGCCGGCGCGGCGCTCCAGCCGGGCGGCGACGTCCAGCCGGTCGGCCAGGACCCGCCGGAGGTCGGCCTCCAGCACGGCCGGGTCGGGCGGATTGCCGTACTCCGGCACCGCGGTGAACTCGATCATGGCGGTCAGCCCGTCTCCGCCCAGCGTGGGCAGCACACCCCGGGCCGTACGGACCGCCAGCCGGTGCAGCGCGAGCACACCGGCCGCACGCCACAACAGGCCCGGCCGGTCGGGGGCCACCACGGTGACCCTCGTTCCCACGACCCGAACGGCGCCTCCCCCGTGCCTGGCGAGGGCGAGCTGTTCGGCGCTGGGCTCCGGCGCTCTGGGCACCGCCCGGCCCGCGAGCGCGGCGGTCACGCGGCGTACGAGTTCGGCGACGAGACCGGCCTTCCAGCCGCCCCACGCGGCGGGTCCCGTGGCCAGGCCGTCCGCGATCGAGAGAGCGGCCAGCAGCTCCAGCACCTCGTGGCCGCCCACCGTGTCGGCCACGCCTCTGATCGTGACGGGGTCGTCGAGATCACGCCGGGTGGCCGTGTCGGGCAGCAGCAGATGGTGGCGTACCAGCGCCTCCAGCACGTCGACGTCGCGTTCGTCGAAGCCCATCCGGGCGCCCATGTCCCGGGCCACCACGGCCCCGCCACGTGAGTGGTCGCCGGGCCAGCCCTTGCCGATGTCGTGCAACAGCGCGCCGACCAGCAGCAGGTCGGGGCGGGCCACCTCGCGGGTGAGCGCGGCGGCTCCGGCCGCGGTCTCGACCAGGTGCCGGTCGACGGTGAAGCGGTGTACGGGATTGCGCTGCGGGCGGTTGCGCACGCGCTCCCAGTCGGGCAGCAGCCGCGTGATCATTCCGGCCTGGTCCAGAGCCTCCCAGACGGGGATGGCCGAGGGTCCCGCGCCGAGGAGCGCGACCAGGGCGTCACGGGCCTCGGCGGGCCAGGGCACCGGCATGGGCGCAACGCACTCGGCCAGCCGGTCCACCGTGGCAGGGGCCAGGGGCAGCCCGGCCTGTGCCGCCGCGGCCGCGATGCGCAGTACGAGCACCGGATCGGCCGGATCGGCGCCGCGGGCGAGCACGGCCTCGCCGTCGTGCTCCACCACGCCGTCGGCGAGCGGGCGCCGTTCGGTGCGGCCGCGGCCCCGGCTCCTGGCGGCACAGAACCTGTCGACATGCCGCCATACGTGGTCGGCTGCATAGGTGACCGTGCGCGCCGCCTCGGCGATCGTCCGGAGCAGCATGTTGGCGTCGAGCAGACCGAGTGCCCGCGCCACCGCCTCCTGTTCCTGGAGCACCAGCCGGTCGGCCGCCCGGCCGGTGACGTCGTGCAGGGCGTGCCGCGCGTCCAGCAGCAGCCGGTAGGCCGCGCGGACCCGCTCGTCGGGGGCCGGGGCCACCCACGACGCCGCCACGGCCTGCATCACGTGCACGTCCCGCAGGCCGCCGCGTGCCTCCTTGAGATCCGGTTCGAGCAGGAACGCCAGTTCGCCCTGGGTCTCCCAGCGCTGACGGGTCATCGCGGACAGCTCGCCCAGCCGCTGCCGTGCGTCGGCCCTCCAGTCGGCGAGCACGGCAGCGCGGAGCTCGTCGACGAGGGTCTGCTCACCGGCGATGCGGCGTGCGGACATGAGCCCGAGTGCGGCCTTCAGATCCCCCCTGGCCACCGTCCGCGCCTCGTGCACCGTGCGGACGGAATGATCGAGCCGCAGTCCCGAGTCCCAGACCGGGTACCAGATCCGGTCGGCGACGGCGGCCACGTGATGTTCCCAGGTCGGATCGACGCCGGCCGCACCGACCGGCGCGGTCGTCCCTGCCGGGTCCGCCGCGTCGGCGGGGATCGCCCCTCCCCCGGTGGATCGCCCGCGGTGCAGGAGCACCAGGTCGAGGTCGCCGCCCGGCGTGAGGTCCCGGCGGCCATGGCTGCCGACCGCGACCAGGGCCACGCCGGGCTCGGGTCCGAGCAGTCCGGCGAGCCACCGGTCGAGCTCGTCCGCCCGCGTGGCGCGCGCGTCCGCGTACGCCTGCCTGGCGGCGAGCGTGCCCGGCCGCGGACGGTCCGGCGGCCGCAGATCCTGGCCGGTACCGGACGCGACCGCCTCATGGCTCATCGGCTCCCCCAAGAGGTCGGCTGCGATCCGGCCGGGCACGCCCGACGTGTCCTACGTCCCTGAGCCGCCGCCTCAGGTACTCGATGTGCTTCATGTGCCTGCCGGGTGCGCGCGGTGTCGTGAGCGCCCGGATGTGGAGAAGGGCGCCCGGAACCGTGTCGTACGGTTCCGAGCGCCCCGCTCGTCTCACGCCTGCGGCGCTCTCCCCCGAGCACGCCGTCTCTCAGAGGGCTTCTGGGCCGGTCTCACCGGTACGAACCCGGATCACCGTATCGACGGGGACCGCCCAGACCTTGCCGTCACCGATCTTGCCGGTCTGCGCGGCCTTGACGATGACGTCGATGGTGTCCTCGGCGTCCGCGTCATCGACCAGGACCTCGACGCGGAGCTTGGGGACGAGATCGACCTTGTACTCAGCGCCCCGGTAGACCTCGGTGTGACCCTTCTGCCGGCCGTATCCGCTGGCCTCGCTGACGGTCAGACCACGGACCCCGAAGGTCTCCAGCGCGGACTTGACCTCGTCGAGCTTGAACGGCTTGATGATCGCGGTGATCAGCTTCATGCGTCCGCCTCCACCTTCTTGGACGCGCTCTCGGACCCGTCCTCGCCGACCGTATCGCCGGGATCGTCCGCGCTGCTGGAGTCGGTCTCACCGTCGGCGACGGCGGCCTTCCGAATGGGCGGCGGCAGAGAGACCCCGACGCCGGAGTGGATCGTGCCGAAGTCGTAGGCGGTCTCGGCGTGTGCCGCGCTGTCGATGCCGGAGACCTCGTCCTCCGCTTCGGCGCGGAAACCGATGGTCATGTCGATGAGCTTGCCGATCACAAAGGTCATCACGAGCGAGTAGGCCAGCGTCGCGGCGACGCCGACCGCCTGCTTGCCGAGCTGCGTGAGGCCGCCGCCTGCCAGCAGGCCGTCGGCTCCGGCCTCGTTGACGGCCGCCGTGCCGAGGAAGCCGATGAGCAGCGCGCCGAGCACGCCACCGACCAGGTGCACACCGACCACGTCGAGCGAGTCGTCGTAGCCGAACTTGTACTTGAGGCTCACCGCGTAGGCGCAGACCGCACCGGCGATCAGGCCGAGGACGATCGCGCCGATGGGAGTGACGAAGGCGCAGGCGGGGGTGATGGCGACCAGGCCCGCGACCGCGCCGGAGGCGATGCCCAGTGTGGTGGGGCTGCCGTCACGGAACTTCTCCACCATGATCCAGGCGAACGAGGCGGCGGCCGTGGCGACCAGCGTGTTGATGAAGGCGACGGCGGCGACCCCGTTGGCACCGAGCGCGGATCCGGCGTTGAAGCCGAACCAGCCGAACCACAGCAGACCCGCGCCGAGAAGGACGAACGGCAGATTGTGCGGCCGCATCGGATCCTTCGGCCAGCCCTTGCGCCTGCCCAGCACCAGAGCCAGGGCGAGACCGGCGGCACCGGCGTTGATGTGGACCACCGTGCCGCCCGCGAAGTCGAGCGCGCCCAGGTCGAAGAGCCAACCGCCCGAGGCCCAGACCCAGTGGGCGATGGGGATGTAGACGAGCGTCACCCAGATGACGCCGAAGACGACCCACGCGCCGAACTTGGCACGGTCGGCGATCGCTCCGCTGATGAGGGCCACGGTGATGATGGCGAACGTGGCCTGGAAGGCGACGAACACGAGCTGTGGAATGCCCGTGCCGTCGTCGGCGGTCGCCAGGTTCTCGAGACCCACAAGTCCCCAGTCGCCCAGGCCACCAATGATCTTGTTGACGCCGCCCCCGTCGCTGAACGCCAGAGAATAGCCATAGAAGACCCAGACCATGCTCACGGTGGCGATGCTGACGAAGCTCATCATCATCATGTTGAGGACGCTCTTGGCCCGGCTCATGCCCCCGTAGAAGAAGGCCAGACCCGGCGTCATGAGCAGGACGAGCGCTGTGCTCGCCAGCATCCAGGCGGTACTACCGCTGTCGATCTTCATCTCGGAGAGAGCCCCTCCTCGGCACGGAACGTTGATTGCGTTGAGGTTCCGGTGCCGCGGTTTCACCCGAAAGGCCCCTGTGTTTCCAAGGTGTGAAACCCTGCCGCGCTCTGTTGCGAGAATGTTTCAGAAACCTCACGCAGCGCTAATGGCCGCGCCTCCGGCGGGCGGCTCGGGGCTGTGTTCATGGCGCTCGCTCCGCTCGCGCGGCTCGGCGCGCCTTTGAGGCGCTGTCTTCCCTCGTCGCTCCGGTCGCAAGCTCCCTGCGCTCCTCAGTCCAGACAGCGCCGCGCCCCTCGCGGGCCTTCAGGCCAGCGGGGACTCGAGGTCCGGGGAAAGGGGACGCGCTAGTCGCCGAGGATGGCGTCCACGAACGGTTCGGCCTCGAAGGGGGCGAGGTCGTCGGGCCCTTCGCCCAGGCCCACGAGCTTGACCGGCACGCCGAGCTCACGCTGCACGGCGACGACGATGCCGCCCTTGGCCGTGCCGTCGAGTTTGGTGAGCACGATGCCGGTCACGTTGACCACCTCGGCAAAGACTCTGGCCTGCTGAAGGCCGTTCTGCCCGGTGGTCGCGTCGAGCACGAGAAGGACCTCGTCGACCTCCGCCTGCTTCTCCACGACCCGCTTGACCTTGCCCAGCTCGTCCATCAGGCCGGTTTTGGTGTGCAGCCGCCCGGCGGTGTCGACGATCACCGTGTCGACCTTGCTCTCGATGCCCTGCTTGACCGCCTCGAAGGCGACGCTGGCCGGATCGGCGCCCTCGGGGCCGCGGATGACCTCGGCCCCGACCCTGCCGCCCCAGGTGACGAGCTGATCGGCGGCCGCGGCGCGAAAGGTGTCCGCCGCGCCAAGCAGCACGCTGCGGCCGTCTCCGACGAGCACCCGGCCGAGTTTGCCGCAGGTGGTGGTCTTCCCGGTGCCGTTGACCCCGACGACGAGCACGACGGCCGGCCGGGTTCCGTGCGGTCCGGTGTGCAGCGTACGGTCCCAGTCCGCTCCGATCTGCGCGACCAGCTCGGCCTTGAGCAGTGCCCTGACGTCCTCGGGCGTGCGGGTACCGAGCACCTGAACCTTGGTGCGCAGGTCCTCCACGATCTGTCGGGCCGGCGCGACGCCCATGTCGGCGGCGAGCAGCGTGTCCTCGATCTCGTCCCAGGCGTCGTCGTCGAGCGAGTCGCGGGACAGCAGGGTGAGGAGGCTCTTGCCGAAGGTGTTCTGGGACCGGGCCAGCCGCGCCCGGAGTCGTACGAGCCGTCCGGCCGATGGCGGCGGCTTCTCGATCTCCGGTATCGGCATCGTGCCGACCGTTGGTTCGACCGGCCCCACCTCGGCAGGAGGGGCGATCAGATCTTCGTCGGCGACCGTCGTGCCGGCCGGGCGGGTCTCGGTGGCGGTGCCCGCCGGAGTCTCCGTGGGAGGTATGCGGGGCGGCGCCTTACGGCGGCCGGGCCGCAGGAACAGCGCGCCGGCGACGACGGCGACGACGGCTATGAGGGCGATGGCGACAGCGAGGATCACGGGTTCCATAACGTGTCCCAGTCTCCCAGACCGCGAACCCCTCCCCGACAACCCGGGGAGGGCGCGTCAGTCTCCCCGCGGCCGACCGGGCTCGCCCGCCGACAGCGAGTCCCGCTCCGATCGCTCCCACTCCTCGATGTTGCGCAGGAGCGCTTCCAGATAGGACCGCAGGTGTGTCCGGTAGACGTCGCTGAAAGTCCGCAGATAGGCGATCTCCCGCTCCATCTCACGGCGTTCTCCGCCGGAGATCGGTTCCGCAGGAGCGGTCGGAATGGCGCCGGCGGCGGCGGTGGCGGCAGCGGCGGCCTGCTGATGGGCCTCCTCGAGCAGGAGCCCGGCCCGGGACTTGGCGTCGGCGAGGATCTCCTCTCGCTGCAGGCGGGCCTCCTGCGCGACCTCCCGGCTGTACCGCTCGGCGTCCGCGACGTAGTGATCGGCGGTCTGCTGCGCGTGGGTAAGGATCCGGACCGCCTGGAGATGGGCGTCCTCGGGGGGCCACTCCACCGCCGCCACCGCCTCCGAGGCGCTTGCGGAGCCGCGCCACCTCGTTCGACAGTTCGGCCTTCTCGTTGAGCACCTGGACCAGCCCCCGCTCGACCTGACGAGGAAGGCGCGAACCTGGTCCTCGTCATAGCCGCGACGGCCGAGCGGAGCCCGCTGGAACTCCACGGACTGGAGCTCTGCGGGGGTCAGCCCGGGGGCATGCGCTGCTGGCGGAAGGTTGGGGGGGTCAACGGTCACCTCTATGAATCCACGAAGGTTTCCAGCCGGATGCGGTTTCTGGGAAGGCCCAGCTGCGCGAGCCTGTATGCCCGCCCACCAGCGCGAAGTTCTCCTTGAGCCGCTGTGGATCCATCGTGTCCTCTTTCGTCGTCGACTCGAATGAGGGACCCATAGTTGCATGATCCGGACGTTTTCCGACCCGAAGAGCGACGGAAGATCAGGGCGGTCCTTTCACGCGCCGCTCAGGCGGTGAGCGGTACCGGAGGGCCGGGGTCCGGGGAAGAGCGCGACTTCACCGCCGTCTACCGATTTACCGCCTATAGGGTGCATTCGCAGATTGCCACCAAAGGTTCAGGAAGGCATGCGATGTCTGGTCGATCCGCGCTTCGACTCGGCGGGCTGCTCCTCGGCGGCATGCTGACCGCCGCCGGATGCCAGGGGAGTTCCGGTGACGCTCCCGAGAGCGCTCCTAGCACGGTGAGCCCTGGTACGAGTGTCGTCTCGCCGGCACCGGGCGCGACCACCGGCGCGGCCGCGGAGGCCAAGCTGCAACAGGCCCGGCGGGCTCTGCAGACGTTCATGCGGCGCAGCACGGTCGGCGACACCTCCGCCTGCGGTCACGTGGCGCCGAAGAGCGACTTCGAACGGCAGGTTTTCAAAGGTGACTGCCGGGAGGGCGTGAAGGACATGCCGCACTTCATCAAGCCCGACGAACGGCGGGCCCTCGTCACGGTCAGGGTGTCCGGAGGGACCATCGACCCCGCCGGCGAGGTGAGCATCCCGTTCACCAACCTCAGCTGGAGCGATGGGAACATGACGGTCCACACGGTGCAGCCGGTCTTCGTGCTGCGCGAGATGGACGGCATCTGGAAGATCATCCGCTGAGACGCGGGAACGATCAGAGCCGGTACATCTTGATCCAGTCAACCTCCATGGTGGCCGGGACATCCCTGGCGATGCCGTCCGCCGTCTTCGCCCGGTCTTCGGGGAACCAGTCGAGCTGGATCGTCTGACCCATCTCGGCGAGTGGCAGGGCGGCGCGGTCGTCGGTGTGGAACCAGCGTCTCCCGTCGATGAAGCCGGTCAGGTCGCCGCTCGTCCATTCGACCGCGAAATGGTGCCATTCGGTCAGATCGGCCATGACGCGGGCGTGCTTCTGGTGGTCCCTGTCGGGCGGTCCGAAGTGCAGGAAGAAGCTCGCCGTGTCGCGCCTGCCGGAGTCGATGACCTCCATGTAGTCGACCTCGCCCTCTCCCCCCGCAGGAGCGACCCCGCCGCCGCCGTGTACGGGCCACAGCAGGAGCACCGGGTGATAACAGGCGCATCCCCGCGACATCCGGACGCGGGCCTCCCAGCGTCCGGTCTTCTGCGCACCCCGCTTCCACGCCATGGCGCCGGTGGTCCCGTCAGGCCGGCCGGTGATGGTGAGGACGCCTTCGCGGACGCTGACGGCCTCCGGGCTCCGGCGGCCGTTGCCGGCATGTCCGGCCCCGTCGTAGATCTCCCAGGCGGCCCGGTCGACGCCGTCGCCCTGGAAGTCGTCGCGAGCGACGAGATCGGTCCACCCATGGCGTTCGGCGGCCGTCTGCGGGTCATCAGAGGGCGTGGACGGCGCGGCCGGCGTTCGGGCGGGTGGCGGAACGTCCATCCGGTTCGGTGACGTGGACGGCGACCCGCCGGGATGTGAGCACTCGTCGTGGCGACCACGATCGGTGTCCACGTGTCCGGCGGAGGTGGAACCGAGCCGGGGATCCCCTCGCTCCACGGGCAGCGCGGCGCCGATCGCCATGCCCCCGATCAGGAAGGCTCCGGCGGCGACCGCCGCCCGGGAGACAGGGGAAGACGACACGGGGAGAGCTCCTTGCCGAGCGGCGATCCGGCGGCTCCTCGGTCATGGGCCACCCCGCCTTTCCGGTGTATTCGTAAGAACAGTAGATATCCGGAAAGCATGGGCGTAGGGCCATTAGGCCTAAGCTAGGACCCCAACGCACTTGTGCGACCGGCGCAGGTCAACGCCTCAGCGTCTCATCGCTCGGCACCCGGCAGGACGCCGAGCCAGGTCGCGATGGCGGACGCCCGATTCGGCACGCCGAGCTTCGTGTAAATCCGGTTCAGATGATTTTTCACCGTTTTCTCGGTCAAGAACAGCCTAAGCGCGATGTCACGGTTGGTGTGTCCCTGAGTCACCAGGTCCATCACCTCCTCTTCGCGTACCGACAGGCCGAAACGGGTCCGTTCGGCTGTGCGGTCCGACGGGACGGAAACGGCGTCCCGGTTCGACTTGGCCTCGTCGATAAGGGCCGTGACGGCGGCCGGCGACAGCGGATGCGCCTGCTGGTGCACCGTCTCGCGGATCGCCGTGAGCAGTTCGTCCACGGTGAACGTGTCGTGCACGAGATAACCCACGGCGCCGTTGCGGATGGCCGACAGCACGACCTCGGGCTCGTCGATATGGGTCAGCATGATCACTCTGCTGATCTTGCTCAACGCCTGGGCGGCGCTCACCCCGTCGACGCGCGGCATGCGCACGTCGAGCAGAACCACGTCGGGCATCACCTGCCACGCCCGCTCGACGGCATTGCGCCCGTCCCCGGCCTCGGCGACGACGTCCATGTCGCCGCTGGCCTCGAGCAAGGCGGTGAGCCCGGAGCGCACGACGGGGTTGTCGTCCACCACCATCACGCGGTGACGCCCGCCGTCACTCATCGAAGTCTCCTTGCTCTCGTCGCCAGGCCCTTCCTGAGCGGCCCCACCGGTCGCCGCCTGCAGCCGCGTCTCCCGCGCCGGCCGTCGTGGCGCCGTCGTGGAGGGGAAGACTCATCATGATCTCCGAGCCGACGCCCGGCTCCGACCGCACCGACAGATGCCCGCCGACCCGCCGGGCCCGCTCGTGCATGCCCACTATGCCGTAGTGACCGTCACCGGTGAGCCCGTCGAGCCAGTCCTCCCCTCCGTCGCCCGGCACGACGAAGCCTCTGCCGTCGTCGCGCACCCGGACCTCGAGCCGGTCGCCGCACACCGCGAGCCGGACGCTGACACCGGTGGCCCGTGCGTGCTTGCCGACGTTCTCCAGCGCCTCCTTGACCACTGCCACCGCCTCGTGCCGTGCGAGCAACGGCACGTCGGCGTCGGCGATGACCACCGTTCGCGCCGGGACACCGCTCGACCTGCCCCATTTCTCCGCGATCTCACTGATGGCGGTTCCGAGCGGCTGACGCACGGTGTCGATGCGCAGGTCCGCGATGAGCGTGCGCGCCTCGCGCGAGGCCACGATGGCGGCGGACTCGATGCGCTTCGCCTCGGCCTCGGCGCGCTCGGGACACTCACGGACCCAGAGAGGCAGCGCCTTCGCGGACAGGGCGATCCCGGACAGTGTCTTGGTCAGCGAGTCGTGCATCTCGCGGGCCAGCCGGGAGCGCTCGTCGGCGGCGAAGGCCAGGGCCTCCATCCGCCACCGCGTCTCCTCGACCGAGATCTGCTCGTCGAACAGCCTGCGCAGCACGGTGCCGACCAGCGCCGCGGTCGGGTAGAACACCGGCATCGCGAGCAGCAGCGGGAAGGCCGCGGTCGACAGTTCGTCGGAGGTGTCGTTCTGGTGCATGGCGGCGTAGTAGAGGACCGTCTGCTGCAGGCACAGAACCGTGGTCACCCGCCATCTGTAGAGGAGCCCAGCGATGCCGGCCGCCACCACCGTGACCAGGAAGTACGGACCGAAGATGCCGCCCACCTCGAGCACGGCGTAGCCGAGCAGCACGTCGAAGCCGAGCAGGGCCGGATGCCGGAGCAGCAGCGGTACGACCCGTTCCCAGACGGCGAGCACGAGCCCCGACGACACGGCCATCGTCGCGAGGACGGCGAGTGCCGTCGCGTTGCTGCGCACGTTCGCGTCGAACAGGACCGTCACGCCCACGGCAAGGACCCTGAGCTGCATGAGCAGCACGAACGTGATGCCGACCCTGGACTCGGTGGAGCGACTCAGAGCATGCTGCGGCAGATCATCGGAATGGGACGCCGGCGA
>NZ_JABVEB010000094.1 GCF_014323665.1 Actinomadura sp. HBU206391 | reverse complement strand
CGGCTGATGGGGGAGCGCCTCGCGAAATGCCGGCGCCCACTCCTCCTGTGATCATGCAGTTGTTCGAGTGCCAGGGCTGTCGGCGGGCGGGCCGGCGCAGATCAGGTCGTGCTTGAGCCTGACGATGAATCGGCGCCAGGTCGCGGGGGCGAGGAGAAGGGCAGGCCCGCCGGGGTTCTTGCTGTCGCGCACCGCGACCCCCTCGGGGAGGCGGGCGGCCTCGACGCAGTTCCCGCCGTTGCCGCTGCTTCTGCTGGACTTGCGCCAGACGGCGCTGCTCAGGTCCATAGTTCGGTCGTCGCTTTCCTGATGAGCTCGACTGACTGCCGGACGGGCATGGCACATGCCCGGATCGCGTCATAAATGTACGTCAGTTCGGCGACCTGCTTCGGATCGGCGACGATCTGCCCCTCATTGGCCGTCTCCCGATAGAGGATGTCCGGCCGATCCGCGAAACGAGCGATCACGAAGGCGCCAGAAAGTCCGGTGTAAGCACCGCACGACAGTGGCACGATCTGAATGGTGACCTGCGGATGTTCGGCAAGGGCCATAAGGTGCTCAAGTTGTTCCTGCATGACTTTGGCTTCACCTATGGGCCAGCGAAGCACCACTTCGTCGAGCATGAACCAAAGGGCGGGTGGATCTTCCCAGGTCAGGATCTGCTGCCGTTCCAGCCGGGCGGCCACCAGTGCGTCAATCTGCTCCTCGGTGTCACGTGGGCGCCCACCGCGCAGGATCTCGCGGGCGTACGCCTCTTTCTGCAATAACCCGGGGACCAGTAGCGGCTCGTAGTTGTGCAGCGAGATGGCCTCGCGTTCGGCCTTGGCCCATGGGCCGAACCATGAGGGGTATGACGGCATCTGCTCGATTCGCTCGCGTAGCCGGCTGAAGTAGCCGTTCGTGTTGAACAGCCGGTCGCAACCTTCGGCGAAGCGGAGGGCCGGCGTGCGCTTGCCGGTCTCGATATGGCCGACCTGGGCCTCGGAGTAGTTGAGCTGTGCGCCGAGCTGTTCCTGGCTCAGTCCGGCGGCGAGGCGGGCGTGGCGCAGCTCGTCGGCGAAGACGGTGAGCGGGCTGGTGGGATCGATCTCGTGTGGCATGGGGGCACCGTCCTGGTCTTCACTACAGAGACCTACAGATGCGCGCGGTCCCCGACGCACGCCATGGCGTGGTCAAGGCGGTACCGAGAGTAGTCGCGACAGGTCATCTTGGTAGCCCGTTTCCGTTTCGGACAGTCAAGGGATGTGACGTGGCGTACGAGAAGACCTTCAGCTGGCGGTACCCGCCCTACGACCTTTCCCGGGCGGGTCAGCGTGGCCGCCCGCGGGTCGCGGTGCTGGCCGAACTGCGGCTGCGCATCCGCCCCGAGGCCGCCGGGACGGCCCGGCGCTGGATCGCCCAGATCGCCGCCGAGTGGGACGCCCACGGCATTGTGGACGACCTGGAGCTCTGCACGTCCGAGCTGGTCACCAATGTGGTGCGGCACGTGCCCGCACGTGCCGGTGCCACGATGCGCCTGGTGGCCTACGGAATGGCGACCGATTCCGGGTGGAGGTGCATGACGCCGGCCGGACGCTGCCCCGGCCGCGCCGGGCGGCTCTGGAGGACGTCGACGGGCGTGGTCTGTCCATCGTCGGCCGGGTCGCCGATGGCCACGGCGTTCACCGCACCTCATGCGGCAAGGTCTCCTGGTTCACGATCGTCGCCTGGCCGGATCGGTGAGGCGTCAGCCCATGGCGCGGCGGTACCACTCCTGCGCCTCGTCGGCGCGGCCCGTCTGTTCGAGCAGGGCGCCGAGCCGGTTCATCGCGCCGGCGTCACCGGTCTCGGCGGCGCGGCGGAACCACTGCTCCGCCTCATCGAGCCGGCCGGCCCGCTGGAAGTGGTCGCCGAGGTTGTACATGGCGTCGGTGTGGCCGGCCATGCCCGCCTGGCGATACAGCCGCTCGCCCTCGTCGGCCCGCTCGGTGTCGATCAGGATGATCGCCAGGTTGTGCATGGCGGAGGGCTCGCCCACCGCGATGCCGCGCCGGTACCAGTGCTCGGCCTCCTCGAGCATCCCGCGCTGTTTGAACATCACGCCGAGCTCGTTCGCGGCGCCGGTGTTCCCGTTGCCGGCGGCGCGGCGGAGCCACCACTCGGCCTGGTGCGTCCGGCTGCTCTGCTTGAGCAGCAGGGCGAGCATGCACATGACATCGGTGTCTCCCTCCTCCGCACGCAGCCGGTACCACTCCTCGGCCTCCTGGAGCCGGCCGGTCTGCTCCAGCAGCGCCCCTTCACTGCTCGCGGCACGGCGATGGGCTCTGCCGGCCTCTTCGCGCCACCGCGTCGCCTCTCCAGCCCGGTCGCTGCCGTTCAGCAGAACGCACAGGTTGTACATCGCGGCGGTGTCGCCGGTCCCGGCGGCGGCACGCAGCCACTGTTCGGCCTCCTGGGTCTGCCCGGCGTCGATCAGCAGGAGGCCGATGTTGTTGATCGAATAGGCGATGCCGGCATCGGCGGCGAGGCCGAACCAGTGAGCGGCCTGCTCGGAACGCCCCGTCTCCTTGAGCAGCAACCCCAGGTTGTGCCGCGCGGCCTGATAGCCCAAGGCCGCGGCCCGCTCGTACCACTGCTCCGCCTCTTCGGCGCGGCCGCTCTCCGCCAGCAAGGTGCCCAGGCGGGTCATGGCGCCGGTGTGGCCGGTCTCGGCGGCGCGGCGATAGAGCCCAAGGGCCGCATCGTCGTCATCGCAGGTCAGCTCGCCGAGCCGTTCCAGGGCCAGGTCGTTGCCCGCCTCGGCCGACCGCCGGAAACAGGCCTCGGCCTCACGGGCCCGTCCGGTCTGCCGGAGCAGAATGCCGAGGTTGTACAAGGCATTGACGTTGCCGGCCTCGATGGCGCGCCGGTACCAGCGCTCGGCGTCCGTGCCGCGCCTGTCCTCTTTGAGGAGGATGGCGAGGTCGTTCATGGCGTCGGCGTCCCCGAGGTCGCTCGCGCGCTGAAACCACTGCTCCGCCTCCTGGAGCCGCCCGCCGCGCTTGAGCAGGAGGCCCAGGCTGAACATCGTGGCGGAGTTGCCGGCCTCGACGGAGCGCCGGAACAGGCCCTCGGCCTCCTCGACGCGTCCAGCCCGCTCGAACAGGATCCCGAGGTTGTTCATGGCGACGGTCTGGCCGGCCTCGACCGCGCGCCGGTACCAGTCCTCGGCCTCTCCGACCCGGCCGGTCTTGGCGAGCAGGATCCCCAGCTCGGTCATGGCGTCGCTGTCGCCGGCATCGGCGGCGCTCCGCAGCCGCACTTCGCCGGTGTCCTCGGGCGTCGTCAACGAGTTCTCCCCCTGCCGCCGACCTTGATCCGACGCGGCAAGCTCACCATCGACCCACGGGGTTGTCCACCCGGTCAGCGTCGCGGTGGCAGGTGCTCTGTGAGGGCGCCGCTGGTCAGATACCGCTTCACGGTGTGAAAGTCCCACCACGAGATCTTCACAGCGGTGTCGTGGCCGTCGCTGTCGTGGTCGATGCCGTCGAACCGGTCGCTGAGTCGGCGCGGAACGGCGACCATGTCACCGATGTCGGCGAGGTTGACCCAGCGGGCCACGCCGGGCGGCCGGGCGCCGCAGCCGTCAACGGGCGCGGGCAGCAGGCGTTCGAAGACGACTCCGGGCATGCCGAGCGGGCTGCCGAGGGTGATCAGCAGGTCGACCCGCAGTTCGGGGTGCGCCCAGAGCGCCTCGTAGGTCACGACGCTGCCCAGCGAGTGCGCGACGACCGTCACGGGTTCGCCGCCCGCCTCGACGGCCTCGGCGATGGTGGTCGCCACGGCCTCCCGTGCGGCCAGCCGGCGGGGTGACTCCGGGGCGGACAGGTAGGTGCTCACCTCACGGGCGAAGACCGTGGCGGCCCGGCGGGCCGTGTCGTCGCAGCGGGTCACCAGCCAGCCGAGGGCCTGCCTGGCCCGGAAGGTGAGCCGGCCCTGCGCCACCTGTGGTGTCGGCTGCAGCAACTCGACCCATCGCACCAGCATGGCCTTGGCCTCGTCGTCGAGCAGCGCGACGTCGTCGGCGCCCTGCGCGGTGCCCCGGTGCAGATGATGGGCGTAGTAGGCCACCCGCGCCGTGACCTCCCGGCCGCCGAGCCCTCCCCGCAGATGGTCGCTCCACTCCCGGCCGAGCACCTCGGCCGCGCCCTCCGCACTGCCCGCCTTGCGGAAGTAGCTGTAGTTCCAGATGCCGTGCACCCCCACGACGGTGGTCAACGGCTCTCCTCTCGCTCGGGCCGCGCGGCCCGCTCACGCCGGACGAAAACGGCCTGCCGGAAACAGATGACCTGCTGTCCCGCGGCCACCAGCAGGTGGCCGTCGGTCGAGGTGTGCAGCGACACGACCGCGCCCGGCACGTCGACGACGTCGGTCTGCCGGCCGGTGGCGACGTCCCAGATCCGCACGGTGCCGTCGGCGGCGCCGGTGAGGACGGTCGCCCGCCCGCCGACCCGGGTCGCGGTCAGCGCCGTCACCGGGCCGCGATGTCCGTCCGGCCGGGCCTCCAGCGGCAGGTCGGTGGCCAGATCGTGGCGTTCGAGTCCGCCGGTCAGCGTGCCGATGACGCGGATCGGTCGGCCGTCGCAGACCACGTCGACATATCGCCGAGCACGGATCTCGGCCGCTGCCGACGGCTGCGGGGAGTCTCCGACGGTCAGCACCCCGGCCGCGACGTCCCACAGCCAGCCGAGTCCGCGAGCCCGGTGCAGCGCCACGACCCGGCGTCCCTCCGAGTGAGCGCCGTTGATATGGGTGATCTCATCGGCTCCGGCGCTGAGGACGTCGAGGACGGCGCCCGTGGCGAGGTCACGGGCGGTGACCTCGCCCGCGCCGTCCGCCACCACGGCGACAGGGCCCTCGTCGGTGCCGACGATGGCCGAGACGGCGTGGACGGTGGGGCCGCCCGGGTCCGGGAGCCACGCTGCCGGCCCGTCGCCGGCGGCGGGCCGGCCGCCGGAGGACCCACGGCACCGCCATGCCGTCGCGACGGCGTACACCGCCTTGCGGTGACCGGTGAGCGGCTCGCCGACGGGCGACCCGGTGGTGAGATCCCAGACTCGCACGGTCTTGTCCTGGCCGCCGGTGACTGCGATGGGTCTGCCGTCCAGTTCGTCGAGGGCCACCGCCCATACCGGTCCCGTGTGACCGGTGATCGGTTCGCCGACGCGTTCGCGGGTGCTCAGGTCCCATACCTGCACGGTGGCGTCGCCGCTGCCGATGACGGCCACGGTGCGTCCGCCCGACTCTCCGACGGCCACCGCGTACACCGGCCTCCGGTAGTGGGTGAGCGGATAACCGGACGCGGTGTGATCGGTCAGGTCCCACACCCGAATGTCGGTGTCCTGGCTGCCGGTGACGGCGACGGCGCGTCCGTCCACCTGTCCGATCGCCACGGTGTGCACCGCTCCGGTGTGGCCCGTGAGCGGCCTGCTGGAGAGCCGGTCGTCACCGAGATCCCAGACCCGCACGCTCATGTCGAGGCTGCCGGTGACGGCGATCGTCCGGCCGTTCACCTCGGCCACCGACACGGCACGGATCGTGTCGGTGTGGCCGGTGAGGGGCTTGCCGACGGGCTCGCCGGTTCTCAGGTCCCACACCCGCACCGTGGTGTCCATGCTGCCGGTGACGGCGACGTCGCGGTCGTGCAGCCGGCCGATGGCCACGGCGTGGACCGGCCCGGTGTGGCCGGTGAGCGGCTCGCCGAGCAGCTCGCGGGTGGTGAGATCCCAGATCCGCACCGTCTTGTCGAAGCTGCCGGTGACGGCGATGGGACGGCCGTCCAGCTCCCCGACGGCCACGGCGAGCACCGGGTCGGGGCGGCCGTCCGCCCGGCCGCTCCCGCTGGTCAGCTCGTTCCCGAGTTGGCCGGCCGGCGGGTTCCATATCCGAATCGTTCCGTCGTCTCCGCCGCTGACGGCGATCAGGGGGTCGGCCCGCCGGGCCTCCTCCCGATGGCCGGTGCCCGGGCTCTCGGTGGCAGTCCGATCCTGCGGGTCGCCCGCGATGCGGTCGAATTCGGGATCGGGAGACCCCGCCGACCAGCGCGGCTGCCAGGCGAGCGCCGGCCGGCCCGGTGGATTGACGATGCGTTCGGCGAGTTCGGTCAGCCCCTGCCGGGCGGCGGCGAGGGCCAGCACGGTGCGTCGCCGCTCCGGCGGCATCCGGTCGAGTTCGACCGGATGCGGCAGGAGCCGGGACGGCAGTGCCGAGAACTGCGTGGGGGCGCTCGGGCCGGAGAGCACGGTCTCGACCGTCTGTATCGGGGCCTCGGCGTGGATGAAGAACTCGGGGTCGGTGACCAGCTCGCCGAGCCGGCCGGCCGCCAGGGCGTGCTCGACGGCATGCCGGCGGGTGTAGGGCTCGGCCAGGTCCCAGCGCCGGCCGGCCGGGCCGTTGATCGGCTCCAGCATCGCCGTGAGGATCTGGTCCTCGCGCTGAGCGCCAGGTCGCTGATCGAACTGGTTGCGCAGGTGTTCGGCCAGACCGGCGTGAAAGAGCCGGTACAGCATCGTCCCGTCGGTGTCCGAGGCACGGCGGAGGTAGAAGCGCCCGGCCTCCAGCGCCGCGTTGATCCGCCGGCCGCTCAAGGCATCGGCACCGTTTCCCTGCCCGAGATCCAGCTCCATGTACCGTCTGGCCAGGTCGGCGGGCATGCCCTCACCGCGGGCACGGGCCAGGCCCGCCAGAACCGGCCGCAGGAACGGCGTCTCCGCTCGGCCCCGGAGGTCGAGATCGAACACCTGGGGGAGCGTCCGAGGAACCGTCGCGCCGACCTCGGCGGCCCGGACCGGATCGGCCACCGGGCGCTCTTCACCGCCGGTGAAGTGGTGGGTGAACAGGCCCGCGACGAGGAACTCACCCCAGCGCTCCTCGCCTTGTTCCGGCGGGGCGCCGAGGGCCTTGGCCACCTCGGTGGCGAAGGCGCCGCGCACCGCGCCGAGATCCCGGTAGGCGGGGTGGGCGCCCAGCAACTCGTACACGTACGTCTCCAGCTCGCCGCGCAGCACGTCGCGGTCGACCTCGTCCAGGTCGATCAGGGCGTCCGCCTCGCGGGCCAGGTCGAGCAGCGCATCGAACCCCCAGCGCCGGGTGCCGACCAGCAACCGGCAGGCCGCCGCTCCGCCCGAGCGCACGGCCGCCGCGAGCGGGAGCAGCAGTTCCTCCATTACCTCGGCAGGCCGGTTCGCCTCGTCCAGCGCGTCGAGCACGATCACCGGCACGTCGGGGAGGGCCGCCAAGGACTCGATCAGGGGCTCGGGCTCGGCGGCGGAGGGCAGCCCGAGCTGACGGGCCAGTGAGGTGACGATCTCCGAGGTGCTGCGCTGCCGCGCGTGCACGGCGGCCAGATGGTCGAGTTGCCACGGCGCCTGTTCGATCCGATCCCACACGCCCTTGGTGGCCTTGCGCAGCCGTGGGTGCGCGGCGCACACGAGCACGCCGAGCAGCGCGGACTTGCCGACCCCGGGGCTGCCGGTCACCACCCGCAGCCCGCCGCTTCCGTATCCGTGCAGCCACGGCACCAACTCGCGCAACTCCTTGCGGCGTCCGCTGAAGCAGCCCGCCGCAGTGCGATCGGTCGTGCGGCGTCCCGAGGCCCGCTCGTAGAAGTGCCCCGGGTCGAGGGCCTCGTCGACGTCGTCGAGGAACGGGCCGACCGCCGCGTCGACCTCGGCCCGCGCCTGCCTCGACGGGCTCGGCGGATAGGCCGGGTTGGGGAAGAACGGCAGCTCCGGCACCGCGGCCGTCACGTCGACGAGAGTGCCCGTCACCTGCTGGGAAATGCCGTCGGACTCCTCGGTGAGCCGCTTGACCTCCAGGCCGATCGCGCGGGCCACGGCGGTGAACGGGGCGTGCCGCAGGGCCGGGTCGATGTCGAGCTCGCCCTGTCGGAGCGCCGTCAGCACGTTGACCACGGCCCGGGTCAGCCGCCCGTCGAAGGCCGCCTGGCCGGGCGCGCACGCACCGATCACCCAGGCCCGGGCCGAGCCGTCGGCGAGCCTGCCCTGCCACGGCAGCCTGGCCGCCTCGCCCGCCTGGCAGATGTCGAGCAGGAACAGCGTGAGAGGCCGGTCGGCATGGTCCTCGACCGAGGCCAGCCAGGTCTCGACGTCGGTGAGCCGGTGGTGGACGCCGTCGGCGCCGATGACGTAGAGCTTGCCGGTGCTCTCGGACACCTCGCCGTGGGTGATGACGTGCACGACGAGGACGTCTCCGGCCGTGCCGGTCTCGAGCTGCCCGTGCACGGCGGTGCCCAGGTTCTCGGCGGTGAGCGGGACCGGCTCGCTGCACGTGTAGTCGAGCTCGGCCAGCGCCGTGCGCAGCTCCTCCGCCAGTTCACTCGCGTACGGAAGGTCACGGTCCTCGTCCGGAAACGATCCGACCCCCGCGCTCAGCGCCCGCCGCATGCCATCCCCATCCTTGTCGGCCCCTTATCCCGACGCCGTTGAAGCCTGCCGGGTTCGGGTGCGTGCCGCCGAACGTGCGAAGAGTAAACGTATATGGCGCTGGTTAGTAGGTCATGGCCACGATCGGAACCGGGCGCGGTGTGCGGAACTCGCCCAGCGTGGTGTACGTCTGTGTGTCATGCGACGGATCGTGGCGGGACTGACGGTGTTGTGCCTCTTCGTCGCCGGCTGCGGGCTGCTGCCAGAGGGCGACGGGCCATTGCGCGACTCGGGCCGGGCGCCCACCTGGCGCGCGCGGTTGCATGTGGGGCCGCCGGACGAGGGGCACGCCACCGGGGCCACCGCCGACTCGGTGATCGTACGGCTCGGCCGCTCGGTCGTGGCACTCGACCGGCGGACCGGGCGCGAGCGCTGGACCTACGAGGCCACGGAGGAGGACGTCGACGACTCACGCGTCACGGTCGCGGTGGCCGGCGACGTCGTCGCGGTCAGCGGCCGGAGCGCCCGCGACGACATCTGGCTGCGGGTCCTCGATGGCACGTCGGGACGGGCGCTCTGGGTTCACCGGGCGAAGGCCGGCGACGTCACGGTGCTGCGGGACGCGGTCTACACGACCGACTGCGCCACCGCGTGCGTCGTGGCCCGCCGCGACCTCCGAACCGGCAAGGCGCGCTGGACGCGTCGCGAGCCCTCGAGCACCGAGATCGTCGCCCCCGGCCTCGCCGCGCGCGTCGGAAGGTCTGAGGCACGGGCGCTGGAGGCACGCCAGGGCGGGCCCTACGTGCTGATGCGGCACGGCGACGGCAGGGACCCGCAGGACCGGGTGACGGTACTGGCGGCCGGCACCGGGCGGCGCCTGGCGCGTGCTCGCTACACGGGCTGGACCACCCTCGCCACGTCGCGGACGCTCGTGGTCGGCGAACCGGTGGACCAGCGGGATCAGGACCCCGCGTGCCGCTATGCGCTGCGGGCCTGGGACGTGCGCCAGGGCACGCCGAGGTGGCGGGGCGAGGTGTCCACGCACGTCTCCAGGCGCGACGACAAGCCCGGTTGCTCCGGCCTCTTCGCCGACGACGCGTACGCCCTCGGCATCGCGCCCGACACTCTTCTCGCCACGACCGCGGACGGCCGGCCGCAGGCGTACGACCTGGCGGCCGGTCGGACGCGCTGGTCGGCGAAGGCCCCCGGTGTGCCGATCGACGCGGGCGGCAGGATCGTGCTGGTCCGTGACGGCCCGCTCCGCGGCCCGATCCGGGCCCTCGACCTGGCGACCGGCGAGCAGCTCTGGCAGGGACCGACGCCACGGGACACCGAGGCGCGGACCGTCGTGCTCGGCGGCGACGTGCTGGTCTGGTACACGGGGGAGCTCAAGGACCACTCCGCCTGGCGCGTCCTGGTCCTCAACGCCGCCGACGGCAGGCGGCGGTGGGCCGCGCGGTCCGGCAGCGGTTTTCTGACCGGGGCGGGCGACGGCTGGTTCACCACCACCCCGGCCCAGGGCGTGCCCGACGGCTTCCAGGACGTCCTTTTCTACGCCGTGTCGTCCTGAGCCGTACGGGGCCTGGAACGCACGCCGGCCGCCGCCCCGCGGGTGAGGCGCGCGGCGCAGCGGATCAGGAACACGAGCAGAAGCGAAGGCGTGAGCAGGACGGCGACGCGCAGGTCGGCGGCGTCGGCGAGCGTGCCCAGCAGCACCGGGGCGGCGCCGATGGCCACGCCTGAGGCGAGGGCGCATCGCGCGGCCGCCCGGCTCGGATCGGAGGGCCAGGCGGCGAGGGTCTGCGCCAGCGCGACCGGATAGAGCAGCGCGACGCCGAGCCCGGTGACTGCGAGCCCGGCGATCGAGGCGACCGGTGCGCCGCCCGCCCAGAAGAGCGCGAAGCCCGCGGTCGCCAGACCGGCCGAGCCCGTGAGCAGCGGCACCGGCGCGGCGACGAGCCGGGTGACCGGGCCGATCGCCGCGCGACCTATCGCCATGCCGAGGACGAAGGCGGCCGCGGCCGTGACCGCGGCGTCGGCGCCGACCCCGCTCTCGGAGTGCAGGAAGTCCGCCGCCCAGAACAGCACACAGAACTCCACGGCCACCACCAGCACGAGGTCGAGCCACCACCCCGCGAACTCGGCCGACCAACGACGGGTGTGTTCCGCAGCCCCCAGGGGGGCTCCCGGCCCCACCACCGCCGCCGCGTGGCCGGTCCGGTCGCCCCTGCCGGTCGGATCGGCCGGGCCGGCCGGGGCGCGCTGATCGATGGGCCGCGGCCGGGCCAGGGTGATGAGCAGCGCCGCCACGGCGATGAGCGGGAGGACGAGATAACCCGGCCGCCATCCGAGGCCGCCGCTCAGCGCCGCGCCGACGACCAGCGGGGCGAGTACGGAAGCGCCGCTGGCCACCGCGTTGGCCTCGCTGATCGGCGTGGTGATCGGGTCGCCGTGTTCGGTGCGCAGAGCGGCCGGGACGAGCTGTACGAGCCCGGCGCCGCCGATGCCCAGCACGAGCGCCCCGGCGCCGGTGACGACGCGGTCGCTGCCGACGGCGAGGGTCACGGCTCCGGCGGCGAGGAAGGTCAGGGCCGCAGGCACCGCGTGCCGCCCGAGCAACCGGGTCAGATGATGCCCGGCCACGCCGACGATGATCAGCCCAAGTGCGAACGCCGACGGGTAGAGCCCGACCTCGACGCGGGTCAGCCCCCGCTCGCTTCGCACCTGGGGGAGGATCGCGCCGAGACCGGCGAGCAGGTAACCGAGGCAGCCCAAGGCGGCGTACAGGCTCAGCGTGTTGCGGGTTCTGCTCACCATGGTCCACCCGTCTCGAAGTCCGCGCGTCCGGGAGTCCGTCCACGGCACTCGGCTCGGCCCCGTGGCTCGCGGTTTTTCCTCGCGTGACGAGGATAAACGGCTTGGGAGAGAATGTCACTCATGCGAACACCAGCTCCTCGGGCGCGGGAGCTGCGCCGGCAGGGCGCGCTCGCGGTGCTCCGCCAGGTCCACGCCCGCCCGGAGGTGACGCGTGCCGAGCTGGCGCGAACGCTCGGCCTCAGCAGCGGCTCGGCCACCGAGATCACTGCCCGCCTCAAGGCACTGCGGCTCGTCGACGAGATCGGCGCGCCTCCCACCGGCGGGCGCGGGCGGCCCTCGCCCGCGCTGACCGCGCATCCCGAGGGTCCGCTGGTCTGTGCCGTCGACATCGGTCACGAACGGTGGCGGCTGGCGACGGTCGAGCTGGGCGGCGGGCTTCTCGACGAGAGCTCGGGACGGCACCGCGACCGGGACTCGGGCGCCGTGCTCACCGTGATCCGGCGGCGGATCGCCGAGGCCTCGCACACGCACGGGGCCCGCCTGCGCGCGGTGTCGGTGGCGGTGGCCGGCACCGTGCAGGGCACCCGGATCGTGCAGGCGTCCACCATGCGATGGCGGGACGTGGCGCTCGACGACCTGTGCCCGGACCCGTCCGTACCGCTGCTGGTCGGCAACGACGCATCGCTGGCCGGGCTGGCCGAGGCCATGCGGGGGGCCGGCACGGGCGTCAGGGCGCTGCTCCACCTCACGGTCGAGGTCGGCGTCGGCGGCGTGCTGGTGATGGACGGGCGGATGATGACCGGTGCCACCGGCGCCGGCGGTGAGTTCGGTCACCTGCCCTTCGGCGACCCGCGGCGGCAGTGCCCGTGCGGGGCGTACGGGTGCTGGGACCTGGAGGTCGACGGGCGCGCGATGGCCCGCGCCCTCGGCAGGCCCGCCCCGCACGACCCGCGTGCCGACGCGGAGGCCGTCCTCGCCGAGGCGGCCTCGGGCGACCCCGCCTCCCGCGCCGCCGTCGGCACGGCCGCCACCGCACTCGGCCGGGGCGTCGCCGGGCTCGTCAACGCGCTCGACCCCGCGCTGGTGACGCTCTCGGGCCTCGGCCGCGACCTCATCGAGACGGCTCCCGATGAACTGGGCTCGGCCTACCTCGGCGGGCTCATGAGCTTCCGTCACGACGACCCGCCCCCGCTGCTGGCCTCGACCCTGCGCGGCGACGGCACCATCATCGGCGCCGCCGAGGTCGGCTTCGACGCGATCCTCACCGACGACGGCCTGGAGAGCTGGTCCACGGCCGTCGCCGGACCTTGAGCGCGAACAACTGCATGATCACGGGGGAGTAGGGGTCAGGTGCCGTAGACCTCCATCTCCCAGAGGGAGTAGCCGTACGGTGTGGCGCGCTGGGTGCCGTACACGCGCACGTGGCGTGCCGGTATGGCGGGAAAGGTGACGTCGTCGGTCCCGCCGTCACCGGCCGTGGTGGCGTAAACGCTCGTCCAGGTGCTGCCGTCGGCTGAGGTCTCCACCCGGTACGACCTCGCGTACGCCGTCGCCGGTGGTGGTGCTGTAGGCGCTCGTCCAGGTGGTGCCGTTGGCGGAGGTCTCGATCCGGTACGCCCGGCCGTGGGCGGCCTCCCATTGCAGCCGCACCCGGCTCACCGAGCGCGCTGAGCCGAGGTCGATCGAGATCCACTGTGGATCGGCAAAGGCAGACGACCATCTGGTCCCCGCGTTGCCGTCGACCACGTTGCCGGCCGCGAAGCCGCCGCCCTCGGCCGACGAGGCCGTCACCGGGCGGCCCGCCGACAGCAGGCCCGAGGTCGGCGGCGGGGTCGAGTCGCGCGTCACGGTGAAGTCGTCGAGGTCGAACAGCGACCCCGCGCCACCGGTGAACACCAGATGCAGCGGGCCGCTCCCGCTTCCGGTGAGGGTCGTGGACACGTTCTGCCAGGTCTCCCATCCGCCGGTCACCGGTACGGGCACCGAGCCGAGCAGGGTGCCGGTCGCGGAACCGGCCCGCACCTGGATCGTGCCGCCCGCTCCCGCCGAGGCGACCCGGGCGGTGAAGCCCCTGGCCTGGGCCGACTCGACGGGCGAGAAGCCGAGCCAGTCGCCGTTGTCGATGTTGCCGACCGTCCTGCCGCCGTGCGCGGCGGCCTTGTCGAACAGCGCGATGCCCTGGGCGGCGGTGTGGTGTTCGGCCTGCTTGGTGTGCGGCTGGGTGACGGGCTGGTCGTGGGTGACGAGCCCGCCGCCGTCGGTGTACTCGGCGTCCCAGACGCCGAACAGGTTCGCCGCGCCGTCGTGCTCGCCGTTGCCCGGGTCTGGACCGGGCCCGAGCAGCCGGTGCCGGTCGCGAGCGGGTGGCCGTGCTCGTCGTGTCCGAGGATGTAGGTCATCTTCACCCGCGAGCAGTCGATCGCGGCGTCCTCGGGATCGGTCACCGTGACCCGGTAGGGGACGGCGTCGCCGAAGCCGAACACCTGGCCGTGCGCCGGAAGCTGGATGCTCACCGTCGGGGCGGTGTTGCCCACCGAGATCGGGACGGTCGACGTGGCGGTCTTGCCGGTGCTGTCCCTCACGGTCAGCGTCGCGTTGTAGGTGCCGTTGGCCGTGTAGGTGTGGCTCGGGTTCGCCGCCGTCGAGGTGCCGCCGTCGCCGAACGCCCAGGAGAAGGTGATCGCGTCGCCGTCGGGTCGGACGAGCCGGCCGAGGAGAAGGACACGGCCAGCGGGGCCCGTCCCGACGTGGGGGTGGCCGCGGCCTGGGCGACGGGCACCCGCCCCGAGCCGCCGCTGCCGATGTACTCGATGCGGTAGAGCGCGGAGTTCTCGTTGCCGTTGAACCAGCCGGTGCCGTAGTCGAGCACGTAGAGCGCGCCGTCGGGGCCGAAGGCCATGTCCATGACCAGCGTTCCGGACCAGGGGAAGGGCTCGATCGCGCCACGGGAGCCGTCGGCGTTGACCGTGATGTCCTTGATCCAGGCCCGCTGCAGCTCACCGGCGAAGAAGTGCCCGTCGAGCGACTGCGGGAACTTCACCGGGGAGCTGACATCGGTGTTGTACCGGTAGACGACGCCGCCCATGGGCGACTCGGCACCGCAGCCGAACGCGGCCAGTGAACAGCCGTCGTAGGCGATCCACGCGGGCTTGGCCGGCGGCAGTTTCGACTGCCCGGTGTTGTTGTGCGAGTCGTTGACCGGCCCGCCGGCGCAGTCGTACTTCGCGCCCACCGCGCCCGTCGCGTAGTTGTAGTGGGCGTAGGTCTCGGCCGGGGTGTTGTTCCCGGTGCAGTACGGCCAGCCGTAGAAGCCGGGCCCGGTGATCCGGTCGAACTCGACCTGCCCGCCCGGTCCGCGCGCCCCGGCGGCGCCCGCGTCGGGGCCATAGTCGCCGAGGTGGACCACGCCGGTGGCCTTGTCGACGCTCATCCGGAACGGGTTGCGGAAGCCCATCGCGTAGATCTCCGGCCGCGTGTTCGCGGTGCCCGGCGGGAACATGTTGCCGGGCGGGATGGAGTACGAGCCGTCGGCGTTCACCTTGATCCGCAGCAGCTTGCCGCGCAGATCATTGGTGTTGGCGGCGCCTCGCTGCGCGTCGAGCACGGGGTTGCGGGTCGGCCGGTCGTCTAGCGGGGCGTACCCGTCGTTGAAGCCGGGCTCGGTGTCGTCGCCCGTGGTCAGGTAGAGGTTCCCGGCGGCGTCGAAGTCGATATCGCCGCCGACGTGGCAGCACGAGCCCCGGCTGGTCTTGACCTCGAGCACGGTGCGCTCGCTGCCGGTGTCGAGAGTGCCGTCGGTGTTCAGCCGGAACCGGGACAGCCGGTTGACGCCGTCGAAGCGGGCGAAATCGGCCGCCGTCCCGTCGAGCGGGGCGCCGCCGGGCGGGGTCGACAGCGGCGGCGCGTAGAAGAGATAGATGAACCGGTTCGTGGCGAACCCCGGGTCGACGCCGATGCCCTGCATGCCCTCCTCGTCGTTGAAGTAGACGGGGATCCTGCCCGCGACCCTGGTCGTGCCGGCCGCGTCGGTGATCCGGATCGTGCCGTCACGCGCGGTGTGCACGACCGAGCGGTCGGGCAGGACAACCATCGACATGGGCTCGCCGACCTCCGGGACGCCCTTGGCCAGCGTGACCTGCTGGAAGTGCGCGGGGTTCACCGGGTCGGCGGACGCCGGCGCCGGGCCGGCGACCAGCGAGAGAGCGAGAAGCAGGGTCGTGAGGAGGGCGGTCTTCGGCATCGGGAGATCAAGAGCATGGCGGGGTTCCTGACCGAGCCGGGGGAATCATCGGTGGACGCGGATCACTGTCGGACGCCGATCACTGCTGGATGGGGGGTCGCTGCCGGACGGGGGGTCACTGCTGGACGCTCACTAGTAGACGCGGACGTAGTCGACGAGCATCCGCTGCGGCAGGACCGTGGAGGCGTTCGGCGGTCCCGGCCAGTCACCGCCGACGGCGTTGTTGAGGATGATGAAGAACGGGTGGTCGAACACCCAGGGCCCGCGGGTCGTCTCCAGCGAGGCGCGGTCGACGGTGTGCACGACGTTGCCGTCGACGGTGAACCGCATCCCGGAGCTGTTCCAGTCCACGGCGTAGGTGTGGAAGGCTGCGGCCCAGTCGCCGCCGGGCAGCGTGAGGGACGAGCCGAACCCGCCGGCGCCGAAGTAGGCCGGGGCGTGGAGCGTGGAGTAGGTCTTGTCCGGCTCGCGGCCGATGTGCTCCATGATGTCGATCTCACCGACGTACGGCCAGGGGCGGTTCTGGCTGAAGAAGTCTGCGCCGAGCAGCCAGAACGCCGGCCACAGGCCCGTGGTGCCGCTGACCTTGATCCGCGCCTCGACCCGGCCGTAGGTGAACGTGTACCTGCCGTAGGTGTTGAGCCGCGACGAGGTGTACTGGCAGGTGGTGCTGCCGCTGATCGGGTCACGTGGGCAGGCCGAACCGGGCGTCGCCTGCCTGCGGGCCTCCATCACCAGGCTGCCGGCGCCGTCCATCGACGCGTTGTCATTGTTGGTGTAGTACTGCAGCTCGTTATTGACGCCTGGGCCGGTCTCGGGCTGCCACTTGGCGGCGTCCGGCCTGGTGCCCGCCGCGCCGTTGAACTCGTCGCTCCAGACCAGCTGCGGCGGGGTGCGCGGGTCCGGCGGCAGCGGTGGCGGGGTGATGGGGGCGCCGCCGGTGCCGTACACCTGGAACTTCCAGAGCGAGTAGCCGTACGCGCCGACACGCTTGGTGCCGTACATCCGGACGAAGCGGCCGGTGCCGTTCACGGTGAGGTTCTGCCGGAAGCCGGTCCCGGTGGTGGTGGAGTAGATCGTGGTCCAGTTCGCGGCGTCGGCCGAGGTCTGGAGCTGGAAGGCGGTCGCGTACGCCGGGTCCCACTGCAGGACGACCCGGTGGATCTGCGCGGTCGCGCCGAGGTCTACGTAGATCCAGCCGGGGTCGACCCAGCCGGTGGTGGAGCTGGTCGCCCACCGGGTCGCGGGGTCGCGATCGAACGCCCGGGCCGGCGTGCAGTTGCCGCAGTTCGCGTCGTTCTGCGCACTGGAGGCCACACCCTGCCGGCCGTACGACAGCAGCACGTCATCGCCGGTCGGGGGCGGGGTGGTGTCGTCGGTGGCGGTCCGCACGGCCAGCTCCCAGAGCGAGTAGCCGTACTGGGTCGCCCGCTGGGTGCCGTACACGCGCAGGTAGCGGCCGGTGCCCGAGACGGTCAGTGTCCGGGTACCGCCGGTGCCGGTGGTCGTGGAGTAGATCGAGGTCCAGGTGGAGGCGTTGTCGGACAGCTGGATCTGGTAGGCCGTGCCGTAGGCGGCCTCCCAGTTCAGGGTCACGCCGCAGACCGAGACCGGCGAACCGAGGTCCACCTGGATCCACTGCGGATCGCTGAACCCGCTGGACCAGCGGGTACCGCCGTTGCCGTCGACGGCGCCGGCGGGACCGAAGGCGGCGTTCTCACTGGACGAGGCGGTGACCGGACGGCCCTGCGCGGCGTTGGCGGTGCCGCAGACGGGCGCGGCCGCGGATCCGGAGGCCGGGGCGACGGCGAGGTAGGAGGCGAGCACGGCGACCACGGTGGCGGTGATCAGCCAGAGGCGAGCGCGGGCAGGACTGCGGGAAGAGAACACGGCGTCTCCTCAACAGGGGCGGGGGTCGGAGAGCGCTCCCGGAAGCTGAGAGTGCGCTTGTCCGAAAGTTCTGTCAAGACCCTTATCAATTCTGTGGAAAAGGTGTCCGTGTGCGCCCGCAACGCCGAGTACAGGAGGGGAAGCACGTCTGAATGATCTTCTGTGTGGCCATTGCTCGGCGTGAACTGCACAGATGTCAAGAAGGGTGAGAGAGCGCTCTCTGGATGGACCGTTGCAAAGTGCCGAGGCCAATCAAGATCAATTAATTGGTGCGGCCGTTGACACCCGGCGGCAAAGAGACGACTCTCGCAGAGAGCGCTCTCCACGACCGCGGTGGCGCTCGGCGACGGCGGCCCCGTCGCCCGGCGCAGTCGCGAGCAGAACGGACTCGGATGAAACGACCGACCTTGGAGGCCGTGGCCGCCAGGGCAGGAGTGTCCAGGTCGAGCGTCTCCCGGGTGGTCAACGGGCAGGACACGGTCGCCCCCGAGATCCGCGACGTGGTGATGCGGGCCGTCACGGAGCTGGGCTATGTCCCGAACGGCACGGCCCGCAGCCTGGCGACCCGGCGCACCAACGCCATCGCCATGATCGTTTCCGATCCTCCCGGCGGGGTGGTCGCCGACGACCCGATGTTCTCCGCCGTGGTGCGCACGGTGAGCCGCGAGCTCGAGGCGGCGGGCAAGCGGGTGACACTGATCCTCGCGGGATCGCCCGGCAGCCATCTGCGCGTCCAGGAACAGCTCGCGGCCGGGCACGTGGACGGCGCGATGCTCATGTCGATGCACGGCGCCGATCCGCTGCCGGCCGCGGTGGCCCGGATGGGTGTGCCGGTCGTCACCCACGGCCGGCCGACGATGTCCGTGGACCTGCCGTATGTCGACAACGACAACGTGGGCGGCGCGACGCTGGCCGTACGGTATCTGCTCGACCAGGGACGGCGGCGGATCGCCACGATCACCGGGCCGCTGGACATGATCGCGGCGCAGGACCGGCTCACCGGCTATCGCGAGACGCTCCGCGACACCGGACGGCGGTCGATCACCGCCGCCGGAGAGTTCAACCGGCTGTCCGGGGCCGTGTGCATGCGGCAGTTGCTGGACGACGACCCGGCGCTCGACGCGGTGTTCGCCGCCAACGACCTGATGGCCATCGGCGCGATGCGGGCCCTGCGCGAAGCCGGCAGGCGGGTGCCGGACGACGTGGCGGTCGTGGGGTTCGACGACATCGAGGCCGCTCTCTACACCGCGCCGCCGCTCACGACGGTGCACAGCCCGATGAGCGACCAGGCGAGGGCGACCGCGCGGCTGCTGCTCGGCCTGCTCGAAGGAGAGCCCGCCGACTCGGTCACCATGCCCAACGAGCTGGTGGTCCGCGAGTCGGCCTAGCCGGGTCGCGGCCGTCGCAGGCCCCGGGACCGTTACGTGATCATGGGTGACCCGCAGGGCAGGGGGCGGCGCGGCACGGGCGCGCTCTGGATGAGCGACGTGGTCGTCTGGCCGTACGGGGTGAACCGGTCGAGGATCGGTTCCAGCTCGGCGACCGCCCGCAGGTGCATCGTGAAGTAGAAGCAGTCCTCGCCGGTCATCCGGTAGCACTCGACGATCTGGGGGATCTCCTCGGCGATCTTGGCGATGCGTTGCAGCTCGCGGATCGCCGGACGGATCCGGACCATCACCGTCACGGGGAAGCCAAGGGCTCTCGGATCGACCTCGGCGTGATAGCCGGTGATCACGCCGGTGCCCTCCAGCCGCTGCACCCGCTCGGTCACCGCGGGCGCCGACAATCCGACCCGGCGGCCCAGCTCGGCGAAGCTCACACGGGCGTCGATCTGCAGTTCGGTGATGATGCGAAGGTCGAGAGTGTCGAGCCCCTTGGGTTCGTACGCTCTCTCGGGTCGAATCCTTCGGTTCGCCATTCTCCCAAATTACGGGCTGACCGACGATGGAGCCATGCCGTTCACAGGGCTCCGTACCGCCGTCCCAACGCCGCCTCCGTGGTCCTACTTTCTGGGGAGCGCCGTCTTCCACTATCTGGGACCGGCCTTCGCCGTTCTCCTGTTCGTCCGGCTGGCACCGCTCGGAGTGGCGGGACTGCGGATCTGGAGCGCCGCGCTGGTCTTCGCGCTCTGGCGCCGGCCCTGGCGCTTTTTCGCCCGGCTCGACTCCGGCGGCCGCCGCACGATCGTCGTCTGGGCCGCAGTGCTCGCGGCCATGAACGCCTGCTTCTATCTGGCGATCGACCGGCTGCCCCTGGGAACGGTCGCCGCCATCGAGTTCGTACCGGTCATCGTGCTGGCCGCCCTCGGCGCTCGTACGCCTCGCAACATTGCGGCGCTCGTGGTGGTCGTCGCCGGCGTCGGGGTGCTGGCCGACGTCCGGCTGGCCGGTGCGCCGCTGGGCTTCGTCTTCGCCGCCGCCAACGCGGTGCTGTTCGCCGCCTACATCGTGGTGGCCCATCGCGCGGCCCAGCGTCTCTCCGGCATCAGCGGCATCGACGGCCTGGCCGCCGCCATGCTCGTCGCCTGCGTGTTCGTTGTGCCGCTGGGCTTCTGGCAGGCCGCCCCGGCGTTGGTCGACCCGATCGCGCTCGGCGCCGGGATCGGGGTCGGGATCACGTCGTCGGTGATCCCGTACGTCTGCGACCAGCTCGCGATGGCGCGCATGGCGCGATCAACGTACGCGCTGCTCGTCGCGCTCCTGCCCGCCACGGCCACGGTGATCGGGGTCATCGTGCTCCGGCAGTTCCCGACGACGGCAGAGGTGGCCGGGGTCACCCTCGTAGTGATCGCAGTCGCCCTGCACCGAGAGGCCCGCTCCGAGACGAAGAACATTTCCGCTGATCCCAGCCCATCAGATTCCGCGGACAAGAGCAGAGATACAGAGATGCACCCGACATAGCCCTAGCAAGGCGCAGCGCCCCAACGGGCCAGCCCGTCCCGGCGCGAACAACTGCATGATCACGGTGGTGTTGTACGGCGTGGTGACGCGGCGGGCGGGTGTCGTGCGGAACAACTGCATGATCACGGCGGGGATTGTCTGCTGGCGCCCAAGGCCCGAGCCATGGTGATCCACGTCGTCGGCGTGCAGTGAATCGGCCCCTCTGACCGTCGTGCCGGGAAAGGCGTGGTGATGCGGCCACCCGAGGGTCTTGGCGGGCACAACTGCGTCACCAGACCGCCGTGATCATTTGGTTGTTCCCGTGGCCGAGCTGTGTTGACGGCCCCTCTTGGATTCTTTCCTGGCTAATCGGAATAAGCCAACCTATTGACCGCCTGTACTTTGCACCCTATGTTCAGCTTTCGAGAGATTCCTATTGGGGAAGGCCCAATGCGCGGGTTAGTGAGAGGAACGTAGTGAACTGGTACATAGCGGTACTTAAGAACTATTCCGACTTCAGTGGCAGGGCGCGGCGCACGGAATACTGGATTTTCTTTCTCGTCAACGTGATCATCAGCGTGGTGTTCGGCGTCCTGATCGTGATGACCGACGGGTTCCTTTATGTCTTCTTGCTCTATGCCCTCGCGGTCCTGATCCCCTCGCTCGCGGTGGGCGTCCGCCGCCTGCACGACACCGGTCGATCCGGATGGTGGTTGCTGATCAGCCTCGTGCCCTTCGTCGGGGCCATCATCCTGATCTACTTCTTCGTTCTCGAAGGCGAACCGGGCGACAACGTTTACGGCCCGAACCCGAAGAACGCCGCACCTCTGCACTGAGTCGACCTTCAGGAATTCGGTCTTTTGTGGGGCGGGTGGGATTCGAACTCACTCAGCATGTGGCACCCGGGTTACAACCGGGCCCGGCTCTCCACCTCCGGCGCCGCCCCTCGACGGACCTGCGAGAGTCCGCGTCGTACCCCCGGCGGGATTCGAACCCGCACATCTGGCTCCTCGGGCCAGCGCCTCTGCCAATTGGACTACGGGGGCATGGTTCATCGGTCTGGAATGGGCATGGTGCGGCTCCCGGGATTCGAACCCGGCTCTTCCGTTTCCTGAGAACGGTTCCTCTTGCCAGCTGGGATAGAGCCGCGCGGATGAAGCGGGCGCTACTCGAGGCGACGCGGTCGGCGGAGGTGCTGTGCCCGGTGAAGGAGGTCCCTCGGTGACGAGGGGCCCTGGTGAAGAGGTGCCTTGGCGAAGAGGTGCCTCAGTGGGCGAGGGGCCGGCCGTGGCGGCTGAGAAGCGCCTGGCGCAGTCGATAACGAAGCTGCTCCATGGTCATGGCCGGTCCTCCTCCGCGAGACGTCGGGTCGCCCAGTCGCCGGGCTGATCCGGCGGGCGAACGACTCCTACGGTGCCAGTGGCCGCCGAACGGGCGCAACGGGTTTTCGCGATCGAGGCTCAGAGCTCGCCGGCGGGCTTGGGAGGGAGGGCCTTGATCACGCCGGTCAGCTCGTTGAGCACCTCGGCGGCCGGCTTGTAGGCCCCCGGCACCGTGACCTCGACATAGGCCTGCCGCCCCATGGCCGTGAACGTCGTGGGCCGGTCCATGGGCTGCGGGAACCAGTCGACGCCGTTGATCGTCAGCAGCTGGGACGTGGGGACCATGGCGGCGGGGCGAGCGACACCGCAGCGCACCGCGATCGCGGGGGAGCCCCACGCGGTGACCAGCGCGGACTTCGGCTCGGTGGCCCGCCTGGACTCGCCGTGGAGCTCGGCCGGGAGCCGCATGCCCTCGCAGAGCCGGGTGGTCGCGGCGTCCGGTCTGGGCAGGGGCACCTGTACGGCATCACCGGTGCAGCCGGCGACCAGCAGCACCGACGACGCCGACAGCACCGCGAGAACGGCGGCCATCCCCCGCATCCCGGAAACTCCTACCGCGCGCGTCGCGGGGAGGCGTCAGATATGGACGATGGGGCAGGTGAGGGTACGCGTGATGCCCTCGACGCCCTGGATCTGCGCGACGACGAGCTTGCCCAGATCATCCACATTGCGCGCCTCCGCCCGCACGATCACGTCGTAGGGACCGGTGACATCCTCCGCCTGCTTGACGCCAGGGATGCCAGAGATCTCACGAGCCACATAGGCGGCCTTGCCGACCTCGGTCTGGATGAGGATGTAGGCCTGCACCATCACGTCCTCCCGGGCGTAGTTTGTCCCGTCCGTCGGCCACCGTACCGTGTCTTCACGGAGGTGTGGACTATCACGATCGGGGACTTGGGCGAGTTCGGACTTATCGCTCGCATTACACAGCGTCTCACGCAGGGACCGGAGGTCGATCTCGGGCCTGGCGATGACGCGGCGGTCGTCCGCGCGCCGGACGGCCGGGTCGTGGCCACCTCGGATCTGCTGGTCGAGGGCCGCCATTTCCGCTCTGACTGGTCCGGCGGCTACGACGTGGGGCGGAAGGCCGCCGCGCAGAACCTGGCCGACGTCGCGGCGATGGGAGCGCGGCCCACGGGCCTGCTGATCGGTTTCGCGGCCCCGCCGGAGACCGAGGTCGCGTGGGCCGAGGCGCTCTGTGACGGGCTGCGCGACGAGTGCGCAGTGGTCGGGGCCTCGGTGGTGGGCGGCGACGTCGTACGGGCGCCGCTGGTCGTTCTGGCGGTCACCGCGCTCGGTGATCTCGGTGGGGCCGGTCCGCTCACCCGCTCGGGAGCGCGC
>NZ_JABVEB010000093.1 GCF_014323665.1 Actinomadura sp. HBU206391 | reverse complement strand
ATTCTCCCTCCACCTCCATGACAACGAGATGGCAGAGCGGGCAATCCGCCCTGAAGGCACTAACCGGTCCCGGCCTTGTTCTCAATCGATCGATCGATACAATAAGGGCCATCGTCGAGACGAGGAGGACTTCATGGAGCCAGGCGGCGACCTCGGGCCACACGCGGCGGCGGAAACGACCGAGACGTTCGGGGGTGACGTGCTGGTGTCGGCCGATGGGCCGATCGGCCGGGTCACTCTCAACCGGCCGCAGGTGCGCAACGCGCTGTCGGGCGCGATGCTGTCGGAGCTGCTGGAGGCCGTGCGGAGCCTCATCGAGGACCGGCGGATCCGCGTGATCGTGCTCACCGGGGCGGGCAGCGCGTTCTGCGCGGGCGACGACCTGCGCGAGGCCGCGTCCGCGTCACCGCGCGAGTTCGCCGAGGTGCTGGAGCGGATGCAGACGCTGACCGGGATGCTCGTCGCCGCGCCCAAGCCGGTCGTCGTCGCCGTCAACGGCCCCGCTCTGGGCGGCGGACTCGAGCTCACGCTGGCAGCCGATGTACGGATCGCCGCGCGCTCCGCGACGTTCGGCTGCCCTGAGGTCGGCCTCGGCCTGGTGATGACCAACGGCGCCTCGTTGCTGCTGCCTCGGGTGGTCGGCGCGGGGCGGGCCGCGGAGATGGCGCTCACCGGCCGGATCTACGACGCCGACTGGGCGCTCTCGGCCGGTCTGGTGGGCGCCGTCGTGCCGGACGGGGACCTGGCCGCGCACGCCACCGAGGTCGCCGAGCTCATCGCCGCCCGCGACCCGCTCGCTCTGGAGCTCACCCGTGACCTGCTCAGGCGACCGGTCGCAGCACCGCTTCCGGCCGCTCTCGAGGCCGAGTCGACGGCCTGCATGACCGCCTACGGCAGTGGGGAGGCACGCCTGCGGCTCGGCGCCTTCCTCGCGCGCGGCAAGGAGCGGCGATGACCTCCGAATTCGAAGGCCGGTGCCTGGCCGATGTGGTGTCCGCCCGCGCCCGGGAACTGCCCGATCGGCCGGCGCTACGGGTCGAGGACGACACGCTGACCTATGCGGAGCTGGACGACCGCGCGAGACGGGTCGCCACCGGCCTGCGGGCGTCGGAGGTCGCGCCGGGGGACGTCGTCGCGGTCATGCTGCCCAACTGCACCGAGTTCGTCGTCACGTGGCTCGCGCTCGACCGCCTGGGAGCGGCGACCGCGGCCGTCAACACCGCGCTCATCGGCGACGGCCTGGCACACGCCCTCGCCACGACGGGCGCACGAGTGCTGGTGCTCGACGAGGACCACGTCGGTGCCGCACGCGACATCCTCGACCGGCTGCCCGGTCTGCGCACCGTGCTGCTGCGCGGCACGATCGGATCGCTCCCGGGGGTACGGCTCCGCCCGTGGGCGACGTTGCTCGACCACGCTCCGATGAGCGGCCGTGGGCCGGTGAGCGGCGCGGATGCGAGCATCGTGCTGTTCACCTCGGGCAGCACCGGCCGGTCCAAGGCCTGCGTGCTGCCGCACCGTTACGTGGTGCGGCAGGCCGAGGTCTTCGCCCGCCGCATGGGGCTACGCGGCGACGACGTGCTTTTCTGCCCATTTCCGCTCTTCCACGTCGACGCCGCCGTCTTCACCGTGGCACCGGCGTTCCTGCTCGGGGCGACGGCGGCGTTGGTGCGCCGATTCTCCGTACGCCGGTTCTGGGACCAGATTCGCGCGGCCGGCGCCACCGTCTTCGACTTCATGGGCGCGACGCTCGCCATGCTGTACAAGCAGCCCGCGGGGCCGGGCGACCGAACTCACGCGGTGCGCCTCGCATGGGGCGTTCCGCTGCCGGCCTGGGCCGGCGATTTCGAAGACCGCTTCGGGGTGGAGCTCGTCGAGCCGTACGGGCTCACCGACACCGGGATGGTGCTGTCCAACGAACCCGGTGTTCCCCGGCGGCCGGGCTCCTGCGGCCGGCCCATCGAGCTCTACGAGGTCAGGGTGCTCGACGCCGACGGGTTCGAGCTGCCGGCCGGTCGCGTGGGCGAGATATGCGTACGGCCGCGCGAGCCCGCGGTCATGTTCAGCGCTTACCTCGGCATGCCCGAGGAGACTCTGAGCGCCCTGCGCGACCTTTGGTTCCACACCGGCGATCTGGCCCACCGTGACGCCGACGGTTACTTCTACTTCGCCGGCCGGGCCAAGGACGTGATCCGGCGGCGAGGGGAGAACATCTCGGCGCTGGAGATCGAGGAAGTGATCGACCGCCACCCGGCCGTCCTCGAGGCGGCCGCCTACGGCGTGCCGAGCGAACTCACCGAAGAGGACGTCATGGTCGCGATCGTGCTGCGACCCGGGCGCTCCCTCGCGGCGGAGGAACTGCTGGAGTTCTGCGCTCGCAACCTCGCGCGGCACATGGTGCCCCGCTACCTCGACTTCGTCGCCGAGTTGCCCAAGACACCGACCGAGAAGATCGAGAAGCACCGGCTCAAGACCCGCGGCGTGACGGGGTCGACGCACGACCGCGGGTCCGGCGGCCACGTATCCAGCAGAGAGGACGGTCAGATGATCACGTAGCCGGTCGATGAGACCGCGCACCGCTCCCGAGCGTGTGTCCTGCGCCCGGATGTGTCCCTAGGCTCGGGTGTACCCGTTGCGTCCGGTCGTGCCCGTCACGGCGCCGCCGACCCCCACACCTTGCTCAGGAGGCCGAAGAATGCCGCGCAGACGTACCGCCACCGCCGGTGAGACGTCGACGCCGGACCGCATCCGCGCCACGGCGATCCGGCTCTTCGCCGAACGCGGCTTCCACGGCACCGGGATCCGCGACATCGCGACTGCGGCCGACACCACGCTCTCCTCGCTCTATCACCACTTCGGCAGCAAGGACGACCTGCTGGTCGACATCATGATCGCCGGCATGGCGCCCCTGATGACCGCCGGCGAGCAGATCCGCGCGGCCTACGAGGGCTCCGCCGAACGGCTCGCCATGCTCGTCGAACAGCACGTTTGGGCGCACGGCAGCGACCGGTTGACCACGCTCGTCGGCGACACCGAGGTACGGGCCCTGACCGGAGAGCGGCGTGAGCGGATTCTGGCGATGCGCGACGGATACGAGGCGCTGTGGCGCGGCACCGTTGAAGAGGGCGCCGCGCAGGGCGTCTTCGACGTGGAGCAACCCAAGATCACGACTCTGGCGCTGCTCGAGATGTGCACGGGTGTCTCACACTGGTACCGCCCCACCGGAGACGTTCCGCTCGCCACCCTCTGCGGCCTCTACGCCGACAGCGCGCTGGCGGTCGTGCGCGCGACCGGACACCACGGACCGATCCGCCGAGCCGACCTCCGGCTGGCCGGTCCAGAGCACTTCCTCCGTGAGCGGCACGGGTGAGCACGCGCCTGCGGCAGCCTGACTGCCGCAGGCGCGCGTCTGATCACACAGATGCTTCGTAGCCGGGCGCGCCGTGATCGGTGGATTCCCGGTCGAATCCGCTCGGGCGGGCGATACCGCGCCGACCCGAGGCCGATGCACCGGCCGACCGGCACCGGCCGTGCCCTGTGAGATGTTCTGTCGACGTCCGCCTGAATGCCGAGGAGCGACCCTGAACGCCGAGGAGACACAGATGACGCAGTGGCAGACCGTACGACTGGACACGCCGGCGGAAGGGGTGCGGCTCATCACGCTCGCGGACCCGGAGCGCCGCAACGCCCTGGGCGACCGGATGCGCGTGGAGCTGAGCGCGGCCATCGCCGCCGTGCGGGAGGACGGCGGCGCCCGCGTGCTCGTGGTCGGAGCCGAGGGATCGTCATTCTGTGCCGGCGCCGACCTGCCCGCGTTGTTCGGGGCGGAACAGTCCGGCCGGCCCGTGGGGGAGCTTCGGCAGCGGTTGCGCTCGTACTACCAGAGCTTCCTCGCACTGCGCGATCTGGAGATCCCCACGATCGCCGCCGTACAGGGGCCTGCCGTCGGCGCGGGGCTCAACCTCGCGCTGTGCTGCGACCTGCGGATCGCGGGGCCGGAGGCGAAGTTCGCCGCCACGTTCACCAGGATCGGGCTGCACCCCGGCGGAGGGTGCACCTATTTCCTCACCCGTGAGCTCGGGGCGCAACGCGCACTGGCGATCATGTTGGACGGCGGCGCGCTGTCCGCCGCGGAGGCGCTCGCGCAGGGTCTCGTGCTCGCCGTCGAACCCGACCCCCTCGCGGAGGCGCTACGGCGCGCCGAGCGCCACGCCGGCCTGCGCTCCGAGCTGGCCCGCGATCTCAAGAGCGCGGTGCGGCTGGCCGCACACGGCGATCTCGAATCGGTCGTGGAGTTCGAGGCATGGGCGCAGGCCGAGAGCGCAACGCATCCCGAGGTCGCGCGGTTCGCCGCCCGCTTCGAGCGAGGGCGCCAGCGCGGCGATTGAGCGGGGTCTTCCGCTCAATCGCCGAACTCGTTGAGGGCTCCGTACGGAGTGAGGGCGGAGATGTAGTGGTGGGGCAGGTGGTCCTCATAGGAATAGACGGCGGGAAGCGAACGCAGTAGCTGTGACCGGCGGGCGGCGAAGGCCGATATCCCCAGCAGCATGCCGAGGGCACTCGGCATCTGTGAGGTGGGGTGCTCTCTTTCCTGCCACTCTCCCTGCCTGGGCCGGTAGACGCACCCCAGCCGCGCCATCCGGCTCAACACGTTCTCTTTCAGGTGCGGGATCTCATACCGGCGCTCTCGGCCGAAATGCCGGTACGGCCCGGAGGTGCGTGGTGGGAGGTGCGGGACGACGTCGTCGTCGTAGACGTACCGGATGACCTTGTCGCGCAGGAAGGGATTCCTCTGGCAGGCGGCGGCGAAGCCGGGATCGCCGATCATGGGCTGGCCGAAGGTATAGACCGTCCCGGCGGTGAGCAGCCTGCCGAGCTCGGCATATTTCCGCTCATGTTGCAGCATGACCGCCATCAGCGCCGCCATCGCCCCGCCGAGGCTGTGCCCGGTGATGTACAGCGCCTCCAGCCGTCCCTGTTCGTGGTCGCGTTCTCCGTTGAGCGCACCGCGGACCGGCTCGCCCTCCATGGCGCGGCGCAACGCCTGCATGACCTCGTAGCGTGTCGCCCGCACGTTGCGGTAGAAACCGCCGTGCACACCGGCGCACGGGTCGCCGAACTGATAGCCGATGCGCTCTGGTTCGACGTCCCAGCCGGTCAGCCAGTTGATGAGGTTCGCCGGCTCGGTTCCTCGGTAGCACAGAACGGCGACCCTACCGTCGGCGCTCTGAATCAAGAACGCGGTGGAACAAATGAACATCGGCTCGGCGATAGCCTGGATCATTCGGCACCGATTGTCCTTCATGCCCATTCGCGCCATGATGGTGGAGAGGGTTTCGGCATCCGAATACGCATACCCGGCGCACGTGGCGAGGGCATGCTCGATGATGGGATCCGGGTGCTCCCGCACCGTCAGCATATGGTCGACGAGGTCGGCGTGGACCGGGAAGCCGCGGCTCTCCGGAGACTCGTCGAACGGCCGGAGATACTCGTAGTTCGGGGCTTTGACGTCATGGACCCGAAGACCGCCGTTCGCCAGCACGGATTGCAGCCGCTGCTCCCAATCGAATTCAACGGTATCCCTGGGATAGAGCCTGCCCGAGTTCGCTTTGCCGGTTCCCTTGCTGCGCTTTACGGTTTCTGTCATTAGTGTGAACCCCCGGATGACGCGAAAGGACGGTTCAACCATTCCCGATGATCGAAATACTAATCCCCGCTCTTGACCAAGCCCGCGTATCACCGTGAGGTGATCGGGCGCGGCGGATCAAGGCGGGACGGGGAGCGGGGCCTTCGCGAGGGGGGCGTGGACGACGCTCGCGCCGGTGACCATATCCTTTGGCGTACCGATCTCGTCTACTACTGCGGAGGATCGACACGATGTCGAGCAACAGCCATGCGGGCCGCCCGGCGTCATGGATCGCGGTCGTCGTGATCTTTGCGGGCTTCCTCCTCGGGGGAATCGCCCTCCCCATGGGCCCGAACTGGATCCTGTTCTGGGTCGGGGCGGGCGTCGTCGTGGCCGGCGGCCTCGTGGCCCTGGTCGTCGACATCATGAGCGATGTGGTCTTGGAGGAGCAGCGCAGATGATCTCTAAGCGGCCCCCGCTCGAGGAGCGCATCGCGGCGCGCCAGCGCGAGCTCGGCCCGCTCAAGCCGGGGAAGCACTTCGAGCACCGGCCGGCGGCCATCATCTTCTTCGCTCTGATCGTCTGCGTGGTGCTGACCCACCTCGCCGCGTTCTTCATGATCGAAATGGCCGGCTGACGGCACCTCCGTCGCCTGCCTCCCGCACCGTTCCCGCGGCAGCGGTCAGCCGCGGTTCGCTCGGCGGCGTACCTCGTCGGCGAAGTCGGCGAGGCACTCGGCGAGCTGCCGGTCGCCCAACTCGGTCGGCGAACGACCGCACTGGCTCTTCGACGGCCGCGGCTCCTCGGAGCCGGACGGCGGCGGTGTGGTCTCCTCGGTGCCCTCGGTGGGGCGCTGTACCGTACGGGGCTGGACCTGGCCGTTCACGGAGACGTCGATGTAGCAGAGGGTCTGCCCCCCGTCGACTCCGTAGACCCGCCACTCCTGCCCGCCGAGCGGGATGAACTGTTCCAGGGTTCCGGCGCACGCCACGCTCTTGGCCTTGACGTAGAGCGCGTTGAGGTCGGCGATGTTCGGGTCGCCGTCGGCGAGGGTGTAGAGGTCGTAGCGGTTCAGCCGCCCGGAGTCGACCTGGTCGGCGGGCACGATCCCGTACGCCACGAACAACTCCGACGAGGTGTCGCGCGGCGTGAGCGGGGTGACGTAGTAGAGGCGGCGGTCCGCACCGCGCAGCAGGTACTCGCCCGGGTTGGCCTGCTGGGTCTGGAACCCGGTCGGCTCCAGCCCGAAGGAGTTGTTGTACTCACCGCGGCCCGCGGCCCACTGCGCGGCGTCGCGCTGGGTGCGCACCAGCGAGATCGGGTAGACCGGGCCGGGCAGCTCTCCCGGCCTGACCCGAGGCCGATGGGTGATGTCCGGGCGGCCGCTCGCCGACCCCTCCAGGATGAGCACTCCGGCGGCCACGGTCACGGTGCGCTGGCGATGGTCGAGCGGCCGTTGGACGGCGATGACGATGACGGGCCGGTCGCCCTGGCAGTAGCCCCAGATGTCCTTGTCGGTGTAGATCAGATCAGGGTGGCGGTCAGCGAGCAGGTTGCGGAGGCTGTTGCGTCCGCTGCCGCCGAAGGCCCGCTCGAACCTGTTGCCGGCTCCGAACCGGCACACCTGCGCGGAGTTGGTCCGCCCGTCCCACTGAGCGACGCCGTACGCCGGGGTGCCGCCGCCCGAGCCGTCGAGCACCGCTGACCATTGCCCGGTGTTGGGGGAGGAGCCCCACTGGTAGGCGAAGGTGGACTCCATGACGTTGACCCCGGCCACCGGCGAGGCCGCCGCCTTCATCGCCGTCCGCGCCGCGGCGAGGGAGGACGTCCGCGACTCCCAGCGCAGGGCCGGATAGCCGTTGTCGACCTTCACGCAGGAGCGCACGTCGTGGCGTCCGATCCGGTCGCAGCCGTCCTTGCCCCGCCGGGAGCCCTCGACCAGCTTGGCGACCGAGGCCGGAGGGCTGGTCACGCTGGGCACGTGGAACACGGTGGCGCTGCCGTAGAAGCGCTGCCGGTCCTTGTCGTTGTCCCACAGAGCGGACGGCACCGGCATGAGGATCACGCCGGAGCCGGTCAGGACGAGCAGTACCACCGCGATTGACCGCCAGGGCGACATCCAGTCGAGGCCGAACTCGCCGTCCTCGTCGAAACTGAGGACCAGAGCGGTCAGGAGCAGCCCGATCGCAACCCAGAGCCAGGTCACGGCCGGCAGCGTGAAGAGGTCTCCGCGCGGGAGGAAGGAGCGCTGGAACCACAGCGTGACGACCTGTGTGGTCTTCGTGCCCGACATGAACATGTGGAAGAACAGCCCGATCAGCCCGACCAGGACGGGGATCCAGAGCCACAGCCCCGCGATCCACGCGGTGCGCTTCCAAGGGGTCACGGTTCCTCCCGAATGCCGCCAGGCCGGCTGATCTTGGTCGCACAGATCTTCCCTTGGACGCACGGACCCGAAGACGCGTTCACCGGTGCGGGCACCCCGCGATCGGGGGTGCGGTACGCCGGCATGGCCGGGTCGTGCGATGCGAATCCCGGCATTTCGCCAGTCGATCACAGCAGGGCTCGGTACGGCACCGGGTTTCGCGAAGCGCTGATCTTCACTGTTACGGTCAGAACACGGATCTCACCCCCGGCGATCTGGTCGTCCGTTCGCGTCCGCATGGCGCAGGCGATTCGCGAGCTAGTTCAGGGGCGTGATCGACGGGTCGGACGTGAAGGGATGGACGCCGGGTGGACTTCGAGCGATCGGCGCTGCCGGGAATCGGGCTTCTGCACATCTTCACCACCCGGCAAGGCCGCCGAGTCGGGGTGGTCTCGCACCGTTCGGGCCGTCGTGACCTGGTCGTCTACGATGCCGACGACCCCGACAGCACCAGCGAGACCGTGGTGCTGACGGTGGAGGAGGCCGACGGGCTGGCCGAGCTGCTCGCCGCGTCGCGGATCGTCGAGCGCCTCGCCGATCTCGAACGGCAGGTGCAGGGTCTGGTCAGCGAACGCATACCGATCGGCGCGGGGTCGCCCTACGACGGGCGCACCCTTGGGGACACCCGGGCGCGGACGCGCACCGGCGCGTCCATCGTCGCGGTCGTGCGCGACCGTGAGGTGCTCGCCAGCCCGACGCCGGACTTCGCGTTCGCCGCCGGGGACGTGGTCGTCGTGGTCGGCACCGCCGAGGGCACGACCGCGGTCGCCGACATCCTCTCGTCGGGCTGAGGCCACGTATGCACGACTTCTCGATCCTGCTGCTCGAACTCGGCGGCGTACTGCTCGGACTCGGCCTCGTCGGCACTCTGGCCGCCCGCGCGAGCATCTCGCCCATCCCCCTCTATCTCCTCGCCGGCCTGGCCTTCGGCGTCGGAGGCGTCCTGCCCCTTTCGGCCAGTCAGGAGTTCATCGCCACGGGCGCCGAGATCGGCGTCATCCTGTTGCTGCTCACCCTCGGGCTGGAGTACACGGCCGACGAGCTCGTGGGCAACCTGCGCCGCTCCGCACCTGCCGGCCTGGTCGACCTGGTGTTGAACGCCACGCCCGGCGCCGTCGCCGCGCTCCTGCTGGGCTGGGGTCCGGTCGCCGCCGTCGTCCTCGCCGGCGTCACCTACGTCACCTCCTCCGGCATCACCGCCAAGGTGCTGTCCGATCTGGGCTGGCTCGGTCATCGCGAGACACCGGCCGTGCTGTCGATCCTGGTCATGGAAGACCTCGCCATGGCCGTCTACCTGCCGGTGCTGACCACACTGCTGGCCGCCGGGGGCGTCGCCTCCGGAGCGCTCAGCCTTGGGGTGGCCGTCACCGCGGTGGCCGTGGTGCTGATCGTCGCGCTCCGGTTCGGGCGCCAGCTGGAGGCCTTCGTCGCCTCGCCCAACGACGAGGTGCTGCTGCTCAAGGTGCTCGGCCTCACCATCCTGGTCGCCGGCGTCGCGCAGAAGCTGCACGTCTCGGCGGCCGTCGGCGCGTTCCTGGTCGGCATCGCGCTGTCCGGGCCGATCGCGCACACCGCGCGGCAACTGCTGTCCCCGCTGCGGGACCTGTTCGCAGCCGTCTTCTTCGTCTTCTTCGGCCTGCAGACCAACCCCGCCCACCTGGCGCCGGTCGCGGGCGTCGCCATCGCGCTCGCCGTCACCGGCGTCGTGACAAAGATCGCCACCGGATACATCGCGGCACGGCGGGCCGGTGTCGGGCCGATGGGTCGTGCGCGCGCGGGCACGTCGTTGATCCCGCGCGGGGAGTTCAGCATCGTCATCGCGGGGCTGGCCGTCGCCGCCGACGCCGATCGTGAGCTCGCGACCCTGGCGGCCGCCTACGTGCTCGCCCTCGCCATCATCGGGCCGCTGGCCGCGCGAGCGGTCGAGCCGGTGATGAAGGCCTGGCTGCGGCGGAGGAAACGGCGGGCGCGAGCGGCGGCGCAGGCCGAGCAGGGCGAACCGCCGCCGTGCAGATCCGATGAGGCGACCACCGTCCCGGGTAAGGTGACCGCCCCTCCCGAGCAGGAGTAGCGGTGACCAAGCCCCACCGACGGGCCGGAGCAGGCCTGCCGCACGGGCCTACCGCATCGGCTGCCCGCGTCCTAGGCCTCAGCGGGTGACGCCCTTTCTCAAGGGCGTGCTCAGCCTGATCCGGCGGTACGGCTGACGCTCCCGCGCGAGGGCGGTCGCGTGAGTCTTCCGAGCAAATCCGGCAGCTCCGCCTCGTGCACCACGGTCAGCCGCCGGGTCGCTCTCGTGATCGCCACGTACAGGTCCTGGCCGCCTTTGGGCGACTGGCGGAGGATCTCGTCGGGAGCTACCACCACCACCGCGTCGAACTCCAGCCCCTTGACCCGGGCGACCGTGAGAACGGCGGCGGGGGCGTCGAGGGTTTCCAGTGCCAGGCCGGGCACCACGTCCGGGAGCAGCGCGGCGATCTCGCCGTTCCGGGCGTCCGGCACCACGACCGCCAGCCTGCCCTCGCCGATCGCGGTGAGCTCCGACCGCACCAGACGGGGGAGCACCTGCTCGAGTTCCCCGGCGCCGACGCGGACGGCTCGCGGCGGAGTCTCGCCGCCGCGCACCGACCGTGGGGGCTCCTGGTCGGGGGCCACGGCTACCAGCACGTCGGCGGCGACCTCCATGATCTCCGCCGGGGTGCGGTAGTTCACCTCCAGGCGCACTTCGCGCCAGCGGCCTCCGACGTGGCGGTCCAGCATCTCGCCCCACGACCGCGCCCCCGCAGCCGAGCTCGTCTGCGCGATGTCGCCGACCACGGTCAGCGACCAGCTCGGGATCCGGCGCATCACGGTACGCCACGCCATCGCCGAGAGCTCCTGCGCCTCGTCGACGATGACGTGGCCGTAGGCCCATTGGCGGTCGCGTGCCGCACGCTCGGCCGTGGTCCGCGCGGGGCCGGTGTCGCGCTGCCGGTCGGCGAGCGCGCCGGCGTCGAGCATTTCGAGTTCGGACAGGCTATGAGCCGCTCCGGGGTGAGCGACGGCCACAGGGCGTCGAGGGCCTCCCGCACCGCGAGCTGTTCCCACAGCGCCGCGTTGTGCGGTCTCGATAGTGCCTGCGCGCGGTCGCGGGTACGGCGGCAGGCGTGCCGGTCCAGCCGGAGCGCCATCCGCTCCACCACCACCTCGACCCCGTCGCGGCGGGAGGTCCGGACGTCGATCACCACCTCCACGTCCCGCTCCGGTGCGCGCTGGCGATCTCGCACCGCGGCCCGTACCACCTCGGCCATCCGCAGGTCGCCCTTCACCACCGCCGCGGCCGGACCGTCGTCGGCGGTCGCGCGGACGCCCGGGTGCAGTTCGCCCACGGTGCACAGCACAACGTCGGTCTCACCGAGCGAGGGGAGCACCTGGCCGATATAGCGCAGGAACACCGCGTTCGGCCCGACCACGAGCACGCCGCGTCGCTCCAGCGTGGCGCGGTGCGCGTACAGCAGGTAGGCCGCCCGGTGCAGCGCGGCGACGGTCTTGCCGGTGCCGGGTCCTCCCTGCACGACGAGCGCACCCCGCAGACCCGACCGGATGACCCGGTCCTGCTCGGTCTGGATGGTCGCCACGACCTCGCTCATCCGGCCGGTCCGGCCGGTCCGCAGCGACGCCAGGAGAGCCGCCTCGCCGACCAGTGTGCGACGGTCGGTCTCGTCCAGCCGGTCGAGGTCGAACACCTCGTCGTCGAGGTCGACCACTGTGCGTTCACGGGTGTGCAGGTGGCGGCGGCGGGCCAGTGGCCCGGGATCGGCCGGCGTGGCCACATAGAACGGGCGGGCCGCGGGCGCCGCCAGTCGATGGGGATCGGGTCGTACTCCTCGTCGTGGAGCCCGATCCGGCCGATGTAGAGAGTCTCGCCGTCGGCATGATCGATGCGGCCGAAGCAGAGCCCGCGCTCCACGGCCGTGAGCCGCGCGAGCCGGCGGGCGTTCTCGTCGGCCGACACCTCCCGTTCGAGGCGGGCCTGCCGGCTGCACCCGGCGGTGCCCGATCCGTAAACGTCACGCAGTGCGGCCGCAGTGCGCCGGCGCGCGTCGTCGAGCCCTTCGTACGCCTTGGCGACATGGGCCTGTTCTACTCGCAGAGCCTCGGCACGGGCCCCATTGAATTGACGAGGAGCCATTCTTGTGCTAAACTCCTTACCATTCAATTAAGCATGAAAAAGGGGTGATAGAACATAACAGCTCTAACCCCTTCTTTGATATGCGTGCCGTTCGCGAAAGGCTCTTCAGCCGCTGGCGGATCATGTCCACCGCGCCCGGCAAAGTGACCACTCCTCCCGAGCAGGGGAGCAAAGACCGTGCCGCACGATGACCGGGGTGATGGGTCGGCGCTAGGCTTCGGCGGGTGACGCCCTTCCTGGACGACGCCATCGAGGTGGTGCCGCTGGCCGGGGGCACCCATCACACCGCCTGGATCGCCACGCAGGCGGACGGCGCCCGCTATGTCGTCAAGGCGACCCCAGGCGTGCCGCCCGACATGTTCGATGCGGAAGCGGAGGGCCTCATCGCGCTGCGCCGAAGCGGTGTGATCGGTGCGCCGCGGGTCGTCGCCGTCGGGCCCGGCCACCTCGTCATGGAGGCGCTCAACCCGGTGCCGGGTTTCGCCGATACCGTTTTCTGGGAGCGAACCGGCCGGGCGCTGGCCCGGTTGCACCTGATCCGGGGCTCCCGCTTCGGCTGGAGCCGGGACAACTGGCTCGGGCCGACGCGCCAGGTCAACACGTGGACCCTGGACTGCTACGAGTTCTATGCCCGGTACCGGATCCTGCGCTACCTGCGTGAGCCCAGGATGGAGGCGATGCTCGACGCTTCCCAGCGTGCGGCGATCGAACGGATCTGCGCCCGGCTGCCGGACCTCGTGCCGCCGTCCTACCCCGCGCTGACGCACGGGGACCTGTGGCACGGCAACGTGGTCTCCATGGCCGACGGCTCACCGGCGCTCATCGACCCCGCGATCTCGTGGAACTGGCCGGAGGCCGACCTGAGCATGATGTACGGCATCGCAGGCATGGTCCCGGGCGGCGCCTCGCCGGGCCTGGACCGGTTCTTCGCCGCCTACCAGGAGATCCGCCCGCTCCATCCGGGCTGGCGCGAGCACCTCGAGCTGCTGCACCTGCGCGAGTTGCTCTGCGTGCTGTTCCAGACCGGGCGGGGGTGGGCCCGGCCGCGCGTGCTCACGCTGATCCAGCGGTACGGCTGACGGGCGGAGGGATGTCATCCGGTACGGCGGAGCCGATCAGAGGCGCCATAGGCGAGGAAGTCACGAGCGAAGCCCCACTGGTGCAGGCCGATCATCAACTTATGGTCGATCTTGTTTCGGTCATCGAAGTCGTATGGATCACGCAGGTTGACCCTGGTCGAGACGTCGTACCGCCACGGCCCGCCGACCTGGACGGGCGGCCGTACCGTGACCTGGCCCGTCTGGTTGTAGGTGAAGCTGCTCCCCAGGGCGTTATACCAGTCCGGGGAACTCCTCGCCTCGTCTCTACTGCTGTTGAAAGACTTCCATTTGGTGTTGACCGGGAAGGTGATCGGCTGTGTCGACCCGACGCGCTGTGCCCTTTTGACCGCCAGGCGGCCTAGGTCGTCCTGTCCCTTGGCGACCTTTTCTGCAAAACTCGGCAAATCCACGAGCAATTGATCGACGTCCTGGTCAAGTGGCCTTCCGGTATTGCCGAGGAAGTGCTTTATATTCCGGGCCGCATGTGGGGTATGGTATCCGACCAAGGCCGCCGGCGGCAGCTCCGTGAGGTCGGCCGCGTTCCAGAGCTGCAGATGAGCGAGGGTCATTCCGGGCATCATCGCAGGATTTCCCGCGTAGTAGTGCCAAGGGCCAGAACCCTTGTCCGCTCTAGTGAACGCCGGCGGCGCCGGCTCCGCGGCGGTGATTCCGCTGACCCCCGCACCGAGTGGTGACGTTGGCTGCGGTCCACCCGGATAGGTCATTGGGGCGTACATCTCTTTTTCGCTCGGGCGATCCCATTGATAGTTGTCGATGGCGTCAGCCCACTGAAGATCCTCCGGAGGAATCACCTCCGGAGGAGTCACCTTCGGAGCGGCCCTCGCCGCTGGAGCCGCGAGGATCGGAGCCATGGCCCGAGCCCCGCCCACCCTCCGAGTCGGAGCGGCGGCAGGAGCCGAGGGAGTCACGGTCCCGCAGCCGGCACTTCGCTGCGTGACCGAGCACACCGCGGACTCTGCCGTGCTGACGATCGCGGGGCCGACGCTCGACTTCATCATCGCCCCGGCGACGGCCCCGAGCAGCAGCACCATTGCGAGATAACTGACCGCGCCCTCGCCTCTGTCGCCGCGCCGACGAGAGATCATGACCATGCCCGAACCGTAGTGACCCACATCACTCTCAGACAGGGCCCAGAGGCCCCCGGAGGGCCCAGTCAAGACCTCACCGGACGGATCGGCGCGCGGCGTCGGAGGTCAGCAGCGCTCGCGCGGGCGCAGGCCGCGGTCGTCGGGCGTCCGGTCGCGGTAGGTCTCCTCGAGAAAGGCGACCAGCCGCTCTACGTCCCGGAGATTGGAGACCACCCCGAGCGAGGCCCGGACGGCGCCGCCGCTCGGAAGGCCGAGAAGCCGGAGATGGTCGTCGAGTGTTCGAGCGCGACCGACCGACCTGGTCAGCGCCTTCTCGGTGATGGTGAAGGCGCCTTCAGCCGCGCCGGGATTGCAGAAGCAGCCCGTCCGCACCGAGATCCGGCGGGCGGTCGCGTCCCTGGCCACGATTCGCTCGTCGGCGACCTTGCCCTGCGGGGTGAGCACGTTGAAGGCCACGGTGCCGCCGCGCCGGACCGTCCCCTGCGGGCCGTACAGTCGGATCAGAGGTGAGCCGCCGGCGTGGCGCATGTCCCGCAGCCGGTCGAGGAGCCATCCCGTAAGGCACGTCACCCGCTGGTGGATCAGGTCGATGCCGATGCCGGACACCCGGGACAGGCCGGCCTCGACATCGGGGATGCTGAGGAAATTGAGCGTGCCGTCCTCGAACGCCGTCTCGTCTTCGGCCAGCACGTGCCAGCCGCCGAGAGCACTCGCCGTCTGGATCGTTCCGCCGGCGAACCAGGGCCGGTTCAGCCGGGCGAGCGCCTCCCACCGGGCGAGCAGGCAGCCGACCCCGGTCGGGTAACCGAACACCTTGTACCAGCTCACCGGTACGAAGTCCGGATGCACCTCACCGAGGTCGAGCGGGTTGGCCGGGACGTACGCGGCGGCGTCGAGCAGCACGTCGTAGCCGTGCTCATGGGCGAGCTCGATCCAGCTCAGCGGGTGCTGCACGCCGGTGAAGTTGCTCTGCGCGGGGAAGACGAGCAGCCCCCGACGGCGTCTGCGGCGGGTCAGCGCGGCGCGGATCTCGTCGGTCCCGGTGCGCAGCTCCGGCGGGTGGACCGGGACGTACTGGACAACGGCGCCGCGGCTCTGGGCGAATTCGCGGATCCCGTTCGCCGAGTTGTGGTTGTCGATGGTCAGCACGAGCCGGGAGCCGGGCCGGAACGGGTAGGACTCGCCGACGAGCCGGCAGGCGCCGGTCGCGTTGGGCATGAAGATCACCGCGTACTCGCGGGGCGAGGCGTTGAAATGCCTGAGGATCGCCGCTCGGGTGCGTTCGACCAGCTCGGTGGAGGCGCTCGACGTCGGGTTGTCGGAGTGCGGATTGCCGAAGCACCCGCCGCGCAGCCTGGCCGCGTTGAACAATCGTCGGCAAGGGGTCGGACTGGCCGTATCCGGCCGACCGTTGAGATCTGCGCGGCCACCGAGACCCGAGGGCTAACCGCAGCCCTCGAACTGCGGCACGGTCGTCGTCGGTTTCAGGCTCGTGTTCTTGAACCACCTCTCCAGCAGGGCGGCGGTGGTGCCGTCCTGGTACATCTCGGTGATGGCCTTGTTGACGGCCTCGCAGCCGTCCACGTCGCCGAGCCGCATGCCCACGCCGTACTTCTCGTCGGAGATCGGAGCATTGATGATCTTGACTTCGCCGCGGGCGGTGGCACCGAACCCCGCCAGGATCAGGTCGTCGGTCGAGATGGCGTCGACGTCGCCGCCGATGAGCTTGGTGAGGCACTCGCCGTACGCGGCGGCGGGCACGAGCTTCGCCGCCACCTTGCGCTCCTCGGTCACCCTCTGCCACGAGACCGAGCCCGGCACCTGGCAGAGCCGCTTGCCCTTCAGATCCCGTACGTCCTCGATGTGCTCGTCGCCGGCGCGGACCAGCGTGTCCTGGTGGGCCACATAGTAGGGGCCGCCGAACGTCACCTTGTTCTTGCGCTCCGCCGTGATGGAGTAGGTGGCGACGACCATGTCCACCGTTCCCTGCTGCAGGAACTGCTCCCGCTTGGCCGAGACCGTCGCGCGGAACACCGCCTTGGCGCCGAGCTTGCCCGCGACGTACTTCGCCACGTCGACGTCGAATCCCTCGAACGACCCGTCGCCGCGCTCCAGCCCCAGGCCCGGTTGATCCGGCTTGACCCCGATGACGAGGATCTTCTTCCTCGTGATCGACTGCGTTTCGCCGGGGTCGCCGCAGCCACTGAGCGTGAGAGCCACGGCGAGCGCGGCGCACGCTGCGAGTGCTCGCATGGGGATGCTCCTTCGGGTCAGCGGAATTCCGCCAGCCGCGGCCGGACACCTGCGACGACCAGGGCTGCGATGAGGATGACCGAGCACGGCAGCACGAGATCCCATCTGCGCAGCCGGTGATCGGCGTCGCTCACGGCGCTCGAGAAGGCGTCGCGGTGCAGTGCGATCAGGGCGGTCAGCGCCTCGTCGTACCGTTCGAAGTCCTCGCCGCCCGGTACGCCGCCGGTGCGGATCTCGATGGCGTCGCGGCGCTTGCCGTCGCTCACGAGCTCGCGCATGCGGCGATCGCTCCGCTGGAAGCTCAGGTAACTCAGGAGCAGGTCGTCGACGGCACGCCGCTCGCCGGGCAGCGAGACGCCCCGCGCCGCCTCTCCGTAGAACCCGAGGAAGTCCGCCTTGCGTGAACCGCCCCGCCGGTCGAGGGCGTCGTCCAACACCCTGTAGTAGGTGTCGAGGCTGCCGGCGGGGACGAAGAGCAGTGCCTGCGACTTCTCCAGATAGACCTGTTCGTAGGTGTCGGCGCGGCCGGGATCGAGCAGGTAGCGGCTCTCGTCGGCGTACGCGCTGTTGCTGATGGCACGGGCCCGTGACAACGCCAGCACCGAGTCGAATCCTCGTTCCTTCACCTTCGTCATCTGCCGTCCCTCGGCGGACAGCAGGGCCACGCTCGCGATCACCAGAGCGCAGGTGCCGAGGGCCGCGAGCGCGATCGCCGGGCTGATCAGGCGACGGAACCGGGCGGCGAGGTATCCCTGCAGACCGGCCAGGATGAGGATCACCACCAGGCCGTTCAGCAGCACCCACCCCTGTCCCGAGCTGATGGCGGCGTGCTGGTCCTCATAGGAGTGGCGCACGGTCGTTCCGCTGTCGAGGGTCAGGTTGTAGGCCTTCGGCAGCAGATCCAGCTTCATCAGGTCGGTCGCCTCGCGGTACACGCTCGTGACCTTCTGCGGCGGCGGCCCGGGGGCGTGTCGGGACTCGGTGTCGAGGAGCACGGCCTGCCCCGCCAGCCGTTCGTACTGCCCGAGACCGTCGAGCACGGCCTGCACCGTCCGCTGTTCGGTCGCGTCCTCGCCGGCCAGCTTCGCCGCCTGAAGTATGGCGCGGTTGGCCTCGCTGCGGCGCTGTTCGTACCGGTCCAGGGCCGCCTGCCGGGCACCGCTCAGATCACGCTCAGGGCCGATCAGCAGGGCGTTGGCGATCTGGGCGTCCATGTCGCTGAGCGCGAAGTACAGGTCGCTGGTGGCGACCACTTGAGGACCCGCGTCGTGCCCGATCACCTGCATCCCGTCCCTGGCGTTCTGGAACGTGACGGCCGTGACGGCGAACAGCCCGGCCATCGCGAGGATGGCGGCGATCGTCAGGGCACGGATCCGCATCGGCGTGGTCCGCAGCAGTGCCGTGCGCCCGCGCGGCCGGCCGTGCGGCGGGGACGACGGATCCGGCACCGGCGAGGGCAGCACCAGGGAGGGCGGCGCAGGCGAGGCCGGCCCCGCCGACGGCGGCACCCGCGAAGGCGCGATGGCCGTCATGACACGGTTTTCCGCAGGGTGATGGTGGTCCACGCCCCGACATGAATCCGGTCGCCGTCGCTCACCGGCACCTCCGCGTTGGCGGGGACGGGCTGCTCCGAGCCGTTGATCGTGGTGCCGTTGGTCGAGCCGGCGTCGATGAGGACCCAGTCGTCGTCGCCCCGGGGTGCCAGCACCGCGTGGACGTGCGAGACGCCAGGGTCCATCGGCGGGCCGCTGAGGTCGATCTCGGGTACGAGGCCGCGGGACATGCTCTTGCGCCCGATCCGGACCTCGCCACCGGTCAGCGGGAGCACACGGTCCGGGCAGTCCGAGGGGAACTCGATCGAGGCCTCGGCGTCGGACGGCGTCTGCTCGATCACCTGGTCGTAATAGGCGCGGTCGGCCGCGATGACGGCGGTCCACGGCCCCGGTGCCGTGGACCGTCCGGCCGGCCCGGCCGACTCAGGCAGCGGGCGGGCCGGCGATGCGGCGCCGGTCAGGAAGTCGTAGCCGTCCGTCTCACAGAAGCGGCCGGTCCGCGGCGCGTCGCAGTCGGGGCAGCGCTCTTCGCCCTGTGCGGCGATGACCATCGTCTCGGAGCCGGCGGGCGGGGCTGCGGGCTCCGGCGCGCTGGAGATCCGGACGCCGCACACGTCGCAGTAGTCGGCCGCGCTGGAATCGTGTCCGCTGGGGCAGGTGGCCATGATCTCAGACCTTGCCCTTGCGCGTGGGCACGGTCCTGGTCGAGCGGGTGTCGAGCGACATCTCGTCGGCCTTGTCGACGTGCTTTCTCAGCCGCACGGTGCCGGTCACGGGGTCGACGACGTCGACGACCTTGTTGAGCAGCTCGGCGATCGGCTCGTTGCCGGACTCACTCGCCAGCACCACCGCCCGGCCGAGGCGCACGGTCGCGGTCTCGACGTCACCGTCCTTGCGGGCCTGCAGACCCTCCTGGATGGCCACGGCGAGCTCCTGCTGCCCGGTGTAGTGGGCCACCCGGGGGTTGATCTGGGTGGACAGCGCCTCGTCGTCGGTCCACTCGGCGAGGACGTTGCCGGTCGCCAGCTGCTCGGCGTCCGCTCCCGAACCGGCGACGAGCTTCACCCAGGCCGCCCGCAGCTCCCGGCCCACGTGGCCGCTCGGGACCTCGACGCACAGGTGGTAGTCGCGGCTCTCCACGCCCCACGCGCCGACCGGGTAGTCGCCCTGCTGCGGGCCGGCCTCGGTGCGCTTGGCGGTCAGGTCGTCGACGGTGGGCAGCACCTGCCGGATGAAGCGCAGCCTGGCGTCCTGCGGCGTCCAGACCCGCAGGGACACGCCGCCGACCGCCTTGCCCATCGTCGCCTTGGTCATGGCGCGGAAATCGGCCTCGAGATCCGCCGGGTCGGCGACGATGTCGACACTGCCGAGCATGGCCGAGGCCACCTTGCGGAGCTCGGAGACGTCCCAATCCGTGCCGACGCCTCTGCAGTCGCACACGAAGCGGCCCTCGCAGGCCGCCAGCGCCGCGTCGAGCTCCTCGGGCATCTCGTGCTGATTCTTGCCGTCGGTGAGGAGGATGGCGTGCCGGATCGCGTCCCGGTGCTCGGCGAACAGGTCGTCGGCGAACCGCAGCCATCTGCCCATCGCGGTGCCGCCGGCGGCGTCCAGCCGGGCCACCGCGGTCTTGGCGTTCGCCCGCGTCTCCGCGTCGGCGACCATCAGCCGGTGCTCCACGGGGTAGATCATTCTGGCGGAGTTCGAGCCGGCGACGATGGCGAAGCGCACGCCGTCGCGGAGGGAGTCCACGGCCGCCTCGGCGGCCTGCTTGGCCGCCATGAGCTTGGCCGGGAGCGACATCGAGCCCGAGGTGTCGATGATGATGACCTCGGCCGCGGCGGTGTTGGAGGTGGGGCCGGTCGACGGGCCGCCGGAGGCCTCGACGCTCACGATCGCGTGTACTTCTCGCCCTCCCTCTGGGAGGTACCTGTTCTGGTCCACGTTGACGGTGAAATCGGGAAGATCACTCATTTGGGAGGCTCCGCTGTGAGTTGGCCGTTGGGTCGGGGCGGGGGCGGGAAGGGGATCACCACCACGGTGACGTTGTCGCGTCCTCCCGCATCGAGCGCGGTGCCCACCAGCGACCGGGCCGCGGTCAGTGGCGCGTCCGCGACGCCGCCGGGCGGCAGCTCATCGGGTGGGTGCGTCTCGGAGAGTGCGGCGGCCAGGTCTCCGGTCGCGGGGAGGTAGTTCCAGAGTCCGTCGCTGCAGATGAGGACCACGCCGGGGCCGTCGGGCACGAAACCGGCGACGTGGGCGTCGAGTTCGTCTGCGTCCGCGCCGAGCCATCCGGTGAGGACGTGCGCCTTGGGACTGGCCTGCGCCTCGGCCTCGCTCATCAGGCCCCGCACGACCATCGCGGTGGCCAGCGAGTCGTCGGTGGTGAGCACGGCAGAGGCGAGTGCGTGCGCGTCGTCGGCGCTCTTGCCGTCGGTGAGCCAGTAGGCACGGCTGTCGCCCACCCAGCCGACCGTGATCTGCCGTCCGTCGACGATTCCGGAGACGTACGTGCACGCGGGCGCCCCGTCGGGGCCGGCCAGCGCGGCGACGGCCTCGGCCGCCGCGGTCACCGCGGCGAGCGTGGCCTGTTCCGGATCGGCGCCCGACGTGATCTGTTCCGCGAGCACGGCGGCGCCGGCGTCCGCGGCGGCCTGCGAGGCGTCGTGCGGTCGCGGCGAGGCGGACACGCCGTCGCACACCACGGCCAGCACGCCGTCGGCGTAGGCGGCCAGCGCCATGGCGTCCTCGTTGCGCCGGTGCCGCAGGCCGCGATCACTGACCCCGCCGGCGATCGCGGGGGCGATGTGGCGCATCCCGTCGGCGGCCGGCAGCTCGATCTCGACATGGTCGCGCGGGCCGGGGCCGCGCACGCCACACCGCTCGCAGTAGCCGTCCGGACCGAGCGCGGCGGCGCCGCACTCTCCGCACCGCCGGGCGCCGAGACGTTGCCCGCACGCCTCGCAGAACCCGTCTCCGAGATGCACCCGATAGCCGCAGGCCGGGCAGTCCGCCTGATCGCCTGCCGCCGGTGCGCCCGTCGATGTCTCCATGCTCAAAACCACGTCTTCGGTCGTGCGGCGTTGGCCCGGAGGACAAGGGCGTGCCTGTCGGCGGTGCTGTCGGCGTGACGGGCGAGATCGCGGTAGGTGCGCTCCAGGCTCCTGCGCACCGCGTCCTCGGTCAGCGGGGCGCCCAGGAGGGTCGTGGCCGGCAGGGGCCCGTGGGCGCTGAGCACGCACGCGAGAGCCGCCTCGAGGATCTGAGCGATCAGCTCCCGCCGGCGTCCCGCGTCGAGCCGCAGGGTGTCGAGCCGGGCCGCGGCCGAGGTGAGGTCGGCTGCGGTGAGGCCGGCCGGATACCGCCCGCGTACGGCCGTGGTGATCGCGGCGATCTGAGCGGTGACGTGGTGACTGGAGAGCCGCGGCACCGAGCAGAGGGCCTCCATCGCCCCCCGCCGGTCGCCTTCGGCGAGGCGCACCCGCGCCAGGCCGAACGCGGCGCTGACATAGGAACGGTCGGTGCGCCACACCGATTCGTAGTGGCGGGCGGCCTGCCTCGGCCGGCCGTCGCACTCGAGAGAGAAGGCCAGGGCGAGCCGTGGTGCCGCCTCGCCCGGCAGCCTCCCGTACAGATCGTCGAAGCTCTGTACCGCCTCGGCGTACTGCTCGCCGGCCAGCGCCGCGACGCCGCGATACCAGTCCACCCGCCAGTCCCCGGGGCTGGTGGCGAGCGCGTCACTGAGGAGGACGCCGGCCTCGGCCAGACTGCCGAGTTCGATCCGCACTCGGGCGAGCGTCAGAGTGACCTCCAGCGAGGTCACCGGCATGGCGGTCAGCACCGCGGCGACGTCGGCGGGGTCGCGGGCGGTGAGCCCCGCGAGGACACCGGCGGCCGGGTCGGAGCCGTTCACCAGTGGTATGGGCAACGCCGCCGCGGCGGCCGGCGGATCGAGCGGCGGCAACATCGGACCGGCGTCGCCGAGCGGGCCGAGGTCGGTGCCCGCCGCGTAGGTCTCCGGGCCGAACAGGGTGGACGGTGCGGGACGCGGTCGCCCGTCCTCGGCCGACAGCACCTCCCGGAGCACGCCGGCGAGCTGCTCGCTCATCTCCGTGGCGCTCTGGAACCGCCGCGCCGGCTCCCAGTGCGTGGCCCGGCGCAGCAGCCGGTCGTAGGACTCGTGCCGCAGGAGCAGCGGCACGTCCTCGCGCGCGGGCAGGTCGTGGGCATGGATCGTGGTGTAGCCCTTGAAGGAGAAGGTCAGCACGGCGAGCGTCCGGCCCACGGTGTAGAGGTCGGAGCTGATCGACGGACCTTCGGTGCCGATCTCGGGTGCCTGGTAGCCCACCGTGCCGTAGATCGGGCTGTCCGCATCGTCCATGCGGCGGACCCCGCCCAGGTCGATCAACTTCAGCTGTTCCTCCGACTGGATCGCGTTGTCCGGCTTGAAGTCGCAGTAGAGGAGCCCCTGATCGTGCAGATAGCCGAGGGCGCTCAGGACCTCGAGGCAGTAGGCGATGGCCTGGCCCACCGGGAGCGACTCGGCGCCGCCGGTGTCCTTGCGCCGGGCCAGCAGGATCTCCTTGAGCGACCGCCCGCCGAGGTACTCCATGACGAGGTAGCCGGAGTCCGACTTGGCGAAGTTGTAGATGGTGACGATGTTGGGATGCCGCACCTGCGCCAGGAACGCACGCTCGGCCCCGGCCGCCGCCAGTGCCTCGGTGTCACCGGTGTCGAGCAGGCCTTTCAGCACCACCCATCGGTTGTCGAGACTGAGGTCGCGCGCGAGGTAGACCCAGCCGAGCCCGCCGTGCGCCAGGCAGCCGAACACCTCGTACTGCCCCTCGACGACGTCGCCCCGCCGCAGCTTCGGCGTGAAGGAGAACCAGGTGCCGCAGGAGCGGCAGAATCCCTCGGTGCGGCTGGCCTTGCCACCCCGGCCGCGCCCGACCTGCTCGCCGCACTCGCCGTTGCTGCAGTAGCGCTTGTTCTCCGGCACCTTGGGATCGCGCAGGATCGCCTCGGCCGGATCGCGGAGCGGGATGGACGGCACCTCGACGAGGTCCACGCCGAGCAGCCCGCGCCGGGAAGGGCCGCTCGACGTGCCGCGGGCGGCCGGACGCCGGCCGCCTGCGTTCGAGGTGCGGGGCTCGGCCGGCGCGGACG
>NZ_JABVEB010000092.1 GCF_014323665.1 Actinomadura sp. HBU206391 | reverse complement strand
CGACGACGCCGCCTCTCGTGCCCTGTCCCGCGTCTTCTTCCGCGAGTGGGAAGCCCGCGTGCCCGGCGAGCGGCGCAGCCTGCACCGGGCGCGGGCACTCATCGACGCCCTGCACCTCACCACCAGGCACATCACCACCGGGCACATCACCACCGGGCACATCACCACCGGGCACATCACCACGGTGGGGATTCCCGTGCTGACCGTCGTCGGCTCCAAGGGCAAGGGCACCGCCGCGGCGTACGCCTCCGCCCTGCTGGCCACGGCCGGCCGCCGGGTCGTGACCGTCACCAGCCCCGACCATCGCACCGTCAGGGAACGGATCCGGGTCGACGGCCGCGCGGTCTCGCCGGCGGAGCTGACGGCGCTGGGCGAACGGATCTCCGATGGCATGGCACGGCTGCCGCCGCCGGCGAACGGCTACCTCGCTCCGTCCGGGCTGTTCATCGTGGCCGGCGTCCTCCACGCCCTCGCCCTGGACGCGGAGACACTCGTCATCGAGGCCGGCCGGGGCGGCCGATCCGATGAGGCGAGCCTTTTCACCCCCACGGTGGCGGCGGTGACACCCGTCTTCGAGGAGCACCTCGGCGAACTCGGGGACTCGGTCGCCGAGATCGCTCGGGACAAGGCGGCGGTCATCGGCCCGCAGACCCTGGATGTGCTCTCGGCACCGCAACGCGACGATGTGGAACCGGTCCTGCGGACCACCGTTGCCGAGATCTCCGGCGGTCGCGCCGCGTACGAGACCGTGGTGCCCGGGGCGAGCGGCGTCCCGGCCGATCTGCTGCCCGGCGGGCCGGGCGCCGCCAACGCCGAGCTCGGCTGCCTCGCGGCTCAGCGGTTGCTCGACCGCACAGGGGGCGAACGTCCCGCAGTGCGGCCACTGCGGGCGGCGCTGTCGTCGATCGCACTGCCCGGGCGGCTGTCCTGGCATCGGGTCCCCGGCACGCCTTGCTCGGTCCTGCTCGACCAGGCCGTGAACGGGCCGGGCGCCGCCGCCGCCGTGACGGCGGCGCGGGCCCGTGGCGGGGTCGACCACGTGCTGGTGTCGCTGTCCGACGACAAGGATCTCGACGGTGTCATCGCCGAGCTGCGAGGGCTTCCGGTCACCTTCGTCCGGCTCGATCGCCCGCATCTCGGCTTCACCCGGAACGTCCCGGCGCACTGGACCGTCCTCGACGAGCGCGAGCTGACGCGCGCGGCCCTGACCCGGTTCGGCCGGCGGCTGGTCGCCATGGGCAACGTCAGCTTCGTCGGCCGCATGGCCGAACTCCTGGACATCCCCACCGAGCGGCTGTTCAACCCGCCGGGCCGCTAGGTTGACGGCCATGACGACGATCGTGTCGCTGGAGGCCAAGCTGCGGCGACTACGGGCCATCGAGGGCGGGCCGGCGCGGCACCGGGGGCTGTTCCGTCGAGCCGGCAGCGACTTCCTCGTCTTCGGCGCCGACGGGCACGGTTACCGCAACACGCCGCTGCGGCCCGCCGAGGTGGAGGCGTTCGAACGGGACCTCGGCGTTCCGCTGCCGGCGGCCTACCGGGAGTTCCTGCTCCGGATCGGGCCCGGCGCCGGGCCGCACTACGGCCTCTTCACGCCCGACGAGGTCCTCCTGGAGGGCGACGGCCGCGATCCCTCCGGAGCGTTCCCGTTCGTCCGCGCAGACGCCGAACGGATCTACCGCGCGTGGCTCGACTGGCTGGACGACCCGGGACCCAAGCCCGGCGGCCCTCCACGCGGCGGTTCGGCGCCGTGGCGGGCGCCCGGGGCCATCATCATCGGAACGCACGGTTGCGACGGCTACACGGCACTGGTGACCACGGGGGAACTGGTCGGCACGGTGTGGACCGTCTGGTCGGTCGGGAACTCGTGGAGGCCGGCCAAGGCCCCGCCGGCCGCCGGAGCCAAGGCCCCGCGCGGGCCGGCCGCGCCCATCTATCTCGGCCCGACGCCGGGCTTCGACGCGTGGTACGACGCCTGGCTCGACACGGCGCTGGCGGAGCTGTCGCCCACGCCCGTGGCGGAGCCGCCGCCCGACGGAGGGTGACCGGCGCCGCAGCCCTCAGATCTTGCGGGCCACGCCGCCCACGATCCACGCGTCGTCGGCTTCGGGCACGTCATCGGTCTCGTCCGGACGCCACCGGCTGACGTAGACGAGCCCGGGATCGACGAGTTCGAAGCCGTCGAAGAATTCGAGGACGTCCGCGCGGGTGCGGCGGGCGTCGCCGCTGCGCTTGAGGAAGCTGCGGTAGACGTCCTGTGCGGCGTCGATCGCCTCGGGGTGATCCTCCGAGACGACGTGCGACAGGGCGAGGTAGCTGCCGGCGGGGATGGCGTCACGGAGCCGCGCGACGATCTCGTACGGGCGGTCGTCGTCGGCGAAGAAGTGCAGGATCGCGATCAACAGGATCGCCACCGGCCGGTCGAAGTCGATGTGCCGTCGGATGACCGGATTGGCGAGGACGCTGTCCGGATCGAGCAGATCGGCCTCCGCCACGATGGTCTCGGCGTTGTCGGCCAGCAACGCCCGAGCGTGCGCGAGCACGATCGGGTCGTTGTCGACATAGGCCACCCGCGCGTCTGGGGCATGGGTCCTGGCCACCTGATGGACGTTGTTCTGGGTCGGCAGCCCGGTGCCGATGTCGACGAACTGGCGGATGCCCTGCTCGGCGAGGAACCGTACGGCACGGCCCAGGAAGGCCCGGTTGCGCCGGGAGATCTCGGCGATCTCAGGCGCGACCGCGAGCAGCTTGTCGGCCGCCGCCCGGTCGACGGCGTAGTTGTCCTTGCCACCGAGGTAGTAGTCGTACATGCGGGCGATGCTGGGCGAGGCGGTATCGATGCCCGGCGGCGCCCATTCGGTCCCTTCTGGCACGTCTGCCCCCTATCACCTGTCGGACGTGGCCGCCGGGGATACCCGCCCCCTCGACGGCCGATGACGCCCTCACCGCGTGGACGCGACCGGCATTTCCACGCCATGTCACGATCCGCAGTGAATCATGGCACTGTACGTCATCACCGCGCGACTCCGACAGCCCGGCGAGCCGATCCGGGGCCCGGGCTACCCGGCCGGGAGCGACGCCAGCTGGGCCTCCAGCCGGGTGATGTCGGCCTCGGCCTGCGCGAGGCGATCGCGGTTCTTCGCGATGACGGCCTCGGGGGCCTTGGCCATGAACGCCTCGTTGCCGAGCTTGCGCCGGGCCTGGTCCACCTCCTTGCGCGCGGCGGCCAGGTCCTTGTCCAGCCGCGCGCGCTCGGCCTTGACGTCGATGACACCCGCGGTGTCCAGCCGTACGGTCACGTCCTCCACGACCAGCGAGGCCGTCGGGACGAACTCGCCCGTGGGCTCGGTGAGACGCAGCAGCATGCGGACGGCCTCTTCGTGCGCGGCCAGCGGCGAGCCGGCGAAATCCAGCGCGGTCGTGACCCGCTGCCCAGGCTTGAGGCCCTGGTCGGACCGGAACCGGCGCACTTCGGTGACCAGTCGCTGCAATGAGGAGATCTCGGCCGCCGCAGCGGTGTCGACCACCTGCCCCGCGGCCTCGAGCTCCGCGCCGGCCGGCCACGGCGCCACCACGATCGACTCCGACCCGTCCGACTTGTCCGACCTGTCGAACCCGTGCAGGGCGGTCCAGAGCTCCTCGGTGACGAACGGGGTCATCGGGTGCAGCAGCCTCAGCACGACGTCGAGCACCTCGCCGAGCACGCGGCGGGTGGCGGCCGCGGGCTCACCGCCCTGTGCCAAGGGCACCTTGGCGAGCTCGACGTACCAGTCGCAGAACTCGTCCCAGGCGAAGTGGTAGAGCGCCTCGCACGCCTTGGCGAAGTCGTAGCCGTCGAGGTGCCGGTCGACCTCCGCCGTCACCTGCCGCAGCCGGGACAGGATCCAGCGGTCGGCGACGGACCGGTCGGCCGGCAGCGGTCCCTCGACCGTCGCGCCGTTCATGAGGGCGAATCGCGCGGCGTTCCACAGCTTGTTGCAGAAGTTCCGGGAACCCTGCGCCCATTCCACGGCCACCGGCACGTCGCCGCCGGGGCTCGCGCCGCGCAGCAGGGTGAACCGGGTGGCGTCGGCGCCGTACTCGTCGATCCAGTCGAGCGGGTCGATGACGTTTCCGGCCGACTTCGACATCTTCTTGCCGAACTGGTCGCGGACCATGCCGTGCAGCGCGATCTCCCTGAACGGCACCGTGCGGTCGGCCGCCTCGTCCTTCATCGCGTACAGCCCGAACATCATCATCCGGGCGACCCAGAAGAACAGGATGTCATAGCCGGTGACCAGCACACTGGTCGGGTAGAAGCGGCGGAGGTCGGCGGTCTCCTCGGGCCAGCCGAGGGTCGAGAAGGGCCACAGGGCCGAGGAGAACCAGGTGTCGAGCACGTCGGTGTCCTGCGTCCAGCCCTCGGGGGCCGACTCGCCGGGTCCGACGCAGCGGACCTCACCGTCCGGTCCGTACCACACCGGGATCCGGTGCCCCCACCACAGCTGCCGGCTGATGCACCAGTCGTGCATGTTGTCGACCCACGCGAAGTAGCGCGCCGCCATCTCAGGCGGCTGGATGCGCACCCGCCCGTCGCGCACGGCGTCGCCGGCGGCCTTGGCGAGCGGCGCGACGCGCACGAACCACTGCAGCGACACCCGGGGCTCGACCACGGTGGCGCACCGCTGGCAGTGACCCACCGCGTGCTCGTACGGGCGCACCTCCTTGACGACGCGGCCCTCCTCGCGCAGCGCTGCGACGACGGCCGGGCGCGCCTCGAACCGGTCGAGGCCGAGGAACGGCCCGTGCGCGGTGATGACCCCGTGCTCGTCGATGACGGTCAGCGCGGCCAACGAGTGACGGCGGCCGATCTCGAAGTCGTTCGGGTCGTGCGCGGGGGTGACCTTGACGGCCCCCGTGCCGAACGCCGGGTCGACGTGCTCGTCGGCCACGACCGGGATGCGGCGGCCGGTCAGCGGCAGCTCGACCTCACGGCCCACCATGTGCCGATAGCGCTCGTCGCCCGGGTGCACCGCGACGGCGGTGTCGCCCAGCATCGTCTCGGCGCGGGTGGTCGCCACCACGATGGAGTCGTCGCCGGAGCCGTAACGGATCGAGACCAGCTCGCCCTCACGGTTCTCGTGCTCGACCTCGATGTCGGACAGCGCGGTGAGACAGCGCGGGCACCAGTTGATGATGCGCTCGGCGCGGTAGATCAGCCCTTCGTCGTAGAGCCGCTTGAAGATGGTGACGACGGCGTGGGAGAGGCCAGCGTCCATCGTGAAGCGCTCCCGCGACCAGTCGACGCTGTCGCCCAGGCGCCTCATCTGGCCGAGGATGGCGCCCCCGGACTTCTCCTTCCACTGCCACACCCGGTCGACGAACGCCTCGCGGCCGAGGTCGTGCCTGGACAGGCCGTCCTTGGCGAGTTCCCGCTCGACGACGTTCTGCGTCGCGATCCCCGCATGGTCGGTTCCGGGCAGCCACAGCACCTCGTGGCCCTGCATCCGGCGGCGGCGGATCAGTGCGTCCTGGATCGAATGATCCAGTGCATGCCCCATATGCAACGATCCAGTTACGTTCGGGGGCGGAATCACTATGGAGAAGTGCGGACGGGCACTGTTTCGATCAGGGTCGGCCGTGAATAGTCCCGCCGAGACCCAGCGTTCGTAGAGTCTGCCCTCGACGTCGGCTGGGGTGTACTGGCTGGACAGGTCGACGTCGGCGACGCGCGGGTCGTGCTCCATGGACTCTTTCACGGGGCGAGATTCTACGGAGCATTGGCGGCCGGGAACGCGTCGACCCAGGAATGAGTCGAATACAGGAGAATGTCCCTTGTCAGTCGCACGGCTGACGCAGTTGAGCGCGCCGCAGTCGGAAAGCCCGGCGCTGAGGAGTGACGATGAGCGGTTGGAACCCCCCACCGGGCCAGGGCGGCCCCCCGTACGGCGGCGTCCCGGGCCAGGGCCAGCCCGGGTACGGACAGCAGCCGGGACAGCCCGGATATGGCCAGCAGCCGGGCGGACAGCCTGGTTACGGCCAGCAGCCGGGCGGACAGCCCGGGTACGGCCAGCAGCCCGGCTACGGGCAGCCTCAGTACGGCCAGCCGGCGCCGGGGATGCCGCCGTACGGGCAGCCGCCCTACCCGCCGCGCAAGTCCAACGCGGGCCTGATCATCGGGCTCGCCGGCGGCGCGGTGGCGCTCGTGGTGGTGCTGTTCATCGTCGGCGTCGTGGTCGCCTCGAGCGGCAAGGACTACCAGATCAGCACGCCGTCGTCGGCGGGCGGCCTGACCCGCGACTCGTCCGGGGAGAGCTCCCTCAGCTCCCAGATCAGCTCGGCCCGGTCGGAGCTGCGCAGCGCCACCAAGTACCGGATCAGCGACATCCAGACGGCGGTCTACACCGACGGCTCCTACCGCTACGTGTTCATCGGCGGCACCGGCAAGCTCGGCGACCCGGACGAGTTCGTCAGCGGCTTCCGTAGCCAGGCGACCCGTTCGTCCAGCAGCTCGGTGTCCACGACGGTGAGCGAGGTCGACTCCGGCGGCGACGGCAAGGCGGTCTGCGCCACGGTGCGGAGCACCATCAGCAGCACGTCGTACTCCACCGCGATCTGCGCTTGGGCGACCGAGAGCTCGTTCGGTGAGATCATCCCGATCCCGAACGCCTCGACGCTGAGGACGCCCACCAGCAAGACCAGCTTTGAGGTGGCCTCGCTCATGCGGCGCATGCGCGACGACATCGAGTCGGAGAAGTAACCCCCGTGTCGGCGGGCGACCACCCAGAGCCACCTGCCGGCGCCGACGCGGGGCATGATCGAACAGAACCGCACCGTTCTCGACGGTGCGGTTCTGTCTTCTCTGTCTCAGGAGCGGCCCTGGATCAGGCGCGGGCCTCGGCGTAGGTACGGGGAACCGGCGATGGGGTCAGGCGGACTTCTCGCGGGGCTCCCGCTTGGCCCGCTCGCGCGGCACCAGGGTCGGGTTGACGTGCTCGAGCACCGCTTCGCGGGTGATGACCACGCGGGCGACGTCGACCCTGCTCGGTACCTCGTACATCACCGACAGCAGGACCTCTTCCAGGATCGCCCGCAGCCCACGGGCACCGGTGCCGCGCAGGATGGCCTGGTCGGCGATCGCCTCGAGGGCGTCCTCGGTGAACTCCAGATCCACCCCGTCGAGCTCGAACAGCCGGTGATACTGCTTGACCAGCGCGTTCTTGGGCTCGGTGAGGATGCTGATCAGAGCGTCACGGTCGAGGTTGTGCACGTTGGTGATGACCGGGAGCCGGCCCACGAACTCGGGGATCATCCCGAACTTCAGCAGGTCCTCGGGCATCACGTCGGCGAACACGTCGACCATTTCCTCGAACTCGGCCTTCGAGCGGATCACGGCGCCGAAGCCCATGCCCTGCTTGCCGACCCGCGACTCGACGATCTTCTCCAGCCCCGCGAAGGCCCCACCGCAGATGAACAGGACGTTCGTCGTGTCGATCTGGATGAACTCCTGGTGCGGGTGCTTGCGCCCGCCCTGCGGCGGCACCGAGGCCGTCGTGCCCTCGAGGATCTTCAGCAGGGCCTGCTGCACGCCCTCGCCCGACACGTCCCGGGTGATCGACGGGTTCTCGCTCTTACGGGCGATCTTGTCGACCTCATCGATGTAGATGATCCCGGTCTCGGCCTTCTTGACGTCGTAGTCGGCCGCCTGGATCAGCTTCAGCAGGATGTTCTCGACATCCTCGCCGACGTAGCCGGCCTCGGTCAGCGCCGTGGCGTCCGCGATCGCGAACGGCACGTTGAGCAGTTTGGCGAGCGTCTGCGCGAGCAGGGTCTTGCCCGAGCCCGTGGGGCCCAGCAGCAGGATGTTCGACTTGGCCAGCTCGACCGCGTCGTCTCTGCCGTCTCCGGACTGGATCCGCTTGTAGTGGTTGTAGACGGCGACCGAGAGTGCCTTCTTGGCCGTCTCCTGCCCGATGACGTAGGAGTCCAGGAACTCGTAGATCTCCCGCGGTTTGGGAAGGTTGTCCCACTTCAGATCGGAGGTCTCGGAGAGCTCCTCCTCGATGATCTCGTTGCAGAGATCAATGCACTCGTCGCAGATGTACACGCCCGGACCCGCGATGAGCTTTTTGACCTGCTTCTGACTCTTTCCGCAGAACGAGCACTTGAGCAAATCACCACCGTCGCCGATGCGTGCCACCCAACTGTCTCCTTTTCGTGGGGCCGCCGTCGTGAGTTGCGGCGCGGTCCTTCGCTTTGAAGGCTCTACGTCGGCTTCGACGTTACCGTCTTCGAGGCACTAGGTAAGCCCCTCGTTGGCAAGTATGTCGGCGAGGCCTGAGGAGAACCCGGGGGTCCCGACGTCTTACGACGACACTACCTCGGCGCGGCGCTTCCTGCTCGCGAAGACGTCGTCGACCAAGCCGTAGGTCTTGGCCTCCTCCGCCGTCAAGATCTTGTCACGCTCGATGTCCTTGCGGACCTGGTCGATCTTCTGCCCACTGTGCCGGGCGAGGATGTCCTCGAGCTGCTCACGGATCCGCATGATCTCACGAGCCTGGATCTCGATGTCGCTGGACTGACCGTACGAACCCTCGGTCGCGGGCTGGTGGATCAGGATCCGCGAGTGCGGCAGCGCCGCCCGCTTGCCGGGGGTGCCGGCGGCGAGCAGCACGGCCGCGGCCGAGGCGGCCTGGCCGATGCACACCGTCTGGATGTCCGGCTTGACGAACTGCATCGTGTCGTAGATCGCCGTCATCGCGGTGAACGAGCCGCCCGGCGAGTTGATGTAGATGCTGATGTCGCGGTCCGGGTCGATCGACTCCAGCGTCAGCAACTGGGCCATCACGTCGTTGGCGGACGCGTCGTCGATCTGGATCCCGAGGAAGATGATCCGCTCCTCGAAGAGCTTGTTGTACGGGTTCATCTCCTTGACCCCGTACGTGGTGCGCTCGACGAAGGAGGGGATGATGTATCGGCTCTCAACTGGCATGGCCGCACCGCCCATCTGGATGCCGGGCCGGATCAGGTCGCTCACTTCAATGCCTCCGCTAGTCGTACGTGAGTCAGGAGACCGGGCCCTCGGAGGGCACCTGCGTGGCACTGCGCACCACATGGTCAACGAACCCGTAGTCCTGGGCCTCCTCGGCCGTGAACCAGCGGTCACGGTCGGAGTCCCGCTCGATCTGGTCGACGGGCTGGCCCGTGTGGAACGCGATCCGGTCGGCGAGCGTCCGCTTCACGTACAGCATCTGCTCGGCCTGGATCTTGATGTCGGAGGCCGTGCCCCCGATGCCGCCGGACGGCTGGTGCATCATGATCCGCGCGTGCGGCAGGGCGTAGCGCTTGCCCGTGGCGCCCGCGCAGAGCAGGAACTGCCCCATCGACGCGGCCAGTCCCATGCCGACGGTTGCGACGTCGTTCGGGACGTACTGCATGATGTCGTAGATCGCCATACCGGCCGTCACCGAGCCGCCGGGCGAGTTGATGTAGAGGTAGATGTCGCGCTTGCCGTCCTCGGCCGAGAGCAGCAGCAGCTCGGCGCAGATGCGGTTGGCGATATCGTCGTCGACCTGCTGGCCCAGGAAGATGATGCGCTCACGCAGCAGCCGCTGGAACAACTGGTCGCCAAGCGGCAACAAAGGCGCCTCGGCCACCCTGGACACGATGCGCGTCGGGTCGTCGAACGTCGGAGGGATGCTCACCGGTTCCTCCGGTCTGTATCGGGTCGGATGATTGGACATTAACGCGCTCCACAGACCGGTTAAGCCGGGAGAGCCGCGTTTTCGCTCGGGGCGTACCTTGTTTGATTGCGCTCGCTCCGCTCGCGCGGCGCAGCGTTCATGGCCGCGCCTCCGGCGCGGCGGCTCGGGGCGCCTTGCAGGCGCCGTCTTCCCTCGTCGCTCCCGAGCGCTCGTTCCTCAGTCCAGACAGCGCCGCGCCCCTCGCAGGCCACGTCCAGCCCACCGGCCCCTTCCTAGCCGTGATCATGCAGTTGTTCCCGCCGACATACCGGGATACGGGAACAACTGCATGATCACGGCGAAGAGGGGGTCGCTGCGGGACGCGTGCGGGCCGGCGCCGACCCCTCTCGGGGTGGCACCGGCCCGTGATGACGCTGCTGACGGCCTGGCCGTCAGGATGTCGCCGCGCTGGAGATCAGGCTTTCTTGGGCTCGGCCTCGTCGGTCTTTTCCTCTGCATTGGTCTCGTCCGCGGGAGCGGCGGCCTCGTCGACGACCGCGTCCTCGGTCGTGTCCTCGGTCGTGTCCTCGGCGCCGGTGTCCGCGTCAGCGTCCACGTCTGCGTCCGCGGCGACGGTCTCGCCGCCGAGCTCACGCTGGATCGCCTCGGCGTCGAGCTCGTTGCCCGACTCGTCGACGATCTTGACGTTCTCGACGAGGACGTTGAGCGACTTGGTGCGCAGCACCTCGGACACCAGCGCGGGGAGCTGCCCGCTCTCGGTGAGGTGCTGGGCGAGCTGCTGCGGCTGCATGCCGATCTGCATGGCCTGCGTCACGACGTACTCGCTGAGCTCCTCGTTCTCGACGCCCAGCTCCTCCTGGAGGGCGAGCTGGTCAAGCACGAAACCGCCCTTGACGGCCTGGCGCGACGCGTCGGCGATCTCGGTGTCGAACTCCTCCTCGGACTTCTCCTCCTCCTGGAGGTAGGCCTCCTTGGTGAGTCCGGCGTACTGGAGCTGCTGTTCGAGCTGCTCGTTGCGGCGAGCGATCTCGCCCTCGATCACGCCGTCCGGCAGCGGAATGTCGATCTTCTCGAGGAGTGCCTCGAGCGCCTTGTCCCGCGCCTGCGCGAGCTGCTGCCCGCGCTTCTGCCGCTCCAGGCGGCCGCGGACGTCGGCGCGAAGTTCGCCGATGGTGTCGAACTCGCTGGCCAGCTGGGCGAACTCGTCGTCCAGCTCCGGCAGTTCCTTGATCTTGACGCTGTGCACGGTGACGGTGACCTCGGCCTCCTCGCCCTCGTGCTCACCGCCCGCCAGGGTCGTCGTGAAGGTCTTGGACTCCTCGGCGCTCATCCCGACGAGGGCGTCGTCGAGGCCCTCGACTGAGGACTTGCTGCCCACCTCGTAGGAGTAGCCGGTGGTGCGCGCGTCCTCGATGTCCTCGCCGTCGATCTGGGCGGCCAGGTCGATGGACACGAAGTCGCCGTCCTCGGCCGGGCGGTTCGCGGCGGTCAGCGCGGCGAACCGCTCACGCAGGTTGCCGATGGTCTCCTCGACCTCGTCCGGCGTGACCACTGCGTCGTCGACGGTCACCTCGAGGCCCTTGAAGTCCGGCACCTCGAACTTGGGCCGGATGTCGACCTCGGCGGTGAAGGCGAACTCCTTGCCGTCGTCGAGGGTGGTGATCTCGACGTCCGGCTGCCCGAGGACGAAGACCTCGGACTCCTCGACGGCCCGTCCGTAAAGCTCCGGGAGGGCGTCGTTGACGGCCTCCTGCAGCACCGCTCCCCTGCCGACGTACTGGTCGATCAGCCGGGCCGGCACCTTGCCAGGGCGGAAGCCCTTGAGCCGCACCTGCTTCGAGAGCTCTTTGTACGCCTTGTCGAGGTTGGGCTTGAGCTCGTCGAACGGCACCTCGACGGTGAGCTTGACCCGCGTGGGGGTCAGCTCCTCAACATCGGTCTTCACTGGGGTAGGTCTCCTTGATCCAGCGTGATCGCGGCGCCGTCTGCTAACAGCCACGGGCTTCTGGCCGCATCCTCAGCCTGGCGCGGGCACGCACAACAAGCGGCGCCGCACGCCTTCGCCCGCCAAGTCTATGGGGTTCCGGCAGCGCGCGCGCACTCACTCTCGCTCGTGCCCCTCCTCGCGCGCGCCGCGGTACCCCGCCAGGCGGCTCGGAGGGTCGCCTGGAAAGGCGCCTAGAAGTTGGAGATGACCTCCTGGAAGACCTCGCGGATGCTGTTGGCGTCCGAGGAGTCGTAGGCGGCCCCGTCCGCGGCCTCGGCGATCTGCCGCAGCACCTGCTGATCGGCGTTGGCGCCGTAACCGATAGTGAAGACGCGCACCGCCTCACCGTCCTTGTTGGACAGTTTGCCGAGCAGCGTGTTGAGGTCGAGCCCGCCCTGCCGCTCGTTCTGGCCGTCGGTGAGGACGACGACCGCGTTGATCGAGTCCTCCTCCCGGCCGGCCCGCATCGTGTCGTACGCCGCGGCCGTGGTGTTGTACAGGCCGGTGGCGCCGCTGAGCGTCATCCGGCTCAGCGAGGACCGCATCGACGCGCGGTGGGCGGCGTCCATCGACGCCACGGGCACGAGTTCCTTCCAGTCCTGCTGACCGTCCAGCTGCGCGGAGAACATCCACAGCCCGACCTCGTCGTGCCCCCGGAACTCGCCGAGCGACTCGGCCGCGGCCTCCTTTGCGAGGTCGCCCTTCGACTTGCCGGTGCCGGCGACCTCCTCCCGCATCGATCCCGACCGGTCCACGACGAGCAGCACCTTCGCGGGCTTGCGCAGCTCGCCCCATGTCTCCAGCACGGCGTCGAGCACACTCGCCTGCGGGACGGTGAGCTTGGTGGCCGGCTGGTCGCGCAGCAGGCCGTTGTCCTGGGTGACGTTGGGGCCCGGGCCGCCCTTGTAGTCGCGGAAGCCGAACTTCTGGAAGAGCGTCTGCGCGTCCTGGCCGTGCAGATAGGTGAGGAACGCGTCCGAGGCCCGCTTCTTCTCCGGATCGAGCCCGTTCATCGGCACGTACGGATGGTCGGACATGATCGTGCCCTCTTTGGGGTAGATCGCGACCAGCGGGGTCTTGGGCTTGCCGTGTTTGCCGAGCTGGTTCGGGTCCAGGGTCGGGTTGCCCTGGTTGTAGGCCCAGACCGAGTTCTCCTCGACGGTCACCGCGGAGATGTACGACAGTGCCTCGCCCCGATCGTCGGCGCGCAGCAGGTTCGCCAGGAAGGTCAGTGTCGTGTCGCCATAGTGCACGATCGAGCGCTCGATGTTGCGCACGAACGCCTGGTTCTTGGGGTTGGCGATGTCCTCTTTGCCGAGGTCACTGGTGGTGCCGGTGATCGCGAAGTAGGCGCCGACGGTGGCGTTCAGCCCGGAGGTCGACAGGTTCGGGTTGGTCTTGCCGAGCTTGAACTCGCCCCACTCCGGATGACCGTACGCGGCCCAGCCCTTGGGGTCTGTGCCCAGCTTGGCGAGGTCGGACCAGCCGACCGCCTTGCTCGGCCAGCCGAGCACCTCCGCCATCGGCTTGGGCATGGCGATCGTCAGCGGTGAGGTCATGATCGGCTGAGGGGCGCCGTCGGCGACCGGCGGAGCCTTGTCGGTGTTCTGGACGCGCTGACGCAGCAGTGTCACCCAGACGCTCGACGCCGGGCTCCACACGTCCGGGCGAGGGCCGTCGACCGTCTCGTCCCAGCCGCGGGCCAGTGCCTGCATCGCGGTGCCCGAGTTCTTCGAGTCCACCGTGACCTTGACGCACTTGCCGTCGACGGCCGCCTTCTTGCCGAATTCGTCGGCCGCCCTCTGGAGCAGGCCGACCTTGTCCTGCGACGCCGCCATGCGCAGTCGGACGGCGCCGTCGCAGTCGTTCTGCGCGTCGGGCCCGCACCCAGTGAGCACCGAGGCGGCCGCCAGCGCCACCACGAGAAGAAACGCCGGCACATGGCGGCGCCCGCCCTTCCTCGAACTCGACACGTCCACTCGTCCTCCCGCGACCCCGTACAAGCGCTTTGTGGGGCAAGATCCCACAAAACCGCGTTGCCCACGACGATTGGAGGGATGTCGCGGCGAAACCGTTCCCTCGCCGCCCGGCTCATCCGCCCGGCTCATCCGTCGACGTCACACACCTGCCGAGAGGCGGCGGTCACATCACGGCAGCCGCTCTTCGGTGGTCATTGCACGCCGAGGCACGCGTAGTCGTATCCGCCGAACATCTGACTGACGTACACGTTGGTCAGCCGTGAGCCGCGGTAGAGCACCGCCTTGTCGTACACCAGCGGGACGATGGCCGCACGGTCCATCACCTTGCGGTCGATCTCTGCCGTGACCCCTTCTCTGGTCTTCTGATCCCTGGTCTGGGCCGCCTGGTCCAGCAGCCCGTTGATCTCCGAGTCGTTGAGCTCGGAAAGGTTGTTGTTGTTGCTGGACGTGATGTTCCGCCCGTCGATCAGAAGGGGAAAGAAGCCGAGGCCGGTGGGGTAGTCCGGGCCCCACACCGAGAGGATCATGCCGATGTCGTTCTTGTGCACGTAGTCGGGCTTGCCCGCGTAGTCCCTGAAGAACTCGGTGACGGGGTACTCGCGGATCCGGAGCGTTATGCCCGCCTTGGCCAGCGAGCTCTGCAGCACCTCGGCCTGCGCCTTGTCCTTCGGGCGGCCCTGCCTGATGGCGAGGTTGGTGGTGAATCCGTTGGGCTTGCCACAGGACGCGAGCTCCTCCTTGGCCTTGGGGAGCCCGGTCGGATAGCTGTCGAAGCGCTGACGGCCCGCGATGACCGGTGGCAGCAGGTTCGTGGCCGGCTCGGCGGCCGTCCGGCCGCCGAGCGCCGTCTGTACGGCGGTCCGGTCCACCGCGTACTGCACGGCGCGGCGGCAGTGCACGTTGTCGAACGGCGCCACCTTGGTCGACAACGCGACGTAGCGCAGGAAGCCGGTCGTCGGATTGTCGGTGTTGGCCTTCAAGGTGGTGTCGGACAGGGCCTTGGCCTGAGCCGTGGCCTGCAGGCCCGACCCCGTCGCGTCCAGATCGGCCTGGCCGTTCAGGAGCTTGTTGTCGATGGCGTTGACGTCGGTATCGACGTTCACCTCGATGCGGTCAACGAGCTGCTTGCGGTTGCCGTCGTCGCCCCAGTTGGGGTTGCGCACCAGAGTGATCGACTTGTCCGCGACATAGCTCTCCACCTTGTACGGACCGGTGGAGATCACCCGCTTCTTGTAGTCGGCTCCGGTGTCCTTGCTCTGCGGGACCGGCGCCGTCTGCGGCAGCGCCGCGAGATAGTCGAAGTCGGCGTTCGGCTTCTTCAGGTGGAAGACCACCGTCTGGTCGTCGGGTGCCGTGACGCCGGTGAACTTGCTCAGGTCCTTGTCGTCGTACGGGCCCGCGTAGTCGCCGGCGGCGAGCAGCTCGCTGAAGTACGCCGGGCCGCTGAACAGCACCCGCCGGTCGAAGGTGCGCGCGACCGCGTAGCGCACGTCCTTGGCCGTGACGGGCGAGCCGTCCTCGTACTTCACGCCGCGCCGCAATCGGTAGGTCCACGTCTTCAGGTCCTCGCTGGGCTCACCGGGCCCGGTCGCGAGGTCGGCGGTCGGCTGGAGCCCCTCGGTGCCGGGCACGCTCTTGTACGTGAGCAGCGGACGCGCATAGAGCCGGCTGAAGTTCCACGACGTGTTCTGGTACATGTCGCCGGGGTCGATCGAGTCGAAGTCGAAGTTGTGCACCAGCCGCAGCGTCCCGCCCTGGGTCGTGGACTTGTTGACCACCTTCGTCAGCCCGGCGTCGGCGACCCTCGTCGAGGTGATGGGGTCCACCGGCTTGTCATCGGGCCTGAACAGCTGAAGGGCGACCACTCCGAGGCCGGCCACCAGTGCCACCCCGACGGCCGCCGCGGCCACCGGCACCCAGGTCCTGCGCGCCTTGCGCGGGGGCTTGGTCAGTTGGACGCCCATCGGCCCCCAGCCCGGGGACGGTGCGGCTCCGTGCGGCGGCTGCAGGTTCGGATGGCCGGACGGACCGTTCGGGTGGTTCGGGCCGTTCGCACCCGTCGGACCCGCCGGACGGCCGGGATCGGTGCCGCGTACGTTCGGATCCGTGCCCCAGACGGGCGTGCCCACCGGCGACGCGCCCGCCGGGCGCGCGGGCGCGGGATGCGCCATCGGCGCGGCGTGCGCGGCGGGCGCACCCCATCCGGCACCGGGGACAGGGCTCTGGGCGGCCGAGGCGGTCAGCCCGGCCAGCACCTGCTGAGCCGTCGGGCGCTGGGAGGGGTGCTTGTAGAGGCAGTACCACACGAGGTCGCGCAGCGGGCCCTGGAGATCGCCGATATAGGGATCGGTATTGAGGATCCGGTGCATCACGACGGGGATGGAGTCCTGGCCGAACGGTGGCGCGCCGGTCGCCGCGAAGACCATCGTCGCGGCCCAGGCGAACACGTCCGCGGCCGGGGTGATCTGCTGACCGGTCAACTGCTCGGGCGCCATGTAGGCGGGGGTGCCGACGACGCCGCTGGAGACCGAGATGGTCGAGTCGAGGGCTCGAGCGATGCCGAAGTCGATGACCCGCGGCCGGTCGGCGCTGAGCAGCACGTTGCTCGGCTTGAAGTCCCGGTGCACCACGTTGGCCTGATGGATGGCGATGAGCGCGTTGAGCGTGCCGACCGCGAGCCGGTGCAGCTCCGGGCCCGCGAGCGGCCCTTCCGAGCGTACGGCCTCGGAGAGCGGCCGCCCGTCGACGTACTCGCTGACGATGTAGGGCGTCCGGCCCTCCATGTCGGCCTCGATGATGCGCGCCGTGAAGGAGGGCTCGATCCGCTGAGCGGCGGCCACCTCTTTGGCGAAGTAGCGGCGCGCACGGGCGTCGCTGCTCAAGTGGGTGCGCAACAGTTTGATCGCGAAGAGCCGGTCGGGCTCGCCGGAACGGTCCGGGTCGCCCGGATCCTTCGGTTCGCCCGACTCGTTCGACCGGTTTGATTCGTCCGCGCCGGGCCCGCTCTCGTCGGCCCCGTCCTCGGCGGCCGCGCTCCCGTCGGACGGGTCCTTGTCGGCCACACCCAGGTAGACGATGCCCTGGCCGCCCTCCCCGAGCAGGCCGATCAGCCGATAGCCGCCCAATCGCTCCGGATCGCCCGGCCGTAGGGGACGGGAATCCGGCATGACGCCTCCAAGGGGGCGAGGGGAGAATGGCGCCCCTATTCTCCACCCCGAGTGCGGGCGATCGCCACGCCGGTCGGCTTTCAGCGAAAGGAAAGCGACCCTTCGCCAGGTCGGGCGCCCACGAGGCCGATCCCTGATTCGCCAGGTTCGCCGTCGTGGTTCGCCGTCGTGGTTCGCCGTTGTGACGATCGCCGGACCCCGCGCTCACGCGGGGTCACGGTCGACGTTCGCGTGCGCACGGCGCAGGCCGTGTCACGCGCTCTGGCGTGGTTCAGCCGCCGCTCTTACGGCGGAACTGACGCCGGTTCTTGACGGGGCCGTGCGTGTGAGAGACCCCGGTGGAACCCTTTCCCTGCCCTTCGGTCCGCTCGGACGCCTGGCGACCGCGCTTTCTTTCCAACGCCTCGCGGAACTTTCGTTTCGCGTCGTCGTCGGGATTTGTCGGTTCCGACTCACCAGAAGACATACGAACCTCCTGCTCTCAGGTAGTACACACTTTGACACGCTTCGTTCAACGGGGCGAACCCCCGGCCGCCTCCAGGAGGCCGTTGACCTGAGCCGATCCGGGGGCCCTCGCGAACAACTGCATGATCACGGCAGGAATTTCTCTGGCGTGATCATGCAGTTGTGCCGCATGCGAGGGCCGCCGTCCGCTCGGGTGGCGCTTCCTCAGGAGTGCCCGAGAATGGGGTGCGGCCGGTAGGGCTCCTCCAGCCGGGCCACCTCGTCGTCGGACAACGTCACGTCGACCGCGGCGATGGCGTCCTCCAGATGCCGCTCCTTGGTCGCCCCCACGATAGGTGCGGTCACCGCGGGCTTGGCCAGCAGCCATGCGAGGGCGATCCTCGCCGGGGGCAGGCCACGCTCCTTGGCGATGGCACGCACCACCTCGACGACGTCGAAGTCCGCTTCACGGTACAACTTGTCGGCGAACAGGTCGCTGCCGCCCCGGGCCGTCTCGCGCCGGGCGCCGCGTTCCTGGTCTCCGGCGAGCAGTCCGCGTGCCAGGGGGCTCCACGGGATGACGCCCACGCCCTGGTCGAGGCAGAGCGGGATCATCTCCCGCTCCTCCTCCCGGTACACCAGGTTGTAGTGGTTCTGCATCGACACGAACCTGGTCCAGCCGTTGACCTGCGCGGCGTGCTGCATCTTGGCGAACTGCCAGGCGTACATGCTCGATGCCCCGATATAACGCGCCCTGCCCGAACGCACCACGTCGTGCAACGCCTCCATGGTCTCCTCGACCGGCGTCTCGGGATCGAAACGATGGATCTGATAAAGATCAACATAATCGGTGCCGAGCCGCGCCAGCGACGCGTCGATCCCGGCCAGCACGTGCTTACGGGAGAGCCCACGCTCGTTGGGGCCTTCCCCCATCGGGGAGTAGACCTTCGTCGCGAGCACGTAGTCCTCACGGCGCGGGAAGAGACGCGCGAGCAGCCGGCCGGTGATCTCTTCGCTCACGCCCCGGGAGTAGACGTCCGCGGTGTCGAAGAACGTCACGCCCGCCTCGACCGCCCGCCGCACGATCGGCTCGGCCGCGTCCTCGCCCAGGAACCACTCGCGCGCCCCCGGGTCGCCGTAGCTCATCATGCCCAGGCAGATCCGCGACACCTTCAGCCCGGACGCGCCAAGCCTTGCGTAGATCATGTCGTCTCCCTCTCGGTACGTCGCAGATGGATCTCGAACCCGGTGACCGGCACAAGGCCCATGGTGTCCTGGATCAGGATCCGCCCGTCCGGCGGATCGGGCGCTGAGTCGGGCGTCGAGGTCAGCCGGAGCAGGTGACCAGCTTGCGGACGAGATCACGGTAGTCGTCCTTCATGGGCAGTTCACGTTCGACATGGACGCGTCGCCGCGCGGCGGTGACATCCGTGCCGCGGATCGGATCATGTCCCGTCTTGTCGTAGGTCTCCCACCACAGCCCGACGCCGCGCCGCTGCCACGCCGGAACCTCGTTGAAGTTGATGTCGCGGGCGAAGAGCAGCTCGTTCTTTGCCGAGACGGTGGCACGCTCGAGGGCACGGGTCGCCTGCCGCTGGGACTGCCCTTCCTTGCGGAGAGTCCAGTAGCACCAGCCGTTGAGCGCGCACCGCGACGCGTCGGCCTGGCGCCAGGACAGGTAGTCGATCACGTCGTCGATACCGGTGCCCATCCAGATCCGGCCGTCGAAGCAGGCGGGCTCGCCCGCGGCGTGGGTGAACGCGGCGGTGGCGATGCTCGCCGACAGCGAAACGAGCTTCTCCACCTCACGTCCGAACAGGTCGAACTCCGGGCCGAGCACAACGGAGATCTCATCGCTCTCGGTGTAGGCGTAGCGGCCGCAGAGTTCGGTGAGCAGCGCTTGGGCGGCCTCGACCATCAGCGTGGAGAAGCGCGGGTCGAAGGGCTTGTCGAAACGACGCTCGGTGAAGCGGGAGAAGCTGCGTCCGTCGACTCGTACGATGCTCCACGCTCCTGGGAGCACGGCGAGAGAGTGGAACCACTCGAGTTCCCGCATCCGCGTCTCGAGATCCTTGCCCCGCATCGAATCTCCTTTGTCCCAGGCCCTCATGTGGCCTGCGGCCGGTCGTCGTGCTCAGCGGCCTGCGTCGTCCGGCGGGTCACCGGACTCGTCCATGGCCGTGACGTCGAACCCGCCCGTCCCGTCGAACCGTACGGTTCGCAGCTCATCGAACCCATCGGAGCGCAGCGGCCGACGCAGGCGACTGACAGTGGCATAGATCCCGACGTCCGGCACCCGGGTTCTCGGGGTACGGGCGGCATTGCGCCGCAGCGAGCCCGGCACGTCAGGCGGGAACCAGTAGCCGGTCACCTTCGCCCCGTGCGTGCGGGCCATCTCGATGAGAGGATCCCATTCCTCCCGTGACGGGTTGGTGTTGTCCACCGCGACGTTCCGGCCCGCCGCCAGCGCCTCGTCGATCATGCGCATCTGGCGCGCCTGGCGCCGCCGTCTCTTGCCGAGGTTGTCCTTGCTGACGTGCACATGAGTGCCGGCGAGGCGATCCCGGAAGAAGGTCGTCTTCCCGGACCCCTGCAACCCGACGAGGACGGCGATCTCGGGCACGTCCGGGTCGTCGCGTGATCGCCCGGGCAGTTCGCCTGATCGCTCGGGCGGGTCGGCTGATGGCTCGGGCAGGTGGGTCCGGTCTCCTGGCTCCTGCATGGCGCTTCGTCCATCCCGACATTCGACGCACGCCGTGTCGCGAGATATCGCCCTGCGGCGGATCATTGGCTCGAACTCAGGTTATCGCCGGCTCGACGGCGGAAACGACTGGCACGGCCGGCATGAGCGGCCTATCGTCGGCGCGATTCCGTACCGAAGAGGTTGTCATGTACCGCGACGACGAGGTGCCGTTTTGAGCGGACCAGCAAGCGCCGCAGGGGGTTCCCTCTAGCGAGACCCGGGTCAAACGGGGCGACCGCGTTGTGGGCGGGGAGAAGGAACTGATCGAGAAACTGGGCGGCAACGACCCGTGCCCGTGCGGCTCAGGGCGGCGGTTTCCGCCGCTGCTGCCGGCTGACCGGACGCTACGACGGAATGCCGGCCGCCTACTACGTACGCGAGCCTCGGCGTGAGAGCCGATGAGGATCCCGGGATGTCTTCGGTGGTCGATCGAGGACATCCCGGCCGTACGGCGGTCGCGACGGGTCTCTCGGGTCTGCGTGCGGGATTCGGTCTCAGTGCGGAATGGCGCGCGGCGGACGCTGCGTCACCTCTTCGCGAAAGTCCTCGATGATCGAGCTGATCTGGCGCATCAGCACCGTGTCCTCGATCCGGTCGAGGTAGAGCGAGTGCCGCGCGAGACCGTCGGCGGTCACCGCGAAGTACAGGGCCATGAGCGGATTCACGAACAACTCGCTGTTGCGAGTGCGCTCCGTGAATCGCACGTCCCCGAACTCGCCGCGTACGGCGGCGGCGATCGAGCCGTTGACGATGCTGGGATGGTCGGGAGTGCTCGCCTGCGCGTGAGCGACGGCGTCGAGGTAGAGAGCACCCTCGCGACTGGCACGAGACACCGAGAAGGCGCCGAGATAAGAACCGTCCCGCTCCAGCGCCGCCAGGTTCTCCAGGACGTGGGCGTGGCTGATGCCGTGGTAGGAGTCGACCCCGAAGCCCAGACACGTGACGATCTTCTCGGGAACGTCGAGACCATGGACGGCGGCCAGGCTGGCCATGTCCTCCTCGGGCGTGCCGAGACCGGCCTCATCGCCGCGCATGAGAATGTCGGTGCCGCCGTCGACGAGCAACACGGCGTCGATCCCGAGTCTTTCGATCAGAGTCCGGTAGGCGGCGCGCAGCGGCCGCACGCCCACCTTTGGAAAGGCGTACACGGTGGCCGGCAGCCGATGCTTCGCCAGCCACCGGGCCAGTGTTCGCTCGGGGAAATACCAGTCCTTACCGGCCGTATCAGGCCCGATCACGGCCACATCCTGATCGAGCCACACGTCGGAGTCGAGACCGTACAACGCGGTGAAGGACAGGTTGGCGAGATGGACCTCGCTGCCGGCCTCCGACAGCGCCAACGCGAGCGGGAGCCCCGCGTAGACGTCGAAACCGCCGCCCGCTCCCGCGATCAGGATCCGTTTCGCCTTCTTCAGCCGGGTGAAGAGCGTCGGCTCCTGAAGTGAGAACACTCGGGGACGGTACCAACGGAAAAATCATGAAACCAATGCATTTCAGCGGTGATGTCGTAGGGCACCCGGCGTCCGGCATCGCGGACGCCGGGCACCCGGCCGGAGCGTGGGATCAGCCGAGCCTGGGATCAGCCGAGCGTGGGATCAATCGTCGAAGTCGGTGCCGCGGCTGACCGACTCCCACGTCAGCACCTCCTCGCGCGAGGCGTCGAGATGACCGAGAATCGCGTCGGCGGAGTCGTTCCCCAGCGGCAATCGCAGCGGCGTCTCCTTCGCCTCCAGCGCGGCGAGGATGGCCACGGCGGCCTTCGCGGGGTCGCCGGGCTGCTTGCCGTCGGTGCTCGGCAGGGTGGCACGGACGGGTCCGACCGTCTCCTCGTACGCGGCGATGGTCGCGGACTGCAGCAGGGCGCCGCCCCCGGCGAAACCGGTCCGGAACGCACCGGGTTCGACGATCATCACCTTGATCCCGAAGGGGGCCACCTCGAGGGCGAGCGCCTCGGTCAGCCCCTCCAGGGCGAATTTCGTCGCCGAGTAGCCGCCGACGCCCGCGAACGAGAACCGGCCGCCCATGCTGCTCATCTGCACGATGGCGCCGGAGCCCTGGCTTCGCATGTGCGGCAATACCGCGCGGGTCAGCGCGGCGGGGCCGAAGAAGTGCAGCTCCATCAGATCCCGCAGCTCACGCTCGGTGGTCTCCTCGACCGCGCCGACGAGACCCCGGCCGGCATTGTTCACCAGTACGTCGATCCGCCCGTACCAGAGCAGCACCTCGGCCACGACGGCGGCGACACGCGCCGGATCGGTCACGTCCAGAGCGACCGGCACCACGCGATCGGGGTACGTGGCCGCTAGACCCTCCAGTGCCTCGGGCCTGCGGGCCGCCGCCACGACGGTGTCGCCGGCGGCGAGCGCGGCCTCGGCGATCGCCCGGCCGAAGCCTGAGGACGCGCCCGTGATCAGCCAGACGCGGCCGGCCGCCTCACGGGCAGATGTATCGGCAGTGCTCATTCCAGATCTCCAAGGTTCGGGTTCGACATCTCCCGTTATCGCAGCCACCGGGCCTGACCGTCCAAGACAGAACATCGCTCATTCGATAAAGAGCGCTTATGGTCAGACACATGGAGCTGCGCCAGTTGCGCTACCTCGTCGTGATCGCCGAGGAGGGAAATCTGGGCCGGGCCGCCACCCTGCTGTACGTGAGCCAGCCCGCGCTGTCGTACGCCCTCAAGAACCTGGAGGCCGAACTCGGAGTGCGGCTGTTCGATCGGCATGCCGGTGGCGTGACCGCGACCGCCGCCGGGCGCGACGTCGTCGCCGAGGCCCGCCGCACGCTGCGCCAGGCCGAACGGGTGACGGCCGCCGCCGAACAGCACCGGCGCGGCGAGACGGGGGTGCTGCGGGTCGGCTTCGAGGCCAGTGGCGCCGGCGAACTCACCACGCGGGCCCGGGCCGAGTTCGCCCGCCGCCACCCTGGCGTACGAGTGGAGCCCAAGCGCTTCGACTGGGGTCAGGAGACCATGGCGCTGCGCGACGGCCGAACCGATGTCGCCTTCGTCTGGCTCCCCGCCGACCTCACGGGCCTGCACGCCGAGGTGGTGCATACCGAGCCCCGGGTCGTCGGCATGCCGACCGGCCACCGGCTCGCCGGTCGCGACGGCATCTCCGTACTCGAAGTCAACGACGAACCCCTCATGTGGACCGAACGGGCTCCGCGCGACTGGGTGGACTGGTGGGCGGTCGATCCCAGACCGGATGGATCGAGTCCGCGCTGGGGGCCGACCAACGACAACGTCGAGGAGATGCTCGAGCAGGTCGCCGAAGGCACCGCCATCTGCTTCGCGCCCTGGAGCATGGCCCGGTACTACGCCCGTCCCGACCTCTCCTGGGTGCAGCTCACGGATGTCGAACCGCTGCGGGTCGCCCTCGCGTGGCCGAGCGACGCGGACAACGCGCTGGTGCGGCGATTCGCCGACGTCGTACGCGAACTGGCCGCAGCCTCGGCCTCGGCCTCAGCCTCGGTCTCGGCCGGGGACCGGCTGGATTCTTCCCTGCC
>NZ_JABVEB010000091.1 GCF_014323665.1 Actinomadura sp. HBU206391 | reverse complement strand
GATAGCGCGGGTTCGATTCCCGTCACCCGCTCCACGGCAAAGCCCAGGCCAGGGACATGATTCCCAAACCTCGACCTTGATCGTTTTTGAGGCCGGTCGCTACGGCCGTTCCGGACGGTGCCACGGTCTTCGGTTCCCACGGAACAGTGAGCAGTGACAGACCAGGTGCGATGGCATCACATCGTCGTACTCGTGCCGGATCACGTGTGACTGGTCGTCTAGGTAGCGCATCTGCTCGCCGGTGAGGTTTCGGGCCTCCCAGATCAACTCGACCGTTTCGGGTGTTGCCGGGTCCACGTATGGGGGCCGATCGGGCACGTCCACGCCGGCCAGGGCGGCCAGATCACCGGGCGGGATGCCGAGCACGACCGCGCAGGCCGCCACCAGGTCGGCGGACACCTCTTTTCTTCGATGGCCCACCATGTGGAGCGTGGACGCCGACCACGGCCCGAAGCGGGCTAGGAGGTACAGCGCCTTGACGGCGTCGGTGCTCTTCATATTCCGGTTGCCGAACAGACGCAGGAGCGTGGCACCGAAACCCGGCACGAACCACTTGTCGTATACAGGAGTTGAAGCCTGCTCCGGGTGCGCCTGCCGGGGCTGATCCCGAACCAGTTCGTGCACCCGGCGTCCGGCCTCCGGAACGTTGGCCATGCACCAAACAAGGGAACTGATACCTGGAATCTTGGGCCCCGTAGTTGCCAGGTCGTCCGGTACCCGACGTCCGGCGATCAGGAACAGGTCCGAGGTGTGCAGGCCCAGCGCGGGTGCGAGCCCTCGCATCAGCGACGCGCTCGGCTCGGCGCCTCCGAGCACCGCCGCAAGCTCGGGCTCCGGTACGCCGGCCGCCGCGGCCAGCACGCCGGCGTCGAGCTTCCGATGCGCCAGCAAGCGCGACAGCATCCCCCCGAAGCCCACCGAGCCCGTCACACCAGCAGAATACGGCGGGAGCCGAAGCCCGTGCTCTTTGTGGAAGGAGCAGCCCTGCCCATCGGGGGCGGCCCTGCGGGCCGCCGGTAGCTCGCATCGAGGGGACTACGGCTTGGGCCATGAGTGCGATGCCGGTCAGCCCTGGAACGATTGGATAATCGCCGAGTGGCGATCGAGGAACTGCCTGATCCGCGCGTGCTGCTCGCGGAAACCGACTGGAACACCCTAGGGGCAGACTGGGCCGAGAGGGTTGAGGATTATCCGGTTGGGCCCGTGTCGTTCACGCCGATGGCGCTGGCGGCCTTCACCTGCGGGGACCGAGGCGCTGTCACCCGCGGTCTGAACCATCTTTCCGATGCGCTGCTGCACCAGGGATCTCTCTATGGTGAGACGGGCACGGCGGCCCTCTACATAGCCGCGCTCCTCGCCGACCCAGGAAGTCAGGAGGCGCTGGTCCCCGCGTGGGAGGCCGGCCGCCGGCCGTTGCGCGCCAAGCTGCTGGACTGGCTGGCGGCGGTGGCTGACACGGTCAGCGACGCCATGGAGGAGCAGCGGGAGGAGTGGGGCTTGTCGTGGGCCTCATCGCCGAGGTTCCGGGAGGTCTGCGCATTGCGCCCCGCCCTGTTCCAGGGGGTCTCCGCCTGTCTTGCCGACTCTGATCCCGTCGTTCGCGAAGCGGCCATCGCCGCCGCGGTTCCCTTGTTGGACGCTCCCGAGCTGGTCCATCATCGGGCTGAGCTGATCCCCGTACTGCGCAGCGAACTGGCCGCGAGTTCCGAGCAGGGCTACCGCTTGGTCGCGATCGTCGGACTGCAGGCCTGGGGCGAGGACACCACGACCCTTGCCGCCCATGCCGAACTCATCGAGTACGAGCACCGCGAGAAAGAGTGGGAAGAGAAGCGGAGCGCGCAGGGTAGGGCGGCACTTCACGGGCCTCGGGTGGACGACGAGCCGCCGTTTTGACCAACCCACCGGCCTCAGCGGATGGCACGGCGGCAGGGTGGTCGCCACTGCTGAAGAGCAGACCCCACTGGCTCGAGTTCAAGACGGTCGCCGTGGGCGGCTGAGCGACATGCGGGCTGGGTGCCTCCGCTGCCGCGGGAGTACAGGATGACACCTCTCCTCGAAACCGCGATCACGGGGAGTCGGACTGGATCGTGCCGGTGAGCCGCAGTGCCCCTGCGTTCCACACTTCGCGTCCATTGCCCTTGAGTTGCGCCGTCCATCCCAGGGACTGCGCGATGGCGATCGCCCTGTCCGGGCCCACCCCGCGGAAATGGACGGCCGGCACTGTGACCGTCAGCTCGCGGTTGCCGTCCGGCGCCACCCTGCCGCCGTACCGAGCGGGGTTGGCGTTCGCCTTCTCCACCTTGCTGCGGATTCGATCCGCCGCATATGTGTCCCAGAGCGCTGGATCCGACACCCACTCGACGTGGAACCGGTGCGGTGACAGCGCGCCTCGCCGTACGTCGAACCACCGCAGCGGAGGATTCAGACCGGCGGAAGCGAGGGCCACGAGGACGCCCAGCGCCACGGCGACGACCCCCCACACCGGCAGGTAGAGCCACTGCAGGGAGAACTGGAGCAGCAGTGAGACCTTGTTCCTTCGCTTAGCGGCAAGCCGTCGAACCGGCGGCGGTGACGACATCAGTCCTCCTGCACCGCTCGCCCGGCAACCCGCCTCAGCAACTCGTCGTGATCCGTCACGTGTCCAAACCTAGAGCCATCCTGGTACGTCCGCTCAGAGGCCATCTCCTCACGGCACCGCCCGACCGCGTATTACTTCCCTGGTCGCCCGGCGCCGGAGTCCTTGCCCTGCGCGCAAGTCGTGTCCATGATCGCGGATCCTTTGGGTGCCGCGGGCGCGGCCGGCGGCAACAGCGGCGACCACCGCCCACGCTCGCATCCCTGTCGCCGTCGTGGGACCGGCGTCCGGTGCGCTTTCTAACTTGTTCCTGACCAGCCCTGCTGGCGTGCACTCTCTGCGAGCGCGGGCGGCCACTGGCTGATGAAGCTGGCCATCTCTGGATCCCATGGCCCGACCTGGTAGACGAAGGACGTCACGATCACCTCTCTAGACCGCTTGTCCCCGACCGTCAGCACATGTTCGAAGAATGTCAGGCAGCGCTGCACCAACTCCGACCGCCCCCGTTGATGCGCGTCCAGGACGTACGGGGTCAGGTCGACGCCGAACAGCACATGCGTAAGCGGCTCGCCATCGTCGTCCACGTCGTCAAGATAGATGCTCCAGAACTCGGGCACGGCCTCAACAAGCATGGGTATGAGCTGCGCATGGGCAAGTTCACCGACCATCTCGGCAGGATGGCGGACGAGCTACAGGCGATCAACAGGGTTTCCAACGGCCTGTGGTGCCGGTCCCGCTCATCGCGCCTTATGCGCAGCGGGGGGATTCGAAGTCAGGCGTGGCGGAGGGGCTTGGCTGCGCCCCTGCGGCGGTGTGGAGTCATCGGGTGAGTGCTGCCAGTTCGCGCCACTCGCGGCGTGGGAAGCCGCCTGTGGTGGTCAGAACGTGGAGGCAGACGTGGTCGGCGCCGGCGTCGTGGTGTGCTTGCAGGCGCGTGGCGATCGTCTCGACCTCGCCCCAGGCGACGACGCTGTCGATGAGCCGGTCACTGCCGCCGTCCGCGAGGTCTGCGTCGGTGGATCCCTGCCGCTGCAGGCTCTTGAGGTAGTGATCCATGGTGAGGAACGCGCCGAGGAAGTCGCGGGCGGCAGTGCGCGCCTTGTCCGGGTCCTTTTCCAACACGACTGCTTGATAGGGGGCGAGCTTTGGGCCGGCGCCGAGCAATTCCCGGGTGGAGGCCGTGGACTCGGGGGTGACCATGAACGGGTGCACGCCGGCGGTGCGCTGTCCGGACAACTGCACCAGCTTGGGGCTGAGCGCGGCCAGTATCCGCTCGTCCACAGGGAGAGGTGGGTCGGCACGGTCGAGGCGGTCGAGATAGTCGTTCATCTCCGCGAGTGGCCGGAAGGGGCGGCAGGCGTCGTGCGCGGCGGCGGGGTCGCTCACACCGAGGCCGAGAAGCATGCGGCGGCCGTACGCCTGCTGGAGGCCTGCATGGCCGGCGGCCATCTCTTCCGCATCGTGCCGCCAGATACTGATGATCCCGGTTGCGATCTTGGTCGTACGGGTGGCCTGCAGCAGACGCTCCGAGTCGGCGAGGATGTCCCCGCCCCCCAGGCCGGGTATCCACAGGGTTCCCCAGCCGAGTTCCTCGAGCTCGGCTGCGGAATCGTGGATCTCGCCGGCGTCGCCGAGGCGCAGTTCGACGCTCCAGATTCCCAATCGTCCCAGCTCCATTTGTTCCTCCTGATTGCGCGGGTCGAGTGTGTGCGCGGGTACGGGTTCGGCGCGCCCGCGCGAGCTCGTCGAACTGGCGCGGGCGCGTCGAACCAGGCTGCTCAGATCTGGTTGAGGCCGCCGTCGACGTACAGCTCGGAGCCGGTGATGAAACTGCTCTGGTCAGAGGCCAGGAACACGATGGCGTCGGCGAGTTCCTCGGGCCGGCCCATGCGTCCCATGGGTATCTGGCCGATGAGGAAGCCCTTCAGCTGCTCAGCCTGCGCCTCGTCGGGGGCCAGGCCGGTGATGCCGGGTGTGTCGATGGTGCCGGGGGTGACCGCGTTGACGCGGATGCCGCGGCCCTTGAGTTCGTTGGCCCAGGTGCGGGCGAATGAGCGTACGGCGGCCTTTGAGGCGGCGTAGACGCCGAACGTCTCGGCGCCGCTGGTGGCAGCGGTGGAGGAGGTCAGGATGACCGAGGCGCCGTCGTTGAGCAGTGGCAGCGCCTTTTGCACGGTGAACAGCAGGCCCCTGACGTTGATGCCGAAGGTCTGGTCGAAATGCTCCTCGGTCACCTGCTCCAGCGATGCGAAGGAACCGCCGCCGGCGTTGGCGAACAGCACATCCACCCGACGGCCTTGCTGCCGCACCGCCGCGTACAGGCGATCGAGGTCCGCCAGGTTCGACACATCGCCCTGCACGCCGATGGCGCCTGCACCGATCTTCTCCACGGCCGCGTCCAGCTCCGCCCTGCGGCGGCCGGTGACGAACACCTGCGCGCCCTCCGCCGCCAGCCGCTCTGCGGCAGCCAGTCCGATGCCCGTAGTACCGCCGGTCACGATTGCGGTCTTGCCCTCAAGCCAACCCATTGATCTTCATCTCCCATGTGCGGGCTTTTCACGCTGAGGTGTGCGCACCGACTGATGTCAAGGCCGTGACCGCGCCCGGCCGGCCGGCCGGCTGCTTCTCCATCCAGAGCGGCCTGTCCTGCGGCCCGGCCAACGCCGACGTGTCCGCGACACTGGCACGCGCCCGCAGAGCCGGAGAAGGCGCGATGCGCGACCGGTTCCGCCGCGCGATCCAAGAAGGCGACCTGGTCCCTGGCGACGATCCAGACGGCCTCGCCCGCTACATCATGACCGTGTCCGAAGGGCCGGCCGTACACGCGGCCGCCGGCGCCACCCGCGAAGAGCTGGCCCACGTCGTCGAACTGGCACTGCGCGCCTTCCCCGGTGACACCAGAGGCCGTGTTTGACCCATGCCAAGGGCTGCGCCTTGGGCGGCCGACGAACCCCGAACGGCGTTCAGTGCCGGTCTGGGCACCACCGGCTAGGTGTTCGGTGGTTTGCCAGCCGACACTGAACGTCGTTCTAAATCTGTTCGCCGGAGTGTCGCGTGGAATCGGCCCGCAAGATCACGGCTGTGAACGGGAGCCTGTGAGATCACGCGATGCGGCTGGAGGGCGGTGGAGCGGTTCGCGCTTGGGCACCTGTGCCGACAGCGGAACCACCTTGCCGGGCAACTCGTTCGTCCATTCGGCGGTGAACGTGGAGGTCCCCATCGACTCTCTCTTCCCACCGAAGTTGGTGAAGCCCTCGTTGCTCACCTGTGAGGTCTTGAGATCAATGATCATCTTTGTCCCGGCGTCTCCGAGGGTGATCAGCACGCCCTCTCCGCCGGAGACCTTGCCGAGGCTCTTGACGTGCGGAAACGTGGCGATCGCGCGAAAGGCGGCGGCGCGGACCTGCGGTGAGGTCGGCGCCTGGACGAGCAATTCGTTCAGGATGTGGAGGGCGTCCAGTCCTTTTTCGTCCGCGGAACGTCCCTTCCTGTCCTTCACCATGGCGACGACCTCCGCCTTCAGCTTTGCGGGGTCGGTCGGCAGCTTCTGGAAACGGCTGAGGCTCAGCCTCTCGACACCACCCAGGTGGAATCCGCGTCGCCCCAGACTGCTGATCATCCCGGGGCGAAAGCTGATCCATACCTGGCCGTCACGTCGGGTCCAGGTCTGACTCAGCTCGATCCCACTGACCGGAGGTGTGTGTCTGTGCTTGATGTTCCAGTAGGTTCCGGTGCTCGCCGGTCTGTGCTCCGCGCTGGTGGCCGCGGCCAGCAGGATCTGCCGGCCGGACATCGAGGCCTTCGCGGGAGGGCTGTTGGGGGTGGCGGTAGGCGCCGTGCTGTTGGAGGCGACCACGAGCGCGGCCGCCGCGGCTGCGGCGGTGAGGCTGAGCCCGCCCGCCGTCCAGCCGATCCGGCGCCTGCGGGCCGGGCCGCGCATCGTGTTCTGCAGCCGGCGCCGGCTGCGCTCGGTCACCTCCGGGGCGGGGTCGGGCATCGCCAGCAGGGTGCCGAGCCGCTTCAGGTCATCCATTGAAAGCCTCCAGGTCGATCGCCTTGTGTAGTTTTTTGCGGGCTCGGCTGAGCCGGGAGCCGACCGTGCCCTGGGAGATGCCGAGCGCCTGGGCCACCTCGTCGTAGCTGAGCTGGGCCAGGGCCACGAGCAGTACGACATCCCGCTCGCCCTGCGACAGTGAGGCCAGCGCCTTCGCCAGCTCCGGCTGCATGCGCTGGGCGGCCACCGAGGTGACGACCCGGTTCTCATGGCTGTCGGCGACCGGCTCGCTCCCCGCGCGTGCCATTGCCCGGTAGCGACGTGCCTCGCTGCGCCGGTGCTGGGCTACCAGAGTCGTGGCGATGCCGAACAGCCAGGGCCTCAGCCCGCCGCGTTCGGGGTCGAACTGGTCGCGTTGCCCGAACGCCACGCAGAACGTCTCGGCAGCGATGTCCTCGGCGTTCTGTACGTCCAGTCGCCCGGCGACGTACAGATAGATGTCGCGGAAGTGTCGATCGTGGACGGCGGTGAACTGCTGTGGATCACGCCGGAACCGCTCGACGAGTTCGGCATCGGTCATTCGCCCGCCCACATCGGCGGTCAAGTCCCTGTCTCCGTCATGCGAGCGCCTCCGGAGTGTCGGGGTCGATTGGCACCCATACTTGGTCGCAGGGCCGAATCGTCTTCCCACTCCGAACATCCGCACAAGGCGGTCAAGGGTCGTGTCCACCCAGGGCGATCAACTGCCGCGAAGTTTCCGATGCTCGACCTGTGGTCGGCCCTGCGGTGCGCTCACCCCGAGTCGGAGAGATCAGCTCAGGGAGTCCCGATAGAGGATCTCAACGAGCTGAATCTCGTCATGGACGACGTCCATGACGATCATGCCCTTGTCAGGCAGCAAAGGTACGCAACGATGCCCGGCGCCGTAGGCACCCTTTGGAGGGGGAGCCGTATAGAAGCTCTTGCAGAAGTCATCGGGGCCATGGACACCACTCCGTGAACCGCAGAAAAGGCACCAACGAGGCAAGGTCGTTCTCACCCTCTGCGTGGAGCAGGTCGACAAGCTCACCGACCAACTCTGGAAAGAGCCCTCCGACTCTTTGGCGCCCTTGATCCTTCACTCCGACCCTGCGTGATCAGATGGGCAGGGTCGCGGCCAGCGGCGCGCCGATCTGGATGTCGAAGTACGCCGCGAAATCGTCTTCGCCGACCGCGCCTCGATCCGCGTCGATGATCACGACCGTCCCGGCCACGATGCCGGCGAAGCCGGTGCCGGACCGCCGAGCCTGTTCGATGCGCTCGGTGATCGGACGGCGAACCGCCTCGGTCAGAAAGGTGAGTCCGCGCGGGAACTCCTCGCTGAGCAGATGCCGTTGCCGCCCCGACTCGATCAGGCTCCCGATGCCGAACCGGGCCGAGACGATCTGATCACCACGGAGCGTGACGCGGAAGTAGCCGTTCGACTGGGGGCGGTTGCAGTTCTCCTGCGGCGGATAGGCGCAGTCGTAACCGCCGGCCCGAAGGTCATCCACGGCGGAGCTCATCGTGGTCGCATAGTGTTCGGCGCCGAACGGCCAGCGCCGCACGGAGTCCTCCCGGGCGGTGACGACCAGTCCGTCGATCATGGAATAACTGTAGTTCGCATGCTTGTCCCGCCATGCGGTCCGGGGGATCTCGTCGCTCCGCTGCACCGTCCGGTTCCGGAGGTCACGATCGAAATCGTTGATTTTCTGCCGCACGCGATCACCGGCGTCGAGCCAGGCAGCGGCAAGCGCCGGTGCCGCGGCATCGGCGACCTGGCCGCCTCTCGCCTGGTCCGCCGACTGCTCGGTGGGCGGGAACCATGCCCAGGCGAGCCGGCCGTCGTGGTCGAGCAGGAACTGCGCGACCTGCGGATGGACCGTGTTCGCCTGGTCGCGGTGACCGATCCGGCACCAGAGGGCACGGCCGTCCGCATTGGTCCGGACCTGTGCGCAGAACCAGCCGGCCTTCGCCAACGGCCGAGTGATGGACCCGGCCGTACCGTCGGTCGGGGCGGGCTCGGCCCGTGAGTTCTCACCCGCTGCGTCGTGTTCGTACACGCCGTCGGGCGGCAGCGACGGTGGCTCGGCCGGTCGGGTGCAGCCGGTCAGCACTAGCGGGCCGAGGATCATGATCATCGAGCAGGCAATGATCGTGCGAATGGCCGGCCGACGTCGGCGTGCGGTCATTGCCATGGAAAACGGACGGGACACGGCGTTCATCGAACCGCTGGACCACTAGTTCGGCAACTTCGGTCATCAGGTGCGGGTCCGGGGTGACGTCGGTGCGTCGGACTCGGCGGATTCCCAGATCGCGACTATCAGGGCGATAGCGGTGTCCCGGTAGTACGGAACGACGGCATCCGCAAAGAGAGATCGCCCAGGTGGGATACACCGGCACCGAGCAACAGATACAGCGCCACGTCCGGCGCCTCCGCACCGGAACCAGCCAGATCGCCGCGCCCCACCACGGCCTCCATCGGTCCGCGACATCACCAGGTCTGCGCGGGGCCGCCGGGCCGGTTCGCCCGGGCCGGGCGTGCGACCTTTCAGGGACGATCCGGCCCCGGAACGACCAGCCCGGCTTGGGCGACCTGACTCGATCACCACGACTCACGTCGCCCAAGCCGGGCTAGATGCTCAAGCTGGAAACGTCCGGGAAGTTATTCGTAACCGATGCCGAGCTGAAGCGGGGATGGCGTAGCGGGGGGTTCAGCACGCTGCGTAGCAGGCGAGAGGACTCGTCAGGCTGAGAATTGACTGGTTCTTGCTGTTGTACGCCCTGAATATGGCATAGCCCCGGTGCCCTGGCAGTTCAAATATGTTTTGGGTTGCCAGGTTACCGGAATAACGAGCGCTGCACTGCATCTTAGGTGAGGCTGCCCACGTCAAATTGCCGTTCCTGTCGGCGAGGTGCACTCGATAGTAAGAGCAGGATGAAGGGTACCCGCTGATGTACCCATCGCCCACCAGATTGGAACCCGCGACGGAGACGCACGGATAGACATTTTTCCAACCGCCCGAATTGTAGGCGGATCGGCATCCGCCGCCGGCCAGGGGCTGGATCGTCGATTGAGGCGCCTTGGTGGACGGGACCGAAGTCGTGCCGACGTCTGCGGCCGCGGCGGCCGGGAGCATCATGCTGCTCAGCACTGGGACAAGCAGGCATAGGGCAAACTTGACGGATCGCTGCATGCGTTACCTTCATTCATCGGAGTGGACACGACCGCGACCAACGCCTCAGCAACACCCTGTGAGGGAGCGCCTAACTTTCTGTAGTCGGCGCGGATCGCACTTCGTATGGAGAATCAGGACGAACACGCTGCCGCATGAATATATGGAGCCTGCCTAGGAGCACAAGTGCGGCTGCGTTGGGGTGTGCCATCGCCTCCAATTATGCCACCGCCACCCCGGTAACCCATTGCCGTTCAGCGCCAGATACTTGCCTAAGCGCGACAAGATCACGTGTGCAGTTCTTTCACCGGTGCGTCCGGAAGATCCAGCGTCCGCGCCGTGAGGATTCTTTACAACGTTGTCCCCCGGTTGGGTGGCCATGGTGTCATGGTCCTTGCCATTATGTGGCTGAGGAGAGTGGTGTGGACGATCGGGAGGATCTCGCCCGGCGGATCGAGGCCCAAGTAGGTGTACGGCCGCCGGAGGCCCTGCTCGACATCTGGACCGGCATCACGCCGGTGGACGTGTCTGTTGATGTGGCGCTGTACGGCCCAGGCGAGATCGCCGAGCGCAACACCACCTACGAGATTCCTACCTACCGCCCGGACCTGCTCCTGATCGGTGATGACGGAGGCGGCCGCGGCTTCTTCGTCCTACGGGGGGACCCGGACCCCGACGTTTTCCGCATCGGGCTGGGCGCCGTCGGCTCCGACGACGGGGCGCGGCTCGGCAGATTGGCGGCCCTGGCGGCGGACGGGTTCAGGTCGATCAGCGACGACGAGTTCGACGACGAGTCCGACGCGAGATAGAGCCGTACGAGCCTGGCCTCGGAGCCTTGCGTCCTCCTCATCGAAAGAAATAGACCGTTCACGGCCTTTTCCGGCCTCCTTCACGAAGGCAGGTGGAGCCTGTCAGCGAGTGCGTCCAGTAGCTCGACTTGACTGTCCGGATGGATGGGCTTGAGGTTGAGGGTGATGTGCATTTCGTCGGCGCCGGTTTTTGCGGCGCGGTCGAGATCGTTCAGCACGGCCTCGGTGAACGTGGCGGGCGTGATCAGGGTGTCTGGATAGGCCTGGATTGTGTTCACCACGACCGTGCCGGTGCCGCCCGCGTCCCGATACCACTGGACCTTGGCCTGGGTCTCGTCCCAGTCCAGGGCCACGGTGATGAAGCCGTCCCCGATGCGCGCCGCCCGTTCGATGGTGTGCCGGGTGAGCGCGCCGATGAAGAGGGGGATGGTGTCCCCGAATGGCTTCGGCCCGACCATGGACCGCGGGATGTGGTAGTGCCGGCCGCGATGCTCGACGGGGTCGGGGCCCCAGCAGGCCCGCATCGCCGCCACGTGCTCTGCGAACCCGGCACCCCTGCGGGAGGCCGGCACCCCCGCCGCAATGAACTCCTCGGGGATGTAGTGCGGTGGCTCCATCGTGCCGCCGCCCTGGCCGATGCCGGCGTCGAGGCGGCCGCGGGACAGCCGGTCGAGCGTGGCCAGCCTGCGGGCGAGAACGATGGGCGGCTGGAAGATCGAGTTCACGATCCCAGTGCTCACGCGGATCCGCTCAGTGTGGGCGGCGGCCCAGGTCAGCATCTCCAGCGAATCCCAGACATGGGACTCGGGCAGGCCGGCGTCGTTGGTCCAGTCCGGCCCGACGGGCATGAGCAGGCGTTCACTGACGGACACGGCGTGGAACCCGAGCCGCTCGGTCGCCCGAGCCACGGTGACGACGGCGTCGGGGCCGGCGTGCGGCCCGAAGTGCGGCAGGCTGACACCGATGCGCGGATGGTTCATCTTCGTCCTTCGATGGTCGTTGAGGTGTGTCCTTCGGTGAGTGGTCGGAGCGGCCATGAGAATCTTGCGGTCTTTTTCGGGCGGGATGTCAAGATTGCGGCCACCAGGGCACCATTGAGGTCGGCCCAAGCGGCACTGCAACAGGTCGACCGGATCACGAGTCGTATCGAGTCCCATCGGGAGTCGTAAGAATGTCACCGTATGTGTCCGCCCCTGACGACCTGGTGCTCCATGGCCCACGCGTGCTGGGCTTCGCGTCGCCCTCCCGAATCGGCGGACGCTTCGGGCTCGACACCTCGTTGGTCGAGGAACTGCTGCTGGACTACGAAGTGAGCGGGTTGGTGTGCCGCTCCAGCTTCGCCGGCAGCTCGGGTTGGTCCGTCACTGACAGCGGCCGGGTCGAAAACGAGCGGCGACTGGCGATCGAGCTCGATCGGGCCGGGGCCCGCGACGCCGTGACGAGCGCCCACAAGACGTTCCTTCCTCTCAACCGACGATTCGGCATCGCCTGCACCAACTGGCAGATTCGACCGACCCGCACCGATCCCATGGCTTTCAACGATCACACCGACTGGCCTTGGGACGAACGCGTGCTGCGTACGCTGACGGCGCTCGAGAAGGCGTTTCGCCAGTTGTGCACGCAGCTCTCGGAGTGCCTACAGCGCTTCGACGGCTATGCCGACCGGTACTCGTCAGCCCTCGCCAAGGTCGAAGTCGGCGAGAGGTGCTGGGTCGACGCTCCGGACTTCGACTCGTGTCACACCGTGTGGATCCAATTCCACGAAGACCTGCTCGCCACCCTCGGAATACCACGGGGCTCCGATGTCTGAGTTTCCCAGTCTCGGCGATCGGGTTCGCCGATGAAGGCGGCGGTGCACAGCAGATACGGACCGCCGGCCGTGGTCAGGGTCACCGAAGTGGCCAAGCCCTCGATCGGGGACGATGACGTCCTTGTGAGGGTGCACGCGACGACGGTCAACCGGACCGACTGTGCCTACCGGGCGGCCAGGCCCTTTTTCGTGCGTACGTTCACCGGCCTTGCCCGGCCCCGGCGTACCGTGCTCGGGACCGAATACGCGGGAGTCGTCGAAGCGGCCGGCGGCGGCGTCACGTCCTTCTCGGTCGGCGACCGGGTGTTCGGGTACAACGAGGGCGCGTTCGGAACCCATGCCGAGTATCTGTCGGTTCCGGAGGGCGGCGCCATCGCGACCATGCCGACAGGCGTGACCTTCGAGGAGGCCGCTCCCGGTACCGAGGGCTCGCACTACGCGCTGTCGTTCATCAGGACGGCCGGCGTCCGGCCCGGGCACGACGTCCTCGTCTATGGCGCGACCGGCGCCATCGGCTCGGCGGCGGTGCAGCTCCTGAAGCATCGCGGGGCCACCGTGACCGCGGTGTGTGACACGGCGCGCTTGGAGCTGGTGAAGGGCCTGGGTGCCGACCGGGTCGTCGACTACACGGCCGAGGACTTCACCAGGGACGAGCAGAGCTACGACGCGGTGTTCGACGCGGTCGGCAAGAGCACGTTCGGCCGCTGCAGGCGACTGTTGAAACCCGGCGGTGTGTATCTTTCCTCTGACCTGGGCCCCTGGTGCCAGAACGTGCTCTTGCCGCTCGTCACGCCCCTGTTCCGCCGCAGGAAGGTGAAGTTCCCCTTTCCGAAGCAGGACCAGGAGATGGTGCGGTACTTCCGGGAGCTGATCGAGGCAGGAGAGTTCAGGCCCGTCATCGACCGACGGTACCCGTTGGAGCAGATCGTCGACGCCTACCGGTACGTCGAGACCGGGCGCAAGATCGGCAACGTCGTCATCACCGTCGTACCGCCGAACTGACCTCGGCTGAATGCGCCCTTTCAGCCAGACTTCAAGCACGAGAGGCGGGCGCATCCCATGGGCAGACTGACGGGGCAGCGAGCCATCGTCACCGGCGGGGCCAACGGCATCGGGCGCGCCATCGCGACAGCCTTCGCCCGCGAGGGCTGTGACGTGTTCTTCACCGCGCTGAGCGACGAGACCGCCGCGCAGCGCACCCTTGGTGAACTGCGCGGGCATGGCGTGCGGGCGGACTACCTGCTGCTGGACGGTGCCGACCCCGGCGGCGTCCCGCGGCTGATGGACGCGGTGGCCGAGTCGCTCGGGCTCGCCGATGTTCTGGTGAACAACGCCGCCACGACCACCAGGACCGCGTTCTTGGACCTGACCTCGGAGGAGTACGAGCGCGTCATGACGGTCAACCTGCGCTTCCCGTTCTTCACCACCCAGGCGGTCGCCGCGCGCCTGCGCGCCGCCGGTAAGCCAGGGAGCGTCATCAACGTCAGCTCGATCAGCGCCACCAAAGCCGTCAGCGCCATGGCCCACTACCAGTGCAGCAAGGCCGGCCTGTCGATGCTCACCCGCAGCGCGGCCTACGAGTTGGCGCCGTTCGGCATCCGCGTCAACACGATCTCCCCAGGGCTGACCGCCACCAACGCCAATGCCGCGCAATGGCGGGATGACCCCGACCTCTGGCGGGAGCGGGGCAAGGACATCCCGCTGGGGCGGCCCGGACGTCCGGAGGATCTCGCCGGCGCCGCCGTCTTCCTCGCCTCCGCCGAGTCGGTGTGGATGACCGGGAGCGACATGGTGGTGGACGGCGGGGAGGCGGCGGTGTGACCGAGTGGATACCACCCATGAAAACGACGTCGGCGGAGGCTTTCCTGACCGACCGCCGGTCGTCGATCTAAGGTTGGACCGTGGACGTTGCGGGAGAGCCGGACTGGGCCGAGTTCAGCGGAAATCTGGCGGTGGTCCTGGATGAGTTGCCGCCGGGCGCGAAGCTGATCCTCAGTGACGATGGAGGCCGGTACGCGCAGTTCGCGGCGGAGGGGGACGTCCTCAACGCGGAGATCAGCAGCGACGAGTTCCTCGCCGAGTCATGGCGCATGTCCGAGACCGACCATGAGGCCATGGTCGTGGCCGGCTGGTCGACTCCGAACGACGATTATCCGAACTGGTACATGATCATCAAGGACCCCGGCTCCGAGGACTGCGCGCTGCTGGCGGAGAAGGTCGTCGCAGCGTTGCAGGCGGTGCTGCGCGTCACCGGACCGGCAAAGCTCACACCCGACGGGTGGGTGGACGGGCTGGGCGTCAACAACGGCCGCCTGGACGTGACGGGTCTGGGGCTCGGACCGGGGACGATCACTAAGAACCAGGCCAGGGTGATGGTGCATTGGTACATCCTCGACCGGGGGTTCAGCGATACGACGGAGGGGCTCAAGGCCTCCCGGATCAACGGGGGCTGGCGGCTCTCCCGGGACGAGGCCGGAGCGCTGGAGTTCTACGCCTCCGATGACCACATCGTCGAGCACAGGCTGCCCGACATGCCGGCCGCCGAGTTCCAGACGGCCTTCGAACAACGCTACCGGGAGCGCAACCGCCTGGACGTCTGAACGAACCAAGCCTGCAGGATGGCATCGGTGAGGTGATGGTGATCCAACGTTTCCACTCGGCCGGTGTCGGTCGGGGAGCGCAGCCCATCACAGGGCCGGCGCGGCGGTTTCGGCCGGGTGTTCTCAGTTCGGTCGGCGCGACGGTCGGTGTGGTCGCCTGGGGCAGTGTCGGGGTGTGGCGGGCCGGCCATGAGGACAACAATCCGTGGAATCAGACGAACCCGATCGCCTACGGAGCGTCCAAAGGCATCATCCTGGGAACGTTGGCTGGTCTGTTCGCCGCGTTGGTCGTTCGCCGGCTCGGCCGAACTCCGCTTCGGGCGGCGGCCGCCGCGTTTGCCGGTGGCCTGCTGGGTGGCGCGCTGCTGGGCACTCTGCGAGGGCTGAGAGGGCCACCTGATCCGATTCTTTATTTCATGGATCCCATGCCGGACGAACAGTGGTACTGGTCGCTGATGTTGCAGCATTGGGCGGCCAGGACGATCCTGCCTGCCGTGGCCTGCGCGGTGGCACTGGCCGTTGTGGCGTGGAGTTCGTCGCGGTGGCTATGGCGCCCGCGGCAGATCGCGGTGTCCACCGGGTTGTTGTGGTTGGCCGTCAGTCTGGGCATGTTCGTGCTGCCCTCGGTCATCGCATACGACGGGACGATCGAAGGCAATGGGGAACACGTCAACGAATCGGCGATTGCCGCGCTCACGGCATGGCTGATGGCGTTGATCGCCCTGATCGTCGGCGTCGTACGGGTGGCATTTGGTCTGTCCCCCAGGCGACGTGGTCGCGGGTGACGGCAACGACAGCAACTGAATCGGTGTTGCGTCAGGTGGACGCGTCGCCACCGGACGTCAGTCCCCGAGAAGCCAGAGCCGGCGATGCGCCCCGTTGTTTACGTGCTCGCAAAGACGCTTGAGGTCGTCTCGGATCGCCGGAACCAGGGGGTTCTCCAGCGGCTCAGCGCAGCCGACCGGGCGGAAGCGGCCGACCTTTACATCTCTACAAGTGCCCCTTTCAGGCCAGCGCAGACCGGCGATCCAGGTCCCTCATCCGACGAGCGCCGCCCGAGATGGAAGTTCTGGGCCCGCTGACAGTGCGGGCGACGAGCTCGGCCGACCCGTCGATCACCTCGACCTGCCGGACCCCTCCCAACCGGATATTCCCAACCTGATCGAGCCATCATCTCGGCGTGGCAAGAATTGTCGCCTCACGTGCTTGTCACCGCTTTTCGCTATTCGCGGGTGCTGCCGCTTCGCCGAGCCTGCGGAGCAGGTGCGCCCAGCCGTCGCCAGTCTCGCCTTCGAGCGCAGGTGGGAGGCCTCTGTGCCGGAGGGTGAGCTTTGTCCCGTCGCCGTCCTGGGTGAGCGTGACTTCGACTCGGGAGCTGCCAGGTGGGATGTCGGGTGCTCCAGGGGCGGCTTCCCAGCCGAAGCTGAAGACGATCCGTTCATACGGAACGAGCTCCACGAATTCCCCGCGCATCACCGGGCGCGGGCCTTCTAGCATCTGCACTCGCAAGGCACCGCTGGGGCGGGCGTCCAACTCGGCCTCGCCCCACCACTGCGACAGGCGTGCCGGATCGGTGAAGAACCGCCAGACCGTTTCGGGTCGTGCCTGGATCCGCATCGTCTGCTCGATCGTCGTGCCCTCCGCAGCGCTCACAATTCCCCCTTCGCGTCTTCGTTGTCGGCGTGTGCGCGTTCTTCTCGTTCGGCTGCGTGCTTGAGGCGGTCGAGCGGGGCGGACCACATCTGCTCGATGAATGTCGCGGCCTCGGTGAGTCCCTCGGGGCGCAGCCGATAGAAGCGGCGGTTGCCGGCGCGGCGGACGTTGAGGAGGCCGGCCGCGACCAGGATCCGCAGGTGCTGGGAGACCGCCGGGCGGCTGATATCAGCAAACTCCCCGGCGATATCGCCCGCCGATACCTCGCAGTCCCGTACCAGCACAAGGATCGCGCGGCGGGTCGGGTCGGCGACCGCTCGCAACGCGTCGTTCACTGCCACCTCCTCGCCCGGGGTCGTTGCGTGCCCATCGGACACTGTGTAAGTATTTAAGCAATATCTTACACACATATGACAGGGAGAAGGACGCGCATGATGGACGACGGCAACGCCGAGGTCTTGAGTCGGCCTCCGACACCGAGGCAGGAGAACAAGCGTCTGGATGTGCTGGTCGGCCGCTGGCGTTCACAGGGGCAGACGGTGGCCACGCGGTCTGAGCCCTCGATCCGGATCGTCGGCTCGGACACCTACGAGTGGCTGGCCGGCGGGTTCTTCCTCATTCACCGTGTTGACGTACGCATGAACGACGACAAGGTCGAGGTCATCGAGATGATCGGACCCTACGACCCATCGACCCAGGCCTATGCCATGCGCTCCTTCGACAACCAAGGCGACTTCGCCGTGATGCAGGCGAGCGTGACCGACGATGATGTCTGGACGTTCTCGGGCGACACGGAACGGGCGACGCTGGTGATCGCTAAGGACGGCGACACCATGACGGCCACGTGGGAGCGCTCCGACAACGGCTCGGACTGGCGGCACTGGATGAGCATGACCTTCACGAAGGTCTCCCCTTGACCCAGGTCGAGCCTAGCGCGTACAAAACAATTCAGTTATTAAACCAAAAGGTAATCATCGCGCCTGTCGATGTCCTCGACGCGGCGTTCGAGATGAGTTCGAAAGGGAAGCAATGACCGACACCCAGCCCACCCAGGCCCAGCCCACCCAGACCGAGATCCCGGCCGACATCACCGAGATCCCGGTCGATCCCACCGCTCCGCCCGTCCGTGCAGGCATGCTTCTGCTCGAGCTCGTCCCGGTGCCCGTCACCGACATCGACCGGGCCATGGCCTTCTACGCCGACCGTCTCGGCTTCCACGTGGACGTCGACGTTCGGCCGGCGGACGGGGTTCGGGTCGTCCAGCTCACCCCGCCGGGCTCGGCGTGCTCGATCACCCTGACCGAGGGCATCCCATCCCTGGACATGCCGGTCGGCACGTTGCGCGGGCTGCACCTGGTCGTGAGTGACATCGAGCAGGCCCGCACGACACTTGTCGAGCGCGGTGTGGACGTGGAGCCGGTCGAGGACCTGGGCGGTGTCTTCTACGCTCGCTTCGCCGACCCGGACGGCAACACCTGGACACTCCAGCACATGCCCTGGCGCGCCTAGAAGACCACTGAAGACCGTCGTTCTGGCTGCGCGGTGGCCGCGACGTCAGAGCGTGCGACCTGCGGTTGTCTCGCGGACCTCCTCAGCGGGTGAGCAGGTCGATCACGCCTGTGGTGCCCTCGTCGCCGTGTCCGTCGGCGAGACGGCGCTCCATCAGGGCCATGTACGGGGTGAGCAACTCGGCGCTGACCCCCTGTTCCTCGGCCGTGCGAAGCAGCGTCGAGTTGCCCTCGACCATCATGGCGAGGTTGGAGGTCACGCCCCTGGTGTAGTCGCCGCTCTCCAGGTGGTCCGCGATCTCGTACGCGAAGGGGGCCATGGCGGTGAGCCAACTGACGAGCAATGGCGCGATGTCCTTCGGCGCGACGTCCTCCTTTCGGATCAGCGCGAAGGCGTGCGACGCCCCGGCGAACATCCCGGTCATCGCGCTCAGCAGCGCGACGTCGTGGAGGGCGGCGAAGCCGGGATCCGCACCGACGTACGTGGTGCCGGCCGGTACGGCCAACGCGTCGTGGTGGGTGTCGAAGAGGGCGCGGGATCCGCTGTAGAAGACGTAGCCGCCGGAGTCCGGGGCGCCGATCATCGGCGGCACCGCCATGATTCCGCCGTCCAGGAAGCGGGCGCCGCGCTCCCGCGCCCAGTCGGCGCGGGCGCGGGCCTGGGTGGGGGTGCTGGTGGTGAGGTTGACCAGGTCCTTGCCCGTCAGGTCGGTGTCGGCCAGGGCTTCGTCGACCGAGGCGTCGTCGAGCAGGCAGACCACTACGAGATCGCTCGCGGCCACCGCCTCGGCGGCCGTCCCGGCGACCATCGCGCCCTCGGCGGCGAGCGGCTCGGCCCGGCCGGCGGTGCGGTTCCAGACGGTCGGCGAATACCCGGAAGCGAGCCATGCGCGTGCGAGCGCGGTACCCATGGCTCCGAGTCCGAGGAGAGTGAGCTGAGGTTCGTCGAAGGGGCTGTGTTCCATACTGATGAGGCTTGTCGCATGCCCCGGAATGATCAAGTACGCACTTAGAAGTGGGTGGTTACCCCGGGGTGAGTGAGCAGGCAGGAGGGGGTGGGGCATGATGACGGCACGGAGGCCGGGGGCGTACGTCTGCGGGATAGACGCGGCGATGGACGTGGTCGGGGGGAAGTGGAAGGTGCTGATCCTCTGGGCGCTCAACGAACGGACGTGCCGCTTCGGCGAACTGCGCAGGCTGGTGCCGGGCGTGACCGAGAAGGTTCTCGCCTCTCATCTGCGGGAGCTGGAGGCGGACGGCATCGTGCATCGCGAGGTGCATGACGAGGTGCCGCCCCGCGTCGAGTACTCGCTGACCTCTCTCGGGTTCTCGCTCAACGAGGCGCTGGCTCCGCTCGGCGCATGGGGCCGGGAGAACATACTCGGCGGCGTGGCCGACACTCACAACTCAGCGTCGTAGACGGCCGGAACCTGCGATTCAGGTCAGTAAGTGGCCGCTATGGGTCATAGCGTCGGCATGGAGCGAGAACGAAACCTCGACGCGGACCCCACAAAAGGCGGAGACCATGACCACTGGCAACCCGATCACTGGCGACCCGGCGTCCAGCGGCCAGGCCGGCGCATCGACCGTCGGCGGTGAGCACGCCGACCTGCTGGCGATGCTGGCCAAGCACCGGCACTTCCTGCGTTTCACCACCCGCGGTCTCACCGACGAGCAGGCCAGGAAGCGCGCCACCGTGAGCGAGCTGTGCCTGGGCGGCCTGATCAAGCACGTCACGGCCGTCGAGCGGGGCTGGGTCGACTTCATCCTGGAGGGGCCGTCGGCGATGCGTGACTTCTCCGACATGACCGAGGACGACTTCGCGGAGCGGGCCGACCAGTTCCGGCTGCTGCCCGACGAGACGCTGGCCGGCGTACTCGATGACTACGCCGAGGTGGCTCGCCGCACCGACGAGCTGGTCGGCGCCCTGCCCGACCTGAACGCCGCGCACCCGCTGCCGAAGGCCCCCTGGTTCCCGCCCGGCGAACAGTGGTCGGCCCGCCGGGCGCTCATGCACATCATCGCCGAGACCGCTCAGCATGCCGGCCACGCCGACATCATTCGCGAGTCCCTGGACGGTGCCAAGTCCATGGGCTGACTCGCGCTCCACCACGAAGGCCCAGGCCAGGGACATGATCCCCAACCTGGGCCTGGAGGCTTTCACCAGTGCTTACGGATCGGTGGGGTCATCCCCACTGGCCGGGCTGGTAGTCGCCGGCGGGCTGCTGGACGATGACGTTCATGCGGTTGTAGGCGTTGATGAGGGCGATCAGGCACACCAGGGCGGCGAGCTGGTCCTCGTCGTAGTGCTTGGCGGCGTTCGCCCAGGCCTCGTCGCTGACACCGGTGGCGGCATCGGCGATGCGGGTTCCCTGCTCGGTGAGTTCCAGGGCGGCTCGCTCGGCGTCGGTGTAGACCGTTGCCTCCCGCCAGGCCGCGACCAGGTTGAGCCGCACCGGGGTCTCTCCCGCGTGTGCGGCGTCCTTGGTGTGCATGTCGGTGCAGTAGCCGCAGCCGTTGATCTGGCTGGCGCGGAGCTTCACCAGCTCCTGCGTTACGGCCGGCAGGGCCGAATCAATCACGACCTTGCTCGCTGAGTTGATGTACTTCCCGAAGTTGGCCCCCACGGTGTTACCGATGAAGTTGAGACGGGCGTCCATGGTGATCTCCTTGCCGTTGCTGCCGTTCCACCCCAATGACGGAACGGCGCGGCAGGATGTGACAGCGACCGGATGTAATGCACATCTCTCATCCATGTAGCACGCACTGGACGCCGAGACCACCGAACCGGCCCCGAGCGAGCGAGGGCGGTGGACGGCCACGGCCCTCACCGGCCCGCGCTCATCACGCCCGGCCGGAGGCCTCGTTCTCACGGTTGCTGATCCAGACCGCGATCTGCGCCCGTGACCCGAAGCCGAGCTTGGTCAGGATGCGCTCGACATGACCTTCGGCGGTGCGCTGGGAGATCACCAGCTTGGCGGCGATGTCCTTGTTGGACAGGCCCCGGCGGACGAGCCCGGCCACCTCGGTCTCGCGGCGGGTCAGCGGCGGCCATCGCGCGCCGTTGCCGGCCGCCCCCACGGCGTCCACTTCCTCCTTCGCCGGCTCCTCCATCGCGTACGCGAGTGCCTGGTCCACGTCGAGCCGGGCGTTCCGCCCGACGATCGTCTCGAACGCCGTGTCGCCGAGAGCGCCACGGATGTCGGCCATGCACTGCTGGTGGTAGCGGCGGAGGTGCCGGTACCCGGCCACCTGTGCCCCTAGCGCCCGTCGCGATCTGGGCTCCTGTGAGAACGTCTCGAAGATGCCCAGCAGCCGTGCCGCTCGCTCGTACCGGCCCTCCGCCGCGGCGACCCAGGCCAGCGCCGCCAGGTTGAGCCCGATACCGCGCGGGTTGCCGAGCACGCGGTGGAACGACAGGGCCTCTTTCACCAGTTCGCCCGCCCGTACGGTGTCGCCCTGGCGCCAGAGCGGAACGCTCAGCATGGTCAGCAGGTGCGCCCGGTAGAGCCCTTTGCCGTGGACCTCGCACAGGGCGATGCCCTCCTCGGCGGCGCGGACGGCTGCCTCCAGCTCTCCGCCGAGGGTGAGGGCGCTGCTGAGCCACAGGTACGCCCGGATGCGGCCCATGAGATCGCCGGTCACGTGATGCTGCTCGGCCGCGTCCCGGCAGAGCCTGATCGCGGTTTCCGCGTCGCCCCGGTCGAGGGCGACCAGCCCGCGCTGGAGCGCGACGTCGGCGAGGATCACGCCGTGCCCCAGCCGTCTCCCGATCTGCTCAGCCTCGTCGAGCAGGTCGGCCACATCGGTCTGGCCGTCGACCACGGCCAGCCACGCGTCGAGGGCCAGCGCGCGGCCTCTCGCGTCGTCCGGCGTGTGGTGCAGGGCGAGTCCTTGTGCCAGCCGCTGGCGTCCCTCGCCGAGGTAGCCGCTGAGCCAGTGGTTGCGCAGGTCTGCGGCCATGTGCAGGCCGTCGGCGACATGTCCGGGCGTCGCGAAGCAGTAGTCCATCGCCGAGCGCAGGTTGGCGTTCTCGAGCTTCAGCCGGGCAAGCAGATTCAGCTGCGACGGCCCGGACGGCTGCGTCAGCGTTTCGGCGCACATGCGGCGGTAGAAGTCGCGGTACCGCCGCAGTACGGCCGCCTCTTCGCCGGACTCGGCCAGCCGGCCGCGCCCGTACTCCCGCAGCGATTCCATCAACCGGTAGCGGATCCCCAAGCGACTTTCCTCGGTGACCAGAACCGATTTGTCCACCAGGCCGGTCACGAGATCCAGTACGTCCTCGCGCGCGATGCCGTCACCCGAGCAGACCGCCTCGGCCCCCGTCAGGTTCAGGCCGCCCACGAACACCGAGGCCCGCGCCCACAGCAGCCGCTCCTGCGGTGAACAGAGGGTGTGGCTCCAGTCGATCAGGGCCCACAGCGTCCGATGTCGCGGTACCACGGAACGGCGCTCGAGCAGCCGGAACCGGTCGTCCAGGCGGTCGAGCAGCTGCTGCACGGAGAGTGCCCGCAGCCGGACGGCCGCGAGCTCGATCGCGAGCGGGAGCCCGTCGAGACGCAGGCAGATCCGTTCGACGGCGTCCCGGTTCTCCGCGGTCACGGTGAAATCGGCGAGCGCCGCCTGCGCCCGTTCGGCGAACAGCCGTACCGCGTCACTCTGCGTGGAGGTCTCGGGGGAGTCTCCGTCGGAACCGGGCAGCGACAGCGCCGGGACGGTGAACGCCTGTTCGCCCATGGCGTCCAGAAGGTGCCTGCTGGTCGCGAGGATCCGCAGCGTGGGAGCGTTGCGCAGCAGGGTCTCGACCAGCTCGGTGCATTCGGGCAGCAGATGTTCGCAGTTGTCCAGGACGAGCAGCGCCGTCATGTCCCGCAGGTGCTCGGCCAGAACGTTCAAGGCCGGCCGGCCGGGGCGATCATCGATCCCGAGGGCCTCGGAGACGGTGTTCGTGAGCAGCTCGGGGTTCTCGAGCTCGGCCAGCTCGGCCAGCCATACGCCATCGGGGAAGGCGCGAGCCAGCTCGGCGGCGACCCGGTAGGCCAGCCGGGTCTTGCCGACGCCGCCCACTCCGGTCAGCGTCACCAGCCGGGAGGCGGACAGCAGACGTTTGACGGCGGCCGTCTCGTGCCGACGCCCCACGAAGCTCGTCACCTCGGCCGGCAGCCCATGATCACGCCACCGGGCGGAGGAACGCGTAGACACCATGTGCCAGTCACGATCCTGGGGTTGACCTGCGAACTTGGCATCTCACTGTACGCTCGGCGGCAGCCGCCGCAACAGGCCGCGAGTCCCCGGTGCCCGTCCTGGCGCGCTAGAGGCGTGTTCCGAGAGGACCGGGCGAAGCGGGACTGGCGCTGGCGACCCTCGAAGGGCATGCGGGCTGGGTGGCGGATCACTGCACGATCGAGGTGGAGGGGCAGGCGCTGCTGGTCGGCGCGGGCGCGGACGGCACGCTGCGGATCTGGGACCCGGCCGCGCAGCCGGCGATACACGGCCATGGCCAGGTCGATGCCG
>NZ_JABVEB010000090.1 GCF_014323665.1 Actinomadura sp. HBU206391 | reverse complement strand
CTGCCCACCGGCTGACCCGGATCTGAATGACCCGGATCTGAGTGGCACAGATCCGTGCGAGGCCCGGGCGGGGTCTCGATGAGAACCCGCGGTGAGGTGGTGAGGATCCGCCGGCGCCGGCTCAGGGCTAGCTGAGGGCGCTGCCCTTCTTCCAGGTCTTCCACGGCATCTGCCAGAACGACCACCCGTTGTCCCAGCTCAGCTTGCGCCGCGAACCCGTGATGTCCACGACGTCGCCGGGCTGCACCGTGCGGTAGAACCAGATGGCGTCCTTGGCCGGCTGCCGGACGCAGCCGTGGCTGCAGTTGGCCCGTCCCAGGCAGTAGTAGTCGCCTGCGGTCTGGTGGAGGTACTCCCCGCTGTTGGAGATGCGCACCGCGTACCCGATCAGTTCGTCGTAGTAGCCGGGGTCGCCCTTCTTACGGCCCGGCGCGATCATCCGGACGGGGTTGCCCTTCTCCATCGTCAGGTGCACCCCGCTGGTGGTCGTGTACTCCAGCGTGCTGCCGTTGCCGGCGCTGATCGGGACCGTCCGCGCCTTCTTGCCGTCGATCTTGACGGTCATCTTGTGCGTCTTCAGATTGACCTTGCTGATCCGCGATCTGCCGATCTGGAACGTGCGGTTGAAGTCCTTGAGGGCGTAGACGTTCTTGGCGGCCCGTACCCCGGACAGATGGGCGGTGAGCCGGACCTTCTGGTTGGCGCGCCAGTAGGTCTTCGGCCGATAGACCACCTGCTGGTCGCCGACCCATCGCCAGGCGCCCTCGACCGGCTTCTGCGCCTTGACCTCCAGAGCCTTCTCGACGGCCTCCTTGTTGAAGACCGCCCGGCTGAAGTTCAGGATGATCGGCATGCCGACGCCGTACTTCTTGCCCCTGTTGCTCTCCAGGATCCAGTCCAGCGAGGTCGAGATCGTCTGACTGGGCGTCAGCGTCTTGAAGCCGCTGGTGCCCTGCGCGGCGATGCCGTCGGGGTTCTTCGCGGTCGCGGTCACGGAGTGCTTGGTGGACGGTGAGAGCGTCCATGAGGACCGCCACTCTGTGCGCTCGGCGTTGAAGGTGCCCGGGACGTTCTTCTTCCCGGCCTTGACGCTCACCGTGTCGAGCCTGCCGCCGGTCACCTTGACCACCACGGCCCCGTCGGGGCGCACCTTCGTGGCCCCGTTCGCCGGCGTGATGGAGACCTGCGCGGCGGCCGCCTTGTTCTTACCCGTCTTGCCGCCGGATCCCGAGGGGGCGTCCGAACCCTGGCACGCCGTAGTGACCAGCAACGCGAGGACCAGCAGGCCGCCGGCCGCACGATGGCGAACACGTTCCACACGCTTGCCGACGCGCAATTGTCCCACCTTCGGGGCAGCCCCGACCGGGCCGCGATGCCGGGTCGGAGTCGGTCTGCAGTTGGTCGAGAGGGCATACGAATCTGGCCCTTGTGCTAGCTGACGGTGATCTATCGGGTTTAGTTCCCACAAATGCCAAGGAATTCGTCAGGCTCAGCTCGCCGCGCCCGGCCGGCAGAGGACACCACCGGGAAACCACGAGGTCATGTGTCCACACGGTGGATTGCGGCCGGAATCTGACCGCTATCGCTCATAGTGTTCGGCCCGAGCCCGACGAATGACGATCACGTCGGGGAGGGAGGGACGGCATGGAGACACGACTGACCCGCCGTGCGCTGGGCCGCGCGACACTGGCGCGGCAACTGCTGATGAGCCGCTCGAAGCTGCCCGTGCTCGAAGCGGTGGAGCACCTGGTCGGCCTGCAGGCCCAGACGCCCCACACCTGGTACCTGGGGCTGGCCGCCCGGCTGGACGGCATCCGTCCCGAGGATGTCGCCGACCTGCTCGCGCGGCGGCAGTTGGTGCGCATCGCGCTCATGCGCTCGACCATCCACCTGGTCACGGCCCGCGACTGCCTGTACCTGCGCCCGCTGGTGCAGCCCGTCATCGAGCGCGGCATGCGGGGAAACTTCGGCAAGGACCTCCTCGGACTCGACCGCGAGAAGCTCACCGCGGCCGGCCGGGCACTGGTCGAGGAGCGGCCGATGACCCCCACGCGGCTCGGCCGGCTGCTGGCCGAACAGGAGGGGGCGGGCTGGGCCGGCCGGTCACCTGAATCGCTCGCCCACGCCGTCCGCGCATGGGTTCCGCTCGTCCAGGTTCCGCCGCGGGGCGTGTGGGGATCCAGCGGGGCCATCGCGCACACCAGCGCCGAGGCCTGGCTCGGCCGTCCACTCGCCCGCGAGCCTTCGATCGACGAGTTGGTCCTGCGTTACCTGGGCGCCTTCGGCCCCGCCACCGTGAAGGACGTACAGACGTGGTCGGGTCTGACCCGGCTGCGCGAGGTCGTCGATCGGCTCCGGCCACGGCTCGCGGAGTTCGTCGACGAGGAGGGCCGCGAGCTGTTCGATCTGCCCGACGCGCCGCGCCCCGATGCCGACGTTCCCGCCCCGCCGCGTCTGCTGTACGACTTCGACAACCTGCTGCTCTCCCACGCCGACCGCGGCCGATTCATCACCGAGGCCTATCACGAGCAGAGGTACGGCAGGCACGGCCCCATGCCCAACATCGTGCTCCTCGACGGGTTCACCGGCGGGGACTGGAAGGTCACGCGCGATGGCGGCACCGCCGTCCTGACCATCCGCCCGTACGGCCGGCTCTCGCCCGGCGACATCGACGCGCTGACCGGGGAGGCCGCCCGGATGCTCGCCTTCGCGGCGGCCGACGCCGACGCCCACGACGTACGGGTCGTACCCGGTCCGTGGCCGCACGCCTGACGCGGGTCGGTTCAGCGTTCGTTGGGGCGGCACCGTACGGCGGTGTCCCGCGTCCATGAGCGAAGGATGCCGGCCATGCCGATTGATCGGCCGGTACGCACACTCGCCGGCCGCGGCTGGGCGCTGACACTGCTCGCTCGTCGTCCCTCCGGGTCGAGCGGGGAGCGGTGGCCGAGGTCACGGTGTTCGTCTCGGAACCCTTCGCGGCCTTCGGCCTGCCGCCGACCCTCATAACACCCTGATGTTCCGGCGCCCCCTTGACAGTTCAGGGTGCGGACGGTCGACAATAAGGTGATTAGGTAAGGCTAACCTTAGAGGAGTCGCCGTGGTTGCTTCCGGAGAAGGTGCGGGCGAGCGTCGGCGCTCCAGAGGATACGGCTGCCGCGGTATTCCGATCTCGCGTCGGAGCCGGATCGGAAGCGGCCCGGCCGCGCACGCGCCGCATCGTCGTAGAGCAGGTTCCGGCCGGCCGCCGGTGACCGCCTCCACGCTCGAGATCGCCCGCGCCCACGCCGGGGTCACCGCCGACCCGGCGGCGGGACTGCTGGACCGCTACTCCCCGGGCGACTGCTTCTTCTTCGCGTCCGCGCGCTACACCTTGCTGGCCCAGGGCGTGTTCGCCGCGATACCGGCGGGCGACCGCGGCACGCTGCCGGGCCGCGCCGCGCAGGCGCTACGTGACGCCGAAGCGGCCGGGCACCCGCGTCCCGTCATCGTCGGCACCCTCCCGCTCGATCCCGGAATGCCGACCTGGTTGGTCATCCCCGCTCGGGTCCACTGGGCGGCACCGCTGCGGCCCGGCCCGCCCCCGAACCGGATCCCGGTCGCACACGCCGCGATCCGTGACGTCCCCGGCCCGGCGGCGTTTCGCGCGGGCATCGAGAGCGCTCTGACCCGCCTGGACGCCGGTGAACTCGACGAGATCACGCTCACCCGGGCTCTGCATCTGGCCGGGTTGACCGGAACCGACCAGCGGGAGTTGCTCCGCAATCTCGGCCGCAATGACCCCTGCGCCCATCTGTACGCGACGGACCTGCCGGTGAACCGCACGCTGCTCGGGTCCGGTCCCGTGCCGCTGGTCCGGCGTACGGGTGACCGGATCCTGGTGCAGGCGCTCGGGGACTCGACAGGACGTGGCGCCGACCCCGCGACGGACCGTCGCCTCGCCGCCGCCCTGATCGGCTCGGCCGTCGGCCGGCGCCGGCACGCTCTGACGGTGGACGCCGCCGCGGCCGCGCTGACCCCGCACTGCGGCGAACTCGACGTCCCGGGTCAGCCTTCGCTGATCTGCACTCCGACCAGGTGGCACCTGTCGACCCGGTTGAGCGGTCGCCTCATCGATCCCACGGTGTCGTCCCTGGCGCTGGCGACGGCGCTGCGCCCGGCTCCACCGGGCCGAGGCGGCTCCGCCGACGGACGGGTGGTGGAGCCGACCGGGCCGTTCGGCCGCAACTTCCATCGGAGTGCCGTCGGCTGGTGCGACGCCTCGGGCGACGGTGAATGGGTCGTCGCCGGCGCCTGCGCCGAGATCGGCGCGGACCAGATGCGGTTGTTCACCGGAACCCATGTCGTGGCGGGCACGGATCCCGACACCGAGTTGGCCGACACCTCGGCCAGACTGCGCACGTTGCTGACCGCCCTCGGAGTGGATCGCCAAGCCTGACGCAGCCGATGAAGGCGGCCACCGTGAGCCCGGCGCATCGACGTTGGCGAATGTCGCTGCGCGCAGCCTGGGCAGATCGGGCAGATGTCGCATTCGGAGCTCTTCGGTGGCTCGGCGGTCTCGGCTCCACGGGCGCGGGTGCCAGACGATGTCCGGGTGTCGCTGGACGCGGCCGGGTCGTCGGTCCGCGACTGCGCGCTCCGGCTCGCTGCGGCGTTCGGCCCCGCGGCGCCCGTCGGCCGGATGACCGACGTGCTCGAACGCGTGCGCAACCGGGACGGTGGCGTTGTGACCCTCGCGGTCGAACGGCTCGAATCCGCGCGCGATCCCTTGGGCGTGGCGGGAGCGGTGGCGCGCCGGCGCGGGTCGTACGGCTGCTGTACGCGCTGAGCTTCGCACTCGGCGAGGGAGTGCCGATCGCCGGACCTGTCTGGCCCGCCGTCGCCGAAGCCCTCTCGGCGGGGCCGGAGATCACCGACACCGGTGTCGCCGAGGCACTACGGGAGGCGGAGCCGTACCTCACGCTTGACGAAGAGAGGGGCACGTGCGGGCTCGCGCGCCCGGACATCCTCGTGCACGTGTCTCCACCAGGGGCACCCGCCGACCGGCGGGAGGGGCACCGCCGGATCATGACGGCGCTGCTGGCGCTGGGCACCCGGCGGGGATGGGCCGGGGCCGAGCCCTATCTGCTGCGCCACCTGCCCGTGCACTACCGAGGTCGCGCCGAGCGGCCGGCGGCCGCCCACGGCGTGGCGGCGAGCCGGGACCTGCTGCGGGAGGCGGCTCTCCGGCACAGCGGTACGGACTACGGGCGTTCGGCAGAGCTGGACTCGACGTGGACCTGCCGGCGCCGCCGCCGGACGCCGTCTGTGGCCGCGATGGCGGGGCGATCGCACGCCGTTCTCCCTGAACCGGCCACCGGGCCGACGTGTCCGCACTGGCGGCGGTGGCGCTGGCCGACGGGCGGACGGTGCTGGCGTCCGGCGACGAGGAAGGCGTGATCCGGTTGTGGGATCCGCTCGCCTGCGAACAGTTCGGCCCGCCGTTGGCCGACCACGACGGCCAGGTCACGGCGCTCACCGCACTTCCGATGGCCGGGGGGCGTGTGGCACTTGTCTCCGGCGGCGCCGACGGCGTGGTGCGCCTTTGGGATCCGCGCACCGGCGCGGAGATCGGCGTGCCGCCGCTGACCGGCCACCGGGGGACGGTGCGGGCGATGGCCGTCACCGCCGCGGCCGGGCGCACCGTCCTCGCCTCGGGTGGCGATGACGGGACCGTACGACTGTGGATCGTTGATGAGGACATCCTGAGGTCCACGCCGTCTGCGGGGAACGGATCCCGGTGGGCGCCGCCGTGAACGACCTGACCATGCTGCCGGGCGGTGGCCTGGCGATCTGCACCGATCTCGGCGTCGCCGTGGTGGATGTACGACTCGACGCGTTGGCCGCATCGGCTAGCCGTGAGACGCCCCTGTACGGGCGACGGCCGAAGCGGCGCAGGGCCCTTCCGCGCAGAGCCCTACCGCAGGACGGCCCATGCCGCCCCGGCCGGGGCGGCATGGGCCACCGTCACCCGCCGGGCGGCGATGGCGGCGCGTCCGGCGTGTCCGTGAACACGGCTCGGTCGGCGTCGTCACGACCACCACGGTCGACGGGCGGCACGTCATCGTGTCGGGCGGGGAGGACCACGCGGTCCGGGTGTTCGACGCCGCCGACGGGCGTCCGGTCGGCGGACCATGTGTCGGGCACACCGATCGCGTCGTGTCGCTCACCGCCACGGTGCTCGATGGCCGTCCGGTCGCCATCTCGTTCAGCGATGACAGCGAAGACCGGGCCGTCAGAATCTGGGATCTGGTGACCTGGGAACCACTCGGTGAACCCATACGGCATCACGGTCGGCTACCTCTCGGTGATCGCCGACGGCGGGCGTCCGCTCCTCGTCGGCCTGGTCTCGAACGAGTTCGCCGGCGACGTGACGGTGTGGGATCGAAGACTGGTCGCGAGCACGGCAGGCATACCGTGGATACCGTGCCCGACGGCATGCCGTCAGGCGCGCTGGACGTGACCGACGTCGGCAAGGCCGATGCCCTGGCCTTCGGCATGCTCTCCGGAGCCCCGATCCTCGCCGCCGGCCATGCCGACGATGTCATCACCGCGTGGGACCTCACCACCCGTCGCCGGATCACGACCATCGACGGCCTGGGCGTCGTCAACGATCTCGCCGTGACCGTCGACGGCCGCATCGCCGTGGCCGGAGACGACGGCGTCACCATGACGCAGATCGGCGATTGACATCACTTCCGCGTCAGCACCCCTTTGAGGGCATCGATTGGTGATCGGAAAACCCATCGCCCGTCATTACCCGGATTCTGACGAGCTTCGTAAGATCTGGTAACACTGACATTGACCGATTGCGGTCAATGTCGTCGATCTTGGCGAACACGGCGTTACCGCGTTACCGCAGGGTGACCGTATGGTGCAGTGGTCATCGCCCCGCCGGCGCCGCATTCCCCGCGGCCCACCGCCTCTCGCCGGCCCATTGGCCGTTTTATGATCGGCCCGAACCGTCCAGCGGATGGTGCAACCAGATGGTTCAGGGGGATTTGCCGGAGCCGATGAAAGCGTCGGCGCGCGACACCGGAAACACCAAGACGAGGGGCTTGTATGGCACGGGGGAGACTTCACTCGAGAGGAACGTACTTCCGAATCCTGGCGATCGCGGCGGCTCTGATCGCGGTCGCCGGCCTGGCCGTGGCGGTGACGCCGCCACAGAAGGCGGAGGCCTTCGCGACGTACTACTGGTACACCGAAGGCCACGGCGAACACGAGAAGGTGACCCGGGCGGCACTGCGTTGCCCGGCCGGACGGCCGTCCGACGGCAGTTGCTTCGAGCCGCAGTCGCTGACCGGCCTGGCGGGCGTACGCGGCTACTTCGGCGGGGTCGGCCGCCCGGACCACTGGCTCGGCTGGGCGGGCGAACTCGACGATGAGGCGGCCCACTGCGACAACGCCGACTTCGCCACACCGGCCAACGGCGGTGACGATTACCCCAGGACCCGGCAGCAGGCGAGCGACACGCTGATCAAATGCGTGTCTCATCTGCGCGGCCGGTTCCACAGCGCCGCGCAAGAGGCCGGAAACGGCATCCTGGACGATGATGGGGACATCTCCTACTCGAATTCCTCACGTTCCAGCAACTGCCAGGACAACGCCTCTCCCGGTGCCGCCGGGCAGGCCAAATGCCGGGTTCTGGACTACTTCGGCCGGGCCCTGCACGGGGTGCAGGACTTCTACGCCCACTCGAACTGGGCGGACAGCGAAGACCCGACCAAGGCGACGAGCCTCCAGAACCCGGTGGGCCTGAAGCGGACGGGACTGTTCCCGCTGCTGGCGTTCAGGAGCCCGATGCCCGGGGCCGGCGATGTTCCCGAGGATCTGTCGACCGGCTGCTATCCGAGCTCGGACTGCGCGGGCCGGATCCGGCACGACGAGGAGCTGAACAAGGATCGCGCGATCATCGACGAGAACGGCAACGTGACGCTTGATGAGAACCCGACGAACCGCGGCAGGATCCTCGACAACGAGCAGCGCGCGGTGACCGGAGCGATCAACGACACCCGCCGCCAGTGGGCGGATCAGCGCGCGGAGATCATCGCACGCTACGGTGAGGACCGCGGGAACAAGATCATCTGTGTTATCACCCACGACTACCCGGTCGGCTTCTGGTGGTGGGAGACGGGCGACTGCGAGTGAGCGGGTGAGCCGAGCCGTTGTGGGCGGCTCGGCCGGTCGGCTTCGGCCGTACCGGAGAGGGGGAGGGTGCGCTCGTGCCCTCCCCCTCTCGCCACTCCGCGCCCGTGACCGGGCGCGGTCACGGGCGTTCAGACCGAGTGTCCGCACCTGCGGCGCATGCTCCTCACCGGATGCGGAGGGTCACCGGTGAACGTCGAAGAGGTATTGGACGATGCCCTCGCCCTCATAGGACACGGCGAGCACGCCGGTGGGACTGAATCCCAGGCCCATGTACAGACGCTGGGCGCGGGTGTTGTCGGCCTGCGTGAACAGCTGGGCGCGGTCGTAGCCACGGGTGCGGAGCTCGGAGAGCAGCGCCCAGATCAACCGTTTCCCGATGCCCTGGCCCCACCACCCGGGCTGTACGGCGACCATTGTGATGTGGCACAGCCCCGGGATCGCGCGTCCGGCGCCGCCGTCCTCGCGGCTGTGCATCCCGACGGCCAAACCGACGGCGCCACGACCGACCGTGGCATCGCCGACCGTGCCGCCCTCGTCGCGGTTCTCCGCCACGACGAAGAAGGCATCTGGACCGGTGAGCCTGTGACGCGCCCGGTCGGGGTCCCGCGGGAAGCCGTGCCGGCCGCGCGCCAGGTCCGCCGCGTAAAGGATCGGCAGGACGGCCTCGGCGTCGGCCGGAGTTCCGAGTCGGACCGTGACGATCTGATCGGTTGCCATGGCGGCACGATAGCCACCGTCCGCGCGTCCGCACACGTTCAAAGACAGGGCCGGCTCGGACCTCGGCTCGACGGACCTCAGCCCATGTAGACCGAGCGCCGTTGTCCCGGCGCTCAGATGCCCCCGGCGAAGGTTTCGCAGCGGGACGGCTCGCCGGTGGCGTACCCGGTGGAGAACCAGCGCTTGCGCTGCTCGGCGGTGCCATGCGTGAAGCTCTCGGGATCGACCCTGCCCCGCGCCCGCTCCTGGATGCGGTCGTCGCCCACCGCCTGGGCGGCGTCGAGCGCTTCCGCGATGTCGCGGTCGGTGAAGGGCTTGTTGAAGAAGCCGGTCCGCACGGCGTGCTTGGCCCATACCCCGGAATAGCAGTCGGCCTGCAGTTCCAGCCGTACGGAGGCGCTCGAGGCGCCCTGCCGGTCGTCGCCGACCTTGCGCATGGTGCCGAGCACGTCCTGGACGTGGTGACCGTACTCGTGCGCGACGACGTACGCCTGCGCGAACGGCCCGCCCTTGGCGCCGAACTTGGCGTGCAGTTCCTCGAAGAATCCCAGATCGAGATAGACCCGCTTGTCACCGGGGCAGTAGAAGGGGCCGACGGCCGAGGTCGCGTTACCGCAGGCCGTGGACGTCGCTCCGCTGAACAGGCGGGTGCGGGCGACCGGGTAGGTGCGGCCGCTGTCGGCGAACTCCTGCTTCCAGTACGCCTGGACGCTGTTGACCACACCGACGATGCGGCAGTCCTCAGACTGGTCGGCGTCGGCGCCCGTACGGCACTTGGACGAGAGGCTGTTCGCGGGCGGGGCGCTGCCGCTCTCGCCGCTCTCGCCGCCGAGGATCTGGCTGGGGTCGACGTCGAAGACCAAGGCGGCGATCAGAGCGATGACGCCGATCGTGCCGCCACCGAGGGCCATGCCGCCGATCGGCAGACCGCGTGCGTCCTCGACCTGCGACGCGTCGAGTCGAGCATCGTCATCGAAGTCCACAGGAGCCTCCCGATCTTGGCACGACGGGTCGATCCCCTACGAAATCCGCATCAAACCACCTGCATGCCCTCCCAGCATGACCTTCCGTGCCTCAAAAGGTTACAAAAGACCACTACAGCATGCATAAACCGCACGTGATCCGGGCCTCGGCGACCGCCCACTGACGATCGGTAGCGGCGTGCTGCGAGAGACTTGGTCCAGCCCGGTCCTTGACGAAGGTCTTCAGGAGGGGTGCACAGACCAGTGGGACCCGGGGTGTCAGCCTGGAAGGCAGGGGTCTCGGGACGAGGAGGCGACGATGAATCCGAACGTGCCAGACGGTGTGACGAGCTTCGCGGACCTGGAGCTGCGGCCTGAGCTTCTACAGGCGTTGTCCGGTCTGGGTTACGAGGAGCCCACGCCGATCCAGCGCGAGGCGATTCCGCCGTTGCTGGAGCGGAAGGACCTGGTCGGGCAGGCCGCGACGGGGACGGGCAAGACGGCGGCGTTCGCGCTGCCGATGCTGCAGCAGATGCCCGGAGACGACCGGGGCACCGAGCCGGCGGCCCTGGTCCTGGTGCCCACGCGGGAACTGGCCGTTCAGGTCTCACAGGCGTTCCACCGATACGGCCGCGACCTCGGCGTACGGGTCCTGCCGATCTACGGCGGCCAGCCGATCGGCTGGCAGTTGAAGGCACTCCAGCGCGGCGTCGACGTCGTGGTCGCGACGCCGGGACGGGCACTGGACCACATCGGCCGTGGAACGCTCCGTCTGCACGAGGTGCGGACGGTCGTGCTCGACGAGGCGGACGAGATGCTCGACATGGGGTTCGCCGAGGACATCGAGGAGATCCTGCAGGCGACCCCGGACGAGCGGCAGACCGTGCTGTTCTCCGCGACGTTGCCGCCCCGCATCAAAGGGCTCGCGGGCCGGTACCTCCGTGATCCGGTCCGGATCCAGATGGGCCGTGAGGAAGCGGCGCCAGGTGAGGCCCCGCTGGTGCGGCAGAGCGCGTACGTCGTCGCGCGGGCGCACAAGCCGGCGGCGCTCGGGCGCGTGCTCGACTTGGAGGCGCCCACCGCCGCGATCGTCTTCTGCCGCACGCGCGACGAGGTCGACCAGCTGACCGAGACCCTCAACGGACGCGGCTACCGCGCCGAGGCACTGCACGGTGGCATGAGCCAGGAGCAACGCGACCGGGTGATGGGCCGGCTGCGCAGCGGGACGGCGGAACTGCTCATCGCCACCGATGTGGCCGCGCGCGGACTCGACGTCGAGCAGCTCACCCACGTCGTCAACTACGACGTCCCCTCCGCGCCCGATTCCTACGTGCACCGCATCGGCCGGGTCGGGCGGGCCGGTCGTGAGGGCGTCGCCATCACCCTGGCGGAGCCGCGCGAGCACCGGATGCTCAAGGCGATCGAGCGGGTGACGAAACACCGGATCACGGTGGAGAAGGTCCCCACCGTCGCCGACCTGCGCGCCCGGCGGCTGGAACTGACCCGCGCCGCGCTGCACGAGCTCCTCATCGAGGACGACCTGGAGGGTTTCCGGGTCGTGGTCGAGCCGCTCGCCGAGGAGTTCGACGTCATGGAGGTGGCGCTCGCCGCGGTGAAACTGGCGTACGAGCCCAACGAGGCGGCGACCGATGAGGAGGACATTCCGCAGATCGCCCAGAAGACCGGACGGGACGGACGGGACGGACGGGACCGCCGCGGGGGCACCGGTCGCCCGGACACGCGCGGCCGTGGCCCGGCACAGGGTATGACACGGTTGTTCTTCGGCGTCGGGCGCAACGCCGGGATCCGGCCACAGGACCTGGTCGGTGCGATAGCCGGTGAGTCGCGGCTGACCGGCCGCGACATCGGCGCGATCGAGATCGCCGAGCGTTTCTCGCTGGCGGAGGTTCCGGAGTCGGCGGCGGACGAGGTGATCGCGGCCCTGCGACGCAGCACGATCAAGGGCAAGAAGGCGCGGGTCCGCCGGGAACGCGACTCGCCGAACAAGCGAAAGTAGGGCACCTGCTCACTGCGTGATCACGAGGTGTTCGTATTGACGGTGGTCGTGAGACGCTGACGTGATCTTTCCCGCACCGCCGTGAAGATGGTCTCGGTCCGGGTCATGCCCGCTTTCGGGGAACCCGCCGCGAAGCGGTGGTTCGAGTACGGAGGCGGGGACGGGATCAGTTCCCAAAAGGGGATCCGGTACGCGGCCGATCAGGGTACGCAGATGATCTGTCGTCGCCATGGTGCTGGCGCTTCGTGAGCGCCGGCGCCATCGCCGTCCAGCTGTCGCCGCAGAGAACAGGAGCGTTCACAGGGTCCCCTGCCGAAGGGGCGATGCCCACGGTCGTGCCACCGAAACTGGGCGACGACTCCAGCTGAGGAGGACCTCGTCGGTCTGCTGTTCCACCTGCTGGAGCAGCGGGTCGGCTGAGCACGAGCGGCGCACCGAACGGCTCTGGCTCATTGGGTGCTCAGCCGAGCTCGGACAGCGGCGGGAAGATCGGCGACAACGCTGGACAGCAGAACGCCTTCGTTGCGGAAGACGGGCCTGCCGGTGCCCGGTTCGACCAGGTCCCCGCCTCGGCAGTGCACCGAGCAGACTCGCCAGTCGTCGTCGAATACCGGTGATCCGGACGATCCTGGCTCAGTTGCGGTGATGTACTGCACCACGTTATCGGCGATATACTCGACAAAATTGCTTTGTATGGCGACCTCCTTAGGTCGTCCGCCCGGATGCTGGATGATATTGACACGCTGGCCCACGGTCATATCTACTTCATTGTAAGGGAGCCATCCCCATTTATCCCCTGGGCGACCATCGAGCTCTACGAGCGCGTAGTCCAGCGTTGTGTTATTGTGGAACATCCCGTTCGGCTTCGGCTGATAGCTGCGGACCTCGCACGGCCTGCCAAATCGATCGTCTTCGTAGTTGAACCGGACGTCGGTTCGCGACAGCAGGTCGATCTGTGGTAGCACGTGCGCATTTGTTATCAGCAGATCAGGGGTCAGAAGAAAGCCGGTGCCAGACCATGCGCCCTCCGGCCCGCGGACTGTGATCAGCCCTACCGAATGGGAAACCTCGAAACCGCGTGACAGGAAATTTACCGGCCGCAGGGTATTGGCGCCGATGATCTTCTCTGCGACCTGGCTATCGGTGGACCGGCCGAGCCATTCTTGCATTGGTGGCGTGTTCGCGACCGGCACCATCATTGAGTGTTCATTCATCAACTGGCCGAGGAATTGCTGGTCCTCGAGGCCGGTCAGGGCCTTGACCTCATTGAGGAAGAGCCCGAGGGCCTCGTTCTCGCGGCTGACCCGGCCATGTCCGGCCAGATCGCTGATGATGGAACTCACGGCGAGCGAAGTCGCGCCGTGCAGGTCGATTCGCGCGGCCAGGTCTCCCAGCCCCGCGTTCTCCAGAACCCGTAGCCGGCCCTGCGGGCTACTCATCTCGGAAATCGACTCAAGTATCTCGCGGAGTCGCCGTCGTTGCTGCACACTCAACTTGACCACTAGCGTTTTCCCTTTCGATGTCAGTCAATCCAGTAGGGCCAGTACGAGAATCACCGTGAGAACGAGAACAACCGGGGCGGTGGCCAGGGTCATGACCAGCACGGTCCTACGGGCGAGGCGATAGAGTTCATCCGGCACGGGCCGGCCTCCGGAGGGTGACGCCCTCGTGTTCGAGAAGCACTTGGACGAGTCCCGCTACGCTGCGATGGACGTTGCCTTCCTCATCGGTGACCGCGGCCGTGCAGAAAAACTCGACGTCCTTGAAATAGCGCCGTGCGCTGCGTACGAGATCCCCGAGGTCCAAGCCGTCCGGCGTGGAGACCCACTCTTCCAGCTTCGCTTCCGGCCAGTACGCGGGTGTCTCACCGCGTACCGTGAGCAGATCGGCCTTCGTCACCACCAGGGCCAGTCGAACGCTTCCGGCTCGCACGCCCATGCTCTGCAACTGTTCGTACGTCTGGTCGAAGGTAACCAGTTCCATGCGGGATTCTGAGCGCAGGCGCGCCAGCCGTGCTCGTTCGACCGGAGGCAGCGATGACCACAATGAGTCGGCTGCCAACGGATCAATGACCAATATCAGAATCCGCATCTTGTCCAGGTAGCCCAGATCCTTGGAGGTCTCCGTGCGGTAGCTCTGCTCGCCTGCCGCGTCGAACAGATACAGCAGCCGATCACCGCCGTGCATCCCCAACCGGAGGCCGTAGGCCTTTGGGCGTGTGGTGACGAGCGTCTTGCCGGTATTGCCGGTGTGCGTGATCGAGGCCTTGATCTGGGTCAGTCGTTCAGCCGTGTCCCCTAGGCACTCGACCTCGACGCCCTCGTCGTCAAGTTCCTGGAGGCTCTCGATCATTCCGTACATCAACCTGGTCTTGCCACTGCCCGCCGCGCCTACGAAAGCCAGAACGATCTCAGGCGCGGTACCGACGCCGTGGGGTAGCGCGTGACCGCAATGTGGGCAGAACGCGTCCAACTTGTGGGCGCCGTTGAAGATCGTGGTCGGGAGCTCGTTCCCGCATCGACATACCCGGCGTACAAAACCGAGCCGTCCCGGTCGGATATCGGTATGCATGGCTCCACAACCGGAGGTGGGACACCGATAGCTCGGATAAGGCAGCACCTTGCGTGCACAGTTCGGGCAGGACAGAGAGGTCACGCCGTAGATAAAATGGCAGAAGGAGTCGACGCCGCGTAGCACTAAGCCGAGCATTCGTACGGTGAGGAAGACCGCTGCCGTCACCAAGGCATGGGCTGCGGCGATCAGCGCAAGCAAGATCGAACCAGCTGCTATGCCGAGCAGCAGACCGACGGCCGCGCCCGAACCTGTAACTGCGAATCCGGTGCCTTGGTCACCCTTGCTCATCCAATTACTGATCCGTTGCGTATATCTGCTCGTCTGCTCGCGATAGTTGTCGATGGCGGTCTCGACGACCTGTCGGGCGTCGTTGAACACCATGCCGGCGAAGTAGCTTGGCCAGGATATCTGGCGGTCGTCCGGTGGTTCACCGTGTGGATTCAAGTCGTCGGCCGGGAGATCCGGGGCCGGTGATGGATGTGTCCACAGCGTCGCAATCAACGCGGATACATAAGCCCTGGGAAGTAGTACGGTAAGCGCCGCCGTAAAGGCCACGGCCATGCCGATCAGCAACCCCAGCGCTATAACGACAAGGATGAAGGCATAAAGAATTCTATCGAAAATATTTACTCACCTCATTTCGGTCGTATCTTGCGTAGCAAGGAGTCTCCCGGCCCGCTGCGATGCTGTTTCAACCACAGGTCCAATGGTCTGCCCTGGTTTCGCGCATAGGTGTTCGCGGCGGCCTTTGCGGTTCTGGCGTCCCGGTATCCCCAGGTGGCAAGCGTCCGCGCGAGAACATTGTCCAGCAGATTGCTTTTACGGGGGTCTCGCTGGATGAGATCGCGCATGGCGACGAACAGCCATCCAGCCAGGTTCGAATCCGGCTCATCGGTCGACAAACGCGCCAGCGCGTCTGCGCAGAACGCCTGAAAGACGGGCCAAGGGCATTCTCCGAGTTGTGCGGCGTACGGGTGCGCCCGTGCCATGGCAAAAGGCAGCCATCGGGCAATTACGTATCGCTCTTCGGAGCTCCCCGACTCGTACAACTCGTAGAAGTCCAAGAATAGTTCTGGTGGCAGTGTCTGCGCGCGCGCGGCGTTGTAAAGTCGCTGTGAAAGGTGGAGCAGGCGGGTGGCCCGATGAAGAAACTCATGCGGCAGTGGAGGGGCGGTGGAATTGACGAGCATCTGCAGGAAACGCACCCACTCGCGGCCGCCGACGCCCAGGTCCGGAGGCCGCGTCATCGTGCGCAGAAGCCAGTGGAGCAGCACGCCATTCCGCAGTTCTTCACGCGGGACGTCGTCGAGGACGTCTATGGCGTCGGCACTACTCCATTCACCCTTGGACCACAATCGGTGTAGCAGTTCCTCGTCCACAATCGGTTCATGTCGGCTTACGCGTCGGAGTCGTAGCACACGGCTCAATGCCGTGGCTGCGGTGAGCTCATCGCGATCGGCCGCGTCGAGCAGCCAGCGTTCCCCGAGTTCCGGATGGCGATCCAAGTCCTGATCGTGGAAGGCCTGGAGCGGCAGCATTCTGACGGCATCGAGCTGCTCAGCCGGTGTGCACGGCTGGAATCGGTCCAGCAATGCGCCGCGCACCTCCGGCCAGGCACGTACCGCGTCGCCCAGATTCGCGAGGCGATGTCCCGACAGAATCGCATCGGCGATCGTTCGGCGGGTGCAACTCTCGATGATCTCCCCTGACACGGGTGCGCTTGCCGCTCCCGCCCAGGCCAGCAGATCGACCGCGGTCACGGCGTCGGCCGTACGGAGCCTTTCGCTGACCGTGTGAGCGGCCATCCGGCGGCTGAGCGGGCTGGTCAGCCTGGTGAGTTGACCTGGGGCCGTACCACTTCCGCTCTGCGCCATCGCACCGCGGACCAGACTGAGTTCCACCTCCTCGATCCGATGCCGTTGCCCGCCGTCGTCCATCAGCTCGATCAATTGCCGTTGGCGCTCGGGGGGCAGGCACTCCAGCGGCTGGCTCAGTAGCTTGTCGACCAGATCGTCGGCTCCCGCTGCAGCCCAGGTGTTCGGATCGGAGCACCAGGAGACCGCGGCGTCCAACTCCACGGGGTCCAGCCGTTCGTCGAGCAGCATGGCGGCCGTCGCCAGCGGGGGGAACCAGTCCTCAAGAGAATCGGGTGCGCGATCCAGTCGGGCGGCCAGCATGCGGGCCCGCCGCCACAGCCGGGCGGAGGCTTCTATTCCTGTGCGGACCAGCAGCGGTGCCGCCGGATGCACGGCGACCTCAGCGGTCGCAGCCGTCTGGCCCTCGGCCACGTTGAACAGCCGGAAACGGGTTGCCGAAACGGTCGCGGACGATGCCGTAGGCGCGACAGCGCCCACGATATGTGTCGGACAATAATCCGGATTGCGGTGATAGGTGCTGAACGTCATTCGCCGGGCCAGGCCGTCACCGAGCAGGTACGACAGTGCCCCGATCCAGTGCGCGATCGTGGTGCTATCGGGACCGACGAGCAGCACGCTGTGCGGTCCGCCGCTGATCGCCTCCTGCGCCGCGGACAGGAGCAGAGGGAGTAGATGGAGGTGCGGTTGGCTCCCCATGAAGTCGGTTACGGACAGGCGGGATAGGTGCCCTCGCTGTGGTGGTCCCGGCAGGAGAGGCAGCTCCGGCTCATCGTGCGGCTTCGACCGCCAGAATGGCGCCTCCCACAGTTCGATGGGTAGCCGGTTTGCCAAGTCCGAGTGCGGATCGTGCGTCATCAGCGTGTGAGCGAAGTAATTGCCCCAACGCTGGGAGAAGTCCTCGCCGACGAAGGCGACGCGGGCGATTATGATCGACCCGGTGCCCTCTATGCGGGCATGTAGAAGGTTGACCGGATAATCGGAGTGCTCATACCGACCGGATCCCGCCGTCAGGTGAAGAGGCGGCTCGTATACGGTGAGTTGTTCGACCTCTGCCATGACAGCTGGGGAGATCCCGGGCGTGACTGCGTTGAACTGGAAGCCGGCAAAGCCGGATAGTCCCCGTTCGCAGGAGGTGTAGTAGAGCTGCTGGAACGCCATCGTCAGCCCTTCCCGCTAGGGATGGTCCCGAACACATTGAGCAGCCAGAGGAACGGATCTGCGATGCGGTTGGGCCGCGGACCGTGCGGAGGAACACGATTATCGGCCGTGGGAGGCCCACCCAGCGCGGAGACGCCGAAGTAACGCCATCGACGGTAGTTCTCCTCCATCGTACGGTCGATCTCACCCACGTCCCAGGAGTACAGCAGCCCTCTGACCTGGTCATGGACGTCCCAACTGTCCTCTTCGTCGAAAGTCGGGGTATGCGGAGTCGGTCGCCGTAGTGGGCTGGTCGGGGAAAGCTGGTGCCATAGCGTGTCCATCTTGGTGAAGGCCACGGCAACCGGCTTCTCCACCGGGGAATCCTCGGCTAGCAGCACACTGGTGACGTGATCCAGAACGGCAACTGGACCTCGGCCGGTCGGCGGAATGATGGGCAGCCTGCTTGCCGGCGTGGCCTGTCGGCGGGCCTCGCTCATCTGCAATGGGTCGATCAGCAGCAGAACGCCGTCGGCACCGGTCAGATAGCGTGCCATCCATTCGAAGCCGCGTTCCGAGGTGAAGTCTTCGCCGGCGGTGTCGAAAAAGGACAGCAATGTCTCCTCCTTACGCAGCCGCCATCGCGCACGGTGTTCGGTTTCGAACCGGAAGACGAGCGGAGCATGTCCGAACTGATCTGCTGGCCTAGTGGAGGCCGGCAGTTGAAAATCTCGGTAGAGTGGATCTTCGTACTCCTGCTTGAAACGGATGCGTGTCGTGTCGTCGGCGCCCCGGGTTCCGGAATTGAGCACACTCCCGACACCGTGGCGTAGCTCGTGGACCAGGACGGTCATGTAAACGGTCTTTCCGCTCTCCCGCGCGCCCACGAGGGCGATCAGCCGGTTCCGCATCTTCGGTCGCCCGAAGCCGGCGGGCAGAGTGCTGTGGCAGTAGGGGCAGACGCGGTGGCGGGTCTCCACACCGCAGCGGGGACAGTGCGCGTCGGCGCGCCGGGCGTCGGCCGTGAAGACGGGGGGGAGGGAGCCGGAGAAGCCGGTGCGTGAACGAAGGCCCTCGTCCGGTTCTGCGGCACAGCCGGCCCGACGTGCGCTGGGCGGTCGGCCTGAGCAGCGGAACAAGATGTCACGGTCCCGGAAGGACTCGAAACAGTAGGGACAGACAAGAGGATGCTGAGGGATATTGATGAGCAGAGGGCCGACTTTGCCCGGACCCGACGGCACGGCTGGTACGGTGCCGCCTCCGCCAGGGCCGGGCGCCTTTGTGAGTGACGCTGTGGCGACCGGCGTGTCGCCCACGTTGGGTTCCTGCTCCGCGGTGATTGCGGCGCGCAGCTCGTCGGCCCCCGTGACGTAGTGATCACCGAGTCTACGCAGCACATGCTCGGCCACGAGGGCGAAGGGGCGGCTATCAGGTGTGAGAATGTGGTCTCCGGTGATCGACGCGCCGGCAAGCAGGGCACGGAAGTCACGGCTCTGCCCCACACGTATGCCGATCGCCTCCGAGACCTTGTGAAGAACCGCCAGTGCCTCGGACGCTCGCACGGTGCTGAGCAGTTCGTCACGGACTCCGGACAGGAAGTCGTACTGGAACTCGTCCGGGTCGTTACTCGCCGGTCCGACCCGCCGCAGCAGTCCGCCAAGGAATACCTCTGCCACCTGTGCCGCCCGGGGGCGGTCCATCATGGCTTCCTGGATCAGCCGCGCGATGGGCAGGCTTATCGGCGCCGCCGACAGGTAGCGGGCAAGGTCAAAGGCCTCAGCCGACGCGCCGGCGCGGAACTGCCGGACTCGCTCCCGCGCGGACAGCCCATCGGCGCCGGGGGGCGCCCGCAGCGCTTTCCCCTGACCGGGACCGACCAGCACCGCCATCCCGTCCTCGCCGGTGGAACCGGAGGCTGCGACGAGTCGCGACCAGGCCGCCAACCAGTCCGCGTCCAACTCCAACAGCGGCACCGGGATCACGTCGGGCGACTTCTGGCGGACCGTGCCGTACCGGTGCCACCACATCCGACTGGTTGGCACCCCCGGGCCCGTCGGCCGGAAACGTGCCGAGGCGACACGTACTGCGCAGTGGTGCCATAACCGCTGGGGCAATGGTTGTAGGACGGCGACCGGTCCGTAGCGGGCCCAGTCGGCCAGTGCCTGATGGGCCGCGCCCACCTGCCAGGCGGGCCCCGTGCAGTCGCTGAAGAGCAGGATCGCGCGCTCTCCGCGCGGATCGCGCAATTCGCTCGGGCTGCGCAGGACATTGGTACGCCCGGATGAACTGTACGGTCGGATGCCCAGTCGGCCGGGGGCGTCCGATGGATGGTCCATGGTCCATACTCTGATGTCGCGGAAGGCGCCCACCTGTCCGAACAGGACGCTCAGCTCGTCGGAGAGCTGCCGCCAAAGGGCCATGGACCGGTGTCCGTCTATCAGCAGGGCGAGTTCCAACCACCGGCGCCGGGCCGACCGCAATGCGGGGACGCAATGGCGTTCCTCCGCGATCCGGTCGGCCGTCGCGTTCTCGTCGAGGATGAACTCATGTTGTGAGGGGACGGTTCGCTTCAGTGGGCGCATGGCACGGGCGAGTTCGAACTTGCGGGGGATTCCCTCCACGGCGGGCACGCGCACGCTGGCGGCCGATGAGGTGTGCCGGGGGATCGAGCGAGAGGCCGGTTGCCCGTAGAGCCGGGCAGCGCTGCCGCGTGGCGTTTCCGCCGGTTTCAGCGGCGCGACCGCACGGCGACGGGCATCGCCGGTGACGGCTGCCGACGAAGCCGCATCCGATGACGCGGGCTCATCGAGACTGTTCGCGCGTCCGCCTCGAGGTGATGCGGCCATCCTCGCGGGAGATCCGTCCAGCCGCTCCGCTAGCCATAGCACGTCGAGGACATCGGCCTCGGTAGGGTCCAGATCGAGGACGGTCATGAGCGAGATGAAGCGCTGTAGGCTCATTCGTCACCCGTTGGCGCCTGTGCGCAGTTGCTTCATGATGACCTCGGCCAATTGCGAGAGTTCGCCCGGCCAAGCGTTGTTGAATCTCAGATAGATGGCGTTCAGCAACTGATCAGTGGCCAGATCGCCCTCCGCGCTACGGCGCCGCTCGAAGAACTCCTCGATCAGCGCCTCGCTCTGGCCAAGGGCCTCGTCCCCCAGATGTGCCCGGACGATGTCGGCCAGCCGCTGCCGGTCGGGCTGGGCAATCTTCAGTTGCAGACAACGGCGTAGGAATGCAGGGGGGAAATCACGCTCTTCGTTACTGGTGATCACTACCAGGGGGAACTCTCTGCACCGGACGACACCTCCGTCGATCACTGCTCGGCCGTGGTCCCGGAATGCGGCGACCTCGACCTGGGGCTCGGTTTCTGCCAGCCTCACGAGCTCCGGGATCTCGTACTCTCCCTCCTCGAATATGGTGAGCAGGTCATTGGGTAGGTCGATGTCGCTCTTGTCGAGTTCGTCGATGAGTAGTACCCGGGGTCGATCGCTCGGCAGAAATGCGGTGCCCAGCGGCCCGAGCCGCAGGTAGCGCCCTATCTTCGGTGGGTCGCCCGCATGGGTGTCGTTCCAGAGGTTGGTGTCCTGCAGACGTGCTATCGCATCGTACTTGTAAAGGCCGTCATGAAGGGTCAGGCGACTGGTGATGGGCCAATAGAGGACGGATCCAAGTTTGAGCTCACGCGCGACGCTGTGTGCCAGGGTGGATTTTCCAGTTCCGGGTTTTCCGGTGACCAGCAGTGGGCGCCGCAGATAGAGCGCCGCGTTAACGAGTTCGATCTCCTTCTGGCTGGGTTGGTAGGTGGACGCCTGGCCGAGTTTCCGCTCGGTCGCATCCCTGCCGAATGTGCGCCATGGTGGTGCTGGAGGCAACTCCGCGATGCTGTCGTGTTGAGCGCCGGTGCCGCGATAGATGAGCCAGTCGGTCACGGTGTCCTCCGTCAGTAAGGCGCGCTCAATCTGGGTCTGTGCGGTAGATGGTTCGGGTCGTCCCAAAGGAGGGTCAGATGGCGCCATTGTCCGTCGGTGACAAGGCTCTGGCGGCGGGCTTCGTGGATGCGTTGGGGGAGTTCGGGAAGGTCCACGCCGGCCAGCAGGCTGTGCAGCTCAGCTTTGAATCGGGCGCCGTCGCACAGTTCGTCTCCGGACGGGTCCATCGGCTCAACGTGAGAGCCGCACTTGACGGGCCGCCATACCGCAATGGGGATGCCCTCATCGAGGGCGATGTCCAGCAGTGATTCCTTGCCGCCCGGACGCGATGACAGGCCAAGCGCGATCTCATTCTCGGTGAGGAGCTTCGCCTCCAGTTGCGTCTGCTCCTCAGGCGTGAGCGCGCACTCCACCCAGAGCGCCGGACACGCGTCCCGACGGCCGCCGTAGGCCACCGACCGCCACTTGGCGCGCCACTGGGCTTCGGTCTCCGGATCGCGGAGACGGTCGAGGTCGCGGATCACGACCATGCGGCGCCTCCCGAGCATGGTCCGGTGATTGGGCGGCTCGGTCATCCATTCGTGAACGGCTTCGTTGAGCAGCTCCCGCGGCAGGATGAACTCGACCAGCATTTCATCGCGGTCTTGTTCTAATACATGGGTGAGGGCCGTCTTGACGAGCTTCCCGAGATTCTCCTTGATCTCGTCAAGGGTGAGGGTCTCGTCTGGGTCGCCGATGTTCAGCTGAACGGCGTTGATACCGTCCTCGACTCGCCACAGCCATGCGGTGACGAGGTAGCGATCGCGCCGTACGCCGCGCGGATCGAGCTGCACGATGAGCGAGTGATCCGTAGAAGCGGGATCCTTCTCACTCACCGGATTCGTCCGCCGCCTCATCAACACTTCAAGCTGCCTGCGGCTGATGCGCGCGGCGACACGCTCGGTGAACTCGTCGACGATCTGGACCTCGGGGACGTCGATCCGTAGCTGTTCTAAGAGCATGAGGAGTGGATGAAGCTGTTGCGACCCTGTTCCGTTTTCGGGCGGCAGCAGCTGTTCTTCCGCAATCGTTAACAGCTCGTCGGCATCGGTGGCGGTCGCCTCGATTGAGTTCGAAATCAACCGCTGGTGGTAACCGGCAAGAGTTCGCGCGCTGAGATGGCGGCGCATCCGATCCACGAGCGTCCATCGTTCGTGGAGGGTGAAAAAGTCGGTCGGCAGCGCCTTCTTCAGCGCCTGTTCGGCAAGGTGCAGTGGCTCGGAAGCACCCCCCAGATACCTGATTTCCTCCAGGGCGGCACGAAGGGCACCGGCATGTCTGATGCATTCCCCTATCAGCGCCTGGCAGTCGGCCACGTCCGCCGCGTCCCGTGGCGGATCGATGGGATGATCGCAGTCGCGCAGGTGTCGTATCACCATGTCCCGGCGTAGCCGGTTCTGCATCGTGGGGATCTGGGAGAAGAGCTCCCGGAGCAGCTTGAAGTGGTCGTCATAAGCGCTCAACGATGGTCCCTTCCGTCAGCCCCACGCTCATTGTGCGGCTCAGGTAGGTGGCCTCTGGCGATGCTCGCCGAAGCGGCCGGATGTGGCCGGTGGAGGTCGGATGTCACCGGCATCTTCGCGAGCGACGGCGGCGGTCGGATCCGGCCGTTCACGGCGGGATAAAGTGGTCACGCCATGGATTCCCGACGCAGCGTTCCGCGCACCGACGCCGTGCTCGCGGACGAGCGGCTGGTCGCCGCGCGGCACCGGCTCGGCCGCGCGATCGTGAAGGACACCGTCGTCACGGCACTCGAGCGGGCCCGCCGCGGCGAGATCGCCCCGGCGGACGTCGCCGACGCGGCGGTCGCTGCACTGCCCGACCACGCGACCTCGCTGCGGCCCGTCATCAACGCGACCGGCGTGCTGCTGCACACCAACCTGGGCCGGGCCCCGCTGTCGGCCGCCGCCCGCGACGCGCTGGTGGCCGCGGCCGGCTGCACCGATGTGGAGTACGACCTCGAGACCGGCCGGCGGGGCCGCCGCGGTCGTGGCCTGCTGTCGGCCCTCTCCCGGGCCTGTCCCGAGGCCGAGGCGGCGCACGTGGTGAACAACAACGCCGCCGCGCTGGTTCTCGCCGCGACGGCGCTCGCCGCGGGCCGCGAGATCGTGATCAGTCGTGGTGAACTGGTCGAGATCGGTGACGGGTTCCGCATTCCGGAGCTGCTCGCCTCCACCGGCGCCAGAGTGCGCGAGGTGGGCACCACCAATCGGACGCTCCGGCGCGACTTCGAGGCCGCGGTAGGCCCCGACACCGGATTCGTGCTCAAGGTCCATCCGTCCAACTTCCAGGTCGTCGGCTTCACCGCCGACGTCCCGGTGCGGGAACTCGCCGGGCTCGGCGTCCCCGTGGTGTTCGACATCGGCTCGGGGTTGCTGCGACCCGAGGCCGGCCTGCCGGCCGAGCCCGACGCGGCGACCGCGCTGCGCGACGGCGCCGATCTCGTCACCGCCAGCGGCGACAAGCTGCTCGGCGGCCCGCAGGCCGGCCT
>NZ_JABVEB010000009.1 GCF_014323665.1 Actinomadura sp. HBU206391 | reverse complement strand
TCTCCGAGCTCGCCTGGATCGCTGCGCTCCACGGCCTTGTCCCCGTGCCCGGGCCACCACGCCGAGTGGCCCAGAAGCGCGGTGATCGAGGGCACCAGGAACGTGGACATCACGAACGCGGAGATCGCGATACCGACCGCCACCGAGAAGCCCATCTGCTGCAGCATGGCCACGGGCGCGATCACCATCACGAAGAAGGTGCCGGCGAGGATCAGACCCGCCGCCGCGACCGTCGGCCCTCCGTGCTCGACCGCGAGGGCGGCGGCCTGGCGTGGCTCGTTGCCCTCCTTGGCCTCCTCTCGCAGCCGGGCGATCATCAGGATGTTGTAGTCGGTCCCGATGGCCAGCACGAACAGGTAGAGGATGATCGGCAACTGGAAGGTGACCCCCGGCTCGCCCATGATCCCCTGGAACATGTAGACCGCCGAGCCCAGCGTCGCCGCGAAGCCGAGGAGCACCGCGACGACCAGGTAGAGCGGTGCGACCACACTCCGTAGCAGCAGCGCCAGGATCAGGGCGATGAGCACAGCGGCCACCGGCAGGATGACCGACAGGTCACGGTTGTTGACCTCGTTGATGTCGGCGAAGATCGCTGTCGTCCCGCCGACGTACGGGCGCACCCCGCTCGGGGCCGCCTTGTGCACGGCGTCGCGCAACTCACCCTTGACCAGGCTGATCGAATCGTTCGACACCGGGTTCTGCGTGAGGAACAGGTCGACCTTGGCCACGGACTTGTCGGTACCGGGCACTGCCGGCTGCACCTGTCCGACGCCCGGTGCGGACTTGACGGCCCCGCCGAACGCCGTGAGCTGCTCCTGCGAGAGCGGCTGACCGTCGGTGCGCTTGAGCATGACCTGGACCGGAGTGGTGACGCCGGGCGGGAAGCCCTTCTCCATGTCCTTCAGGGCCTGCGCAGACTCGGTGTCCTGCGGGAAGCCGGCCATGAAGTCGTAGTCGGCCTTGAAGCCGAACGCGCCGGCGGCGAGTGCGACCATGATGCCGCCCGAGACGAGTGCGACCAGCGCGGGCCGCCGTCCGACCATCCGGCCGAGCCGAGCCGAGGCCGTCCCCTTGGGCTGCTTCTTCCACGCCTTCGAGGGCCAGAACACGGCCGCGCCGAGGAGCGTCACGATGGCGGGGATCAGGGTGAGCGAGGTGATCGCCATCGCGCCCACGGCGATCGCCAGAGAGGGACCCCACGCGCTGAAGACGCCGAAAGTGGCCAGCAGCAGCACGAGGAAAGCGATCATGACGGCGCCGGCGGCGGAGGCGATGACCTCGCCGACCCGCTCCATGGCGCTGAACATGGCGGTCCGCTTGTCGTCTCCGGCTCGCAGCCGTTCCCGGAAGCGGAACATGAGGAACAGGTAGTAGTCGGCGCCGATTCCGAACAGCACGATCAAAATGATGATGGAAAGGCTGTCGTCACCGGCGAAATTGAAGATCTTGGACGCTATCCCGATCAATCCCATGGCAACCTGCATGGTGACCGATATCACGATGATCGGCAGGACCGCGGCGAGCGGTGCCCGGAAGATCAACAGAATCAATCCGATGATCAGTACGAAGGTGGCGACGCCGACGATCGCGAACGCGCCCTCGAACGAGTCCGCGTTGTCGACCCAACCGGCGACGTCACCGCCGACCTTCGCCTCCAGCCCGCTGCCCTGAAGCAGCTTGGGCAGGTCGGCGCGGACGGCCTCGATCGCCTTGGTCTGTTTCTCCTGGTCGGCGGTCGACATGCCCGACATCGGGACGTTGATGATCTGGACGGCCTTGTTGGGGGCCACGGCCTGCTCGCCGGTGAGGAACCCGTTGACCGACGGCAGCTTCTTGGCCTGCAGCGCCTGTGCCGTCTGCCCGGCCTTGGCGGTGTCGGCGGCGGTCAGTGGCTGACCGTCCGAACGCTTGATGACGATCAGGGCAGAGGTGTCCTCCTGCTGCGGGAACGCCTTCTGGGCCAGATTCATGGCCTGGACGGACTCGTACTTGCTGGGCAGGAACTCGCCCTGGTCCGATTCGGTGGTGAGCGCCGGCGAGAACACGATGATGGCGACCGCGGCGACGAGCCAGGCGCCGATCGTCCACCACGGGTGTCCCACGACGAAACGCGCGAGCCGTGCGAACATTTTCTTCTCTGCCTCATTTCAGTCTTCAGCAACATAGTTCTCGATACTGAACAAGACGGTAGAGCCTGCATCGGCCTGCGGGGTCAACCCCCACGGCGAAATCAGGCCTAATACCTCCGGGGGAGAGCCTCCTCCTGAGGGATGGCGGCGGCCCGTTAATCTCGGGGGATGGACCGTTTCACTGATGCAGCCGGTTTCGAGACCCTGGCCATCCACGCAGGTCAGGAGCCTGATCCCGCCACGGGGGCAGTCGTACCGCCCATCTACCAGGTATCGACGTACAAACAGGACGGCATCGGGGGCCTGCGCGGCGGCTACGAGTACAGTCGCTCGGCCAACCCGACTCGCACCGCCCTGGAGGAGTGCCTGGCGGCGATCGAGGGCGGCACCCGCGGGCTGGCCTTCGCGTCCGGTCTGGCGGCCGAGGACACGCTGCTCCGCACGATATGCAAGCCCGGCGACCACGTCGTGATCCCCGATGACGCCTACGGCGGCACCTACCGGCTCTTCGCCAAGGTCCTGGAGCAGTGGGGGGTGGTCTTCGACCCGGTGCCGCTCGCCGACATCGCCGCCGTGCGCGCCGCCGTACGTCCGGAGACGGCCGCGATCTGGGTCGAGACTCCGACCAACCCACTGCTGGGCATCGCCGACATCGCCGCGCTGGGGCAGGTGGCCCACGGCGGGGGCGCGCTTCTGGTCGTGGACAACACCTTCGCCTCGCCCTATCTGCAGCAGCCGCTTGGCCTCGGGGCCGACGTCGTCGTGCACTCGACCACGAAGTACCTCGGCGGCCACTCCGACGTGGTCGGCGGGGCGCTCGTCGTCTCCGACACCGCGCTGGGCGAGCGGCTCGCGTTCCACCAGAACGCGATGGGCGCCATCAGCGGGCCGTTCGACGCATGGCTGACGCTGCGCGGGATCAAGACCCTGGGCGTTCGCATGGAGCGACACTGCGCCAATGCCACCGCCATCGTGGAGATGCTCGTACGGCATCCTCGGGTCGCCGAGGTCAGGTACCCCGGGCTGCCCGGGCACCCGGGCCACGATGTCGCGGCGAAGCAGATGCGCGCCTTCGGCGGCATGGTCTCGTTCCGGCTCACCGGCGGCGAGGAGGCTGCCGTACGGGTGTGCGAGAGCACCAGGCTGTTCACGCTGGGAGAGTCGCTCGGCGGGGTGGAGTCGCTGATCGAGCATCCGGCCCGCATGACGCACGCCTCAGCGGCAGGTTCGCCGCTCGAGGTGCCCACCGACCTCGTCCGGCTGTCGGTCGGCATCGAGGACCGCGACGACCTGCTCCACGATCTGGAGCGGGCCCTGTCCTGACCCGGGCGTCCCACCCGGACAGCGGACCCGGAGACGCCTCGCCGCCCTGACGGCGGCGGGGCCGGTCGGCCGCGCGCGACGCGACCGGACCGCACGGCCCCCCATATCGCTCCAACGCTCCCCTCGGTGATCTATGATGACCGCCAGATTCCACCACGAGAGGGGCATTGGGTGCGCAAAGGACTGGTGCTCGGTGCAGCCGCGGCCGCGGCGTTCGCGTCGGCGGCGATCGTCCCTCCGGGCGGTGACGCGGCGGCGGCTCCGGGCGATCCGGCCAGTCCGGCGCCGACGGCCTCGACCGACCCGGCGAGCGCCGCTCCGCAGGCACCACAGGCACCTCAGGACGCCCCCGCCACGGTCACCGCCGGCAGCCAGGTCGAGACGGCGCAGGCCTTCATCGTCACGCTGGCCCCCTTGCAGACCAAGAGGTACTCCTACGGGCCCAGCGAGAACCAGCGGATGGACGCCTACTGGCGCGACCCCGGTGCGGAGACGCAACCGGCCGTCCTGCTGCTGCACGGCGGCTACTGGAAGGTCGGCGACAAGTCCTCGTGGGGCAGGGTCGCCTACAAGCTCGCGGCGGACGGTTACGCCGTCTTCGCGGCGGACTACCGGCTCACGGGAGAGGCGCCGTGGCCGGCGCAGCGCGATGACGCCTCGGCCGCGCTGGAGTTCATCAAGCGCCATTCCGCCCGCTTCAAGGTCGACCCGAACAGGATCGTCGTCGTCGGTTCGTCGGCGGGCGGTCAGCTCGCGACGATGCTGGGCACCTACGGCGCCGGGGCGCAGCGCGTCCGTGGCGTGGTCGCCCTGTCGCCGGTGAACTCTCCCTATCTCGGATATCTCGACGGCGCGCTGCCCGGCGCCCTGGGATCACAGGTGCTGTTGCGGCGGGCCGTCGAGGAGCTGATCGGCTGCACGCCGGGAGAGATCGGCACGGCGTGCTGGCAGCGGCTCGAAGACGTGGCGCCGGCCACCCACGCCGGTCGTGGCGACGCGCCGATGCTGATCATGCACTCGACCCAGGAGTTCGTGCCGGCCGCGCACAGCACCGAGCTGGTGGCGGCTCTGAAGGGCTACGGAGTGCCGGTCACGCTGAAAGAGGAGCCGGGTACCGCCCACGGTCTGGCGATCATCAAGGACCCCCAGGCGTGGCGCACCGTGCTCACCTGGATCGACTCCATCGCCAAGAAGCCGGCCTGACCGGTCGCGTCGAGCGCGCCACCGGTCACCGGCGGCTTGTCACCGGCTGTACCAGACCATCAAGAACAAGATCACCAGCCACAGCAGCGCGATGACACCGGAGATCGCGGCGATCCTGCCCTGCTCGACCTGAGCGATGGGGGCCTCGAACGCCGCGGCGGGCTCTTTCCCGGCCGCCCGTTCTTCGGCGACCCGTGCATCGGTGGCCCGTGCTTCGGTGGCCCGTGCTTCGGCGACGCGTGCGTCCGCGTCCTGCGCGTCCGGGACCCGTGCGTCGGCGGCCTGTGCGTCGGCGGACTGTGCCGCGGAGGTCTCGGAGGTGCCGCCCGCCGGAGCCTCTTCCGCGGGTGCGCCCTGCCCGGCACCCTTCTCCGCACCCGCACCCTCGCCCACCGCGGGTTCCGCGGTCGGCGCCCGTACGGCCGACGCACGCCCGGCCGCGGCGAGTTCGAGCGCGTGCACCGCCTTGCGCTGGTCGCGCTCGACGATGAGCAGCAGCACCAGGGCCACGATGAACAGGGTCATCGACGCCGTGAGCCACACCTGGGCGAAGTCGCCGTCCGCGAGGAGCAGACCGAACAGAAAGATCCCGAGAGTGAGCAGCCCGTAGATCCGCGTCGCCCGGTTCAGATAGCGCAGGACGGCGACCTGGCGCAGCCGGATGTAGCGGGGCGAGGCCATCGTCGCCGCGGTCAACGGCCCCAGGGTGAAGATCGCGAATCCGATGTGCAGTATCAACAGCAGGCGATCGGCGCTCGACATGACGCGACCCTATCCGAACCGGTGTGGCGCGGTCGTCAGCTCGCCCGGCGTCGGGCGCGCAGGTAGTCGCTCACGAGGTACTCCCCGAGCCGGTCGGGAGTGGGGGCGAGGACCCGTCCTCCGTTGCGCCGGGCGACCTCTTCGACGAAGGACACCAGGCGCTGGTCGTCGGCGAGCATGAAGACGTTGAGGGTCGCGCCCCGCCGCGTCATCTTGTCCACCTCGGCCATCGTGAGCACCAGCGTCTCGGGAGACGGGGGATAGTCGAAGACCGAGCGGCCGTCGCGGCGCAGATGCGCGGTCGGCTCCCCGTCGGTGACCACCAGCACGATCGGTTCGAAGTCCGGATGCCGGTCGAGATGGCGCCCGGCGATGAGCAGGGCGTGGTGGAGGTTCGTGCCCTGCACCATGTCCCAGTCGAGTCCGGCCATCTCCGTGGAGTGCAGGACCCGTGCGTAGTTCGAGAACCCGATGATCTGGATCGCGTCCTGCGGGTACTTCGTCGTGACCAGCGAGTGCAGCGCGAGGGCCGTCTGCTTGGCCGCTCCCCAGGTGCCGCGCAGCACCATCGAGTAGGACAGGTCCACGAGCAGGCACACCGCGGCGGCGCTCCGGCGCTCGGTCTCGAGCACCTCGAAGTCGCCCGCGCTCAGCCGGATGGGCCGGTGCGCGCCGGACCGGCGTACGGCGTTGCCCAGGGTGCGCACCACGTCGATCGGCTGCTCGTCACCGAACCGCCACTCCCGGCTCGCCCCCGTCAGCTCGCCGGCCTGGCCGGCGCTGCCCTGGTCGTGGTCTCCTCTGCGCCCCGCCTCCAACTGCGAGAAGACGCGCCGCAGCGCGGTCTCACCGAGCCGTCGTACCGCCTTGGGGGTCAGCTCGAGCGCGCCGCCCCGGCGGCGCAGGTAGCCCTGGCGCTCCAGCTCGGCCTCGATCCGGCGCAGCTCGGAGAGATCGTCGACCGCCTGGCGGCCGAGCGCCCGGCGAACCGCCTCCTCGTCGATGTCGTCCATCCGCGCACCGGGATAGTCCTGTCGCAGTGCCGCCTCGAGGTCGGCGAGATCGGCCAGTTCCTCCAGCGCGGTGGTCGCGTCGCCCATGCCGAGGGGATCGTCGCCGGTCATCCGCTCCGACCCGCCCCAGTCCAGGTCGGGCCGACGGGCTCGCAGCGCGTCCGAGAGCCGGGACATCTCCAAGGCCAGCCCGGCGTCCTCGAGCGCCTGCGCCATCAGGCCGGCCAGCTCGGCCCGCTGCTCGGGCGTCAGAGAAGAGAGCAGCCGGTTCATCGCCGCGGCCCGCCTGGCCAGCGAGTCGACCAGCTCCTCCAGCGTGCGCGGGGAATCAGGGAACAGATCCCCGTACTCCCGCATGAAGCGCTCGAAGTCCTCCTCGGTGTGCTCGCCGCGAGCGTCCTTCTCGAGCATCGCGTTGAGCTCGGCCATCATGTCCTTGACCCGCTGCATCGTCGCAGGGTCCTGCTGTTCGAGGGCCTGCTTCATCCCGCGGAACTGGGAGTCGAGCACATCGCGCCGCAGCAGGTTCTTGAGCTCCTCGAAGGTCGCGCGCGCATCGGGCGAGCGCCATTCGTAGTCCCTGAGCCGGGTGATCGCCTGCGCGGTGTCGGTCGGCAGCGTGTCGAGCTCGGCCTCACGCAGCCTGGCGTCGTCACCCGGATCGGGGAACAGCGTCGCGCGCTCCTGGCCGATCGCCTTGTCGAGCAGTGACCGCGCCTGTTCCAGGGTCCCGTCCAGCCGCCCCTGACCGCGCAGGTCCCGTCGGCGGTTCCTGACCTGGCGGAGCAGATCGTCCAGGCCGCGCCCGCGCGGCGAATCGGGCAGCCCGCGGCGCAGCAGGTCCCGCAGAGCCTCGGCCGGATCGGTGCCGTCGAGCACCGAGTCGCCCATGGCGTCCAGCGCCGCGCGTACGTCGTAGGGCGGCGTGAGCGGATCAGGGCCGTCGTGATAGGCGCCGTACCGGTAACGGGTCATGCTCGACGGCCTCGCACTCGTGCCCTCCTCGGCCCAGCCGACGCCGCGCCCCTCGCGCCCCTCGCACTCCGCGGTCCAGTCACCGTCGAGCCCTCCCTACCACGTCAGGTCCGGTACGTCGCGGTGCCGTCGGGGCCCGGCGAGGAGACGTCCTTGGACAGCCGCCGCGTCAGGAAGAGCCCTTCGAGGGCGAACTCCAGAGCCGCGGCGGCCTGGCCGGGCGACTCACCGGACATCCCCAGCCGCTCCATGATCTTGGCCAGCCCGGAGACCTGCCCGACCCGCTTGAGCAGCTCGGCGGCAGGGACCAGCTCGCCGGAGTCGACGCTGTCACCGGCGTCGAACTTGTCCAGCAGCCCGGACAGATCGACCGGCCCGAGAGTGCGCCGATAGGTCTCGGCGACGGCCCGCCGCAGCAGGTGCTCCAGCACCTCCTGCTCGCGGCCCTCCTCGCTGACCTCGAACTCCACCTTGCCGAGCAGCGTGGGCACCACCGCGGGCAGGTCGCACACGCGCGCGACGGGATGCTGTTCACCGGTGAGCGCGGCACGGCGGAGTGCGCCGGCCGCCACCGTCTCGGCGCCGGCGATGGCGAACCGCGCGGACACGCCGGATCTGGAGTCCACCGCGGTCGAGTCGCGGACGAGCCGGGTGAACCGGCCGATCACCTCGATCAGGTGGCCGGGCACCTCGGCGCCGAGCCCGGCGAGATCGGCCTCCTGCCGGACGAGATCGAGCTCGTCGTCCAACGCCAAGGGGTAGTGGGTGCGGATCTCGGCGCCGAAGCGATCCTTCAGCGGGGTGATGATCCGGCCGCGGTTGGTGTAGTCCTCGGGGTTGGCGCTGGCGACGAGGAGGACGTCCAGAGGCAGCCGCAGGGCGTAGCCGCGGACCTGGATGTCGCGCTCCTCGAGCACGTTGAGCAGCGCCACCTGGATGCGCTCGGCCAGGTCCGGCAGCTCGTTGATGGAGAAGATCCCGCGGTTGGTGCGCGGCACCAGGCCGAAGTGCACAGTCTCGGGGTCGCCGAGCGTACGGCCTTCGGCCACCTTGATCGGGTCGATGTCGCCGATCAGGTCGCCCACGCTCGTGTCGGGCGTGGCCAGCTTCTCGCTGAACCGTTCATCCCGGTGCATCCAGGCGATGGGCAACTCGTCACCCAGTTCGGCGGCGAGCCGCCGGCAGCGCACGCACACGGGCTCGTACGGGTGATCGTTGATCTCGCAGCCGGCGATGACGGGGGTCCACTCGTCCAGCAGGCCCGCCAGGGTGCGGATCAGCCTGGTCTTGCCCTGACCGCGCTCGCCCAGGAGCACGAGGTCGTGCCCGGCCAGCAGGGCACGCTCCAGATGGGGCAGGACGGTGTCGTCGAACCCGACGATCCCAGGGAAGCGGGGTTCGCCGGATCGGAGCCGGGCCAGCAGGTTCTGCCGGAGTTCGGCCTTCACCGGGCGATGGACGTGGCCGTTTGCGCGCAGCTCACTGACGGTGGTCTCGCGCGTCGTCGAATCAGGCACGAGATCGACACTACGTCGCCGGTGCTCAGGCTCGCACCTCGGTTCGCCACCTGCGACCGCGTTCGCCGACCGCCAGGGTGGCCGGACGCCGCCGAAAGCCGGCTGATTTTGGTAAGCGACCGTGGAACCGGGGAGAATCGGGTCTACACGCGGAGACCATACGAGGGAGGTGGACCCAGTGGCGCGCTTCGGCGACGGACTTGCCCTCGGACCCGATCTGTTGAGCTCGGCGGAATCCGCTGTGCGCCAGGCGATGGCGCCGCTGACCGGGCGCGCGGATCTCATGTGCGTCTTCATCACCGGAGACGACCCCGATCTGGTCGAGGCGGCGGCCAGGCGGGCCATGGAGGTCGCGACCGCCCGTACGATCATCGGCTGCAGCGCGAGCGGCGTGATCGGCGGCAACCGGGGTGTGGAGGAGACCAGCGCCGTCAGCGCGTGGGCGGCGATGCTGCCGCACGCGCGCATCGAGCCGTTCCGGCTGGACACGCTGCGCACCGATGACCGGCTGGTCGTGCTCGGCATGCCCGAAGGCCGGGACGACGACGTGGTCGGCGTGCTGCTGGCCGACCCCTACAGCTTCCCGGTGGACGCCTTCGTCGAGAGGTCCGGTGACGTACTGCCCGGGCTGCCCCTGGTGGGCGGGCTGGCGGGCGGTGACGTTCGCGGTTCGACGCGGCTGTTCGTCGACGACGAGGTCATCGATTCCGGCGCGGTCGGCGTGGTGCTCGGCGGGCCGATCACCGCCGCCACCGTGGTGAGCCAGGGCGCGCGGCCGATCGGTCCCTCGATGGCCGTGACCAAGGCCGAGGACAACGTGCTGTACGAGTTGGCCGGCGCGCCGGCGCTCGACAAGCTCGAGCAGATCATCACCGTGCTGCCGGCCGACGAGCAGGAACTCGCCGCCTCGGGACTGCTCATCGGCGTCGCGATGGACGAGTACGCCGATGAGCACGAACAGGGCGACTTCCTCGTCCGCGGCGTCGTGGGGGCCGATACCGACAACGGCGCGATCGCCATCGGCGACGTGGTCGAGGTCGGCCGCACCGTGCGGTTCCAGGTACGCGACGCCGGAGCCGCCGACGAGGATCTGGCCGAGCTGCTCGAGCGGTTCGATCTGTCCCCGGTCGGAGGGGCGTTGCTGTTCTCGTGCAACGGCCGCGGCAGGGCGATGTTCCCGAGCTCCGACCATGATGTGCGAACCCTTCGGCGGACCTTCGGCCCGGCGGGCGTCGGCGGGTTCTTCGCGGCGGGCGAGATCGGCCCGGTCGGCGGCCGCAACCATGTGCACGGCTTCACCGCCTCGATCCTGGCCTTCGGAGCAGACGATGACGCCTGACCCGCCCGAGGCCGGCGGAGGCCCGGTTCTCGCGGTGGACATCGGCGGGACCAAGCTGGCCGTCGGCCTGGTGGAGTACGGCGGCCGGATCACCGCGTACGACCGGATGGAGACGCCCAACGAGCCCGACCTGGACGCCGAGGTCCTGTGGCGCACCCTGGAGGCGCTGCTCGACAAGCTGCTCGCCGACAGCGGCACCCCCACGATCGTGGGGGTCGGAGTCGGCTGCGGCGGGCCGATGACCTGGCCGGCCGCAGAGGTGTCGCCGCTGAACATCCCCGCCTGGCGGGGGTTCCCGCTGAGGGACCGGCTGCGCGGCCGCCATCCAGGCCTGCCCGTACGGGTGCACAACGACGCCGTCTGCGTGGCGGTCGCCGAACACTGGCGAGGAGCGGGCCGGGGCAGGGAGAACGTTCTCGGCATGGTGGTGTCGACCGGCGTCGGCGGCGGGCTCATCCTGGGCGGACGCCTGATCGACGGCGCCCGGGGCAACGCCGGGCACATCGGTCATGTGATCGTCGACCCCGAGGGTCCGCCGTGCGGGTGCGGAGGCCGGGGCTGCCTCGAGGCGATCGCACGGGGGCCGGCACTGGCCGCCTGGGCGCGGGAGCAGGGCTGGCGGCCGGGGCGGCACGACACCACGGCCAAGGACCTCGCGGACGACGCGGCCCGCGGGCACCCCATCGCGACCACGGCGCTGCGGCGGGCCGGCCGGGCGCTGGGCATCGCCATCGCCTCGGCGACGCACCTGTGCGATCTCGAGGTGATCGCCATCGGCGGCGGGCTGTCCCAGGCCGGGCCGCTGCTGTTCGACCCGCTGGAGGAGTCGCTGCGGGTGCACGCGCGCATGGACTACGCGAGGAAACTGCGTGTCGTCCCGGCCGCTCTGGGCCAGCCCGCGGGCCTCATCGGAGCCGCCGCCCTGGTGTTCGCCGCCGACCGCTACTGGAGCGCGGACTGACCGCAGGTCCGGGCGGGTCCGGACCTGCGCCCGCGACCCTCGCGACGGCGGCGGGTGCGGCCTGGCCCGGCACGGAAGTGGGAGACTCGGGGCATGACTTGGGATCCCGTGGGCGTACGTGAGATCCGTGCGGCCGCCGAGCTGCTGCGTGATGTCGCCGTGCCCACACCGCTGCTGCATTCCCGCTACCTGTCCGAGATGGTCGGCGGCCCGGTCTACCTCAAGTGCGAGAACCTGCAGCGCACCGGCTCCTTCAAGATCCGTGGGGCCTATGTGCGGATCGCCCGGCTGAGCGAGGCGGAGCGGGCCGGCGGCGTCGTCGCGGCGAGTGCGGGAAACCATGCCCAGGGCGTCGCCCACGCCGCCTCGCTGCTGGGCTGCAAGGCGACCGTCTTCATGCCCAAGGGCGCGCCACTGCCCAAGGTGGCCGCGACGAAGGCGTACGGCGCGGAGGTGCTGTTCCCCGGGCCGACCGTGGACGACTGCCTGGTCGCCGCCGAGGCCTACGCGGAGGAGCGGGGCGCCGTCTTCATCCACCCCTTCGACCACCCCGACGTGGTCGCGGGGCAGGGCACCATCGGCCTGGAGATCCTCGAGCAGTGCCCCGACGTGCGAACGATCGTCGCCGCCACCGGCGGCGGCGGCCTGGTGGCCGGGATCGCCACGGCGGTCAAGGAGCTCAGGCAGGACGTCAAGGTCATCGGAGTGCAGGCCAAGCGGGCCGCCGCCTTCCCGCCGTCACTGGCCACCGCCCACCCGACCCGGATCGACATCGGCCCCACGATGGCGGACGGCATCGCGGTGGGCCGCCCCGGAGACCTGACCTTCGAACTGGTCTCCAAGCTGGTCGACGCCGTCGTCACCGTGTCCGAGGAGTCTCTCTCGCAGGCGCTGCTGCTCTGCCTGGAACGCTCGAAGCAGGTCGTCGAGCCGGCCGGCGCCGCCGGGGTCGCCGCGATGCTCGAGCACTCGTACGCCTTCAACCCGCCCGTGGTGGCCCTGCTGTCGGGCGGCAACATCGACCCGGTGCTGCTCGCCAAGGTACTGCGGCACGGGCTGGCGGTGGCGGGACGCTACCTGGTCGTCCGATGCCGGGTGCAGGACCGGCCGGGAGCGCTGGTCACGCTGCTGAGCGAGCTGGCCGATCTCGGCGTGAACGTGCTCGACGTGATGCACGAGCGGGTCGCCCCCCGGCTGCACGTCGAGGACGCCGAGGTGCTCATGCACCTGGAGACCCGGGGGCCCGACCACTGCGACGAGGTGCTGGGGCGGCTCAGGGCCAAGGGCTACGTGCTCACGTTCACCTGATCCGCGTGCGACCGGTCACCGCTTCGGCTTGCCCTTGTCGTAGAGCCAGGCCTGGAAGAGCTTGTCGAGCTGCATGCCCGACACCTTCTCGGCGAAGATCACGAACTCGACGATGGTCGCGGTGCCGTGCCGGCGCGCGGCCGCCCAGTCGCGCAGGATGGCGAAGAACTTCGCGTCTCCCACCTTGGCGCGCAGGGCCTGCAGGCACATGGCGCCCCGCACGTAGATCGAGGAGCTGAAGAGGCTCTGCGCGCCCGGGTCGCCCGCGGGCGGATTGAAGATCGGTGATCGCGGCGGCTGCCGGTAGTGCCGCTCGAATATCTTCGCCGTGGTCTCCTGCCGCGTGTGCTCACGCCACAGCCACTCGGCGTAGGTCGCGAAGCCCTCGTTGAGCCAGATGTCCTGCCAGCGCCACAGGCTGACGCTGTCGCCGAACCACTGGTGGGCCAGTTCGTGCACGATGAACCGCTCGTCGGGTGCGAAGCCGAGGTAGACCGGCCGCTCCTGGGTCTCCAGGGCATAGCCCAGCCGCGGATCGTCGATGATGCCCCCGGCCGTCTGGAAGGGGTAGTCGCCGAACATCCGGATCTGCCACCGGAGGACCTCCATCGTCGTGGTGTGGAGGCGCTCGGCGGCCGAACCGAACTGCGGGTCCACCGCCGTGATGACCGGGATGTCATCGACCCGGCCGCGCCGGACCGCGAACCGGCCGATGGCGATCATCGCCAGATAGCTGGCCATCGGGTCCCGCTCGGTCCACACGTACGTGGTGTTCGCCCCCCGGGTCACCGGGGGATGCGGGTCGCCGTTCGCCAGCACCTGCAGGTTCTTCGGCACCGTGACGCGGAAGATGTAGGTCGCCTTGTCCCGGGGATGGTCGTTCACCGGAAGCCAGGTCGGCGCCCCGTCCGGCTCGGAGACCACGACCGCGCCGTCCCTCGTCCTCACCCAGCCGTACGTGCCAAGGGCGGCATGGCGGCTCGGCCTCGGCCGGCCGGCGTAGCGCACGATCGTCGTGAAGGTGTCCCCGCGCGTCAGCGTCTTCGGAGGGCGGACCATGAGCTCCTGGCCCTTGCGCTCATGCGGTGCGGGCAGGCCGTTGACCAGCAGTTCGGTGATCTCGGGGCCGCGGAAGTCGAGGTTGAAGGCGGACAGGTCCTGCGTCGCCCTCGCGGTGATGGCCACGGTGGCGGCGACGCGCTGGTCGGCGGGGGCATAGCGCAGGTCCACCTGGTACTCCCCGACGTCGTAGCCGCCGTTGCCGGCGTGGGGGAAGTACTTGTCGCCAAGCCCGGCCGCGCCGGGACGGCCTGCGGAGGCGGGTACGGGAGCCACGGCCGGCGCGGTCGTCCTAGCGGGGGCGGGCGGGCCGGTGACCCGTGTGGCGGCGTACGGCGTGATCGCCGGTCGCGCGGGCGCTTCCAGCGGCCATGGGGCCGACCGCAGCACCGTCACGCCGCTACCGTTGATCGTCATCAGCACGCATGCGGCGGTCACCACGGCGGTCACCCGGAGGGCCGCCCGCCGGGCGGCGCGTCGGGTCGCCCGCCTGGCCGCCGGTCCGTCAGGGCGTCTGGTCGCTTGTCCGAGAGGGCGGTTCACCCGGCATACCCTGTGGTCCCGGCCGGTGCGGTGTCGCGGCGCCCGCCGAGTCTTTCCGGATACCTTGCCGAGGGTTGCCCGTTCGCTGGGGCGTCACCAGCTGGTGGGGCGGCCCCGCTCGTACAGCCAGACCCGGAAGAACCTGTCGAGCTTGTGGTCGGACAGCCGTTCGGCCAGCGCGATGAACTGCGCGGTCGTCGCGTTGCCGTGCCGGTGCTCCTTGGCCCAGGTGCGGAGGATGGTGAAGAAGGTGGCGTCGCCGACCTTGCGCCGCAGCGCGTGCAGTGTCATGCCGCCGCGGTCGTACACCGAGCGCCCGAACATCTGGCCACGCCCCGGGTTGCCCGGTGGCACGTCCCAGACCTCCCGGTTGTCGGTCTGCCGGTACCTCGTGTCGAACTCCTGCTGTACGGTCGGCCCGCCGGCCCGCTCGCCCCAGATCCATTCCGCGTAGGTCGCGAAGCCCTCGTTGAGCCAGATGTCCTTCCACCTGGTCACGCTGACGCTGTCGCCGAACCACTGGTGCGCCAGTTCGTGGGCCACGATCGTCTCCTGGGCGCCGAACGATCCGTAGACCGGGCGGTTCTGGGTCTCCAGCGCGAAGCCCACGTCGGCGTCATCGACGATCCCGCCCGTGGACGAGAACGGGTAGGGGCCGAACAGCTTCACCCACTCGTCGGTGATCTGGGCGTTCTTGGCCTGGAAGTCGTCCACGTCGGTGTTGAAGACGGTCGGGTCGACGGCGGACAGGATCGGGATCCCACCGGGCGTCGTGCCCTTCCGCACGTCGAAGCGGCCGACGTTGACGGTGGCGAGGTAGGTCGCCATGGGCTCTTTGACCCGCCAGGTCGTCGTGGTGTCGGCATGAGCGGCAGCCTGGGTGAACCGCGGCGTCGAGCTGGAACCGGGCGGCTGGATCTCATCGCCCTCGCCATCGCCGGGGGCCGGTCCCTCGGTCTGCTCGCCGTTGGCGATGGCGGTCAGCCCGTTCGGCACCGTGATGTGGAAGTCGAACGTGGCCTTGTCACTGGGATGGTCGTTGCCCGGGAACCAGCTGTGCGCGCCGCTCGGCTGGCATGCGACGAAGACGCCGTCCCGGGTGGGGATCCAGCCGTAGCGCTGCAAGATCGGGTCGACGACGGTCTTGGGCGTGCCGGAGTAGCGCACCAGGACCTTGAAGGTCGCGCCCTTCTTCAGTGGAGCGGCCGGGGAGACGATCAGTTCGCTGCCCTGCCGCTCGTGGCGTGCGGCGGCGTCGTCCACCCGCACCTCGGCGACGTTCAGGTCGGACAGGTCGAGATCGAACCGCGACATCGCCTGGGTCGCCCGGGCGGTGATCTCGGCGACGCCGTCCAGTGCCTTCGCGCTGTCGCCCGGGTCGATGCGCAGCTTGAGGTCGTAGTGCTGAACGTCGTATCCGCCGTTGCCGTCACCCGTGGTGTAGGGATCGCCCACGGAGGAGGCGCCGGCATCGCCCGGGACCGCCGCTGGCGGCGGGGCGGAGGGACCCTCGGCGGGCCGGTCCAGGTCGATGGAGCACGAGGCCGCGGCGCTCACCGCGGCGAGCGCCACGGCGATCCGGGGGACGGTTTGCGGAATTCGTGACGTCATCACGTCGCCCAGCCTGCCCGGTGCCCGGCGGGCTGGGCAAGCCGAGATCGACATCGATGCCGTGTCGCGGCGGGTGGCGTGCGGGCCGGGGGCGTCATGGAGCGCCGGCCGCGGTGCGGTCAGTGGCAGGCCGTCGTACGGGTCGGCGGCCGGCCGTCGTACGGTCGGCGGCCGCCCGCCCGCGCGGCCGGCCCGCACGCCATCGGGCCGGTCAGAGGTTGCCCCGGCGCTCCTGCTCGCGTTCGATCGCCTCGAACAGCGCCTTGAAGTTGCCCTTGCCGAAGCCCAGGGAGCCGTGGCGTTCGATCAGCTCGAAGAAGACCGTCGGCCGGTCCTGCACCGGCTGGGTGAAGATCTGCAGCAGATAACCGTCCTCGTCGCGGTCAACGAGGATCTTGCGCTTCTGCAGCTCTTCGATGGGCACCCGTACGTTCCCGATGCGCGACCGCAGCTCCGGGTCCTCGTAATAGGAGTCCGGGGTGTCGAGGAAGTCCACACCGGCCGCCCGCATCCGGTCGACCGAGGCGAGGATGTCGCCGGTGGCGAGTGCGATGTGCTGCACGCCCGGGCCGCCGTAGAACTCCAGGTACTCGTCGATCTGCGACTTGCGCTTGCTCTCCGCCGGCTCGTTGAGCGGGAACTTCACCTTCCGGCTGCCGTCCGCGACCACCTTGGACATGAGCGCGGAGTACTCCGTGGCGATGTCGTCGCCGATGAACTCGGCCATGTCCGTGAAGCCCATGACGCGGTGGTAGAAGTCCGCCCACTCGTCCATGCGCTCGACGTTGCCGACGCAGTGGTCGACGGCCTGGAAGCACCTGCCGGGCGCCGTCTCGACCATGGGCGCGGCCGGGACGTACCCGGGGAGGTAGGGGCCCGAGTAGTTGGACCGGTCGACGAGGGAGTGACGGGTCTCGCCGTACGTCGCGATGGCGGCGATCACGACCTTGCCGTACTCGTCCTCGATCGCGTGCGGCTCCTCGAGCCCCACCGCGCCCTGGGCGATCGCGTGCTCGTACGCCGCCTCGACGTCGGGCACCTCGATGGCGAGGTCCACGACGCCGTCGCCGTGCTCGGCGACATGCCGGCCGAGGTCGGTGCCCGCGCGAATCGGCCCACGGAAGACGAAGCGGGCGCTGCCCGACTCGAGGACATAGGCCGCCTCGTCCGGGCTGCCGTTCTCCGGACCTCGGTAGGCGACCCGGCGCATGCCGAACGCGGTCGAGTAGTAGTGCGCCGCCTGCCTGGCGTTTCCGACGGCGAAGACGATGGCGTCCATCCCCTTGACGGGGAAATCGTCCCGATCGTTCATGGTGCTGCTCCCTCGCGCGGTTGGTGCTTCAATCTGATCCACGATCTACAGAGTGCGCAAGGGCAACAAAATATACTGGACAATCTGTAGGGTGGTATTCGCGCCGAAGCGGGCGTTCTGTACAGGATGACCATGATCAAAGCATTCTGAGTGATCTTGCGTCTGGCGGCGCGGGTGACCGCGGGTGCGGCGGCGCCCTGGAGCGGCGACTCGAGATCACGGCGGAAGGACGAGGGGCGGGTTTTGGACACGCCGATCGACGAACTGGACGGGCGGTTGATCGCGCTGCTGACCGCGGAGCCGCGCGTCGGCGTCCTGGAATGCTCGCGGCGGCTGGGCGTGGCCCGTGGAACCGTCCAGGCCAGGCTGGACCGGCTGGCGCAGCGCGGCGTGATCAGGGGCTTCGGGCCGGAGATCGATCCGGCCGCGCTCGGCTACGACGTGACCGCGTTCGCGACCCTGCAGATCCGTCAGGTCGGCGGACACGACCCGGTGGCCGAGCGGCTGGCCGAGATCCCGGAGGTGATCGAGGCGCACACCATCACCGGCTCGGGCGACATGCTGTGCCGCATCGTGGCCCGCAGCAACCGGGACCTGCAGCGGGTGATCGACCAGATCGTCGACGTCCAGGGCGTGGAACGCGCGTCGACCACGATCGCCCTCGCCACCCCGGTGCGTCAGCGCACACTGCCGCTCGTCCGCTCGGCGGCCGGGCCGACGCGGACCGGCCCGGCGCTCAGCCCGTGACCGGGCCGGAGCTCACGGCAGGCCGGTTCCGCGGGCCGGTCTCACGTTCCGATCTCACGGGCTCGTGGCGCGAGCCCGGCCCACGGGGCGGCTCCGCAGATCAGTTCTGCGGGTCGCCGTCGTCCTTCTGAGCGTCATCGGCATCGCCGGAGCCGTTGCCCGGCGGCTGCTCGTTCGCCCGCCGCTGCTCCCACTCGGCCTGTTTGAGGTCCTGCTCCCGCGGAGCCTGGATCCGGGAGATCTGCTTGTTCATCGACTTGATCAGGAAGACCAGGGCGAGCCCCAGGGCGACGACGACGAGGAGCCCGAGGACCCCCGGAGTGACCGAATCCTCGTCGACTCCGGCCAGTGCCGCCAAGGGCATCGCACCGGTGACCGGGACGAGCACTAAAGACACACCCTCTCGCTGACGCCGGTGAACAGATCGTCCTCCGGCAGTTCGGTGTCCACCAGTGAACGTGCCAAATGGTAGTCCTCGGTGGGCCAGGCCTCGCGCTTGACCTCCAGCGGGCAGGCGAACCAAGGCCCGTCCGGGTCGATCTGGGTCGCGTGCGCCAGCAACGCCCGGTCCCGCGTCGCGAAGAAGTCGGCGCACGGGACCTTGGTGGTGATCTCCCAGGTGAGCGGCTTGTCGACCCATGAGGCGAGGAGCTCGGCGTAGGGGCTCTCCAGGCCGGCGGCGATCATCGCGTCGTTCTCGGCGGTGAACCGCTCCTTGTGGAAGGTCAGGTGGTAGTAGAGCTTCAGGGGCTGCCACGGCTGCCCGGCCCCGGGGTAGCGATCCGGATCGCCGGCCGCCTCGAAGGCCTCCACCGAGACCTCGTGGGTCTTGACGTGGTCGGGGTGCGGATAGCCGCCGTTCTCGTCATAGGTCAGGATCACGTGCGGCCGGAACTCCCGTACGGCACGGACGAGCGGTTCGGCGGCCACCTCCAGGGGCTGCAGGGCGAAGCAGCCATCGGGCAGCGGCGGCAGCGGGTCGCCCTCGGGGAAACCGGAGTCGACGAAGCCGAGCCAGCGCTGCTGCACGCCGAGGATCTCCCGGGCCCGCGCCATCTCCCGTTCGCGCACCGCCCCGATGTCGGCCTTGATCTCCGGCCGGTCCATCGCCGGGTTCAGGATGTCGCCGCGCTCTCCGCCGGTACAGGTGACGACGAGGACCTCGACCCCTTCGGCGACGTAGCGGGCCATGGTGGCCGCGCCCTTGCTGGACTCGTCGTCGGGATGCGCGTGTACGGCCATCAGCCGCAGCTTGGCCGGGCCGGACGCCGCGGGCAATGACTCAGGCACCTGGGTCTCCCTCTGCAAACCATGTCGTGTCGATGGGTGGATATGCGATGTGTAGTTATGCATGGACATCCGTCCGGGCCCTGCCGCGCGCAGCCGCGTGGTGCCCCGATCAGGGCGGCTTCGGTCACGGCGTACAGGGGGTCTGTGCGGGGGACCGGCCCCCGCAGGCGACAATTGTCCCTGACAACGCCGCGACCACGCAGAGGGATTCCCGCCATGGCGATGAGCGACACCGAGGCCCGCACGCCCGCACGCCGCCGATTCAGCCCGGGCCTCCTGATCATCGGCCTGGTGGCGGCGGTCGCGGCGTTCGGCTGGGCGTACGTCATGGCCCATGTGAACCAGACGCCCGGCATCGTCGCCCAGACAGTGACCTTCCGTGTCCTCAGCGACTCCAGAGTCGAGATCAACTTTAGCGTGACCAAGCCGAGGGACAGCGAGGTGCGGTGCGTCATCAGCGCGGTCGACACCGACTTCGCCGAAGTGGGGCGCGCGGAGATCCTCGTACCCGCCGGCACCGAGCGTCTCAGCGCCGAGCGGCAGCTGCAGACGTCGTCGCACGCGACCGCCGCGCAGGTGAAGGACTGCGTGGCGCTGTAAACCCTCTGGCGTGGAAGTTCGCTGGTTGCGGCCGAGGATATGAGGGAACCTTTACCCTCATACACCGGATAGGCTTGAGGTTTAATCCGGCCGCATTTCACGTGGATGAGGAGTACCCGTGACCGAGACCCGTGCTGACAACGTCTCCTGGCTCACTCAGGAGGCGTACGACCGGCTCAAGAACGAGCTGGATCATCTCTCGGGATCCGGCCGCATCGAGATCGCCCAGAAGATCGAGGCCGCCAGGGACGAAGGGGACCTGAAGGAGAACGGCGGCTACCACGCCGCCAAGGAGGAGCAGGGCAAGATCGAAGGCCGTATCCTCCAGCTCCGCCACATCCTCGAGAACGCCCGGGTCGGTGAGGCGCCGCGCACTGAGGGCGTCGTCGGCCCCGGGATGACCGTCACCATCGCCTTCGCCGGCGATGATGAGGAGGTCACGTTCCTGCTGGCCTCGCGCGAGGAGAGCGGCTCCCCGATCGACGTGTACTCGCCTAAGTCCCCCCTCGGCGCCGCCATCAACGGCAAGAAGGTGGGCGAGACGGCCTCGTACACGCTTCCCAACGGGCGCAACATGACCGTTGAGATCATCGACGCCACGCCCTACGCCGGATCCTGATCCGCCGGAGGTCGATGCGTAGAACAGGTCGAGTCGAGGCCGGTCACCGTCCCGCTGACCTGTACTCGGTACGTAGGTGACCGGCACCGAAAGGTACGTAGGTGACCGGTCGCGTCATATGCAGTCGATGCCGGGCATGGCCTTCCATGCCCGGCATCGCGTTGCGTGGCCATACGCGGCCATACGGAGCGCAGCGAGACCACATCCGGCCGCGCCTTGTCGCTTTTGCCGTATAAGTGGGAGTTCGGCCGAGTAGGGGGTCGAGCGGAGATAAATCGCGGGATCAGTCGCGCTCGCCGATATTGATGCCGGAGATGTCCCGTGCCTGGATGACGTTGCCGACCTTGGCCGAGCCGCCCACATTGTTGGTGATGATGTCCCCGCCGCCGGCGGGCCGCTCGACGTCGGCGAGCCAGTCGCGCAGCTCGTCGGCGAATTCTGGATCGCGTCGGGCCTCGGCGGCGAGCGCCTCGGCCAGCGTCTCGACGCGGGCCCGGTCGCCCGGGTTCCGTTCCAGTTCACCGGCCGTCTCGGCGGTCTCGGAACGCCGCCCGAAGGTCTGCCGGACCAGCCCGGTGAGTGCCGTCCACGTCTGCCGGCCGGCCTCACCGCTCGCCCCGTCGAGGACTTTCACCAGTACGGCGACAAGCGCCGAAGCCGTGATCGGATCCATCGTGCCTCCAGACGACGTGACAGGACCTCCCGCTCAGAGTAAGCCCCGCGCACGGCATCATGGGGCGCATGTCCCCGCGCGATCTCGTCGTTCTCGGCTCCGCGAGCGCCGTACCGACCCGGACCCGTAACCACAACGGATATCTCCTGCGCTGGGACGGTCACGGGCTCCTGTTCGACCCCGGCGAGGGAACCCAGCGGCAGATGGCGCACGCCGGGGTGTCGGCCCACGACATCACCTGGATCTGTGTCACCCACTTCCACGGCGACCACTGTCTGGGCGTGCCCGGCATCGTGCAGCGGATCGCCAGGGACGGCGTCGCGCATCCGGTGGACGCGGCCTTTCCCGCGAGCGGCGCCGAGTACTGGCGACGGCTCAGGAACGCGTCCGTCTTCCACGACACGGACGTGATCCGGGAGCGGCCGCTCGCCGGCGAAGCGGCCCTGCTCGACACCGGCGACGCACCGTTCACGCTCACCGCACGCCGGCTCTCGCACCCGGTGGAGGCCTACGGGTACCGGCTGGAGGAGCCGGACGGCGTCACGATGGTCCCCGCGGAGCTGGCGGCCAGGGGCATCACGGGTCCGCTCGTGCGCCGGCTCCAGGAGGAGGGCCGGGTGGTCGCACCGGACGGCCGCACGGTCACGCGGGAGGAGTGCAGTGTGCCGCGCCGGGGGCAGAAGGCGGCCTTCGTGATGGACACCCGCCTCTGCGACGCCGTCCACGAACTCGCGGCGGACGCCGACCTGCTGGTGATCGAGTCCACCTTCCTGGCGCAGGACGAGGGCCTGGCCGCGGAGTACGGCCATCTCACCGCCGCGCAGGCCGGCCGGATCGCCGCCGACTGCGGTGTGCGGAGCCTGGTGCTGGCCCACGTCTCCGAGCGCTATGGCGTGGAGGACGAGCCGCGCTTCGTCGAGCAGGCGGCCGCCGCCCACGATGGCGAGACCGTCCTCGTACAGGATCTGGATCGGATCCCGGTGCCGCCCCGCCGCCGGCCGCCCGAGGGGCCGATAACGCCACAAGGGTGAGAAAGACGCCCAGTGGGTGGCGCGCAGAGTGGGGGAACGGGCGGGAAGGGATCGAGGCTCAAAAGCCAACCTCGCCCCGACGGCCGGGTCGGATCTGTTCCCATGGGGCCATGTTCTCAGCAGACGCGCGCCGTCGACTGGCGGCATCAGGGCTGGCCTGCGCGGCCATGATGAGTTCGTCGGCGATGTCGGCCGCCGCCCGGGCCGGCGTACTCGGGCCGGCCGCTCCGCCGCCCGGTCCCGGGGCCGGCGACTCCGGTGGCCGTCGCGTGGCGACGGCGATCGGGAGCGTTCGGGGCGGGGGCCCATCGGCCGGGTGGGGGAGGCCGGTGCTGACCGAACACTTCGGCGGCACCCGGCTGGACGCCCGGAAGTGGGCGGTCTACCACTCCCCGCAGGTGCGCGAGAACCCCCGTACGGCGTCGGCGGCGCGGGTGTCGGGCGGACGGCTGCGGCTGACCGGCGGGATCTATCGGGGCAGGGACCTGTCCGGCGGAGTGGCCTCGCGCCTCCACCAGAGGTACGGCCGGTGGGAGGTGCGGATGCGCGCCGAGCGCGGCGTGGGCTATTCGGCCGTCGCGCTGCTCTGGCCGAAGCGCTTCGGGGATCCGGAGTTCGCGGAGATCAACTTCGCCGAGGTGATCGACCCGACGCGGCGGACGGTCGGGTTGTTCGTCCATCGCGGGCCGGACGACGACCAGAGGCGGCGCCTGATCGCCGCCGACTTCACCCGCTGGCACACCGTCGCGGTCGACTGGCTCCCGCACCGGCTGAGCTTCTGGCTCGACGGCAGGCAGGTCTGGACCTACCGCGGCCCGCTCATCCCCCAGCGCACGCCGATGGGTCTCGCCCTGCAGAACGATCAGGTCTGTGACCGCGGCCCGGGATTCTGCCGCGACCGTACGACGCCCAGGTGGGTGACCATGGACGTCGACTGGGTGCGCGTCTACCGGCCGCCCGAACGTGGGAGGCGGGCCGGGTAGGCCGGGCCGGGTGAGGCAGTATCAACGTATGAACCGGCTGAAGGACGCGACGAGCCCCTATCTGCTCCAGCACGCGGACAACCCGGTGGAATGGTGGCCGTGGTCGGCCGAGGCCTTCGAGGAGGCGCGGCGGCGCGACGTGCCGATCCTGCTCAGCGTGGGCTACGCGGCCTGCCACTGGTGCCACGTCATGGCGCACGAGTCCTTCGAGGACGCGGCCACTGCCGAGCGGATGAACCGGCTGTTCGTGAACGTGAAGGTCGACCGCGAGGAGCGCCCCGACGTCGACGCCGTCTACATGGAGGCGACCCAGGCGATGACCGGCCAGGGCGGCTGGCCGATGACGGTCTTCATGACCCCGGACGGTCATCCGTTCTACTGCGGCACGTACTTCCCCCGCACGCAGTTCCAGGCCCTGCTGAAGGGCGTCACCGAGGCGTGGACCGAACGGCGCGACGAGGTCGTGCGGCAGGGGCAGCAGGTGGTGACCGCGCTGACCTCGCGAGGCCCGGCCCTGTCCGGTGGCGAACCGCCGACGGCCGAGCGGCTCACCCAGGCGGCCCGGGCACTCGGGCAGACCTATGACGCCGAGCGCGGTGGCTTCGGCGGCGCCCCGAAGTTCCCGCCGTCGATGGCGCTGGAGTTCCTGCTCCGGCACGAGGCGCGCACCGGCGAGGGCGACGCCGGCGAGATGGCGGCGCACACCCTCGAGGCGATGGCCCGGGGCGGGATCTATGACCAGCTCGGCGGGGGGTTCGCGCGGTACTCCGTGGACGCCGGCTGGGTCGTGCCGCATTTCGAGAAGATGCTGTACGACAACGCGCTCCTGGCCCGGGTCTACGCGCACTGGTGGCGGATGAGCGGATCCCCCCTCGCCGAGCGGATCGCGCTGGAGACCTGTGACTGGATGCTGCGCGACCTGCGCACCGCCGAAGGCGGCCTGGCCTCCGCGCTCGACGCCGACAGCGAGGGTGAGGAGGGCAAGTACTACGTGTGGACCACCGGCGAACTGCGCGAGGTCCTGGGCGAGGACGACGCGGCCGAGGCGGCGCGGCTGTTCGGCGTGACCGAGGCGGGCACGTTCGAGCACGGGGCGTCCGTGCTGCGGCTTCCCGCGGATCCGGCCGACCGCGGGAACCACGACACGATCCGAGCCGCTCTGCTCGCGGCGCGCGCGAACCGGGTGCCGCCGGCCAGGGACGACAAGGTCGTGGCCGGCTGGAACGGCCTGGCGATCGCCGCGCTGGCCGAGTGCGGCGCCCTGCTCGATCGGCCCGATCTGGTCGAGGCCGCCGAGGAGGTCGCCCGGCTGGTCGAGACCGTCCACCTGAGCGGCGCGCGGCTGGTCCGTACCTCACGCGACGGGGCGGCCGGCGCCAACGCCGGGGTGCTGGAGGACTACGCCGACGTGGCCGAGGGCCTCATCGCCCTGCACGGCGTCACCGGCGACCCGCACTGGGTGGCCCTGGCGGGAGACCTCCTCGACACGGTCCTGGACCATTTCGCCGACGGCGCCGGAGGTTTCTTCGACACGGCCGACGACGCCGAGGAACTGTTCCGCCGGCCGCAGGACCCCACGGACAACGCGACCCCCTCCGGTCAGTTCGCGGCCGCGGGCGCACTGCTGTCGTACGCCGCTCTGACCGGTTCCGGACGTCATCGGGACGCGGCCGTCGCGGCGCTCGCGCCGGTGTCGCTGCTGGCCGAGCGGCACGCCCGGTTCGCGGGGTGGGGGCTCGCCGTGGCCGAGGCGCGGCTGTCCGGCCCGCTCGAGGTAGCCGTCGTCGGCGATCCCGGCGACGAGCGCACCCGTGCGCTGCACACCACCGCGCTCATGGCCTCCGCGCCCGGGACGGTGGTGACCCTCGGCCGGCCCGGCGTCGAGCGGCCGGAGGTGCCGCTGCTGGAGGGGCGCGGCCTTGTGGACGGCGCGCCGGCGGCGTACGTGTGCCGCGACTTCACGTGCCGCCTTCCAGTGACCCTGCCCGCGGATCTCGCCCGGGAGTTGCGCGGCGACGGCTGACCGAGTTGGACGTATTGCCGACCTCGTGACCTTGATCTCTCAAGGCCTCGGGTGTTACCAATGGTTGCGCAGGTGCGGTGGACGGATCCCGTTCGCGAGTGCGGGAACCCCACGCCCGCCGGGCCTGAGGCGTCCCGCGGCGCCTGGACGTTCGTGCGTATGTAGGTCATAGTCGTTGAGCCGGTCCGAACAGAGTTACCAAGGAGTGTTGCTGTGCGCAGGCCGAGCCGCCGCGTCCTGCCGACGGTCATCGGCGTCTCCGTGGTTACGACGCTCGCCACCAACGTGGCGGTGGTGGTGGCGCACTCACAGGGGTCCGGCCCCGCCGAACGCCCAGGTGGCAGGGAGAGCTTCGTCGCCGCCTCAAGCGGCTCCCGGCTCGCCCCCTCGGCCGTCGCGCCGCTCAAGAAGCGGCTGACCCCCGATCTGCTCGTGGCGGCCCCCGCCAGCCTCCCCGCCGACGCCGCCGCCAAGGTGCAGGGCGTCAAGGGCGTACGGGCGGCCGAGGTGGTCGACGCCGCACAGGCGCTCGTCGCCGGCAAGCGGGTGGGACTGCTGGGCGTCGAGCCCTCGACCTTTCGCGCCTTCACTCCGCGCCCGACCGCCGAGTCGGACGCGCTGTGGCGCAATGTCGCCGCCGGAGACGTCGCCATCTCGTTCACGATGGGCAGCGACGGCGGCGTGAAGCTCGGCAGCCAGGTGCCGATCGGCGGCAGGCAGCGCCAGACCCAGACCCGGGTCGGCGCCTACGCCACCATGGGGATCGGTGAGATCGACGCGGTCGTGTCCCGGCCCACCGCCCAGTCCTTGGGAGTTCCCGGCGGAAACGCCATTCTGATCAGCGCACCCAAGACCGACCTGACCAAGCTGACCAGGCAACTGCGCCGCGTGCTGCCGCGGCAGGCGCGGACCCTGCGGCTCAACCCGCAGCTCGACACGCCGTCCGCCCGAACCGGTGCGCTGCCGAGGGCCCGCGGTCAGGTGCTCACGCGAACGCAGGTCATGGTCGCCATCCAGGCCGCGCAGAGCAAGCTCGGCATGCCGTACGTCTGGGGTGGCGAGTCCGACAGTGAAGGCGGCTACGACTGCTCGGGCCTGATGCAGTACGCCTTCGCGCGCGCCGGCGTACGGCTGCCGCGCGTGGCCGCCGACCAGGCCCGCGCCGGCTGGGTGATCCCGTTCAGCAAGGCGCAGCCAGGTGACCTGCTGACCTGGGCCAATGACCCGACCGCGCCCGGCTACATCTCGCACATCGCCCTCTACATCGGCGGCGGCCGGATGGTCGTGGCGCCGCGCACGGGCGACGTCGTGAAGATTGCCCCGGTGAACTTCAACAACTTCAAAGGCGCGATCCGGATCAACCCGCGCTACGCGGGCTGATCGTCGAGGGGGCAGCCGGCGGCTAGGAACTCCAGGGCGCGGTCCACGAGCTCGGGCAGATCCTCGACGGCGCCGTTCTCGGCCCACCTGATCATGACGGCCTGGAGCGCCCCGATGACGGCCTGGCCGAACACCTGCACTTCGAAGTCGTCCCGTGGGCGGCCCACGCGCTCGGACACCAGTTCCAGGAACATGCGGTAGGTGTCGTGCAGGCTCGCGTCGAACGACCTGGCCCGCAGCGCCGGTACGGACAGGATGAGCAGGACACGTGCCGTGATCATTTCCCGGTCGGACGCGTAGGCGTGCTCCAGCACTTGGCGGAACATCCGGCGCATGGCCTCGACGAGCGTCAGCTCCGGAGGCTGCTCCCGGAACACCTCGGCCATGATGGGGTCGTACTCGTCGGTGACCACGACGTCTTCCTTGGTGGGGAAGTAGCGGAAGAACGTGCTCGGAGAGATCTCCGCCGCCTCGGAGATCTGCTCCACGGTGGTGGCGTCGTAGCCCTGTTCGATGAAGAGCCGGAGGGCGTGTTCCTGAATCGCCCTCCGGGTCTTCAGTTTCTTGCGCTCACGCAGGCCGAGCCGCTCGAAGTGGCGGTCGAGGGATTGTTCACGGGGCGGCGTACTCATACTCCGATTCTCCGGCACGATCGCGTCCGCGGGTGCGATCGGCCCGTCGACCGGGCAGGAACGACCACGTGAGCACGGCGCCGGCCAGCCCGGCCAGCGCGCAGACGACCAGGAGCCGGTCCATGCCATGGACATACGCCTCCTGCGCGGACCTGAGCAGGCCGGGATCTCCCAGCCGCAGGGCGACCGAGGTCGCACCGCCCACCGACTCGCGGGCGCTGTCGGCGGCCGCCGGGGGCAACCCGTCCACCGGCACCCGGTCGCGGTAGGTCGCGGCCAGCAGGCTGCCGAGCCCGGCGACGCCCAAGGCGCCGCCGACCTGCCGGATCGTCTGGACCAGACCAGACCCGACGCCGGTGCGGCCGTCGGGGAAGGTCGCCATCAGGGCGTCCATGGCCGGCACCATGGCCAGCCCGCTTCCGAGCCCGACGATGGTGAACCAGGCGGCGGTGAACACGTACTCGTCGGCCACGGTGGTGCGGCTGCCCCAGGCGAGGCCCGCGGCGAGGACGAGGAGCCCGGTGACGATGACCGCCTTGTGGCCGGCGCGCGGGGCCACCCGGTCGGTCACGACGGCACCGGCCATCAGCCCGATCATCATCGGCAGCAGTCTCAGACCGGTGCCGAGAGCGTCGTTGCCCTGGACGCTCTGCAGGTACTGGGGCACGACGAAGAGCACCCCCATGAGCATGAAGGACACGAACGTCGCGGCGACCGTGGCCCACAGGAACACCGGGTCGCCGAACATCCTGAGGTCCATCATCGGATGCGCGGTCCGGCGCTCCCATCCGGCGAACAGGGCGAGGAGCGCCAGCCCGCCGCCGACCGCGAGGAGCACCACGGGGTCGGACCAGCCGTCGACCGGCGCTTCGATGACGCCGTAGACGAAGGCCACCAGCCCGGCCGCCGACAGCAACGCTCCGACTCCGTCCACGTGGGACGCCTCGGGATCGCGGGACTCCGGCAAGAGCACGGCGATGGCGATCACGGCCGCGACGATGATCGGCACGTTGACCAGGAAGATCGAGCCCCACCAGAAGCCGTCGAGCAGCCAGCCGCCGACGATGGGGCCGAGAGGCAGCCCCACCGCGACAGAGGCCGTCCAGATCGCGATGGCCCGGCTGCGCTCCTCCGGCGGAAAGATCACCGGCAGCGTGGACATGGACAGGGCGGTGATGATCGCTCCGCCGACGCCCATGAGGGACCGTGCCGCGATGACCTGTCCCGGTCCTTCGGCGAGGGCGCCCGCCAGGGAGGCCGCAGCGAACACGGCCATGCCCGCCAGCAGCAGGCGCTTACGGCCGAACCTGTCGCCCAGCGCGCCCGCCGGCAGCAGCGTCGCGGCGAACACGAGGATGTAGGAGTCGACGATCCACTGCAGCTCGGTCGTCCCCGCTTCCAGTTCCGACGAGAGCGTGGGCAGGGCGACGTTGAGGATGGTCGTGTCGAATCCGATGACCAGCAGGCTGAGCACCAGCGCGCTCAGCGCCCACCACCGGCGTGGCTCGGGTGAGGTCATGACATCAGCTCCCGATCAGTAGTTTGATCCAAATGAGAGTAACTCTCAAAAGCGAGATAATGTCAAACAACGGAACGCTCTTGGCTGTGCTCAGATTCGATGTAATTATGATTACGTGACTACTAGCGAAGCGACCAAAGAGCTGCGTGGCTGGTTCTCCGGGCGGTTGCCCGCCGAGTGGTTCGAGGGAGGCATCGAGGTCGTCCTCGACCGGGAAGAGGTCAGCGTGATCGGGCGGCTGCCCCTGCCCGAGCTGGCCTCGGACATCCCGGAGGCCGAAAGGGCCGCCGCGATGGCCGGCCGCATCCAGCGGTTCCGCGAGGAGACGCGCGAGCGGCGCATGGGGATCGCCCGCGAGGCCGAGCAGAAATTCGGCCGCCGGGTCTCGTGGGGTGCCGAGTGCGGTGACGAACGTGAGATGTTCACCACGCTCTCTGTGCCGGTCATGACCCGGCTCCGCCAGAGCGAGCGGCGGGTGCTCGACACCCTCGTCGAGGCCGGCGTCGCGCGGAGCCGCAGCGACGCGCTCGCCTGGTGCGTACGCCTCGTCGGCAAGAACGCCGACGAGTGGCTCGCTGAACTCCGCGAAGCCCTCCAGCACGTGGAACGGGCCCGCGCAGCCGGTCCGCACATGTGACCCAGGGCAAACCCAGCCCACGAGCCGGACGTTCCGGGCGATAATTGGCTGTCGTTCTCACGGGGGGGCCGTTACGCGGAGGAGTGTCCATGGGTGTTCGTCGGGATGCGACGAGAGGTCCGCTGATCAGGGGACCACTACGTGATTTCCTCTACCGGCTGTACGAATGGCGGGTCGGGACGTCGCTGCCCACGGACATCACCCCCCGTCACGTCGGCGTCATCCTCGACGGCAACCGGCGGTGGGCCCGGTCGATGGGGCTCGCCGACGTCAACACCGGGCACCAGCGCGGCGCTGACAAGATCTCGGAACTGTTGCAGTGGTGCACTGAGGCCGATGTCGAGGTGGTCACGCTCTGGCTGCTCTCGACCGACAACCTGACCCGGCCGGCCAAGGAGCTCAACCCGCTGCTCGAGATCATCGAGAACACGGTGGAGCAGCTCGCCGCCTCGGGCTGGAACGTCAGACCGGTCGGTGCGCTGGACCTGCTGCCCGACAAGACCGCACGTGTCCTTAAAGATGCCGGTGAGGCCACATCTGGCGCCCCTGGACTGATTGTGAACGTCGCGGTTGGGTATGGAGGTAGACGTGAGATCGCTGATGCGGTGCGCTCTCTGCTCTTCGAGCAGGCGAGCAAAGGCACCAGCATCGAGGAACTCGCCGAGGTCCTCGATGTGGAGCACATCGCGGAGCATCTCTACACGCGCGGTCAGCCCGATCCTGACCTGGTCATTCGTACGTCGGGAGAGCAACGCCTCTCCGGCTTCATGCTCTGGCAGAGCGCGCACTCGGAGTTCTACTTCTGCGAAGTCCACTGGCCGGACTTTCGCAAGGTGGATTTCCTGCGCGCGCTCCGTTCCTACGCCGCGCGGCACAGGCGTTACGGTTCCTGATCCACTGGTGGGGACTGTGACGGGTGTCACTGTCCGAATCCGGAGGACCGGCCGTAGCGTGGAATCAGGTTTCCTCCCCGAGGTAGGGGCGTCGGCACCCGGATCCGTCCGGCGACGCCCGAAGGAGAGCGAGTGGTCACTTCCTCCTCGCGCCGTGTCTCCCCCCAGCCTGCTGGCACGGATCGGCGCACGTACGTCCTCGACACCAGCGTTCTGCTCGCCGATCCGGGGGCGATAGCCCGGTTCGCCGAGCACGAGGTCGTACTTCCCATCGTCGTCATCACCGAACTCGAGGCCAAGCGCCACCACCCCGAGCTGGGGTTCTTCGCCCGTGAGGCGCTGCGCAAGCTCGACGACCTGCGATTGGAGCACGGCCGTCTCGACGAGGCCCTTTCCGTCGGCGATCAGGGCGGCACGGTCCGGGTGGAGCTCAACCACTCGGATCCGAGCGTGCTGCCCGACGGCTTCCGGCTGGGTGACAACGACACCCGCATCCTGTCAGTGGCCCGCTGGCTCTCCCTGGAGGGTCGCGACGTCGTGCTCGTGTCCAAGGATCTGCCGCTGCGGGTGAAGGCCGCATCGGTCGGTCTGGCCGCGGAGGAGTATCGCGCGGAACTGGCGGTGGTCGAGTCCGGTTGGACCGGCATGCACGAACTGGAGGTGACCGACGAGCAGGTCGAGCAACTGTACGAGTCCGGCCGGCTCGAACCGGAGGCGGTGCTGGGCGCCGACATCGGCGATCTGCCCTGCCATACCGGTCTGCGGCTGCTCTCCTCGAAGGGCTCGGCTCTGGGCCGGATGCTGCCCGACAAGTCCGTGCGTCTCGTTCGGGGCGACCGTGAGGTGTTCGGGTTGCGCGGCCGTTCGGCGGAGCAGCGGGTGGCGCTGGACCTGCTCTCGGACGAGGACGTCGGCATCGTGTCGCTCGGTGGCCGGGCGGGCACCGGCAAGTCGGCGCTCGCGCTCTGCGCGGGCCTCGAGGCCGTGCTCGAGCGGCGGCAGCACCGCAAGGTCGTCGTCTTCCGGCCGCTCTACGCCGTGGGCGGGCAGGACCTCGGTTACCTGCCCGGGTCGGAGAACGAGAAGATGTCGCCCTGGGCACAGGCCGTCTTCGACACCCTGTCGGCGGTGACCACGCCAGAGGTCATCGAGGAGGTTTTGGACCGTGGCATGCTCGAGGTGCTGCCCCTGACGCACATCCGCGGCCGTTCGCTGCACGACGCCTTCGTGATCGTGGACGAGGCGCAGTCACTCGAACGCGGCGTTCTGCTGACGGTGCTCTCGAGGATCGGCGCGGGGTCCAGGGTGGTGCTGACCCACGACGTCGCACAGCGCGACAACCTCCGGGTCGGCCGGCACGACGGGGTCGTCGCCGTCGTCGAGAAGCTGAAGGGCCATCCGCTCTTCGCTCATGTGACGCTGACCCGGTCGGAGCGCTCACCGATCGCGGCCCTCGTCACCGACCTTCTCGGCGACGTCGGGGTGTGATCGCAGGCGGTCTCGCGGCCGAGCGACGCCGAGGATCGCCGGATCGAGCATCGCGGGCGCTTCCGGGTGCCACGTCGATGCGGTCCGTCGTCTCCTCCGCTCCTCGCCGGCTCCGAGACCGCCCCGCCGCACCTTTGATCAATCACGGTCTGTCCTGCGGCAAACCCGTTCCGCGACAATGTGACTAATGCCACATCGGGCTCGTTAATTCACTAGAACCGCTGGTCTCCCTGCGGTTTCGCCGGTTCGGCGAGGTGGTTGACAAAACGGCCACCTGGCCCCCTGGTCATGTTCCGGTTGCGAGGCCCCCCCAGGAGTCGGGCAGTGTGGGGCGCCGTAAGCACCCCCGGGTGCGTGAGGCGCAGCGCGGCCGCCCCTGAACGCCGCGAACTGACCGCATCGCACCGCAGGCATGACGCTCTCCCGGGACGCCCGGGCGTGATCGCGCCGGGGGGTGACCGCACTCGTGCGTGTGCCCATGCGCGCCCGACCGTCGGAAGGACCGCCTTGTACGGAGGCCATCACGGGTCGTCCCCTAGGCGAGACAGTCGACAGTACGAAGAACTCGCGGACTTCAAGTCCGGCGCCCAGGAGGCGGTTCCCGCCTCTCCGGGTTACCTCACCCCTCACGTCGATGTGAGAGTCGCAGGCGCGCCTCTCGAGCAGACGCGCGGCGAGGACATCGGCCGGCCCCAGAGGCGTCAGCGCCTCATCAGGATCGGCGCGGTGGCGGCCGCCGCGATCGTGGTCGTGGGCGGTGGCGCGGCCGGCGCCATGGCCATGACGGGCGGCTCGGACAAGCAGACGGTCGCTCCAGCCCCGCTCGCCGACGGCGCGGGCGACCAGCCCTCGGCGGCCGATCTGCAGGCCGCGGAGGACGCGCGCCTCAAGCTCGCGGCGCAGCGCGCCTCTCGGGACGCGCGCAAGGACTCCGTCCGGCGGCCCGTGCTGGCCCTGAAGGGCACCCCGCTGCCCTCCAAGACGCCGGAGGACACCCCGGGCGCCCCGCCGTCGGCGGGCAACCCCGTGCCGGCCGGTGAGGCACAGCGGATCGCCAAGGCGCTGCTGCCCGATTTCGGCTTCAACCCCGCGAGCCAGTTCGGCTGCCTGGTGGAACTGTGGCAAAGGGAGAGCGGCTGGCGGGTGACCGCCGCCAACCCCTCGGGCGCGTACGGCATCCCGCAGGCCAAGCCCGGCAGCAAGATGGCGACCGCCGGACCCAACTGGCAGACCAACGCGACGACCCAGATCAAATGGGGCCTCGGTTACATCAAGTCCCGCTACAACACCCCGTGCGGAGCCTGGGCGGCCTTCAACCGGCAGGGCTGGTACTGAGCCGGCCCTAAGCCGCGAGCCCGGCCTCGGCCGGCGTCATCCCCGGGCACGCCGTCCCCAGAGGGCGGGGCGTCGCCCGGGGGGCGGGGCTACGAGCCCTGCGGGCGGGTCATCGCCAGAAGGTCGAGGGCGGCGTCCAGCTGCTCGGTGGTGAGCGTGCCCCGGTCGACATGCCCTCGTTCCAGCACGACCGCCCGGATCGTCTTGCGCTCGGCGAGGGCCTGCTTGGCGACGCTCGCAGCCTCCTCGTACCCGAGGTAGCGGTTCAACGCCGTGACGATCGACGGCGACGACGCCGCGTACTCCAGGCAGCGGTCGGCGTCGGCCTCGATGCCGTCCACGCACCGGTCGGCCAGCAGGCGTGACACGTTGGCCAGCAGCCGGATCGACTCCAGCAGATTGCGGCCCAGCAGCGGCAGCATGACATTCAGCTCGAAGTTGCCCGCCGCTCCGCCGAAGGCGATGGCGGCGTCATTGCCGATCACCTGGCCGACGACCTGACAGACCGCCTCGGGGATCACCGGATTCACCTTGCCCGGCATGATCGACGATCCTGGCTGCAGGTCGGGCAGGTGGATCTCGGCAAGCCCGGCACGCGGCCCCGAGGACATCCACCGCAGGTCGTTGGCGATCTTGTACAGGCCGACGGCGATGGTACGGAGCGCGCCGCTGGTCTCGACGAGCGCGTCCCGGGCGCCTTGGGCCTCGAAGTGATCGCGAGCCTCGGTGAGCGGCAGCCCGGTGGCCCGGGCGATCTCCGCTATCACCTGCTCGGCGAAGCCCCGTGGGGTGTTGAGGCCGGTGCCCACGGCCGTGCCGCCGAGCGGCAGCTCGGCGAGCCGGGGAAGCGCGGCCTCGAGCCGCTCGACCCCGAGCCGCGTCTGAGTGGCGTATCCGCCGAACTCCTGGCCGAGCGTGACGGGGGTGGCGTCCATCAAATGCGTCCGGCCCGCCTTCACCACGGTCGAGAACTCGGCGGCCTTGCGGCTCAGGGAGTCCTCCAGGCGGCGCAGCGCGGGGATCAGGTCATCGAGCACGCCGCCGGTGGCCGCGACATGGATCGACGACGGGAACACGTCGTTGGACGACTGGGACGCGTTGACGTGGTCGTTGGGGTGAACGTCCCGCCCGAGCCGCTCGGCCGCGAGCGTGGCGATCACCTCGTTGGCGTTCATGTTGGACGAGGTCCCCGACCCGGTCTGGAACACGTCGATCGGGAAATGGCGGTCCCACGCGCCGTCCGCCACCTCGCGGGCGGCCTCGGCTATCGCGTCGGCCATGTCCTTGTCGAGCACGCCGAGCTGTGCGTTCACCTTGGCCGCGGCGGCCTTGATCTGCGCCAGCGCGGCGATGTGCGCCCGCTGGAGGGTGGTGCCCGAGATCGGGAAGTTCTCGACGGCCCGTTGCGTCTGCGCGCGCCACCGGGCATCGGCCGGGACGCGTACCTCTCCCATTGAGTCGTGCTCGATCCGGTACTCCTGCTCGGCCATCCCGACACCTCCTCACCCGACCGTACCCGGGCGGGTGAGGGCGTCTCGCGGAGGTCCCGCGATCACCGCCGGCGGTGTCACCGCTCGGTGACGGTGTACCGCTTCCGCTCGCCGGGCCGGCCCTTCGGTTCCAGCGATCCGTGGATCCACACCTCGCATGTGGCCGTGTCGTTGACCACGGCGTCGAGGCGCGGCAGGTCGTACTGCCCGACCTGGCCGTCGGCCAGCACGCCGTCGAAGACGACCTCGGTGTTGCCCGGCCGGGCGACGAAGACCCTGCACGGCCCTCCGGCGGCCCGGATGACGAGTGCGTTCGACTGCACGCCCTCAGGTTCGAGTTCGGGACCGCTCGCCGGTTCCGTGAGGGCGGCGGATACGTCGGCCGCGGTGGTGTCCGGCTTCTCCCGCGTCATCCCCAGGACCAGGCCGCCGAGGCCGAGGATCCCGATGGCGCAGGTGGCGGCGGCGAGAGAGACGGCGACCATCATCCGATGCCGCTGGGCCGCGCGGCGGCGCGATCGCGGGGCCGTGGCGCGCTCCAAGCGATCGGCCGCACGGGCATGGGTGAGCCGCACGGCCGGATTGCGCTCCAGCAGTCCCATGATCACGGACGTGAGCGGGGCACCGGCCAACTGCGGTGGCAGCGGATCCTCGGTCGCGGGCACTCCAGGTGGGAGTGTCGCGCCCCGCCGGTCGTACGGAGCGCGCCCTTCCACGGCCGTGTAGAGGATGGCGCCGAGGGACCACAGATCCGACTTCGACGTCGGCTCGCCCCCTCGGGCGACCTCCGGCGCGACATAGCCCGGCGACGGTACCCGGCCCTGGGGGTGGCCGAAACCCGCCGGCGCGCCGGCGGGGACCGCAGGATCCACGACGGCGAAGTCGGTCAGCAGCACGCGGCCGTCCGGCGTGAGCAGGACATTGCTGGGCTTGATGTTGCGGTGCAGTATTCCGGCGTTGTGAGCGGCGCCGAGGGCGTCCAGCAGGCGGCGGGCGATCTCGGTGACGCGCTCTGGCGTGAGCGGACCGCTGCGTGCGATGACCTGTGCCAGATCGGCACCCTGCACGAGCTCCATCACCACCCAGGGACGGCCGTGCTCGACGATGACGTCGTAGATCTCGGCGATCGAGGGGTGACCGAGCTGAGCCGTGGCGCGGGCGCTGCGAAGCGTCCTTTCGACGAACACGGCGGGGTCGGCCTCGGTGACCGTCACGAGGAGCCGTAGCTCCTTGATCGCCACAGCGCGGTCGAGGCGGTCGTCATGGGCTCGCCAGACGGTGCCCATGGGGCCGTAGCCCAACTCTGCGAGCAGTCGATAGCGATTGGCCACCGAAATGCCGCCTCGTGACTGCACCACGGCGAGAAACATACCGGATTGACGTGCCGCAGACCGGATGCGGCGCAAATTCCCTCACAAAGCTATGCATGCGTGTAAATTCGGGGAAATTGGGAAACGTCGTGCGGCAGGGAAATCGGGGCCGTCTGTTACCAGGAGAGCTGTGATGGGCGGAGACGCACCGGTCCGGCTGCCCGAGGGCGTGCAGCCGCTCACGCTGGAGGATCCGTCCGTGATCGGGCGGTACCGGCTGCTCGCTCGGATCGGCGTCGGCGGCATGGGCGTGGTCTATCTGGGCTCCTCGCGCGACTCGGAGCCGGTCGCGATCAAGACCCTGCATCCGCTCTACGCCGACGTGGACGACCTGCGCAGGCGGTTCGTGGCCGAGGCGCGGTTCGCGCGCCGGGTGACGGCGGGAACGGCGCGCGTCATCGAGGACGCCTCCCACGGCACCGCGCCGTACATCGTCACCGAGTTCATCGAGGGTCCGCCACTGTCCCGGGTGGTCGAGGAGGACGGGCCGCTGACCGGGCCCCGGCTGCACGCGGTCGCCACCGGAATCGCCGCCGCGCTGGTCGCCATTCACGAAGCGGGGCTCGTGCACCGTGACCTGAAGCCGGAAAATGTGCTCCTCGCCCGTGACGGGCCTCGCGTGATCGATTTCGGTATCGCGCGTGAAGCCGATGTGGTCCGCGGGGACACGCAAGCGGGAATCATCATGGGAAGCCCCGGGTGGATCGCGCCCGAACGGCTACTCGGCCGCTCCGCGGTGGCCGCCTCGGACGTGTTCGGCTGGGGCTGTCTGGTGGCCTTAGCGGCCTCGGGCCGTCATCCGTACGGCACCGGCGGTGGTACCGAGCTGGGCGAGCGGATCGTCAACGGCACCCCCGATCTCGGGGGCCTCACCGGGCGGCTGCGGGGCCTGGTCGCCGGTGCCCTGGCCAGGGACCCGGCCATGCGGCCGGTGGCCGCGGAGATCGTGGATGTACTGGACGCGGCCGGCGTCGACGTGCGGACCCGCCCGGCCCGGGCCCGCGCCGAGATCCGGATCGGCCCGGGCGTCCGGGCTCGGGCAGGTACCGGGCGGGATGCCAGGGGAGGCGCCAGATCCACCGCCACCGCCGCCCAGGCGGCGGTGCGCCGGAGCCGTCTGATGGCTCCTGCCGCCCACGCGCGGGTGGGCGCGGCAGTGGCCGCCGTCGGAGCGATCGTGGCGGCCGCCACGATCGCCGTCGCCGGACCCGGCACGGAATCCGGCACGGGCACCGGCTCCGAATCCGGTGGCGGAGTGCGACAGCGCCCGGGGACCGGGGCACCCGTTCCCACTCTGGGCGCCGAGCGGAGGCCGCACCGCCTCGTGCGGATCCGGCCGCGGCCGGGCCCGGCGGCCCGCGTGCCGTCCGGCCCGGTGGCGCGACGCTCGGTTCCGCCGTCGCACCTCGTGGCGAGGCCCGCGCCCGAGTCGAGCGAACGCGGCGACCGCGGGCCCACACCGGAGCCGACGCTGATCGACGAGCCGATGAAGGCCACGCCGACCCCCGAGGTCGGTGACTCCCCTCCGGAGTCGGCGGGGCCGCCGGCGAGCCCGACCGGCGGATGAGGGTGGCGAGCCCGCGACGGACCACCGTTCGGTGAGCGCCTGCCGATGGTCAGTGCGTTCCGATGTTCAGCGTCTGCCGATGGTCAGCAGCGGGGCGCTCGTGCCTTCGGCCGAGGAGCCGAAGAAGTCATCGCCCTTGTCGTCGACGACGATGAACGCGGGGAAGTCCTCGACCTCGACCTTCCAGACCGCCTCCATGCCGAGTTCGGCGTACTCGACGACCTCGACCTTCTTGATGCAGTCCTGGGCGAGCCGGGCGGCGGGACCTCCGATGGAACCGAGGTAGAACCCTCCGTGCGCCTTGCACGCGTCGGTCACCTGCTTGGATCGGTTGCCCTTGGCGAGCATCACGAGCGATCCGCCCGCCGCCTGGAACTGCTCCACGTACGAGTCCATCCGGCCGGCGGTGGTCGGCCCGAACGAACCGCTCGCGTAACCCTCCGGGGTCTTGGCCGGGCCCGCGTAGTAGACGGCGTGGTCGCGCAGGTAGCCGGGCATCGGCTCGCCCGCGTCGAGCCGCTCCTTGATCTTGGCGTGCGCGATGTCACGGGCCACGACGAGCGGCCCGGTCAGTGACAGCCGGGTCTTGACCGGGTATCCGCTGAGCTCGGCCCGGATCTCGTCCATCGGCCGGTTCAGGTCGACGCGCACGACGTCGCCGGACAGATCGTCGTCGGTGGTCTCCGGCAGGTACTTCGCGGGATCGGTCTCGAGCCGCTCCAGGAACACGCCGTCAGCGGTGATCTTCGCCAGGGCCTGCCGGTCGGCGCTGCAGGACACCGCGATGGCCACGGGGCAGGAGGCGCCGTGGCGGGGCAGCCGGACCACCCGGACGTCGTGGCAGAAGTACTTGCCGCCGAACTGGGCGCCGATGCCGAGTCGCTGGGTGAGCTCGAAGACCTGCTGTTCGAGCTCCAGATCGCGGAAGCCGTGCCCTCCGGCCGAACCTGCGGTCGGCAGCGCGTCGAGGTAGTGCGCGGAGGCGTACTTGGCGGTCTTCAGCGCGTACTCGGCGCTGGTGCCGCCGACCACGATCGCCAGGTGGTACGGGGGACAGGCGGCGGTGCCCAGCGAGCGGATCTTCTCCTCCAGGAAGGCGAGCATCCGCTTGGGGTTCAGTACGGCCTTGGTCTCCTGGTAGAGGAAGGACTTGTTGGCGCTGCCCCCGCCCTTGGCCATGAAGAGGAACTTGTAGGCCCCGCTCGTCGCCGGGTCGCCGCCGGTCGCGTACAGCTCGACCTGCGCGGGCAGGTTGCTGCCGGTGTTCCGCTCCTCCCACATGGAGAGCGGCGCCAGCTGCGAATAGCGCAGGTTGAGCCTGGTGTAGGCGTCGTACACGCCGCGCGAGATGTGCTCTTCATCCCGGCCGTCGGTGAGGACATGCTGGCCGCGTTTGCCCATGACGATGGCGGTGCCGGTGTCCTGGCACATGGGCAGCACGCCGGCGGCCGCGATGTTGGCGTTCTTGAGCAGGTCGAGCGCGACGAACCGGTCGTTGGGCGAGGACTCCGGGTCGTCGAGGATCCGGCGCAGTTGCTCGAGGTGGGCGGGCCGCAACTGGTGGGAGATGTCGTGGATCGCCGTCTCGGTGAGCTGCCTCAGCACCTCGGGCTCGACGCGCAGGAAGGCCCGGCCGTCCGCTTCGAACGTGCTCACCCCGTCCGTCGTGAGCAGGCGGTACTCGGTCTCGTCGGGACCGAGCGGCAGCAGGTCGGTGTGGGCGAACTCGGGCATCGCGCAGGCCTCTCCTCAATCCGCGGGGGTGGGCTCAGCGTACGGCGTGCCGCTGATCACCTCATCTCCGGCCGGGGGTTCTTGCGAGACGGGACGGGGCAGGTATTGAGTGGAAGGGAGCCGGTAAGCGCTCCGATCGGGGATCGTCATGTTGGCATGGCAGCTGTTGGATCTCTCCGCCCCGCCCGATCCGAATCACGGACTGGGCTATGCGGCACTGATGTTCGTCGGGTTGGCCGTCGTGATCGCGCTCCTCGTCACCTTGATCGCTTTGGTGCTGCACAACCTCCGCGAGGAGGAACGCCGTCGGCACACGCACTGAGTGAACCGGCGCACGCACTGCGCGAGGGGGTCACGGGGCCGCGAGAGCGACACGAATCCGGCGTCGCGGCGCCAGACCTGTGACCACGCCGAGCGCGACGAGCCCCACCCCGGCGAGCTCGGCGGGGCCCGGCCGGCCGAGCCCGAGCACCACCGTGATGATCGCCGCACTGACCGGGATGACCCCGGCGAACAGCCCGGCCCGGTCCGCGCCGAGCCGGCCGAGGGCGTCGTACCACAGGAAGAACGCGACGGTGGTGACGATCGCCGAGAGGTAGAGCAGCGCCGCGGCCTCGCCGGCCGTGGGGAGGCGTACGAAGCCGCGGCCGTCGGCGATCAATCCGGCGATGATCAGCATCGGCACGGCGAGCGCCGCGGCGTACGCCGACACCCTGATCGGGCCGAGTCGCGGCAGGAGCGGCACGGCCAGCAGCGAGAACCCGATCTCCCCGGCCAGCGCCCCCATGGACAGCAGCAGCCCGGTCAGGCTGCCGCCGCCGAGTCCGTTGGCCAGCGCCGCCCCGGCCGTGACGACGAGCGCGGCGGCCACCGTGAGCGGAGCAGGCCGCCTGCGCTCCAGCAGCGGCCCCAGTAGAGCGAGCACCACGGGGACCGTCGCGATCACGGTGCCGACGGTCGAAGGGCTCGTGTGCCTGGTGGCCATGACGACGAAGACGTTGAACCCCGCGAGCCCGGTCGCGGCCAGGGCCACCAGCAACAGCACATCGCGGACCGGCGTCCGGCCTGCCCGGCGTGATCTCGCAGCCGTTCGCCCCCTCGGCGCGCGGCGGTCGTGCAGGCGGGCGGCGGCGAGCAGGACGAGCGCGGCGAGCGCGTAGCGAAGGGCCTGCCCGCCGAAGACCGGATAATCCTGGATGGTCGCCGACACGCCGGTGAGCGTGCCGACGAGGAACATGGCGCTCGCGGCGCCCAACATGCCCCGGGCGTTGGCGGAACTGTTCATGGCGTGGAACGCTAGGGCTCCGATTGGTCCCGGAGACAGAGCCAATCAGCAGGCCGGAATCAGGACCAAGCCTCATCATCCCCTCTCTCATTTCGGCGATCACATGACCGACCTTCATCTCCACTTCGATCGCGCCGCCGGGCGGATGTCCGGCCAGGTCGCCGCCGGCCTGCGTGCGGCCATCCGGGGCGGCCGGCTCGCGGCCGGCTCCCGGCTGCCGTCGAGCCGCGACCTGGCCAGGGATCTGGGCGTGTCGCGCGGTGTCGTGGTGGCGGCCTACGAGCAGCTCCTCGCCGAGGGCTTCCTCGTCGCGCGACGCGGTGACGGCACCCGGGTCGGGCCCATGGCCGCCACGCAGAACCCGCTGCCGGAGTCGCGCCCCGGCCGGGACCGGAGGCCGGCCCGTGACGCGCCGCCGGTCTCCTACGATCTGCGGCCCGGGGTGCCCGATCTGGCGGCGTTTCCCCGGGAGCGCTGGTCGAGTTCGATCCGCGCCGCGTTGCGAGCGCTGCAGTATGACGAGCTCGGCTATCCGGACCCGGCCGGCGCCCCGGTGCTGCGAGCCGAGCTCGCCGGCCAGCTCGGCCGCGTACGCGCCGCGCACGTCACGCCCGAGCGGGTCGTCGTCACCCAGGGTGTGGCCCATGGGCTGGCGATCGTCGTACGCCTGCTGGCCGAGGACGGGCATCGCCGGCTGGCGGTGGAGGATCCGGCCAGCGTCCACCAGGTGCCGCTGCTGGAAGAGGCCGGGGTGGAGCTCGTCCGGGTCCCCGTGGACGGACAGGGCGTCGACGTGACGGCGCTGGACAGGACCGGGGCACGGGCGGTGCTGGTCACTCCTGCCCATCAGTACCCCACCGGGGTGGTGCTGTCGGCCCGGCGGCGGGCCGAGCTGGTGTCGTGGGCCCGTGCGGTCGACGGGATCGTGATCGAGGACGACTACGACGCCGAGTTCCGCTATGACCGTGAGCCCGTGGGGTGCCTGCAGGGCATCGCTCCCGACCGAGTCGTGCTGACCGGCTCGGTGAGCAAGTCGCTGGCGCCGGCACTGCGGCTCGGCTGGGTCGTCGCGCCGCGGCCGCTGGCGGAGCGGGTGCGCGCGTATCGAGCCGGCACCGACCTCGGCGGCCCCGTGATAGAGCAGCACGCGCTCGCGGAGCTGATCGCCTCTGGAAGCTATGACCGGCATCTGCGGGTGATGCGCAGGCAGTACCGGCTGCGCCGGGACGCGCTCGTGGAGGCCGTGCGCGCGCATCTGCCGGGCTGCCGAGTGCATGGGGTCTCGGCCGGACTGCATGTGTACGTCGAACTGCCCGTGGGAATGCGGGAGCAGAGCGTCGTCGAGGCGGCCGGACGGATGGGCGTGGCCGTCGACGGCGCGGGTCCGCTGTGGTGGGGTCCGGCGCCGAGTGCCGCGCTCGTGCTCGGCTACGCCGCGCTCTCGCCGGCTCGGCTGGCCCGGGCGATGGCACTGGTGGGAAGCGCGGTTACTCCTGGGAGTGACGGGTAGGACACGCGGTCAGATGAGGAGGCATGTCAGATGAACGTGCAAGAGGCGAACCGACAGCTTCAACTGGCCGTCCACGACGCTCAGGTGGCGTTCGACTGCGTCGAGCTGGGTGACATAGACCGGGCGCACACGCACGCGCTCATGGCTCGCACGGCCGCGGACGCCGCTGAGACGGTGCTGCGTTACGCGCTGGCCGAGGAACGGGGCGAGGCGGTGCCGTCCGCCGAGCCGCAAAGTGTCGAAGGATTCCATCCCTGAGCGGTCGGGGCCCATCTCCAGTCCGACTCGTACGTCTTCGTGGATCATGTCGGCCGGCGTGATCCACGAAGATGCGCGTACCCAAGATGCGTATCGGGGCCGGGCCGGCGGGCCCAGCACGCGTCAGCGACTACGGGGCGACCGTGTGATCATCGGATGACGCCGTCCGGGCCGGTTCGGGCTGGAAGCCGCGGGCGGTCACGACGATCACGAGGGTGAGCACGGTCGGTACGACGAAGGCCAGGCGCAGCCCGTTATCGGGGTTCGTCGGCGCGATGGCCCCGACGATCGCCGCGCCCAGGACGAAACCGACATAGTTGAAGACGTTGACCCGGGCGACGGCGACACCCAGGCCGGTGGGGTCCACCCGGCCCGCGGCCGAGAACGCGACGGGCGGTACGACGCACAGGCCGAGGCCCATCACCGCGAACGCGGCGATGGCGACCGGTGCGTTGGGGGCGGCGACGACTCCGATCATGCCGATCAGCCCGGTGAGCCCGCCGGCCCGTACGACGCTGGCGGCGCCGAGGCGGCGGACGCCCAGGTCTGCTACGGCACGGGCGGCCACCATGGCGATCTGGTAGGCGACGTAGGCGAGCGGTGCGATGCTGGACGAACCGCCGAGCTCGTCCTCGAGGTACTTGGTGCTGTAGCCCGAGGTGGCCGCGTCGGCGACGTACATGCACGCCATCGCGGTGCCCACGATCAGCACCGGCCGCCATGGCACCTGCTCGGCGGCGGCCTTGAGCTCCCGCGAACTGGGCGCCGGGCCCTCTTCGGACCTGTGCAGCAGCCGCGAGCCGGTGAGCAGCGAAACGGCGATGCCCACCAGCGCCGGCACAGCGAAGCCGGCGAACAGCGACAGATCCAGCTTGTTCGCCAGCGCGGACCACAGCCCGCCGGCGATCCCGGCCGCGCTCCAGACGGCGTAGAAGCCGGTGATCAGGCTGAGCCCGTACCGGCGCTCGACCGCCACCGCCTGGGCGTTCATCGACGCGTCGACCGCACCGACGAACAGGCCGAAGAGCGCGACGGCCGCGTACAGCGCGGCGTCGCCGTCCACCAGCCCGACGAGTGCGATCGTCGCGCACACCGCAGGCTGACAGACGCGCAGCACCGTCGCGCTGCCCCAGCGCGGGAACACCACACCGGACAGGACACTGCCCAGCCCCGCGATCACCGGCACCAGGAGCAGGACGACGGCCAGCCTGCCGTCGCTGAGGCCGTGCGCGTCCTGGATGCGCGGCACGCGCGTCACCATCGCTGAGAAGCAAAGCCCCTGCACCGCGAAGCTCGCATAGGCGGAGGCGCGCGCCTGACGGTCCCGCCGGGTGATGCCCGTCGCCATGGCGATCTCCATCAACATGAAGAAGTTTCGCGTCAGGCTAGGGACGGACGTCACCCCAGGTCAATAGTGAAGGGCGGGCCCCGGCTATCCGATCAGGCGACGGCGCATCCCCCGGACCGCCAGCACCCACATCAGCGCGGCGAACAGCAGCAGCACGCCGAAATGGCCGGCATCGGCGAGCGGCCGGACGCCGAACACGGCATGGCGAACGAGTTCGACGCAGTGCAGCAGGGGGTTGAACTGAGCGGCGACGTGCACCCAGCCCGGCAGAGCGCTGATCGGAAAGAACGTCCCCGCCACGAGGAACAGCGGAGTCACCACCCCGGTGATCACGTAGTCGAAGGAGTTGATCGACGGCACGATCGTCGAGGTCCACATGCCGAGCAGCCCGAAGCCGAGGGCCGTGACGAACACGATCAGCGGCACGAGCAGCATCCCGGGGCTCGGATCGAGGCCGAACGCCATGGCCACGAACAGGGGCGCGCACCCGTAGACCGACGACTTCGCCGCGATCCAGGTGACCTCGCCGGTGACGAGCTCGTGCACGTCCAGCGGGGTGGCGAGCATCGCGTCGTAGGTGTGCTGGAAGACCCGGCGGATATAGCCGTTGAACATCCCGGGGAACACCGAGGTGAACAGGGCGGCCGTGCCCACCATGCCGGTGCCGACGAAGTCGAGGTAGCGGTAGTCGCCGACCATCGCCATGAGCGAGCCGAAGCCGTAGCCGAACGCCAGCATCATGAAGGTCGGCTCGAACATCGAGGCGAACGACTGCGACCGCCAGTAGCGACGGAACAGCGCGATCTCGTGCCGCCACGTGCCCTGCAGCGCCGCGAGCTCGATCCGGTGACGCGGAGGCGTCGCGGACGTGGTTTCGACCGGTTCGACGAGGCTCATTCCACTTGCTCCCCGGTGAGGACGACGAAGACGTCCTCGAGGTTGGCCGGGCGTCGTACGCCACCCGGGCCGAGCGCGTCCGCCAGCGACTCGGTCATCGACTCGGCCCGCAGCACCGACACCGACGTGCCGGTGGGGCGGGCCGGCAGACCGGCCGCCCGTACCAGCTCCTCGACCTCGGCGAGCCGTGCCGGCGGCCCGTAGTGCTCGACCGCCCAGGTGCCGGCGTACTCCTCGATGAGCTTGGCCGGTGTGCCGCGGGCGGCGATCCTGCCCTGCGACATGAGGGCGCACTCGTCGGCGAGCCGCTCGGCCTCCTCGATGTAGTGCGTCGACATCAGCACCGTCGTGCCGGCCGCCCGCAGCGCGTCGATGAGGCCCCACAACTCCGCGCGAATCTGTGGATCAAGGCCCACCGTCGGCTCGTCGAGCAGCACGAGCCGGGGACGGTGCACCAGCCCCCGTGCGATGAGCAACCGCCGTCGCATCCCGCCGGACAGGTCGTCCACCCGGGTGTGCTGGCGCCCGGTGAGATGAGCGAGCGCCAGCGCGTCGTCGACCGCCGCGCGGCGGCCGGCCCGCGGCACCCGGTAGAGATGCGCGAACACCTCGAGGTTCTCGCGGGCGGTGAGCTCCTCGTCCATGTTGTCCTGTTGCGGCACGACGCCCATCTGCGCCCGGGCCCGCTTCGACTCGCGCGGGATCGGATGACCCAGCACGTCGATCGTGCCCTCGTCGGCGAGCGCCTGCGCGGTCAGCAGCCGCATCGTGGTGGACTTGCCCGCGCCGTTGGGGCCGAGCAGGCCGAGGCAGATGCCGGTCGGAACCTCCAGATCCAGGCCGTCCACGGCGGTGAGCCCGCCGAACCGTTTGACCACGCCCCGCAGCGCGATGGCCGGCGCACCGCCTGTGTCCTCGCACGGGATGCCTGCCCGGGAGCTCGCGGTCGTCATGGCGCCACCTTAGGCAGCCGGTGCGACATTCCTCATCGGGTTTTCCCGCCACCCGCCCGGCGAGGGTTCAGCGGATCGCGGTCTGGTGGGCGTACGCGATGACGTTGTGGGTGTAGCTCTTGCCGGCCCTGTCGAACCGGCCCCCGCAGGTGATCAGGCGCAGACCGGCGTAATCCAACGGGTCGTAGACCTTGTTCGTCGGGAACCGGTCCTTGGGCACCTGTTCGATCGACTCGATCCGGAAGACCACCACCGCGCGGTCTCGGCGGGTCACCTCGACGGTGTCGCCGGGCCGGAGCCTGCCGAGGTCGTAGAAGATCGCAGGCCCATCGCGGGTGTCGACATGGCCCAGGATGACGGCCGGGCCCGGCTCACCGGGGGCCGGGCCCTGGGCGTACCACCCGGCGAGCCCGGGACGGCCGGCCGGCGGCGCAGACAGCGACCCGTCGGGCCCGAGGTAGAGGGAGGTCAGCCGGGCACGCAGACCGATCGAGGGGATCGAGATCTGCTCCGGGGCCGACCGGCCGAGCACGGCGGGTGTGTGATCCACCGGTCGGGCGGTTGCCGCCCAGGCGGGCGGCTGGGGCGGTCCCGGCGTGCCGCGCAGCCCGAGGCCGAGCGTGAAAGCGCCGGTCAGACCCAAGACGGCGGCCGTGACCAGGAGGGCACGGCCGCGTGCGCTAGGACCTGGCATCGGAGCGGCGTCGCCGGATCGCCAGCGCGCCCACGCCACCGGCGCCCAGGAGCAGAGCGCTTCCGGCACCCACCAGCGGCAGGTTCTCGCCACCGCCGCCCAGGCCGGTCTTGGCGCCGCCCTTGGGAACGGGGTGACCCTTGCCCGCGGGCCCGCCCTTACCGGCGGTAACGGTCACCCGCCCGACGAAGTTCACGCCCGCGCACTCCACATGGACCTGGTGCACGCCGAACGTCGCATGGCTCGCGATGGTCGCCAGGCCGGCGACCCCCACCCGCTCGCCCTCGGTGTTGAGGATGACGTCGGCGGCGAAGGCATCCGACTTGGCCACCGAACCGTCCTCGGCGCACTCCTCGACGTGGACCGTGACCTTCTGCCCCCGCTGGGCCTGGCCCGGAGTGACCCCCACCGTGCCCGTCGCCATCGCCGGCGTGGCGAGCCCGAACGTCACGGCGCCGATGACGGCGCCGAGCACGGCTGTGTTCCCCGGTCGGATCCTCATTCGCATGATGCCCCCCTTGTCGCCCGGAGTGGACTCCACCGGTCCACCGCTCGTGTCCGGGCTTTGCTGATGAGATGGGGCTCATAGCGTGATTTGTTCGGGCGGTCAGGGGGACCGGCGGGTTCTCGCGACGTACGCTCGCGGATATGGTTCGGAGCGTGGACAACCCCTGGCGCCCGGCGACTCGGGGCGGCGACGTCCCCGCGCGGGACCTGCGCGCCTCCGACGCCGACCGCGAGAAGGTCGTGGCACTGATCGGAGCCGCGCTCGCCGACGGGCGGCTGACCATGGTGGAGCACGGAGAACGGATGGAGCGGGCCTACGCCGCGCGCACGCTCGGGGAACTCTCCGTGCTGACCCTCGATCTGCTGCCGCCCGAGCAGCAGCCCATCCGTGTCGACGACCGGCCCCTGCACGCGCTGTTCGGATCGGCACGCCGGGGCGGGCGCTGGGTGGCGCCGGCCCGCTTCCCCGTGACGGCGTTGTTCGGGTCGGTCGAGCTGGATCTTCGCGAGGCGATTCTGCAGCGCAGCCATATCGTCATCGACGCCAACATCGTGTGCGGGCATGTCCGGCTGCTGATCCCCGAAGGGGTGCGGGTCGACGTCACCAGCCGCATGATCTTGAGTTCCCGGAAGCTCAAGATCTGGGTCCCGCCGGGCGCGCCCGACGGCCCGCTCATCGAGATCGTCGGCACCGCGGTGATGGGTTCGATCCAGGCCCGTACGCCCAAGCGCAAGTGGCGCCAGCGCCTCCGCGGGCGCTGACGCCGGGCGCGGCGGCTACGACGCCGTGTCGAAGTTGATCGCGCTGTAGGCGCGCAGCTTGCCGAGCTGGTGTTCGCTCTGGATTTTGCGGATCGTGCCGCTGCGCGAGCGCATGACGAGCGAACTGGTGGACGCCGTGCCCTTGCGGTAGCGCACGCCGCTCGCCAGCTCGCCATCGGTGATGCCGGTGGCGGCGAAGAACACGTCGTCGGAGGTGACGAGATCGTCGGTGGTCAGCACCCGGCCGAGGTCGTGGCCCGCGTCGATGGCCTTCTGCCGCTCGGCGTCGTCCTGCGGCCACAGCCTGCCTTGGATCACCCCGCCGAGGGCCTTGATGGCACAGGCGGCGATGATGCCCTCCGGGGTGCCGCCGATGCCGAGGAGCAGGTCCACGCCGGTGCCCTCGCGGGCGGCCATGATCGCGCCGGCCACGTCGCCGTCGGTGATGAACTTGATCCGCGCCCCCGACTCGCGGACCTGGGTGACGAGATCCTCGTGCCTCGGGCGATCAAGGATGACGACGGTGACGTCCTGCGTGGACGAGCCCTTGGCGCGGGCGACGGCACGGATGTTGTCGGCGACCGGCCGCTGGATGTCCACGACGTCGGCGGCCTCAGGCCCGGTGACCAGCTTCTCCATGTAGAACACCGCGGACGGGTCGTACATCGAACCCCGGGCGCTCACCGCGATCACCGAGATCGCGTTGTTCATCCCGAGCGCGGTCAACCGGGTGCCGTCAATGGGATCCACCGCCACGTCGCACTCGGCTCCGCTGCCATCGCCGACCTGTTCGCCGTTGTAGAGCATCGGCGCGTTGTCCTTCTCACCCTCACCGATCACCACCACGCCCTTCATGGACACGGTGTTGATCAGCTGGCGCATGGCGTTGACCGCGGCGCCGTCGGCACCGTTCTTGTCGCCGCGCCCGACCCACCGGGCCGCGGCCATCGCGGCGGCCTCGGTCACTCGGACCAATTCCACGGCTAGGTTGCGGTCAGGCGCGTCCTTGGCCGTGGCAAGTGGGGAGGAAACGGTCGTTTCATCAGACATAGCGGGCTGCCCTTCACTAGTCGGCCTTGCATGGGATCGTAGTTCCCACCTGGCAGGGCGTAACCTCATCGGCACGTGTGTCCGCTGCTGCGAGCGGGCGGATACGGTTACCAGGGAGGAGGAGGGCGTCCTCCCGGCCCGCGGACCGGGTCCCCACGCCCAGGTGAGAGATGAGCGGTGACTATGGACGGGGAGCGCGAGCGTGAGCATTGACGAACCGCCCGTGCGGGTGTCCGATCGCGGGGCCGCCACCAGGGGCGCGCTGCTGACCGCCGCGCGCGGTGTGTTCGCCGAGGCGGGGTTCGCCCAGGCGGCGGTGACCGACATCGTCGCCAAGGCCGGGGCCAGCGTCGGCAGCCTCTACCACCACTTCAACGGCAAGGCCGATCTCTATCTGACCCTGTTCGAGGAGTTCCAGAACCGCCAGCAGGAGCGCACGCGCGAGGCGATCCACGCCGTACGCGACGCCGGCGAGTCCGACCCGATGCGGCTGTTCATCGCCGGCGCCACCGCCTATATCGACGGTTGCCTGGCCGAGCGCGAGGTTTCGCGGCTGTTCATCTCCGGCGACGGCCCGCCAGGTTTCGACCGCGTGATGCAGAAGCGGCTTCGCAGGTGGGCACGGCTCAACGCCGCCCTGTTCCACTCCGCCGACGGCGGGGTCGACGAACCGCTCGTGATCGTTCTCACCGGGGCGATGGCGGCGGCCGTGACCGAGATCTCGCTCAGTGACGACGCAGAGGCGTCCCGCAGGCTCGCGGGCGACATCATGGCGATCATCGAGACGATCAGGAACCCCCGTGCGGAGCGCGCGTGAGCGTGGGCGATCCTGAGACGGTGACCGACCGGACCACCCACGCCGGCACGGCGCCGGCACCGGAGCCAACGCCGGTGAGCCCGGCCGTGTACAAGCGGCTGACCACCGGGCTCGGCGGCTTCACCATGGCGATGCTGGCCTGTCTCACGCTGGTCGGCGTGATCGTGCTGATCACCCCGCGCAGCCAGAAGGAGACGCTGCCGACCGTCGACTACGCCCCGCACACGCGCGCCCTGCTGATCTCCGCGCCGTACACCTCGTACGTGCCGCAGGGCCTGCCGGCCCGGTGGCGGCCGACCAGCTCCCGGCTCACCGGCGAGCGGGGCAAGGAGCCGGTGGCCTGGCATCTCGGCTTCGTGACGCCCACCGACGAGTACGCCGCGCTGGAGCAGAGCGACGAACGGCCAGAGGTCTTCGTGGCGCGCATGACCAACCGCAACCAGCGGGTGGGAGCCCAGCAGATCGCCGGGGCGAGCTGGGATCAGTACTTCCGTGAGGACAAGAAGCAGCGCTCGCTGGTGCGCCGGCTGCCCGACGTCACGCTGGTCGTGACCGGTACGGCCTCGTACGACGAGCTCGCGGTGCTGGCCGGCTCGCTGCGTCCCCAGCCGAAGGCGGCCGTGAGTCCCGGGCCGTCGCCCACCTGAGCAGGCTGTGCCGGGACGCTGATCACGCGGCCGAGCGCGAGCACCATCACGCGGACGAGCGGCAGATCGCGGCAGTGGTCAGAACGGGGTCTCGGGTCCGCCGTCGGCGGTGGCGCGGTCCGGTATCACGGCCGCGAGCCGGGCGCGGGCCCCTTCGAGCCACTCCTCACAGGCCCTGGCCAGCCGCTCGCCCCGCTCCCACAGGGTCAGGGACTCCTCCAGCGTGAGCCCGCCCGCCTCGAGCCGCCGCACGACGTCGGCGAGCTCGTCACGCGCGTGCTCGTACGACTCCGGTTCGTCCGCGCGGAGGTTTTGAGCCGGTGAGCCGGACTGATCCGGTGCGTTCTGCGCCACGGCCACACTGTACCGGCGGCAGGTGGAGGCTCATCGCTCCGCCGTCCGGACGGGCGCTCCGGAAGCTCAGGGGGCGGTGCCGTTGATCCTGTCCCAAGCCGCTCCGTAGTACTCGGTGTACGGCTGGTCGGTGGCGATCGAGGGGCGGACACGGCCGGCTCGATACTCGTCGAGAATGGCCTTGGTGCCGGCCCGCTTCCCGATCTGGGATCTCTCCACCTGGTCCATCGGCGGCCAGCCGTGATCCTTGCTCTCCTGGTCCGCCGCCTTCACGGCCCGCTCGTAGGCGTCCTCGTAGATCGACTCGTGCGTGTTCCGGGGTATCTTGAGGCCTTGCTCGCGCAGTTCTCTGTTGGCCTCGACCTCGAGGACCCTGCCGTGGGCCTCCTCCCTCAACATGCCCTCGACATAGTCGGAACGCGACAGCTCGCGCGCCCTGCCGTTCACCGTTCGGCCGGTGTGCTGGAATTCGACATGGCTGGCCTCGTGAATGAGCACCACGGCCTGCCGATTCTGCGACCACCTCGTGTCGATATAGATGGTGTTATTGCTCGATGTGTAGAAGCCGCCGCCCCCGCGACGGTAGACGACATTGGGCTTGTACCTGTCCAGGATCTTCTGCGCCTGGCGTCCGACGGCCGTCTTCACCATGATGCTTCGCACCCTGGCGTCCACGAGGGCCGTCCGGGCATGGGCGACCCGTTCACGCGCGACCGCCGTGTCGTACAGGTTCTGGTTGGTCGGAGATCTCTTCGTCGCCTTCTCGGCGTCGCGCAGATGTTTCTCCGCCTCCTTCAGCGCGGCCTCAGCGCCCTTGATGTCGAACTTCGCGGCGGCATCCTCGGCTCTTCGCACGGCCGCCTTGGCCGACTCGCTCGCCGTCTTCGCGGCATGGGGATCGGCCTTCGCCGCCTTCCTGGCCTTGGCGAGATCGCCGAGCTTGTTCAGGCCCTTGCCACCGAAGATCATCCCGAAAACCGAGGGGATGGTCCGGGTCATCGCTGACGCCTCGTGGCCGTTCTTCCAGTCCTCGCGGATCCCCTTGGTCGAGTCGTCCCACATCGCCTTCAGCGAGTCACCCGGATCGGTGAACAGCTGCTTGACGCCGCCCCAGGAATGCTTGAACCCCGAATGGCTACAGATATGGATCAGGCAGGCGGTGCCGGCCGCGCCGTCGAAGGCCTCCTTGGCGCCTCGGCCGAACCCCTGCACCATGTCGCAGGCCGTCTGCCCGAACCAGCCGCACGACCAGTAGTCGCCCTTGCCCTCTTCCCCGTCCCCGGCCGGTGTTTCGGCGGCGTCGCCACCGGGAGCATCGGCCTGCCCGCGTCCGGCCGGACCTTCGGCTTCTCCGCGCTCGGCGCCGGGATCGTCGGATTGGGAGGCCGTGGTGCGATCCGGTCCGCAGTCCTCGCCGGGGACCCGGCACACGGCCGCGCCGATGCGGTCGGTGATCTGGGCCGGGAGGACGGAGGTCACCAGTGCGCCGGTCACGATGGCGACGAGGAGGATCACCGCGATATGAGAGACCGATCCCTCGCCCCGGTCTCTGCCGGACGGAAGCGAGAGGAGAAGCCGCCTCCGCCGGGCCGGGCCGGGCCGATCAAGCACTCGCGATCACCTCCGCGCGAGCACTCTATTGATCATTAGTGGTGATTTGTAGCCATTCGGTCCATGATCGATCGCCTGACCGGCCGACGGCTCGACCGAAGCGAGACGCCGAGCGGCGCGGGAGGAACTCTGCCGCCGGGCCGGCCGTCAGGCCACGTAAGGAACCGGCAGATCGCGGGCCATGACCTTGCCGCGCTCCGTCAGCGAGCGGTCGGCACCGATGGTCACGGTCCGCCGCTCGACGGTGTCGCCGCGTTGGACGAAGACGGTGGCCACCCAGGAGCCGCCTTCTTCCACAGCGTCGGGAGGCCGCAGGACGGGTCGTAGCCTGACGCTCGCCCGTTCGCGTGCGCGCCGCTCGTCCGGGGTGGGCCGCGGTACCCACAGGATGTCGTCGACGTCGCCGACGACGCGGACGAGTTCGGTCATGGGCCTGGTCGTCTCGACGTACGCGCGGGCCAGCGCGGCCGCGTCGGCGGCAGATGTCGGTGTCACGTTCGCGGCCTGGAGCACCTTCGTGAAGGACGCCGGCTCCTCGGTGAGGTGGAGGACTCCGGCGGGCCCGACCGCGACGTAGAAGCTCGCGCCAGGATGCGGGACGGCGTCGAACCGGAGCAGGCGCCAGCCCCGCAGGATCGGCACAGAGAGCTCACTGATCGTCGTCGCGGCGGTATCGGAGGCGAGGGCGGCCCGGTCCGGGCGGCCCGCGGCCGCCATGGCCTGCCGCACCGTTTCGCGGACGTCGGTCGGTGCCATGGGACTCCTCGGGCCGGCGGACGTGGACGTCGTGCGAGCGGCCGGCGGTGCGTCGCGCGTGGACGGACCGCACGCCGCCGCCGCCACGAGCGCCAGTATCGCGCCGACGTGGGCGAGTGGTCGTGCCGGGATGCTCATCGGGTGGCCTCAGATTCCGTCGGGTCCGCGACCGTCTCAGGCTGACCGGAAGTACCGGCGAGTCCGGGCCCGGCAGAGGAGGATCAGCGTGGCGACCGGAAAGGCCAGGCCGAGCACGCCGAAGGGGTCACCGATGCCGATGCGGGCGAACTGCCACAGCAGGTAAAGGATCTCCAGGACCACGATGGCGATCCACAGGCGGTGGCTCGGCCGGGTGGCGACGGCTCTCGCGGCCAGAGCGCTGCCGATCCCGGGAAGGGCCACGGTGAGCGCGATGCCGAAGCCGTACGCGCCGCCGGCCAGTATCCACGCGTTGATCGCCGCGGCCAGCGTGAGGCCCGCGGCGGCGTACAGGAGGATCCTGATCGCGCGCACCGGGGTCGGCAGCACGACGTCCGTGGCCGGGCGTCTTCGTCGTGGGCGTCGTGAGGTTTCCATCCGGGCGGAGAATATCGATCAACGTCCGAGGGAGTCCAGAGATCCGGGAGGCCTTCAGCCCGCGGAATCGGTGACCGTCGCGGCGACCCGTCCGTCGGCGAGACGGATGGTCAGCTCCTCGCCGGCCGAGACACCGCCCGCAGCCCGTACGATCGATTCGTCCGCGCGCTGCACGATCGCGTAGCCGCGCTGGAGCGTGGCCCCCGGCGACAGCGCGAGCAGCCGCGCCCTGGTGTGCGAAAGCTCGTCGGCGGCCTTGGCCAGAGTCGACCGGAAGGCGCGCCGGGCCCGGTCGCGCTGCGCGTCCACCGACTCGGCCTGGCGCTCAACCTCCCGGACCGGGTCGGCCAGCGCCGGCCGTGACCGCATCGAGGCGAGCCAGGCCTGCTCGCGCTCCAGCCGTCCGCCGACGTACCGCCGGCCCCTGTCCCGCAACTGGCGCACGAGCTGCAGTTGCTCCCGTACGTCGGGAACGACCTTCTTGGCCGCGTCGGTGGGCGTCGAGGCGCGCACGTCGGCCACCAGATCGAGGATCGGGGCGTCCTGCTCGTGCCCGATGGCGCTCACGACCGGCGTGCGGCACGCGGCGACGGCCCGCACCAGGGCCTCGTCGGAGAACGGCAGGAGGTCCTCGAGCGAGCCGCCGCCGCGGCTGACGATGATCACGTCGATCTCCGGGTCGCCGTCGAGCTTGTCGAGCGCGGCCGTGACCTCGGCGACGGCGTAGGAGCCCTGCACCGCCACGGGCTCGACGGTGAACCGGACGGCGGGCCAGCGGCGGCGGGCGTTCTCGAGGACGTCGCGCTCGGCGGCGGAGTCGCGCCCGCAGATCAGCCCGACCCGGTGCGGAAGGAACGGCAGCGGGCGCTTGCGCTCCGGCCGGAACAGGCCCTCGGCGGACAGGACGCGCTTGAGATGCTCCAGCCGGGCGAGCAACTCGCCGAGGCCGACCGCCCGGACCTCCACCGCAGCGAGCGAGAACGAGCCGCGGTTGACCCAGAAGTCGGGCTTGGCGTGGACGACCACGCGCGCTCCGTCGGCCACGGCCGGATTGTCGAAGACCGCTCGCGGCCCGACCACCCGGACGGACATGTTGGCGACCGGGTCCCGCAGCGTCAGGTACACGGTGCTTCCACGCCGGTTGAGGTCGGTGACCTGTCCCTCGACCCAGATGCGGCCGAGCCGGGTGATCCACCCGCCGACCAGCTGCAGGACCGTCCGGACCGGTACGGGCGACTCGGCCGAGGTCTCCATACCCATGCGGGGCAGCTTAGAGGAGCGTGTGTGGAGAGGGGTTGTGCGAGAGGTCGGCAATGTGACATTTTACTGCGCGTGCCTACGAGAGATCTGCTGGTCATAGGGGCCGGAGTGATCGGCGCCGCCTGCGCCTATTACGCCGCCAAGGCGGGCCTCACCGTCACCGTGGTCGATCGCGGCCCCGTGGCCGGCGGTACGACCGGCGCCGGCGAGGGCAATCTCCTCGTCTCGGACAAGGAGCCCGGCGCCGAGCTGGATCTGGCGCTGCTGTCTCTTCGGCTCTGGGGAGAACTGGCGGGCGAGTACGGCGACGAGGTGGAGTACGAGGCCAAAGGCGGCCTGATCGTGGCGGCGTCGGCACCCGGCCTGGCCGCGCTCGAGGATCTCGCGGCACACCAGCGCGCCGCCGGAGTGCGGGCCGACGCCGTCGCGGCGGCGGACCTGCACCACCTCGAGCCGCATCTCGCCCCCGGCCTCGCGGGAGGCGTGTTCTACCCCCAGGACGCGCAGGTGCAGCCGATGCTGGCCGCCGCGCACCTGCTACGGGCGGCGCGGGACCGCTATGGCGCGCGGTTGCGCACCGGCGTGACCGTCACCGGCGTCATCTGCGCCGGCGGGCGGGTGACCGGGGTGCGCACCGACAGGGGGGACATCATGGCCGGCGCGGTCGTGAACGCGGCCGGCACCTGGGGCGGTGAGATCGCCGCGTTGGCCGGAGTGCGGGTGCCGGTCCTGCCGCGCCGGGGCTTCATCCTGGTGACCGAGCCCCTGCCGCCGATGATCCGGCACAAGGTCTACGCGGCCGAGTACGTCGGCAACGTCGCCAGCGATTCGGCCGGGCTCGAGACCTCACCCGTCGTCGAGGGCACGAAGTCGGGCACCGTGCTCATCGGCGCGAGCCGGGAACGGGTCGGCTTCGACCGCACGCTCTCGCTGCCGGTGCTGCGGCGGCTCGCCGCGCAGGCGATCGCGCTGTTCCCGGCGCTCGCCGACGTCGCGGCGATCCGCACGTACTGCGGGTTCCGTCCGTACTGCCCCGACCACCTGCCGGTGATCGGCCCTGATCCGCGTGCGCCGGGACTGCTGCACGCCTGCGGTCACGAGGGCGCGGGCATCGGGCTGGCGGCGGCGACCGGTCACCTGCTCGCCCAGGCCCTCACCGGCGCGGACCCCGACCTCGACCTGACGCCGTTCCGCCCCGACCGTTTCGCGGAGGTCACCTCTTGACGCATCAGACAGAGCACGCCGACCCGTTCGAGATCAGGTTCGACGGGCGTCCTCTTCCGGCGCTCCCCGGACAGACCCTCGGCGCCGTGCTGTTCGCGGCCGGGGTGCGGTCCTGGCGGACGACCCGCGAGAACGGGCGGCCGCGCGGCCTGTTCTGCGGGATCGGAGTCTGCTTCGACTGCCTGGTGACGGTGAACGGCGACCCGTCGCGCCGGGCCTGTCTGATCGAGGCCCGGCCCGGCGATGTCGTGACGACCCAGGAAGGGGCCGGGCGTGACGTGTGACGTGGCGGTGATCGGCGCGGGCCCGGCCGGGCTCGCCGCCTCGGTGGCGGCCGCGGCGGCGGGCCTGCGGGTCGTTCTCGTCGACGCCGGCGACCGGCTCGGCGGGCAGTACTTCCGGCATCCTCCGGACGCCCTGCGGACGGCCGGGCCCGACGTGACGCCCCACGGGTGGGCCGAGTTCGCGCGGCTCCGTGACGCGCTGACCGACCACGTCGCCGCCGGCCGGGTCACCCATCTCGCCGGTCATTCCGTCTGGTACGCCGAGGCGCACGCGGTCGGGGCGGGCGCCCGGTTCACTCTGCACCTGAACGGCACCGGCAACGGCACCGGCGCTGTGCAGGAGATGCGGTCGCGGACCCTAGTGGTGGCGACCGGAGCGCACGACCGGCCACTGCCCTTCCCGGGCTGGGACCTGCCGGGGGTGCTGACCGCAGGGGGCGCGCAGGCGCTGCTCAAGGGCAATCTGGTCGTGGCCGGGCGGCGGATCGTCGTCGCGGGGACGGGTCCGTTCCTGCTGCCGGTCGCCGCCGGGCTGGCCTCGGCCGGCGCCCGGGTCGAGGGCGTCTTCGAGGCGGGCCGGCCGGAGCGCTTCGCCCGGCACGGCGTCCGGTTCCTCCGCAACGCCGGGAAACTCGCCGAGGGAGCGGGATACGCCGCCACACTGCTCCGGCACCGCGTGCCCTTCCGGATGGGGCATGCGGTCGTGGCGGCGCACGGGGACGACGCGGTCGAGTCCGTCACCGTCGCCCGCCTGGACCGTGACTGGACCCCGGTGCCCGGCACCGAGCGCGTGATCGAGTGCGACGCCGTCGCGGTCGGATATGGCTTCACCCCGCAGATGGAGATCCCGGTCGAGCTCGGCTGCGCCACCCGGACCGACGCCGACGGCAGCCTCGTGGTCGTCGTGGACGCCGCGCAGCGCACCAGTGTGCCCGGGGTCTACGCGGCGGGGGAGACCACCGGCGTCGGCGGTGTGCAGCTGGCGCTGGCGGAAGGCGAACTCGCCGGGCTGGCGGCGGCCGGCGAACTCGGCGTGCGGACGGCCCGGCCGCCGCGGCGGCTGCTCGCCCGGCGGGCCGGGCTGCGGGACTTCGCGGCGACCCTGCAGGACGCCTACCCCGTACGGCCCGGCTGGGCCGGCTGGCTGCGGCCCGACACCCTGGTGTGCCGGTGTGAGGAGGTGCCGTACGGGCGGCTCGACGAGGCCGTGCGCGACCTCGGCGCCACCGATCCGCGTACGGCCAAGCTGATCAGCAGGGTCGGGATGGGCTGGTGCCAGGGTCGTATCTGCGGCTACCCCACCGCCTGCCTGACGGCACGGATCCGCAAGCGCGAACCCGACCGCACCGATCTCGCCGGGTTCGCCCGCCGCCCGCTCGCTCAGCCGGTCCGCCTGGGCGACCTCGCGCAGAGCACGGCCGACGACGGGACCGACCCGGCCGACCGCGCGGACCGCACCGACCTGGCCGGTCTCGCCGACGAACCCGACGGAGCAGACCGAGCCGAGGAAGTGTGATGGTTCCACGGCGGTGCGGCCCTCGATCCCCCATCGTTCATCATCCATAACGGTCGCATTGCGACGAATCGACGGTTCTTGACGCCGCAGGTCGAGGCAATGTGAAATGTCACATCTCTTGGAGGAGATCCACAATGACCGAACCTCGCACCCCCTGGCACGGCGTGATGGTCGCCACCGCGCTGCCGCTCCGTGAGGATCTGTCCGTCGACTACGACCGGTACGCCGAGCACGTCCGGTGGCTCGTCGATTCGGGCTGCGACGGGGTCGTGCCGAACGGTTCGCTCGGCGAGTACCAGACACTCACGGCCGAAGAGCGCGCCCAGGTCGTTCGTACGGCCGTGGACGCGATCGGCGGCGACCGGGTCATGCCGGGCGTCGGCGCCTACGGCTCCGCGGAGTCGCGCCGATGGGCCGAGCAGGCGGCCGAGGCCGGGTGCGGCAGCGTCCTGCAGCTTCCGCCGAACGCCTACCGGGCCGACGAGACGATCATCGAGGCCCATTACGCGGAGGTCGCCAAGGCCGGCCTCCCGATCGTGGCCTACAACAACCCGCACGACACCAAGGTGGACCTGACGCCGGCCCTGCTGGCCCGGCTGCACGCGGCCGGCCACATCGTCGCGGTCAAGGAGTTCAGCGGCGACGTCCGGCGCGGCTACGAGATCGCCGAGCTGGCCCCCGGGCTCGACCTGATCATCGGCGCCGACGACGTACTGCTGGAACTGGCCCTCGCCGGGGCCAAGGGCTGGATCGCCGGTTATCCGAACGCGCTGCCGGTGTCGTCGGTGGAGCTTTACCGCGCGGCGGTCGACGGGGACCTGGACCGGGCGCTGCCCCTCTACCGGGCGCTGCACCCGCTGCTGCGCTGGGACTCCAAGGTCGAGTTCGTCCAGGCCATCAAGCTGTCGATGGACGTCGCGGGACGGCACGGCGGCCTGAGCCGCGCGCCGCGCCTGCCGCTGAGCCCGGAGCAGGAGAAGACCATCCGCGCCGCCACCGAGAAGGCCCTTGGAGAGGGATACCGCTGATGCGATCGAAGCATGTCTTCCATGCGGTGGACTCGCACACCGAGGGGATGCCGACCCGTGTCATCACGGGCGGGATCGGCGTCATCCCAGGTGCCACGATGTTCGACCGCAGGCGGCACTTCATCGAGCATCTGGACCACATCCGCACCCTGCTGATGTACGAACCCCGCGGGCACAGTGCGATGAGCGGCGCGATCCTCCAGCCGCCGACCCGGCCCGACGCCGACTACGGCGTGCTGTTCATCGAGGTCTCCGGCTGCCTGCCGATGTGCGGCCACGGCACCATCGGCGTGGCGACGGTGCTCGTCGAGACCGGCATGGTCGAAGTGGTCGAGCCGGTCACGACGGTCCGGCTGGACACCCCGGCCGGGCTCGTCGTGGCCGAGGTGGCGGTGGAGGGGGGCGCCGCGAAGTCGGTGACGATCCGCAACGTGCCGTCCTTCTCCCACCCTCTCGACCAGACCGTGGTGGTGCCCGGGATCGGCGAGGTCGGCTACGACATGGCCTACGGCGGCAATTTCTACGCCATCCTGCCGATCGACCGCGTGGGGATCGCATTCGACCGGGCCGAGAAGCAGCGCATCCTGGACGCCGGGCTGGCGATCATGGATGCGATCAACGAGAAGAACCGCCCGGTCCATCCGGACAACCCCGACATCGGCGGCTGTCACCACGTGCAGTTCGTCGCGCCCGGATCGACGGCGCGGCACTCTCGTCACGCGATGGCGATCCACCCCGGATGGTTCGACCGCTCGCCGTGCGGCACCGGGACCTCGGCCCGGTTGGCCCAGCTGCACGCCCGGGGTGAGCTGAAGCTCGGTGACGAGTTCGTCAACGAGTCGTTCATCGGCACCCGGTTCATCGGCCGGATCATCGAGGAGACGACCGTGGCCGGCCGGCCCGCGATCGTGCCGACGATCACAGGCCGGGCGTGGGTCACGGGGACCGCACAATACCTTCTCGATCCGGATGACCCATTTCCCACGGGGTTCCTCCTGTAGTCCCCTAGGCCGGAGGTCAACGAATCCGGCGTCCACGAATCCGGAGTACCTGTAGTCCAGAGCCGTCCTAGCCGAGTCAACCAACCCGCAGTCCACTGGCCCGGAGCCCACCGGTCCGTAGTCCACTGGTCCGTCCAGTCCACCCGAGCCACGCCTGGGCAGGCACGAGAAAGAGAGCCCCCTGCATGAAGAGTCCCAAGATCATTCTCGGTGTCGCCCTGGCGGCCGTCGCCGCCACGTCGGCATGCGGCCAGGGTGTGCTGGGCGACAAGAGCGAGAGCGATGACAAGGGTCCGATCATCCTCGGCATGAACACGCCGATGTCGGGCAGCAGCGCCGAGATCGGCCCGTACATGAAGAACGGCGCCCAGCTCGCGATCGACGAGATCAATGCCAAGGGCGGCGTGCTCGGCCGCAAGTTGCAGCTGCGGGCGGAGGACGACGCGTGTGACCCCAAGACCGCGACGGCCGCCGCCAACAAGCTGGTCGCGGCCGGGGTGAAGGCCTCGGTCGGCGGGTACTGCTCCGGCGCCACGCTCCCCACTCTGCCGGTGTTCGACCGGGCCAAGATCCCCATGGTGATCCCGGCGGCGAACTCGACCGACCTGGTCGCGCAGAAGCTCAAGCACGTCTTCCTCATCAACGGCACCGGCGACCAGCAGACCACCGCGGCGATGACCTGGCTGGAGAAGAGCGGCGCCAAGAAGGTCGCCGTGATGCACGACAACACCAGCTACGCCAAGGACATCGCGGTGCGCACCGCGACCGAGCTCGACCGGCCGGGCGGTCCGGACAAGGCGGGCATCGAGACGGTCAACCCGGGCGAGAGCGACTACAGCGCCAACGTCACGAGCGTGCTCAAGACGAGCCCGGACTTCATCTACTGGACCGGCTACTACCAGGAGGGCGGGCTGCTCATCCGGCAGCTTCGCCAGGCGGGCTACAAGGGCAAGATCATGGTCGCCGACGGGGCCGTCGACCCCAAGATCATCTCAATTGCGCAGGGCAGGAACGCCGACGGCCTGTACGCGACCATGACGCAGATGCCCGACACCATCGAGGGCGCGGAGAGCTGGGTCGCGAAGTACAAGCAGAAGTTCGGCGCGGACCCCGGCCCCTACTCCCCGCAGTCCTACGACGCGGTCCGCGTGGTGGCCGAGGCGATGACCAAGGCCGGCAGCACCGACGGTGACAAGGTCGCGACGGCGCTGGAGGGGCTCAACGGCTTCCAGATCTTCTCCGGGCCGCTGAAGTTCACCCCCGACCACCGGCTCTCGAACGGCGGCTTCGTGATCCTCATGGTCAAGGGCGGCAAGTTCACCCTGCAGGACCCGCTCAAGTAACCGTCCACGACTCCTCACGTGATCTCGCGGTCGTCCGCGCGGGCGACCGCGGGATCACGGCATGGAAGCCAGGAGGCCCTGGATGTCTCAACTGATTTGGAACGGGCTGTTCGTCGGCTCGTTCTATGCACTGGTCGCACTGGGCTACAGCATGGTCTACGGGATCATCAAGCTGCTCAACTTCGCCCACGGCGACCTCTATATGCTCGGTGCCTTCTCCGGATTCGCGATGCTCGGCGCCATGGGCGGGCTGGTCAAGTCACAGTCGCTGCTCGCCCTGTTCATCGTGCTCCTGCTGGCGATGCTGACGACGGGGCTGAGCGGCGTCGTGCTCGAGCGGGTCGCCTACCGGCGGCTGCGCCGGGCCCCCCGCCTGTCCCTCCTGATCACGGCGGTCGGCGCGTCGTTCGCACTCGAGTACGGCACCAGGATCGTCGCCGGGCCCAACCCGAAGGTCTATCCCGTACGGCTGGGCGGCACGACCCTCCACGTCTTCGGCGCTCGGATCACCGTGCAGCAGCTCGCGCTCATGGGCATCGCGATCGTCTTGATGGTCGGGCTCAACACGCTCGTCATGCGCAGCCGCCAGGGCCGCGCCATGCGGGCGATCGCACTCGATCCGAAGGCCGCCCTGCTCATGGGCGTCAACGTCGACAAGGTGATCGCACGGACGTTCTTCATCGGATCGGCACTGGCGGGCGCCGCGGGAGTCATGGCCGGCGGCTACTACGGGAAGATCGACTTCCTGATGGGCTTCATCATCGGGCTCAAGGCGTTCACCGCGGCGGTCATCGGGGGTATCGGGAACATGCAGGGCACGATGCTCGGCGGCCTCGTGCTCGGGCTGCTGGAGTCCTTCGGCACCCATTGGCTCGGAGGCGAATGGCGTGACGTGTTCGCGTTCGGCTGCCTGATCCTCTTCCTTACCGTGAGACCGACGGGGCTGCTCGGTGAACGTGTCACGGAGCGGGTGTGATGGCCAAGACCCAGGGTCCACCGGTCAAGCCGGTCGTGGGCAGGGGACCGACGTTCATCACCCGCCTCATGGAGAGCCGCGGGCTGGGCTGGGCCGGACTGGCAGTGGGCCTGCTCGCGCCCCTGGTGATCGCGACGCCTTACGCGCTCAACGTGATGACCAGCGCCGTGATCTTCGTCATGCTGGCGGTCGGGCTCAACATCGTGGTCGGCTACTGCGGCCTGCTCGACCTCGGCTACGCGGCGTTCTTCGCGGTCGGCGCCTACACCAGCGGAATCCTCGCCACCGAGTTCGACGTCCCGCTGCTGGCCACCATCCCGGCCGTCATCGTCGTCACCGTGATCGCGGGCATCGTGGTCGGCGCGCCCACGCTGCGGCTGCGCAGCGATTACCTGGCCATCGTCACGCTGGGTTTCGGCGAGATCATCCGCATCGTCGCGACCAACCTCGACGTCACCGGCGGCCCGTCCGGCATCTACGGGATTCCCGGACTGTCGGCGTTCGGCGTCGACCTGTCCGAGCCGGTCGTCTTCTACTGGGTCGCCGTCCTCATCACCGCGCTGGCCGTACTGTTCGCGGCCCGGCTCGGCAGGTCGAGGCTCGGCCGGGCCTGGCGGTTCGTACGGGAGGACGAGGACGCGGCCGAGGCCAGCGGCATCCACACCTACCGGGTCAAGCTGGCCGCCTACATCGCCGGCGCGGTGTGGGGCGGGCTCGCCGGCGTGCTGTTCGCCGGCCAGCTCTCCGCGATCTCGCCGGCCAGCTTCACGTTCCTGCAGTCGGCACTGGTACTGATGGCGGTCGTGCTCGGCGGCATGGGCTCGACGCCCGGTGTGATCATCGGTGCCGTCTTCATCAGCCTCCTGCCGGAACTGCTGCGCGACCTCGCCGACTACCGCTTCTTCGCGTTCGGCGTCCTGCTGATCGTGGTGATGCTGGTGCGCCCGCAGGGCCTGTGGCCGCACCGGTCGACCGAGAGCGCTCGAACCGCCGCCCGTACCCCCGCCGACGACAGGGCGGGTCCCGCCGAGCCGGCGACCGATTCCAAGGGGGCGTCATGACCCTCCTCCAGGTCGAGGATCTGAAGTTGGCGTTCGGCGGCGTGCGCGCAGTCGACGGCCTCACCTTCACCGTCGGCGAGGGCGAGATCGTGTCGATCATCGGTCCCAACGGGGCCGGGAAGACCTCGGCGTTCAACTGCATCACCGGGTTCTACAAGCCGACCGGCGGCTCGGTGCGCGTGGCGGGCACCGACGTCACGGGCGGACGGCCGTCGGCGATCGCCGCCCGAGGCGTCTCCCGGACGTTCCAGAACCTGCGGCTGTTCGGCGAGCTCTCCGTGCTCGACAACGTCCGGGCCGGAACCCACCTGTGGCTGCGGCAGAGCGTGTTCGACGCGCTGCTGCACACCCCGCGCTACCGGCGTAGCGAGCAGGAGGGCACGGACGAGGCGCACAAGTGGCTCGACTTCGTCGGGCTCCGCGGCGACCGGGCGGGGCTCGTGCGGAATCTGCCGTACGGCGCGCAGCGAAGCGTCGAGATCGCGCGGGCGCTCGCCCGCCGGCCGTCCCTGCTCCTGCTGGACGAGCCGGCGGCCGGGCTCAACCACACCGAGAAGACCGAGCTCCTCGACCTGATCCGGCGCATCCGCGACCTGGGTATCGCGATCACGCTGATCGAGCACGACATGGGGCTGGTGATGGAGATCTCCGAACGGGTCGTCGTGCTCAATTTCGGCAAGGAGATCGCGGACGGGAGGCCGGACGAGGTGCGGCGCGACCCGGCGGTCATCGAGGCGTATCTGGGCCGCGACGAGGACGATCCCGAGCCGGAGCCGTCCGACCCGCCTGTGTCCGGTCCGGTCTCAGCCGATCCGGCGGGGGAGGGCCGGTGAAGACCACAGCGCTCGAACTGACCGATCTGGACGTGCGTTACGGCGGCGTCCAGGCACTGCGCGGGCTGAGCCTGACCGTGGAGGAGGGCGAGATCGTCGCCCTGCTCGGCAACAACGGCGCGGGCAAGACCACGACGCTCTCGACCGTGTCGGGACTGGTGCGGCCGGCCGGCGGGACGGTCCGCCACGCGGGAGAGGACATCACGAGGTCATCCCCGCCGGCAATCGTGGAACGTGGGTTGATCCACGTTCCGGAGGGGCGGCGGATCTTCAGCACGCTCACCGTGCACGAGAACCTGCTGATGGGCGGCTACCCGGTGCGGGACCAGGCGGAACTGCGCCTGCGCCTGGACCGGGCGTACGAGCTGCTGCCGCGCCTCGCCGAACGGCGTACGCAGCAGGGCGGGACGCTCTCGGGCGGAGAGCAGCAGATGCTCGCCATCGGGCGGGCGCTCGTGGCCGGGCCCCGGCTGCTGATGCTCGACGAGCCGTCGATGGGGCTGGCGCCGCTGCTGGTGGCCGCCGTCATGGACGTGATCCGCGACATCAACGCGGCGGGGACCTCGGTGCTGCTCGTCGAGCAGAACGCCAAGGCCGCACTCAAGATCGCGCATCGCGGTTATGTCATCGAGAACGGGGAGTGCTCCCTCGATGGGAGCGCCGCCGAACTGTCCGCCGATTCGCGGGTGGTCGAGGCCTATCTGGGTGGCGTATAGCCGGTGCTCCACATCGACGCCGGCGCACTGGCGGCCTCGGTCACCGAGGCCGAGGCCGCCGACCTGATCGAGCGGGCCCTGGCCGGGGGCCTCGATCCCGCGGCCGATCCGCAGCGGTCGACCGTCGAGGCTCCGGCCGGGCAGCTGTTGCTCATGCCGGCCGTCGCCCCAGGCTATGCGGGTGTCAAGATCGCCACGGTCGTGCCCGAGAACGCCGCACGGGGACGACCGCGGATCCAGGGTGTCTATGCGCTGTTCGACGGGCCGACCCTGACCCCGGTGGCGCTCCTCGACGCGGTGGCCCTCACGGCCGTACGCACGCCCGCCGTGTCGGCGGTGGCCGTGCGGCACCTGGCCCCGGCCGACGCGCGGCGGCTCATCGTCTTCGGCACCGGGCCGCAGGCGTGGGGCCATGTCATGGCGCTGCGGGCGGTGCGGCCGGTGGAGCACGTCACGGTCGTCGGCCGCGGCGGTACGGCGCGGTTCGTGGACCGCTGCCGGGCCGCCGGGCTCACCGCGGTGGCCGCGGGTCCGGAGGCGGTCGGCGACGCCGATCTCGTGGCCTGCTGCACGAGCGCCCGGGAGCCGCTGTTCCCCGGCCGCCTCGTCGGCGATCACGCGGTGGTCGTCGCCGTGGGCTCGCACGAGCCGTCCGCCCGTGAGGTCGACGAGGACCTGGTCGCCCGGGCGACCGTCGTCGTCGAATCACGCGGTGCGGCCGCGCGGGAGGCGGGGGATCTGATTCTCGCCCGCGAGAGCGGGGCCGTACGGGAGGATCACGTCGCAGGTGACCTGACCGAACTGGTCGCCGGGAGGGTCACCGTCCCGCCGGGCCGCCCCGCCCTTTTCAAGAGCGTGGGAATGGCCTGGGAGGATCTGGTGGTCGCGGTGGCGGTCTTCGAGCGGTTCAGGGATGAGGGACGATGACCGACCAGGACTCTCTCAACCTGCCGGTGCTCGGCGTACGACAGAACGTCCGCGAGCAGATCGCCGACGCGCTGCGGGCGGCCCTCGTCGCCGGTGAGATGCGGCCGGGCGTCGTCTACTCCGCTCCCACCCTTGCCGCCAGGTTCGGGGTATCGGCCACGCCGGTCCGCGAGGCCATGCTCGACCTGGCCAAGGAGGGTCTGGTCACCCCTGTGCGCAACAAGGGGTTCCGCGTCACGGCGCTGTCCGACCGCGACCTGGACGAGATCACCGAGGTCCGTTCGCTCATCGAGGTGCCGACCGTACGCCGGATCGCCGAGACGGTGGCCGCCGAGCGGTCGGCGCGGCTGCGGCCGCTGGCCGAGGACATCCTGGCGGCGGCCGAGCGGCGTGACATCCTCGCCTATATCGAGGCCGACCAGGTCTTCCACATCGCGCTGCTCAGTCTCGCCGGCAACAGCCAGTTGATCGGGGTGGTGCGCGATCTGCGGCACCGATCACGGCTTTACGGCGTACCGACCCTGGCCGAACGCGGTGAGCTCGTCCCTTCGGCGCGCGAGCACCTCGATCTGCTCGATCTGATCGGGCGCGGCGACGGAGCGGGCGCCGAGACGCTGATGCGGCACCACCTGCGGCACGTGCGAGGCATCTGGGCCGATCGGCCGGAAACCGACTGATCGGGCATGCCGTCTGTGGCCGTCTGTGGCCGCCATCTGGTCGGTCGCGGCGGAGTGACACATCTCATCCGTATTAGTTAGCTCTGCTAAATTGACTCGTTCGGACCACCGCCGGCGGTGATGACAGGGGTGATGATGGCGGACCAGAGTCGCGAGCTGGCCGAGCGTTTCAACCGGCAGATGCGCGACGTCATATTGCTGCTGCGCCGTGTCAGCATGGATCAGCCGATCACCGTACAGCAGCTGGCGGTGCTCGGCTCGTTGCAGTCGGGCTCGCGCCGGATGAGCGAACTGGCCGCCGAGCACGGCGTACGCCTGCCCACGATGACCATGCAGATCAACCGGCTGGTCCGCGACGGCCTGGTGACCCGCGGCGCAGACGCAGCCGACGCTCGCGTGGTCACCGTCTCGATCACCCCCGTTGGCGCGGAGACGCTGCGGACCGCACGCGCTCAGCGCATCGACTTCCTCGCCGACCGCTTCGCGGCGCTGAGTGAAGACGAGCGCGCGGCCATCGCGACCGCGCTGCCCGCCTTCGACAAGCTCTGCGCCGACTCCGAGGAGAGCTCCCGATGAAGCCTGTCTCGGCACGTCGTACCACGCGAAGCGATGCCGTCACCGCCGTCACCGGCCGCCTCCGCCCGCCTGGGGAACGGCGCGGACCAGCCCTCTGACGGCCGGCCGCGTGCGCCGAGGGGGCCGGGCGGGTGGTCAGCCCTGGTCGAGCTTGGCGATGCGGTTCTCGTACATCCGCAGCACGTCCGCCCGGGCCGCGTTCTCCCGCTCGTAGGTCCGCAACTGCCGGACCTGCTCGGCCGACAGGTTGCGCAGCCGCCCGCGCAGGGAGGCGAGGCTCGCCTGGTCGTAGTCGGGCACCGGCAGTGACTCTGCCGCGATCTTCGCCTTGGACGCCGCCTTGGACGCAGCCTTGGCGGCCGCCTTGGGCGCCGCAGCTCGGGGTGCGGCCTTGGACGCGGGCTTCGGCGCGGCCTTGGGTCGGGCCTTGGGCTCGGGGGCGGGTTCGGCCTGCGGCTCCGGCCGGGCGGCGGCCACGGGTTCGGCGGTCGATCCGGGCGCCGTCACGGGTTCCGGCGCCGCCGGGGACGATGCCGTTGTCGTCCGGGCGGTGCGCGCGGGCGCGGCCTTGGGCGTAGGAGTCGCCTCCGTGGTGCCGCCGGGAGCGGCCGAGGACGGCTTGCCCACGGCGATCTCGGGCTCGGCGACCGGTGAATCGCCGCCCTTCGCGGGCGGTCGGGCGACCGGGACGTCCTCGGTCTCCGGCGCGGTGGGTGCCGTCGTCGGTTCCCCGGGACCGGCCACCCGATCGGTCACCCTGGTCACCGCCTTGCCGGCGAGGTGCTGGACGTCCCCCCGGAGCCGGTTCAGCACCGGCCGCGGGCCGGATCCACGCAGCTCCTTGTAGTCCTTGGTCACCCGGTCACTGATCAGGAGTGCCCGGCCGACGCCGAACATGGCCAACCTTGCGGCCTGAACCGGCAGGTCGCGGACATGTTCCCCCACGGCCTCCCGAACCTGCTTGCTGAGGCGGCGCGGCGATCGTGTCATCTCTGGTCAGCTCCCTGGGCGTCCTCGCAACGGACTGGTCGGATGCCTGGTCGGATACGGCCTGGTCTGTTATGTATCACTGTGCCGTACCGTGCGGCGCTGGTCATCTCGACTGAGGGGATTTGACCGCCGGATGGCGTCTAGTCGATCACACGTACCATGGGGCACATGACCTCCATGACCCGCGGTGTCTCCTCCGCCCCTCAGACGGAAACGCAGAACCGCCGCGTCCTGCTGGCCAAGCCGCGCGGCTACTGTGCCGGTGTCGACCGGGCCGTGCAGGCCGTGGAGCTGGCGTTGGAGAAGCACGGCGCGCCGGTCTACGTACGTAAGCAGATCGTGCACAACGTGCACGTGGTGAAGACCCTCGAGGAACGGGGCGCGATCTTCGTCGACGAGACGGAGGAGGTGCCGGAGGGTTCGCTCATCGTGTTCTCCGCACACGGCGTCGCGCCCGTCGTGCACGACGAGGCCAAGCGGCTCAGCCTCCGTACGATCGACGCGACCTGCCCGCTCGTCACCAAGGTGCACAAGGAGGCGGTCCGGTTCGCCGCCGACGACTACGACATCCTCCTCATCGGCCACGAGGGCCACGAGGAGGTCATCGGCACCACGGGCGAGGCCCCTGAGCACATCCACCTGGTCGACGGTCCGGGTGACGTCGACAAGGTCAACGTCCGCGACCCGGAGAAGGTCGCGTGGCTGTCCCAGACCACGCTGTCGGTCGACGAGACCATCGCGACCGTCGACGCCCTCCGAGGCCGCTTCCCCAAGCTGCTCGACCCGCCGTCCGACGACATCTGCTACGCGACCCAGAACCGGCAGACGGCGGTGAAGGAGATCGCGGAGCAGGCGCAGCTCGTCATCGTGGTCGGCTCGACGAACTCGTCCAACTCGGTACGCCTGGTCGAGGTCGCCAAGGACCACGGGGCCGACGCCGCCTATCTCGTCGACTACGCCGAGCACATCGACCCGGCGTGGCTCGACGGCGTTCGCACGGTCGGCGTCACCAGCGGCGCCTCGGTGCCCGAGGAACTGGTCAAAGGGGTTCTCGACCGGCTCGCGGAGCACGGTTTCGACCACGTCGACGAGGTCGAGTCGGTGAAGGAGAGCATGCGGTTCGCGCTGCCCCACGAACTCCGACGGCTCTGAGCTCCGAAGGCCCGGCCGCGCGGGCGTGATCGGTCAGGGCGTGGTCGGTCAGGTCTGCGGTTCGTCCCAGCGGACCGGGTCGTCGTCGTAGTCGTCGTCCTCGAAGAGCCGCCGCCCGACGAGGCGGCCGCGCAGCTCTCGCAGGTTGGTCAGCAGCCCGCGCGGGATCGTGATGGCGAGGACGAGCAGCGTTCCGAGGAACAGCCACGGGGCGCCGGAGGCGAGCACGGTCACCACGCCGACGAAGACGCCCCGGATCAGTGAGCCGCTGCCGAGCGCGTCCACGATCGACGCGATGATCGCGACCAGGAAGAAGATCACGGGCGGGGTCACCGCGACGGTGAGCAGGTCGGCCGTGCGGGTGGTCAGGGCGGCCAGCGCACAGCCGATCACGAAGGAGACGCCGGGCAGTACGCCGATGCCCAGCAGCGATTCCGATCCCAGCACGCTGCCGACGAGCGCGACGCCGAAGACCACGACGATCCCGCCCCGCCCGGTCAGAGTGATCGACGACCCGCTGGGTTGACGTCGCACTGGCTCCCCTGGGGTCGGCGGAGCGCCGGTCGGCGCTCCACGTCTGGTCGGTGCTGTCGCGGCCATCACGCCCCCTCAGCGCCCTGTCCGTAAGGACTCTGCTGCTCTGGGACGGCCCGTTGGAGGAAACCTACCGGCTCAGGCCGGGCCGGACGGTCAGAGGCGCGTGGCCGTTCCTCGTCGAGCAGCTCCGAGGCCGACAGGGCCCGGGGCGTCTCCTCCACCGGCCGCGGGCCCTCCAGGTCGCCTTCGACGACCCCGAGATCGTTCAGCCGCCGGGCGGTGACCAGCACCCGGGCCTCGAGCGAGCCGACGCTCCGGTTGTAGGACTTGATCGCGTTGGAGAGGGACTTGCCCAGCTCGTCGACGTGCTGCCCCATCGTGCCCAGCCGTTCGTACAGTTCCTTGCCCAGATCGAACACCGCTCGCGCGTTCTGGGACAGCGCCGCCTGCTGCCAGGCGTAGCTGGCCGTACGCAGCATGCTGATCAGGGTGGTCGGAGTGGCGATGTGCACGCGGCGCGCCATCGCGTACTCGAGCAGCTCGGGTGACCGCTCCAGCGCGGGCGCGAGGAATGCCTCCCCGGGGATGAACAGGACGACGAACTCCGGCGACGGCGTGAACGCCTGCCAGTACGCCTTCGCCGCCAGCCGGTCGACATGATCGCGCAGATGCCGCGCGTGGGCGTCCAGCCGCGCGGAGCGGATCGATTCGTCGTCGGCCGAGGAGGCCTCCAGGTAGGCGGCCAGCGACACCTTGGAGTCGACGATGATGGCCTTTTCGCCGGTCAGCCGAACGACCAGGTCGGGGCGGACGGCGCCGTTCTCGGTCATGGCCGTGGCCTGCTCGTCGAAGTCGCAGTGGCGGGTCATTCCCGCGATCTCGACGACCCGGCGCAACTGCAGTTCGCCCCAGCGCCCGCGGGCCTCGGGCCGCTGCAGGGCCCGCACGAGCGTCTGGGTCTCGGCCCGGAGCTGATCGGAGCTCTGCCGCACGAAGTCGACCTGTTTGGCCAGCATGGCGTGTGACTCTCTGCGGCCGGTCTCGACCTCGCGAAGCTGCTCCTCCACCTTGGCCAGGGTGTCGCGCAGGGGCGTGACGAGGTGCTCGACCGCCTGCTTGCGCCGCTCGAGCTCGCCGGCCGCCTCGACGCCCGCCGCCTTCAGCCGGGTGTCGGCGAGCTCCAGGAACCGCTGGTTGCTCGCGTCGAGGGCCTTGGCCGACAGCGACTCGAAGTGCTGGGCCAGCCGCTCCTCGACGTAGGTGACCTTCTCCTCGGCGGCCTTGGCGCGTGCCATGACGCCGGCCTGGCGTGCGGTGGCGAGGGCGAAACCCACGATGGCACCGAGGGCGAGGCCGACGAGCAGCGTGAGGTCCATGGCAGCATCGTGACAGCGGAGGGTGACGGAACCTGGACGACTCGCCGAGATGCCCCCGTTTGGCCGCCGTGCGTGCCGTGTCAGTGCGCCGCAGCCCATAGACTCGGCCGACGTGAGTCTGTCCATTGGAATCGTCGGGCTGCCCAACGTCGGCAAGTCCACCTTGTTCAACGCGCTGACCAAGAACGACGCTCTGGCGGCGAACTATCCGTTCGCGACGATCGAGCCGAACGTCGGCGTGGTCGGGGTGCCGGACCCGCGCCTGGAGCGTCTTGCGAAGATCTTCGGATCCGCGAAGATCATCCCGGCGACGATGGAGTTCGTCGACATCGCCGGCATCGTCAAGGGAGCCTCGGAGGGGCAGGGACTTGGCAACAAGTTCCTCGCCAACATCCGCGAGGCCAACGCGATCTGCCAGGTCATCCGCGCGTTCGACGATCCCGACGTCACGCATGTCGACGGTGACGTCGCTCCCGCCCGCGACATTGAGACGATCAACACCGAGCTCATCCTCGCGGACCTCCAGACCATCGAGAAGGCTCTTCCCCGGCTGGAGAAAGAGGCGCGGACCAGGAAGGACAAGCACGGTCTCGCGATCGTCGACGCCGTGGTGGCCGCGGAGACACTGCTCAACGATGGGACGACGCTCTTCGCCGGTGCGGCCGTGGTCGGCATCGACCTGGATCTGCTGCGCGAACTGCACCTGCTCACCGCGAAGCCGTTCCTGTACGTCTTCAATCTCGACGAGGACGAGCTCGGGGACGAGGCGCTTCGCGGGCGGCTGCGCGAACTCGTGGCGCCGGCCGAAGCGATCTTCCTGGACGCCAAGATCGAGGCCGAGCTGATCGAGCTCCCTGACGCGGAGGCGCTGGAACTCCTGCAGAGCATGGGGCAGGAGGAGTCGGGTCTGTCGCAGCTCGTGCGCATCGGTTTCGACACCCTCGGCCTGCAGACGTACCTGACCGCCGGTCCCAAGGAGACCCGGGCCTGGACCATCCCCAAGGGCGCCACGGCGCCGGAGGCCGCCGGGGTCATCCACACCGACTTCCAGCGCGGTTTCATCAAGGCCGAGATCGTGTCGTACGACGATCTGGTCGCCGAGGGCTCCGTCGCGTCCGCGCGTGGGGCGGGCAGGGCGCGCATGGAGGGCAAGGACTACGTCATGCGCGACGGGGATGTCGTGGAGTTCCGCTTCAACGTCTGACGGCCGGCGGACGCCGTTCTGGCGGCATCGTTCCGGTGGTCATCGCTGCGGCGGTCGCCGTCGACCGAATGTGACATTCACCGTACTCGGCCCGCGCCGGTGAGCGTGGGTCGGCACGTCACGCCTTGGATCGATCCAGCTTCGGTTCGTGAAGCAGCAAGGCCATTCTCCCGATTTGGCGGTGGTAATGCTGCGGGATCGTAGAGTTCGTGGCTTATGCTGCTAGTTGTCCTGTTCGATGAGTGGATAGTGAATCGTCACCGTTTGGCAATCTTCCCGGTTCTGACGTGAGGTGCCGTGAGTTATCCACAACCGCGCGCCGGGACTGGGCATCGCCGCAAGTCGCTGGAACAATTGACCTCCGTGGTTAGGCTGGGTGAATCCGAAGCCACACCCGACAAAGTAGAGATGATCGCGCCGACCGGGGGCGAGGCGCGAGCGGAGGCGCGATGGCTCGCAGGCCGGCCGTGCGACACGGCCCCCAGACGGCTGCCTATGATCGTGCTGAGCCGATGGGTCCGGAGGGGTCGTCCGTCATGAACGACGCGTACGACGGCGGTTCCCGGGGTGGCCTCTCGCGCGGCGGCATGGCGGCGGAGCCGGGCGGAGGCTATGGAGCGGCGGATCCGTGGGGTCCGGCGGACGACGAGGCGCACGGCGGGTCCGGGCGCCGAGCCGGCCGCTGGCGCGGAGCGGGCGGCCGGTGGTGGGTGTGGGTCGGCCGGATGATCCTCTGGGCCTTCATCCTGGTGGTGCTGGTGAACGGCATCCGAGCCCCGTTCGAGCGATACACCTCGGACGGATCGGCGGGGCCGGTCGCGGCCGGCACCGAGAAGCGGGCGCAGTTTCCGACCAGTGCCGCCTCGGCTTACGCGCTGCAGTTCACCGGCGTCTATTTGAACTACGACCAGAAGACCGCGAGCGAGCGGGAAAAGCAGCTCCGGTTCTTCCTTCCGGACGGCGCCGACGGCCAGTTGGGCTGGAACGGCACCGGGCAGCTGCGGCTGCAGTCCGTTCAGGTGGCGGCGGTCAACGCGCGCGACGCCAACAACGCCATTGTCACGCTGCTCGCCGAGACACAGGACAAGTGGTTCCAGCTCGCCGTGCCCATCTACACCAAAGACGGTGCCATGGTCGTCTCGGGCCGCCCCGCGCTGCTGCCCGCGCCGCCCAGGGCGACGCTGCCCCAGACCAACAACCGGGAGCGTGACACCTCACTGGAGGCCGAACTCCAGCAGCCGCTCGAGGGCTTCTTCCGGGCCTACGGCAGCGGCGACACGGTCGCGCTGTCCCGGTTCGCCGACCGCAACTCGATCACCGGGCTCGGCGGGTCGGTGACGTTCACGCGGCTCAGAGAGGTGATCGCGCCGGCCGGTGGCGCGGACCAACGCAACATCACCGTCACGGTCGGCTGGCAGATGCCGACCTCTGACCCCAAGGCGCCGGGCGGCGAACTCGAGCAGACGTACGAGCTCAACGTGGTAAAGAAGGACGGAACCTGGTACGTGCGAGACATCGACGGCTCGACCCAACCCACCGGATCATGAGAGGGGCCGCGCCGTGAGAATCAGCGTCATTCGTGTCGTCCCCGCGGGAGGACGAGCCCCCGTCAGCCTTCCCAGCATGCACTCGCCTATCCAGGAAGGCGGTTAGGCCGATGTTCCATCAGCTAATCGCGTCGGCGCCCGACCAGTTGCTGGCGGCGCCGGACGACCTCAAGACCGATCAGCTGGCCGACTGGCTGCGGCAGATATTCGGACCGCTGTTCCTGGTCATTGTCTCGATCGTGGCCATCTTCTTTCTCTTCACGAGAGAGATCACACGGTTCGTGCAATTCATTGTTCTGGCGATCGGTATCGGCGTCATTTTCTATGTCCCCAACATCATCGAGACGACGGCCAAGGCAATCGCCAAGGCCCTAGGGGTCGACTTGAGCTGACCTGGTTCACGGCCGGGCACTGTGCTTGCCACCGTTAGGGGAGTAGGGCGTGGATCTACCCACGTACACGAACATCTGGCGCATCGAGAAGCGGCTCTACAAGCTCTACGATCTGCGGCTTCCGATGCCGCTGCCGCTTGTGCAGATCGGTGTGTTCGTCGGTGTGTTCGTGCCGTGGATCATGCTGCTCAAGTTCGTCGGCATCCCGTTTCGTACGCCCTGGCACGTGCTCTACCTCGTACCGCCCGGTGTGCTCACCTGGCTGGCGACCCGCCCTGTCATCGAGGGCAAGCGGCTGACCGAGCTGCTGCTGTCACAGTCGCGCTACCTCACCGAGCCGCGCACCTGGTGCCGGCTGACCCCGATCCGCGAGCCGCGCGAGGTCGTGGTCGTGGCACGCGTCTGGCGGCAGACCGGTCCCATGCGGCCGGTGACGGCCGCCGAGAAGGCGGCGGTCAGGGCCGGTCGTAAGGCTCGTGAGGCTCAGCGCAACAAGAAGGGCCGTGGCCGGAACGCTCCCGTGCGCGTTCCCGGGCCCGCCGGCGCCGCCGCGCACACCACGGAGCCCGCCCTGGCCTCGTTCGTAGCCGACCGTCCGACTCAGGCGGCGGCGCCGCGGCCACTGGAGCAGTACGCGGCACAGGCGACGCTCGGCGGGCACGCGGGAACGGCGGCCCCGGCGACCTTCGGCACGGACGCTCGCCGCACCACCGCTCGGGAGGCAGATGCTCCCCGGCCGGACGAGGCACCCGCGACCGGCGTACGCGGCGGGGCCGCCCCGATGCCGCAGCGGGCCGACGGCCACCGAGCGGCCAGTGCCTGGCGGCCGAGGACCAGGCGGGACATCTCGCATGAGCCGGAGCCCACGACCGAACCGCTGCCGACCGCCGGCACCGCATCGGTGCGTGAGTCCGCGCGGGCCGAACCACCGCCGGCGACGCCCACGCTGGAGGTCACCGCCCGGCCGGATCGGACGACCACGGACGAGTCCGCGCGGGCGGGCCTGGCACCGGCCGGCCCCGCCGCACCGTCGGCGGCGGACTCCGCGCCGGCACAGGCGTCACCCGCGGAACGCGGCGATGACGCGGTCAGCGAACCGCGGCCCGTGGGTTCGGGCAAGCGGGGCCTCGCCTCCGGCGTACGCAGGCCCGGCGCGGCTGCGGAGTTCTGGAGGGCGATCGCCCCGCCCGAGCGAGCAGAACCGGCTCAAGGGGAGTCCGCACCCGCCGAGCGGGCGTCCGCCGAGCCCGTACGGCCTGATCGTGCGCAGGTCGAGCGTGCGCAGGCCGAGCGTGCGCAGGTCGAGGGCGCACAGATCGGCACGGCCGAGGAAGAGCGGGCACCGGCAGAACGACCGCGGGCCGAGGAGGCCGAGAGCAGCGGGGATCGGGCAGGCGAACGTGCGGCGACTCCGCCCGTCGCCACGGCGGCGGAGGGGCCGGCGCCCGCTGAGGATGATCCCGGGGTCAAGGACCCCCGGGTCGACGACCGGCCCACCGGCGACCAGGGCCGCTCGGAGCCGCCGGCGGCCGAGTCGCCCGCCGCGACGACGAGACCGGACATCTCGCAGGTTCCGGCGGCGACGACCTTGCCGGACATCCCGGCGGTGCCGGAGGCGTTCGGCGCCACCGGCGTGCCTGTCGGCGCGTCCGCCGGTGAGGAGGCGCAGACCGAGGAGGCCGAGACACCTCGGCCGGAGGAGGAGCGGCCCGCCGCCCCGCAGCCGGTCGTGCAGGCGCCGGCGGGAGCAGCCGATACCGGTGCGGGATCGTCCGCCGAAGCCGGGCCGTCCGCCGAAGGGCGCTCGCCCGAGGACCAGAGCGCGGACGCATCCGCTACGGATGAACCGGGGGAGCGCGGCAGGCAGGTCAGGAGGGAGCCGCCGAAGCCCTGGTCCGAGGGCCTGTCCCGGCCCCTGCGCGACCCGAACAGCGACGCCCAGGTCTGGCCTCCGCCGCGGCTGCCGCAGGGCGGCTCTCCGGGACAGCCGCGCAGGAGCGCACCACCGCGCCGTCCCGCGGAGACGGGACCGAGCAGGGGCGGTGCCCCGGCTCGGGCCTCGGGCCCCACCGGGGTGCCCTCCACGGGGCAACAGCCCCCCGCGGGCCCGCCGCCCAGGGCGCAGGGATTCGCCACCGCCGCGCCACCTCCCACTGGTCCGGACGGTGTGCCGCCCGGCGAGTCGGTGCCGCCAGTGCCTCCGGTCCGTCCGGTCGCGCCGCCGCCGCCGTACCAGCACGAGCAGGCACCGGCTCGTGAAGCGCCGCAGATCCCGCAGAACAGGCCGGGCCCGCCGGCCGGCCAACCACCGCCACCGGTAACGCCGGAGCCGCCCGGCAGGGTGTCGTGGCGGCCCGCGCCGCCCGAGTCGCAACCCGGGTCTCAGCACGGGCCTCAGCACGGGCCGCAGGCCGAGGTGCCACAGGAATACGCGCCGGCGCGCGAAGTACGGTCGGGACCGGCTTCACCGGTCCGGCCCCGTCCGCTGCCGCCGCCACCCTCGCCACCGGCTCCGCCCCAGGCCATCACGCCACCGGATCCCGAACACGAGGGCACGCCAGGCGGACTGCGCCGGCTCATCCAGGCGGTCGGCGGCGGCCACAGCCATGTGGACGAGGAGTACGAGGAGCGGTTGCAACGGCCCTTCCACGGCACCCGGCGCATCGTGGTGCTCGGCTGTACGGGTGGGGCAGGCCAGACCGTCACGGCGCTCATGCTGGGGCACACGTTCGCGCAGTACTGCGCCGAGCCGGTCGTGGCCATCGACGTCAATCCGGGCCCGGGAGCGCTCGCCCGGCGTACGCGCAGTGAGACCAACGAGACGCTCACCGGCCTCATCACCCGCGCCGACCAGGTGAACACGCTCACCGCGATGCGCCGCTACGCCTCACAGGCGAAGTCCGGCCTCGACGTCATCACGGCGGGCAAGAATCCCCTGCAGGCGCTCGACGACCGCGATTACGCGCTCGCGATCCGCACCGTCGACCGGTTCTACTCCGTCACCCTGCTGGACGCCGCCGCGGCGGTGGTCGCCAGGGTCCTGCCGCACGCCGACCAGATCGTTCTCGTCGCCCCGGCCAGCGCCGACGCTCCGCGTGCGGTGGCGATGACGTTCGAATGGCTCGACGGCCACGGTTACAGTCAGTCGCGGTCGCAGGCCGTTACAGTGATCAATGGGGTCAGCCGTCGCAGCATGGACGATGTCGAACAGGCCGAGTCCGTGGCCCGGGGCCGTTGCCGGGCGCTCGTACGGATCCCATGGGACGACCACCTGAGCCTCGACCGCTCACCCCGCAACGAGTTGAAGTCGCTGCGCGCCCCGACGCGGCGCGCGTACCTCGCGCTCGCCGGAGTCGTCGCCGGCGGTTTCGTCGCCCAGCCGGAGCGCTACCAGCAACAGGAGGCCAGCCGATGACGCCGCGAGCCGCCGAGCGGAGCGAGCGATGAGTAGAGCGTCGAAGACACGCTCCAGCCGGTTGGCGGTGCGGTACTTCGATGACCGCATCCTGCTCACCGACAGCGCCGCGTGGGCCTATTTCCGGCTGCCCACGGTGTCCTACGAGTTCACGACGGGCGAGGAGCGCGAGGCCCTCGCGACGAACATCACGATCGCGCTCGCCGGTATCCGCATGCAGGACGCCGAAGTGCACCTGCGGATCGCGCACCGCACCTACCCCGCGGCGGAGTGGGCGCTGAAGCTGGACGAGACCTCCGACCGCGGCACCGGCTGGCGTGAGTATCTCGAGGAGATGTACGCCCACGTCTGGTCCAAGGACTTCTGGACCAAAGAGGTCTATCTCGGCGTACGCATCGGCGCCCGCGGCATGGGCGGCCAGCTTTCCGGTGGCGTGCTGTCGCAGTTGCTCGGGTTCTACAAGCGCAGTGAGGGGTCACTGGGTCTGCACGACGACGCGATCGACGCCAAGGAGATCGCGCGCTGGACCGAGCAGGCGGAGCGGATCGGCCGGGCCCTCGGCGGCTCGGCCCTGTACGCCCGGCACGCGACGTCGACTCAGGTGGCCTGGTTGTTCCAGCACGCGGTGACGGCCTCGCTGGCCGATCCGCCGCCGTCGGCGGTGCCTCGCCGTACGTGGGGCGCCGGTGAGATCGAGGCGCTCATCGAGGGAGCGATCCACAACGGCAGGTCCCATCTGCGGATGGAGCAGCCCGGCGGATCCTCCTATCTCGCCTACCTGTCGTTCGCGCGGTTCCCCGACCTCATGCCCTTCCCGGACGGTGAGCCCTGGCTGCACTACGCCGACGCGCTGCCCTTCCCGGTCGAGATCAGCGCGCGGATGAAGCTGATCCCGCCGGCGAAGGCGTCCAAGGACGTGTCGCGCAAGCTGGCGCACGCTCGTGACATGGACCAGCACATCCGCGAAGCCGGCGCGGAGGCTCCGATAGCGCTGGCCGAGCAGATCGATGCCGCCCGGATGCTCGAACACGGCATCACCAAGCAACGGCTGCCGTTCGTGTACGGCTGGAACCGGCTGATCGTCAGTGCGCACACCGAGGAACTGCTTCTGCAGAGGGTCGACGCGGTGGTCGAGCACTACCGCGACATCGGCATCGACGTGGTGAACTCCACCGGCGACCAGTTCTCGCTGTTCTGCGAGTCGCTCCCGGGAGATCGGCTTCGGCTCAACGCCTACGCGCAGCGACAGCCGTTGCGCACGATCGCCGGTGGAATGCCGATCGCGACGGTCGACCTCGGCGACCGGATCGACGATTCCGGTGGCGGCTGGGTCGGCCCGTACATCGGTGAGACCCTGGGGCGCGCCCGGTCCATCGTGCACTTCGATCCACTGGTGGCGGCGGCTCGTAACCGGCCGACCGCGGTGGCCATCACCGGCGAGCCGGGCGGCGGCAAGACCACGCTGGCGTTGCTGCTGATCTACCAGATGGCGCTCCGCGGCGTGACCATCGCCGCCATCGATCCCAAGGGCGACGCGGAGTCGCTCGTCGAGTTGCTCCAGGCGCGTGGCCGCAAGGCGCGCATCCTGCCGCTCGGATCCGCCGCGCCCGGACTGCTGGATCCCTTCAGCTTCGGCGACGACCTGGCGGCCAAGAAGACCATGGCCACCGAGACCCTGCGGCTGCTGCTGCCGCGCATGTCGGAAGAGCGCGAGTCCGCGATGATCCAGGCGGTCGGTGCAGTGGCGAACGCCGACGAACCGTGTCTCGGCAAGGTCGTGGACTATCTCGAGGGATCGTCGGATCCGGCCTCCAAGAACCTCGGCGCGGTGCTGAGGTCCATGTCGGAGATGCGGCTCGCCCGGCTCTGCTTCGACCCCTCGGGTGGCGAGCGCATCGACACCGCCGGCTGGACGACCGTGTTCACCCTCGGTGGGCTCACGCTGCCGGACGTGGCCATCTCGCGTGAGGACTACTCCTACGAGCAGCGACTGTCGGTCGCGCTGATGTACCTCGTGTCGCAGTTCGCCCGGAGGCTGATGCACGGCCTCGACCGGCGGCTGCCCAAGGCGATCTTCCTGGACGAGGCGTGGGCCATCACTTCGACACCCGAAGGCGCCAAGCTCATTCCGGAAGTGTCGCGAATGGGGCGCTCTCGCAACACTGCGTTGATTCTGGTCTCGCAGAACGCCGGTGACCTCTTGAATGAGCAGGTGACCAACTGTCTGTCGTCGGTGTTCTCGTTCCGTTCCTCCGAGCGCGTCGAGGTGGGGAACGTGATGGCGCTGCTCGGGGTCGAGCCGTCCGAGGAGCACATGGCCGTGCTGCGCAATCTCGGCAATGGCGAGTGCGTCTTCCGCGATCTGGACGGGCGGGCCGGGCGCATCGGCGTCGACCTGATCTCCGACGAGCTGCAGCGCTGGCTCGACACCAACCCGACGCATGCCAGACCGCGCTCGCCCGGGGAGGCCGGCCTGGCCGCCAGGGGACCCATGTCCGCAGGGGTTGGAACCGAGGAGGTCACGCGATGAGGCGCCCCCACCTCGCCCCACCGTCATGGTCGGGGCGTGGCCGATCAACGCGCCTGCGACGTGGCTCCGTGATGCGACTGCGGCGTGACCGGGCCATCGAGCGGGCCGTCCGGCCTCGCAGGCGGCGCAGGGCCCGCCGGTCGGTCATCCTCCTGGCGATGGCCTCGCTGTTCCTCCTGAGTCCTTTCAGCCCGGCCAGCGCCGCGATTCCGAGCCCGCCCATCAATACCAATCCCAACGATGTCTGTGCGCCGGACCCGAACCCCGCCGCTGAGCCATACGGTTCCGGCGTCGACGGGATGATCAAGCAGCCGGACTATCCGAGCGAAAAGCTGAAGACATCCACACCGCAAAAAATGACGTACTACGACCGATATGGGACGTCGGGGCAGTACTGGTACGCCACTGATATGGGCTGCGCAGATGCGATGGCGATGATGGGAAACGCCGTCGCGAACACGACCTTCACCTTGGCCAAGGCGATTGATCGCACCACGATTTCTGTCTATCAGGCGGCGGCGTCGGAATCCCTGTTGGGCTGGCTGAAGAAAACCGTCGATGGTGTCATCAGTGGCGTAGGCAAGACGTTCGGCGCTCAGTACTGGACCTGGGTCGTCATCCTTGGCGCGATGTGGCTGGCCTGGATGGGATTGCTGCGACGGCGGGCCAGCAAGGTCGCCGAGGGCACCATCTGGATGGTCGCCGCGATGGTGGGGCTGACCTGGCTGATCGCTCGACCTGCCGATTTCACCACGTTGGGAACCACTGTCTCCGAGGCGACCAGTGTGGCGTTCAATGCCGCTCTGCCGCAGAGCGATACCAAGGGCACCGTCTGTGTGCCGCCGCCGGCCGGACAGAGTCCGCCGAGTTCGGTGAATCTCGATGCCACGACCCGGAATGCCAACGGACTCTGGGTGGCTTTGGTCTGCAAGCCGTGGCTGATGGGCGAATTCGGCACCACCGATCCGAACAGCAAGATCGTCAAGGACAACGCGGACAAGCTCCTCTGGTCCCAGGCGGTCGACCTGTCGGAGACCTACGGTGGTCAGAAGGTCGATCTCGACAAGAAGGCCGACGCCTACAAAGAGGTCGCCTCAGATATCAAGGAGAACCACCCCGGCGCGTACTCGACGTTCCAGGGCAAGCAGTGGACCAGCCGATTGGCGGTCGCCTTCGGAGGCCTTTTCGCCGCTCTGGTCGCCGGGTTGCTCATCATGGTGATCGCTATCGCGTTGATCGTGGTGAAGATCGCCTTCCTGCTGTTGCTGGTCGCCGGGCCGATCTTCCTGGGCATCGGCATCCATCCGGGAATCGGCCGCGTCATCGCGATCCGCTGGTTGGAACTCTTGCTCTCCATGCTCCTGAAACAGGCAGCGTTGATCGGCGTGCTGGCGCTGCTGCTCTGGGCGTACGGGCTCATCCTCGGCGAGACCCTGCCATGGGGCCTGCAGATTCTGCTGATCGCACTCGTGACCGGCGCCGCGTTCGTCTATCGCAAGCCGTTCCAGCACCTGTTCGCCTCAGTCGGTTACTCCGCGGTGGGTTCCCGGGCCAAGAGCGAAGAGCATCTGGAGAAGTCGATCAGTGAGGTGCGCAAGAACACGACCGCCGTGGCCACGGCGGCCGTGCCCGGCGCCGCGGGTTACCGGCTGGCCCGGTGGGGCAAGCGCGATTCCGCCGAGGGCGGCGCACTCGCCGACGTCTCGCCGGGTGCGGACGGTGCCGCGTCAGATCCCGCCGGGGTCGTGGCGGGCCGGGGCCAGGCCGCGGACGGCGGCACGGGCGCGGCCGTCGCCGGTGCGGGTCGTTCACGTGCCGGGGCGCCGCCCCTCAACCTGCCGTCCCGTGGCGGATCACCGAGGCGCGATTCAGGTACCCCCGTGGCAGCCTCTGGCGGCCGAGCATCCGACGGTGCTCTCAGATCCGCTCGCGGTACCGGTACGAAGGCCGTGGGGCCGGTCCGTGCCACTGACGGAGGACGTGCACTCGCCGGTGGCGGTTCGGGCGGATCCGGTGGCGGTTCAGGTGCTTCAGGCGGATCGGGCGGGTCCTCCGGCGGCTCCGGCGGTTCGCGTCCCACCGGTCCGCCCGGAGGACCACCGGGGACCTCGCGCCCCACGAGCTGGGGCGGCGGGCGCACCACCTCGGGCGGCGGCTCCGCATCCGGCGGCGGTGGCGCGAAGGGGCGCGGCGGCGGGGGCGGTACGACCTCGGGCGGGGGCGGCGCGACCGCGGGCGGCTCCGCCGGGACCGGCGGGCGTGGCGGCTGGTTCGGCGGGAGGGGAGATTCCGGTTCCTCCGGGGACGAGGGCGGTGGCGGCGCCGTCCGGGGCGGCGGCTCCGGTGGTGGCCGTGCCAGGCGAGCCGGCCGTTCGGGCGGCAAGAAGCCCGCCTCTGAGCCCGCGTCCGGAGTGCCGAAGCCCCGGACCGGTGGGGAGAGCGGCCCGCGCGATGAGCGGCGTCCGCCACCGCTGTGGGGCAAGGAGAGCATGGACGACGAGCCCTCGATGCCGTTCTGGCTGCGTCCCGTGGATCGGGATGACTGAGACTCCCCAGGTGATGCTCCGATGGACCTGACGGATCGTCAGCGCAAGTTCGCCTTCGCGGGCATCGTGGTCGCGCTCGCCGCTGCGGGCATCTATCTCACCTTGCCCACGAACGGCGGCGAGACCGAGCCGTCGGCTCAGCGGCCGGCCACCGGCGTGCCCGTCGGTCCGGCTCCGCCGGCCACCACGCCACCCGGCATCGAATCGTCCATCGCGCCCGACAGTTTCGACATCTATCGGCTGCTGCCGTTCTCGCAACGGGACTTCGCCGGAGCAGCCGATCTCGCGCAGCGCTTCACCGCGGCGTACGGGACCTACCGCTTCGATGAGGATCCGAAGGCGTACGTACAACGGCTGCAGGGGATGGTCACCGAACAGTTGCGCACCGAGCTCGAACGCGGTTCCTCCGCACCCGGGCTGCTGGAGGAGCGGAAGGCCGAGCAGGCCTCCGCCGAGAGCACGGCCACGATCGACAGTATCCGCGACATCGAGGCGAACTCGGTGATCTTCCTGGTGACCGGCCGGCAAGAGCTGACCAGCGCCGGCCGGCGGAGCCAGGAGAGCCAGCGGTACGCGGTGACGGTCTCCCGAGACGGCGGCTCCTGGCGGATCTATGCCTTCGAGCCCGCCGATGCCGGTCAGGCGGGTGACACAGGATGAGACGACGGCTGCTCATCCCCCTTGCCATCGCCGGCGCGGCCGTACTCTTCCTCGCCCTTCTCATCGTTCCGGTGTTCTTCGGCGCCAGCCAGTTCCTGTACGGCGGAGCGGGCGGTGCCAACTGCGTCGATACCGCGCAGGCGGCGGCACAGCCTTCGGCGGCGGCCGACGCCAGGGCGATTCCGGCCGACTACCTGCGGCTCTACAAGAAGGCCGGCAAGGACTACGGCATGCCGTGGAACGTGCTGGCCGGCGTCGGCAAGGTCGAGACCGGGCACGGCACGTCGAAGCTTCCCGGGGTCAGGAACGGTGAGAACTACGCCGGCGCGGGCGGCCCCATGCAGTTCCTGGCCGCGACCTGGCGGGCCTTCGCGGTCGACGGCAACAAGGACGGCCGGAAGGACCGCTATGACCCCGCGGACGCGATTCCGTCCGCGGCGCGCTATCTCAAGCACAACGGTGCGCCGAACCGGATGCGCACCGCCATCTTCATGTACAACCACTCGTGGGACTACGTGAACCTGGTCCTGTCCTGGGCCAAGCGCTACTCCGGCGGCGGCTTCACCGTCGTCCAGGCGAACGCCCCGGCCTGCGCCGACACCCAGGGCGTCCCGGTGGCCGCAAGCGGACTGGTCTCCCGGATCATCGCCTTCGCGATGGCGCAGCGCGGCAAGCCGTACATCTTCGGTGCGTCGGGACCCGATGCCTGGGACTGCTCCAGTCTCATGCAGGCCGCCTACCGGCAGGTCGGTATCACCATCCCGCGCACCACCTTCCAGCAGTGGCCGTTCGGCGTGAAGGTGGCCAAGGGCGAGGAGCAACCAGGCGACCTGGTCTTCTTCAACTCCGGCCCTGGCACCGCGGCGGGCAGTCCCGGACATGTCGGCATGGTGATCGGTTCCGGCAAGATGGTGGTGGCCCGCTGTTCCACCTGCGTCCCTAACATCGGCGTGCAGAACTACAAGATCCGTGGTGACTGGGTCGGTGTCACTCGCCCACTCGCCCGACCAGAGATCAGCAGGCAGATCGAAGCCCAGTCGTGACCCTTCCGGGGCACGCCCGCCGACATCACCGGCGCGACGTGGCGTCGCGGGTGTTGCTGGGTACGACCTGACCTATGAGCGAAACGACCTGTGGGGTAGCGGGAGGGGCCGAGTGGGAGCCGATGTCGTCGTGGTGGGGGCAGCGATCATAGAAGACGGGAGGTTGCTCTCGGCTCAGCGCGCCGAGCCGGCAGAGCTGGCGGGCGGCTGGGAGTTCCCGGGCGGCAAGGTCGACCCGGGCGAATCCGATGAGGACGCGCTGGTCCGGGAGTGCGTGGAGGAGCTCGGCGTCAAGGTGAGGCTGGCCGAACGCATCGGCGGGGACTGGCCGCTGGGTCGGCAGGGCATCCTGCGGGTCTGGACCGCAGAGATCCTCGAGGGCAGCCCCCAGGCGCTGGAGCACACCGCGTTGCGCTGGTTGACCGCCGATGAGCTCTACGACGTCGACTGGCTTCCCGGAGATCTGCCCCTGGTCGAGGCGGTCCGGGAACATCTCCGCTAGAGGTCCGGCCACGGGTCAACCGGGCCCGCGGGGCACCGGACGACCGGAAGGGCCCTCCGGCCAAAGTAAACTGATGCTGCCGCGATGTTCCGCGGCGACTCCCGAACCCAGACCCAAGCGAGTTCGCATGTCCATTTCCACGCGCGACGATCTCCGTAACGTCGCGATCGTCGCTCACGTCGACCATGGGAAGACCACCCTGGTGGACGCCATGCTGTGGCAGTCCGGTGCCTTCCGCGAAAACCAGGACGTCGACGAGCGCGTCATGGACTCGGGCGATTTGGAGCGTGAGAAGGGCATCACGATCCTCGCCAAGAACACCGCGGTCAAACACGGTGGCCTGACGATCAACATCATCGACACCCCGGGCCACGCCGACTTCGGCGGTGAGGTCGAACGGGGCCTTTCGATGGTGGACGGCGTCGTCCTGCTCGTCGACGCCAGCGAGGGGCCGCTTCCGCAGACCCGCTTCGTGCTCCGCAAGGCCCTCCAGGCCAAGCTGCCGGTCATCCTCGTCGTCAACAAGGTCGACCGTCCCGACGCGCGGATCAAGGAGGTCGTCGACGAGACCTACGAGCTGTTCATGGACCTCGACGCGACCGAGGAGCAGATCGACTTTCCCATCGTCTACGCCTCCGCCCGCGCAGGGCGGGCCGGCCTCAGCCAGCCCGAGAACGGCGGCATGCCGGACAGCGAAGACCTGGAGCCGCTGTTCCAGGTGATCCGGGAGACCATCCCGGCTCCCTCCTTCGACCCGGACACGCCACTGCAGGCCCATGTCACGAACCTCGACGCGTCGAGCTACCTGGGCCGGATCGCGCTGTGCCGGGTGCACGCGGGCACGATCAAGAAGGGGCAGCAGGTCGCCTGGTGCAAGCACGACGGCACCATCGCCCGGGTGAAGATCACCGAGCTGCTCATGACCGACGCGCTCGAGCGCAAGCCGGCCGAGGAGGCCGGTCCGGGGGACATCATCGCCATCGCCGGTATCCCCGACATCATGATCGGAGACACCCTCGCCGATCCCGAGGACCCGCGGCCGCTGCCTTTCATCACTGTGGACGAGCCGGCCATCTCGATGACCCTCGGCACGAACACCGGTCCGCTGTCCGGCCGGGAGAAGGGCACCAAGGTCACCGCCCGGCTGGTCAAGGACCGGCTGGACCGCGAGCTGATCGGTAACGTGTCCATCCGCGTGCTGCCCACGGAACGGCCTGACGCCTGGGAGGTACAGGGCCGTGGCGAGCTGGCGCTGGCCATCCTGGTCGAGACGATGCGGCGGGAGGGTTATGAGCTCACCATCGGCAAGCCTCAGGTCGTCACCAAGGAGATCGACGGAAAGGTGCACGAGCCGGTCGAGCGACTCACCGTCGACGCCCCGGAGGAGTACCTCGGCGCGATCACCCAGCTGCTCGCTGTGCGCAAGGGCCGGATGGAACAGATGACCAACCACGGCACCGGCTGGATCCGGATGGAGTTCCTCGTCCCGGCCCGCGGCCTGATCGGGTTCCGCACCGAGTTCCTCACCGAGACCCGTGGTACGGGCATCGCCCACCAGGTCTTCGAGGGATACGAGCCGTGGTTCGGCGATCTGCGCACCCGCCCGACCGGGTCGCTGGTGTCCGACCGGGCCGGTGCCGCTACCGCGTACGCGATGTTCAACCTGCAGGAACGCGGCTCGATGTTCGTCGAGCCGACGGCCGAGGTGTACGAGGGCATGATCATCGGCGAGAACTCGCGCGCCGACGACATGGACGTCAACATCACCAAGGAGAAGCAGAAGACCAACGTTCGGTCGTCGACGGCCGAGACCTTCGAGCGGCTGACTCCGCCGCGCGTGCTGAGCCTGGAGGCCGCGCTCGAGTTCGTCGCCGACGACGAGTGCGTGGAGCTCACGCCCGCCGCGATCCGGCTGCGCAAGGTAGTGCTCGACAGCAAGGAGCGGGAGCGCACCCGCGCTCGGTCCAAGCGCGCCGGTTGATCCGGCCTGGTCATCGCGGCACCGGCCGATATCGGCCGATGCCGCGATGATCTTTTTTGATCAGGCGGCCGGGCAGTACTGGGCCTGCTTGCTGATGATCCGGTAGACGCAGTCGGAGTACTCCAGCAGCCGGAGGACCGCCTCCCTGTTACGAGTGGTCTCCCGGGTGATCACCTCGTCCGGCGGGTAGAAGCCGCCGCCCCCCGAGCGGGGGTACATCTCGAACGTGTAGCTGAAGATCTTGTGAGCTCCCCACAGCCAGTCGTTGATCGAACCGTCGGTGATGTAGAGGTCGCTCGACTGCTCGGGCGTGTAGCCGTTGGTCGACGCCATGTTCTGCCCGAGCGTCGCATGGGCGTTGCGATCGTCCTGGGTGAGGCCCGTCGCGGTGTCGGAGTAGGTGTAGCCGTAGGGCCACAGCACCAGTTCGCTGTAGGTGTGGAAGTCGATGCCGGCCTTGATCTGCTGCCTGCCGCCGACGACCCGGCTGCGGACGAAGTCGGCCACGACCCTGACCTCGGGTGCGGACTCGCCCGCCCGGCCCCGGTAGGTCTCGCTGGACGTGCTTCCTGACGACCCTCCGCAGCAGCCCCAGTTGTACGCCCAGTTGCGGTTGAGATCGGTGCCGACATTGCTCGAACCGGAGTTCGGCTGCCGGTTCTTGCGCCACGAACGGTAGGACCCGGTCGCGATGTCGTATTCGCCGCCGTCCGGGTTGAGGTCCGGCAGAATCCAGATCTCCCGGGTGTTCACCAGGTTGGTGATGCGTGAATCCGACCCGTAGCCGTCGGTCAGCAGGTTGAGCAGATAGACCGCCATCTCGACGGTCAAGTGCTCTCTGGCGTGCTGGTGGTGCGTGAAGAGCACCTCCGGCTCGTTCTCGTCCGTTCCGGCATTGTCGCTGATCTTGATGGCCATGATGTCGCGGCCCTCGTAGGACCTGCCGAGAACGGTCTTGCGTGCGATGCTCGCGTGGTCGGAGACGATGGTGCCGACCTCCGCGGTCAGCTCGGCGAAATTGTGGTAGCGGGAGTCGGCGGGCGGGAAGTCGAGGGTGCCGATGTCGGTCTCCGCGGACGCGGCGGGCAGCCGAGTGACCTTGAAACCGAGCCGGGCGACGGCGTCCGCCTGCTGCTTCGTGGCGGTGATGACGACACTGCGGCCGTGGGCCTCGTCGATCACCGCTCCGGTCTGGTTGACGCGGGTGCGCTGCTGCGGCGTACTCGGTCCATCGACGTCGTACTGGTCGACGGTGGAGGGGCCTGAGGCCGGTACGGACGTGCGGGCCGATGCGCCGCCGGTGAACGAGCTCGCGAGGAGCACGACGAGCAGTCCGAGAGCTGTGAGGAGCGTCTTTCTCCGCAAAGTGGCCTCCACGAGTGGGGAGCGGGGAGCGGGCCGGAGGTCCTGCGCGCACGCCGATTCTCGATCGACGGAGTTCGACGGGTGAGGTCGGCATGCTGCCGCGATCGTAAATAGCGGAGAAATGTCCGTAAAGAGCAGTGTTGCGGTCTGTCAGATAGTGCCGGGAACCGCTAACGCGTTCGGCAACACGAGATGGTGCCCACACGGACGGGGGCCACGTGCCCGGCGAAGGGCCGCGTGACGGCAGGGTGAGGTCTCGGCACCCCTGCCGCCCGCGGCCTTTCGCAATTGAATGAAGGAAAGCGACGCGTCAGCGTATTCCGCCGTTGTCGCGGATGTCCTTGATGTCATCGCTGATCTTGAACATCACGATGGCGAGCTCGAGATAAAGACGCGTGACGATCAGGCCGATCAGCCAGATGACCGGCGAGAGGACGATGAAGAGCAGACCCACGAGGGTCTGCGCACTGTCCCCCGAGGCGACGGAGACCAGAGCGTAGATCAGTAGGGCGATCGCATAGACGGTGGTGAGGATCAGCGAAAGCACGTAAAGGAACTTGACCAGCTTCGGCGCGATGAAGTTGTCGAAGCTGAAGTCGAAGAGCGCCCCGAAGAAACCCTTGTCGTTGTCGAGGCGGCGCCCGCTCGGAGGCCGGTAGGGCTGCTGGTAGTGCTGCTGCTGAGGCTGCTGGGGCCAGCCGGCCTGCTGCCCAGGGCCATAAGGGGTTGCCAACGTGGTCTCCTGAAAGAATGTCGCGGAGGGTAGCCCGCTCGAGGGCGGAGCTAAGCAGACCCTAGCTCACGGATCAATGGACATCCTGGGCAAAGCCGGGATGTTGACAAAGAGTGATATTTAATAACGCGTATCAGTTCAGATGGACTGTTCCGGTTGCATCTGCGGCGAGCCGGAGCGAGTCGCCATCGCGCAGTGGCGCCTCGGACCCGGGTGGCAGCCGCTGGTCGTTGACGAAGGTGCCGTTGGTCGAACGTTCGTCACGGACCCAGGCCGCGCCGGCCGGATCGAGCCACACCGTGGAATGCCGTCGCGACACGTTGTCGTACCGGGTGAACGTCGCGGCGACGGGCGATTGGCCGGCGTCCCGGCCGAGTACGAGGTGCTGACCCAGCGCCACCCTGAGCTCGCCGGTGGCAAAGGTCAACCGGAGTACGGGCGCCTGCTGGCGGAGGGGGCGCAGACAGGTCTCGCACTGTGCGGCACCGGGATTGGACAGCGGAGACTCACAGTGCGGGCACATGAAGGCCGTGGTCTCCTGCTGCCGGTCGGGACGCTGGGGACCCTGCTCGTCCTCGGGCGGGATCAGCGTCTCTTCACGGCGGGCCGGTGGCGGTGGCGGAGGTGCGGAATGCCCGCTCGACCGCGGTGCCGGCCCGCCACGCTGCTCCGGCGGGATGTGCGGCGGCGGGCCGGGCTCCTGCGGCGGCCACGGACGCGCCGGCCGCTGTGGCTGTGGGCGGTGCGGTGCGGGGGGCGGCGATTGGTTCCGGGCCGGGGGCGGGTTCGGAGCAGGCTGCCGGTCCTGCGCGGGAGGCTGGGGCGGCGGCGCGGAGGTGCGCTGCGGCGGCTGCTGTTCCCGGGCCGGTGGATGGCGTCGCGAGACCTCGCGGACGCGCGCGAGGTTGGCTCCGCAGTCCAGGCAGATGAGGTCTCCCGGCTCGAACGGAGCTCCGCAGGTGGGGCAGTTCAGGGACGCCATGACACATCCCCGGCGTGCACTCCGGCCCGCTCCATGGCCTGCTCCAGGTGCGCCATGTCACCTCGTCGCGGGATTCCGATGTAGTACACGCGCCGTCCTTCCACTCCTTCATCCACGCTCACCTGCACGCGCGGCCCCTCGTCTCCATTAGACTCGCGGTCGCCTGCCGGGGGGCCATACCTGGCCTGACCCAAAGCGGTCAGCGGAACGATCTGCTGGTTCGTCGAACCTCTCAGCGAAGAACCGGTATTGAGCCGGTCGACGTACGGTCCCGTGACGACAGCGTCACACAGCCCCAGGATGTCGCGTGACTCGGCGGTGCGTGCGAGCTGGGAGAACACTCGTCCTGAATACACGAGTATGTCCGTTGATGTCGTGTCTCGCCAAGTCCTTATGCCGCGCAGAAGCTCGCTGAGAGCGGCAGGCTGTTCGAACGGTTCTCCGCCTGAGATCGTGACACCGTCCACGGGCCCCGGCAACGACTCCAGCCAGCCGAGGACGGCTGCGACCGGTACGGCCGTTCGGGGATCGGCGCTCCATGTGTCCCGGGACAGACAGCCCGCACAGTGGATGGTGCAGCCCTGGGTCCAGATGCCCGCCCGGATGCCCGGCCCGAGCGTCGTCACCGGATAGTGGGCCTTCGCCAGCAGGAGGCTCGCACCGGCCGGTGCGGAGCCAGAAGCGGAAGTCGAGGAAGTAGAAGCGCAGGCGGACGGAGAGGACGCGGAAGGCGGGGAGGACGCGGAGGACGTCACCGCACCTCCAACCCGACGATGCTGCCCTCCCGGTGGATGCGTGAGACGGTGACCCGCTCTCCGGGGGAAAGCTCGCGGTCGAAGAGCGCTCTGGCGAGCGGGTTGATGAAATAGGACTCCAGCGCCATGCCGATGCCGCGCCCGCCCTTGTCCAGCTCGCTCGTGCACCACTCACGCAGTGTCCTGAGCACGTCCTCGGAGAGCGCCAACGTCAGCCGGTGCTCCTCCGCGACGCGGCGGCAGATGTTGGCGAGCTGCAGGTCGAAGATCTGAGTGGCGGCCCGCTGCTCGATGAAGTTGAAGATCACGATGTTGTCGCCGAACCGGTTGAGCAGCTCGGGCCGGTTCAGCACGGTGGTGAAGTGGTCGGAGATCGCCTGCTTGAGCCGATGCTCGATCTCGTCATAGGCCATGCCGGGAATGACGTTCTGTACCCGGCCCGCGGTGAAGGACCCGTCGAGCCTGGTCGCGCCGGCAGCCGGCTGACCGTCGACGTACATGCCGAGGTTCGAGGTGAAGATCAGGATCGATTCGGAGAAGTGCACGGTGTTGCCGCGGCCGTCGGTGAGCCGGCCGTCCTCCAGGATCTGGAGGAACTTGTCCAGGATCCTCGGGTGCGCCTTCTCGATCTCGTCGAAGAGGATCACCCGGAACGGGTCTTCGCGCACCGCGTTGGTGAGCTCTCCACCGGCCTCGTGCCCGACGTAACCGGGCGGCGAGCCGATCAGCCGGTCGCCGGCGTGTTCCGCGGAGAACTCGCTCATGTCGAAGCGCAGGTAGGCCGACTCGTCTCCGAAGACAAGTGACGTGACCGCCTTGGCGAGCTCGGTCTTGCCGGTACCGGTGGGCCCGGCGAAGAAAAGCACACCGCGCGGCCGGCTGCCGGACTTCGTGGCCTGGGCGCCGGACAGGCCGAGCACGGCGCGCTTGAGGATGTCCAGCGTCTTGGTCACGGCCTGGGGCTGGCCGAGGACGCGCTCGGGCACGCGCTTCTCGCCGTCGAGGACCCGCCTGCGCAGATGGCCGCGGCTCCACGGGTTGTCGAGTACCCCGAGCTTGTAGGTTCGAACGGCATCAGGAAGATCGGTGAGCTCGACGTTCCGTTCCTTGGCGAGCCGGGTCACTTCGATCATCGACTGCAGGGTCAGCCCGTCCGCCTGCTCGGCGAACGCGTCACACGCCTCGGCCGCCCGCGGGTCCGCCGACGCGTTCGTCACACCGAAGGCGCGGGCGAGCAGGCGAGCGGTCTCCTGCCGGTCGCCGAGATGCGGCCGGGGCACGGTGATCTCGCGGATGTTCTCGTTGTGCGTGGTGAGCCAGGGCGGCAGGTCGCCGGGCCGTTCCACCAGCCAGAGAACGGGGTTGTACAGCGGCTTCGGGCGAGGGCCTTCGACCCGCACCGGGCCGGCCGTACGGGACAGCTTCTCGCAGAACCGGAAGAAGTCGCGCTCGTGCGGCTCCAGATCCGTGGGCGACCGGGGAATGCGGGAGGCGTAGTCGATGATGAAAGCGGCGCGGACGTTGTCCGCCGGCCTGGCGACTGCGCTGAGGTGCTGGGCGAGCGTCTCGAGCGACGGCTTCTCATCGGCGTCTCGCCGTCCGAGGAGCTTCGACGCGGCCTCGGCGGCCTCGCCCGCCAGCGGGTCGTCGCCGTCGGGATAGACGCGCAGCCCGTCCACCGGGTCGTACATGAGGAGCGCGGAGAAGCCGCTCGCACGCAGCGCGTCCCAGAGGACGTCGCGGAGCGGCAGCAGTTGCGCGGGCCTCAGTTCATCGGCCCCCGGCACGAGAAAACTGTCGTGCAGGTTCCCCGACAGCACATATTGCGAATGCACCGACAGCGTGGCGTCCAGTTCCCGGATGAAGGGCGGCCAGCCCATCAGGCGCCCGCCCAACGTCGGCTGGTCGGCGTTCATGGCTCGCTCCTGTCGTCGCTCGTCGTCAAGACGTCTCCCACCCGGTCACTGCGGCCGTTCGCGTTGCCGTTCGCGCTGCCGGGGACGAGCCCTGGGCCGGTGTGCCTCGGGTGCGCTCGGCAGTTGCCGCTCACCGGGTTCGATCCGCCAGCGTACGTCCGAATGGACGCCCGCGGCCGCCAGGCGTGCTCTCGCCGTCTCGAAGGCGTCGCACCACTCGCGTTCGCGCTCGGCGTCGACGCGACGTTCCTCTTCACTCTGGGGCGCGCCGTCCCGCACCATGGCCGCCCGCAGTGTCGCCTCGTCCGGATCGATTCGCATCTTCACCGCGTGCCCGGGCCAGTCTCCCTTGGTCAGCACGATCGTGCCGTCCCGCGCGGTCATGGTCTCGAATCCGGTATCGACCTCGTAGCCCAGATCGCCGAAGGCCGTTGTGATCGTGTCGACCACATAGCGGCGTTCGGCTTCGGCCTGCTCCGCGGCCTGTCGCTCCTGCGCGAGCCGCTCGTCCTCCGCGCGCACCGCCTCGGCATGCAGGTTCGCGGCCTGTACGCGGAGGCGAACCTCGGTGAGATGTCCTTCCGCCTCTCCCGCCGTACGGGCGGCGACCAGCCTCTCGGCGGCCTCGGCGATGTGCCGGTGATCCGCCTCGGCGGCGTCGGGCAGCACCCGGCTCAGCACCCGGGCGAGGGTCTGCGCGAGCTCCTTCCGGCCGGTCGCCGGTTCGGCGATCACGCCCTGCCGGGCCTCCGGCAGCGCGCTGTGCAGGGCGGCGGCCGGAAGGTCGAAGATCCGGCCGGCCACGGCGGCGGCGATGTTCGCCGAGATCTTCTGCTCAGCGTCGTTCAGCGCGTCGTCGGTCGCGGCACACCAGGTCGCGAGGTCCTCAGCGGGCTGGCCGCTCAGTGTGAGAGGTGCGGGCAGCGCGACCTCGGCCGGCAGATCGTGTGCCTCGCCGGCCCGGTGCTGCGAGGCGTCGAGCGCGGCGATCCGGGCGTTGATATCGAGAACCGCTCGCACCGCCCTTTCGTAGTCCTCGGCCGTGCGAAGCGCCGCCTCTCTGGCCTCCGCCCGGCCCTCGGCCAGCGCCGCGAGCGTGCCGGCACCGCCGGCGGCAAGTCCCGCCGCCGTTCCGAGCACCCGATTCATCCCCAGGCTGAGCACCACCGCGGCGTCCAGTGCGATCTCCGCCTCAACACCGCTGCTCACGTCGCCGCCCCCAGGGTTTCTCGTCTGGCCTGTTCATGCGACTGGTTCCATTTCCCGTGCCGGATCCCGGCGCTGACTACATGGCCGAGGGGAACGGCCACTAGGACGAGCAGCCACATCAGCCATAGCAGTGAGAGCAGGGCGGTGAGGAGGACAGCGATCAAGAGCACGGGCACAAGCCCCAAGAGCAATACCATGCCGCATCCGCGGCGGCCGGTTCGCTGTACGGTGCCTGACATCGAATGAGAGGCCTGAGAAAGGCCGCGGCCTGTCGCGCCAAGGGTCTTGGCCAGCACCGACCAAGGTCCAAGAGCCAGATAATCGCGACCCTGTCGTGATGCGATGAGCACTTCAACGGCCAACTGCACCACGAAGGCGATCGTGGCCACCGTGAAGAAGAGGGCGGTCGGGTCAGTGGTGGAGTGGCGCTGACCGGTGATGTTCTGGCTGCCCGCTCCCTGCCCGTGCACCAACTGGACCGCCAACCAACTGCCACCGAACCAGATGAGAATGAGGGGCAGAGACCAGAGGACGGCGCGGGTGATGGCGGCACGCCGTCCGGCGAGGCGCCGCCGTTCGGCCTCCTCCCAATGTCGCCGGCGGTCGGCGATCCGCCGCTGTGCCGCCTCCAGGTCTCGTCGTCGCGCTTCGACCTCGATGACGGCGTCCGGCGCCGCCCGTACCACTGCGAGCAGGCGGAGCGGATCGTCGCCGGCTCCATCGGCCAGCCAGCGATACCACGGCACCGGCTCGTGCACGGAGGCGCGGGCGCGGGCGGCGGCATCGGCCAGCGTGCGACCGGTCTCTGCCGGGCTCGCGGCGAGGGCGAGCAGCGTCAGCAGCACGACCGGGGGGTCGTCTCGGCCGGGCGCGCCCGCGTCGGGCAGCCGGGCGGTGACCTGTGGGGGCAGCCGCTCCCGGAGCCAGCCGGTCAACTGGTTCCAGGCGTCCACCCGGCCTCGCCACCGGGCGTCGATGTCCGTGAGGTCGGCGGCGTCGGCGAAGCCCGCCAGCGCCGGCAGCAGCCGGTGCTGCCAGAGCGAGCGCCCGATGACGCACGCCACACGGTGATCGGCATGTGTCGGGTCGTTCGCGAGCGCGGCGAGCCGGGGAAGGTCCTCGGCCGTGACCCGGCGGCCCAGGAAGTGCGGCGGCAGGGACGGATCGAGCCACCGCACCAGATGCAGCAGTTTCACATCGGGCGGCAGCGCCTCTGTGAGATGCGCGTCGATCAGCTCGATACGGCTGTCGTCCGGGAGAAAACCGAGCCAGTCGCGCAGCGACCGCCATGCCTCGCCGCTCTCGCCGCGGCCGAAGAAGTACCGTGCCGCGGTGTCCCACTGCTCCACAAGGGCCCTGGCCAGCTCCGTACGGTCGGTGTAGCGCCGCCCGGAGAAGGCGAGTCCCGGCCCTGCCGGAAGCCGCCGTTCGGGCACCGGATCCTCGGCGACGGCGGGTGATCTGCCGTCCAGCCACTGGGCGACCTCCGCGCCGCCCCACCGCCGGCGCGGGTCGCGGGTCAGCAGGCCTTGGCACAGCAGCCGCAGCCTGGGGTCGGTGATGTCCTCGCCGCCGATCGGCCGGGTCGCCAGATGGTCGACGACAGCGGTCTCGCTCATGCCGAGGAACGGCGGGCGGCCGGTCACGAGCTCGCGCACGATCATGCCCAGCGACCACCAGTCCCGGGCCGGCGAGACCTGGCCGGACAGGGACTCGGGTGCGGCGTAGGCGAGGGTGCGCGATGACGACGCGAACACGACGCTCTGCTCGATGGCCTTGCTCAGCCCGAAGTCGGTGATGACCAGCCGCAACGGCTGGACATCTGCTACCAGCACATTCTCCGGCTTGAGGTCGCGGTGCACGATGCCGGAACGGTGCAGGCAGTCCAGCCCCGCGGCGAGTTGCGACAGCACCTCGGTCACGGAGACACCACTCGCCATGAGGGAGCGCAGATTGCCCGCCGCAGCGTATTCGATGACCTCGTAGTCCCGGCCGTCCGCGTGCCCCGTCTCCAGGATCCGCACCACGTTCGCGGAGCCGAGCTCGGGCAGCTTTCGCCATACCTCGCGGTCAGCGCCGTACCCGCGCCGGAATATCTTGACCACGTACTCGGTCTCCGCGTCGGCGGCCGCCGAGCCGCGCACCAGCATCAGGTCCGACTCGGCACCCTGAACCGGAAGTTCGCCGACGACAGTGAAGCGCTGCGCGAGGGTTCCGGGCAATCGCACGAGCGGTCCGCCGCCCGGTTCCGCGTCCCGGAAGGTGGTCGCCGGGAAGGCCGGCTGCAAGGGGTCGTTCGAGGTGCCGGCCGGGTCGCGCCGAGTCTCGCCGGCGGGCCGGTCGACATGCGTCACCCCTGGGTCCCGCTGCGTCCGGCGTGGTGACTCCTCGAACTCGGCCACTACCCCTGCTCCTGTTGTCGCGTGCCCCTCGCGAGCCTAACGTGCGCAGAGCAGCGGCGACACGGACTACGCGTCAGCGGCCAGGCGATCGCGAGCCGCCTCTCCGTGGAGGGGTCGGCCGACCACCGCGTCGCGCGCGGCCCTCGCCGATGCCGGGAGGAGCCCTGTCAAGGGCGGCGCATCAGGGGCACGCAACGGCTGTATCGACCGGCAGGGATCAAGACCGCAGCCGGCCGCTCTCACGGATCTTGCGAAGTTCATCGGTGATTTTGAATTGATTTATCACGAATTCCAGAATCATCCGCGTGATGACGATCTGGAACAGCGAGACAATCGGGGTGGCGACGAAGGTCAGCAGTGCGAGGAAGCCGTTCCACTCGGAGAAACTCCAGGCGAGGAGGAGCATCGCCAGTGCCGTGATGCCGGTGAAGCCGATGGCCAGAACGTATACCAGCCGGATCAGCTTTATGGTCACCATGTGATCGAAGCTGAGATCGAAGAGTGCGCCGAAGAAGCCTTTGCGTGAATACTCGGGTTCAGCGGATCTCGGCTGTGGGACCCAGCCGGGCGGTGGCTGGTTCGGCCCTGGTGCACCGGGACCGGGACCGGCCCCTGGACCCGGCGTCGGGCCCGGACCTGGACTCGGTGCCGGACCCGGCCTGGAACCCGGTCCCGAGCCTGCCGGACGCGGCGGCGGTCCGTACGATTCGGGGCCGCCGGACCGGCCTGCGCCGGGGCCGGGGGGGTGGTGGGGTCGGCCGGGTTCTGGTGTGTCGGTCATCGCCGCCTCCTCAGGGGCACGGGGGGACCGCCGTCAAGACGGGCAGGTCGACCCTAGAAGAGTTCCCCCGTCGCGCGGGCGCTACTCGCCGTCGACGGCGTTCGGGGGCCACCGCGGAGTCGCCGATGGCAGGCCGCCCGCGGTCGGTCGGTTCATGGTCTATCCGCGAGGCGGGCGAGCGCCTAGGCTGG
>NZ_JABVEB010000089.1 GCF_014323665.1 Actinomadura sp. HBU206391 | reverse complement strand
CCGTCGGAGCCGAGACCGAGTGGCTCGTCGTCGACTCCTCCGATCCCGTCGCACACGTTCCCCTCACCCGGCTGCGCACGTTGGTGGACGGTGCCGGGCCGCTGTCCTCCGGCAGCCGCGTGACCTACGAGCCCGGGGGCCAGCTGGAGATCAGCACCGCGCCCTTCCCCGAACTCGGTGCCCTGCACACGGCGCTGGCCGCCGACCTGTCGCAGATCCGGGCGCATCTGGCCGACCATGGGATCGCTCTCACCGGGCACGGTATCGATCCGCTGCGCGGCCCGCTCCTCCAGCAGGCCGAGGCCAGATACCGCTGCATGAGCGACTACTTCGGGTCAGCCGGCCTCGCCCCGATGTGCACCACCGCGTCGGTCCAGGTGTGTCTCGACATCGGCGCCGACCACGCCGACGCCCTGCGCCGCTGGCGCCTCGCGCACGCTCTCGGGCCGGTGCTGGTCGCGTCGTTCGCCAATTCGGCCCTGCAGGCCGGGCGTCCCACCGGTCTGCGGTCCACCCGCCAGGCCCTCTGGAGCGGCCTGGACGCGGGTCGTACTGCGGTGCCGGCCGGAGCGGACCCGGTCGAGGCCTGGAGCCGCTACGCCCTGGACGCGCAGGTGATGCTGATCCGGGACGGGGAGGCCGGGTGGGTGGCCGACCCCGGCATGAGCTTCCGCGAGTGGATCACCGAGGGTGGGGCCGCGGGCGGGCCGACCGAGCAGGACCTGAGCTATCACCTGTCGACGCTGTTCCCGCCCGTGCGACCGCGCGGCTGGCTGGAGCTGCGCATGATCGACGCCGTGCCGGACCCGTACTGGCCGGTGCCGATGGCCGTCGCGACCGCTCTTTTCGACGACCCGCGGGCGTCCGAGCTGGCCGAGGCCGCTGTGCAACCCGTCGCCGGGCGCTGGCGGCAGGCGGTCGCCGACGCCCTGACCGACCCGTCCCTGGCCGTCGCCGCCCGGCGGTGCTTCACCGCCGCCGTTGAGGCCCTTCCCCGCCTCGGCGCGGCCGACCTGGTGCCGATCGTCAGCGAGTACGCCGAGCGTTATGTCGAGCGCGGGCGCTGCCCGGCCGACGACCTCGGCTCCCATGAACCCGACGCTTTCATCGCGTCCACCGTTTCCACGCAGAGGAGGACCGTCCGTGGCGCCGCCGACCACCCGGCAACCCGATGAGGACGTGCTCAAGGAGGTGATCGCAGCCGAGTTGCTCGCCGTCCGTGACCGCAGTTTCGGGTTGACGGTCCACTCCCTGGACGACGCCGAGCTCACCGCCCAGGTGTCCCCGCTGATGTCCCCGTTCGTCTGGGACCTCGCGCATGTGGGCAACTACGAGGAGCTCTGGCTGCTGCGCGCGGTGGCCGGCGTCGACCCGATGCGACCGGAGATCGACAAGCTGTACGACGCCTTCGAACACCCCCGCGCGACACGGCCGACGCTGCCACTGCTGGCGCCCGACGAGACCCGTGCCTACATCGCGACCGTACGAGACAAGGTGCTGGACTCCCTGGCGAAGGTACGGCTGCGGCCGGACGACCCGCTCACCGCCGGAGGATTCGTCTACGGCATGGTCGTGCAGCACGAGCACCAGCACGACGAGACCATGCTCGCCACCCACCAGCTGCGCAAGGCCGCCCCCGTGCTGCTCGACCCCCCGGGCCCCCCGCCGCGCGGACGGCCCGGAGATCAGGCGGCACGATCCGGCGCGCCCGGCGGGGAGGCTCTGATCGAGGCCGGGCCGTTCGAGATGGGCACCTCCGGCGACCCGTGGGCGCTCGACAACGAGCGTCCCGGGCACATCGTGGACCTGCCCGCGTACTTCATCGACACCACGCCGGTGTCGTGCGCCGACCACCTCGCCTTCATGGCGGCCGGCGGCTACGACGACGAGCGCTGGTGGCATCCGGACGGCTGGGAGTGGCGGTGCCGGACCGGCCGCCGCGCCCCCGGCTTCTGGTTCAGCGAGGGCGGGCAGTGGCTGCGACGCCGCTTCGGCCGCACCGAGCCCGTCCCGCTCGACGAGCCGGTGCAGCACGTGTGCTGGTACGAGGCGGACGCGTACGCCCGCTGGGCCGGCAAGCGGCTGCCGACCGAGGCCGAGTGGGAGAAGGCGGCCCGCTGGGACCCGGTCTCGGGCCGGTCCCGCCGCCACCCCTGGGGGGACGAGCCGCCGGACGCCTCCCGCGCCAACCTCGGGCAACGCCTCCTGCACCCCTCACCGGTCGGTTCCCACCCCGGTGGCGCGTCGCCGCAGGGCGTACGCCAGCTGCTCGGCGACGTGTGGGAGTGGACCTCGTCGGACTTCCGCGGCTACCCGGGATTCCGGTCCTTCCCCTACCGGGAGTACTCCGAGGTCTTCTTCGCGGGCGCCCCCGAGCAGGACGGGCGGTCCGGCTACAAGGTCCTGCGCGGAGGCTCCTGGGCCACCCACCCGAGCGTGGGCAGGACCACCTTCCGCAACTGGGACTACCCGATCCGCCGGCAGATCTTCGCCGGCTTCCGCTGCGCCCGCTCGGCGGGCGGTGGCCACGACCCCGGCGCCCGTGCCGGGGCGGACCGCGCGACCCCCCCTCCGGAGGCCGCCTGATGTGCCGCCACCTGGGCTACCTCGGCTCGCCGCGGACGCTGCACGAGCTGATCTGCGCACCGCCGCACTCCTTGGAGCACCAGTCGTACGCCCCCCGGCACAACCTCTACAACACCTTGAACGCCGACGGCTTCGGGGTCGGCTGGTTCGACCCGGCCCCCGACCCGCCCCCCGACGGGGCTCCCGGAGCGGCCTCGGGCGCGGCGGACCGGTCGCCCGGCGGCGACCGCGCGCGAAGGTTCCGCCGGGCCCAGCCGATCTGGACCGACGTCTCCTTCCACGAAGTGGCGGAGGTGATCGAGTCCTCCTGCGTGGTCGCGGCCGTCCGCTCCGCGACCACGGGTTTCCCCGTCGAGGAGTCGTGCGCCCAGCCGTTCCGGGCCGACGGCCGGCTGTTCAGCCACAACGGGGTCATCGAGGGCTTCGCCGGCGTGGAGGCCAAGCTGCGCGAACTCGCCGGTGATCTCGCCGGCATGCCGGACGCCCGCGCCCCGGTCGACTCGGCGCTGCTGTTCGCGCTCGCCGTACGGCGGTGGCGGGCGGGACGGCCGCTCGGCGAGGGGCTGGCCGACGTCGTCGCGGCCATCTCCGGGCTGGCGCCCGGGCGCTACAACCTGCTCGCCGCCGACGGCTCCACACTCGCCGCCACGACCTGGGGCGACTCGCTCTTCGTCCGTTCCGCCGACAAGGAGGTCGTGATCGCGTCCGAACCGTACGACGACGAAACCGGATGGGACAGGGTGCCCGACCGGTCACTGATCGTGGCCGATGAGTCCGGCGTCCGGATCCGGCCGCTGTGAGGCCCGATCCGGCCCGCCGTGAACACGCGGCTCGAAAAAGCCGCCCCCGCAGCTCACCCGACGCTCGAAGGAGAGATGTCTGATGGACCGCTTTCTGACCGCCGATGACCTCGAGAAGGCCCTGCGGCAGGATGTGATGGACGGGCTGACCGGTGAGCCGAAGTCGCTCCCGCCGAAGTGGTTCTACGACGAGCGAGGCAGCGCCTTGTTCGAGGAGATCACCCAGCTGGCGGAGTACTACCCGACCCGGTGCGAGCGGGCCATCATCGCCGAGCGCGCCCCCGAGATCGCCGTCGCGACCCGAGCCGACACCCTCCTCGAGCTCGGTGCCGGTTCGGGGGAGAAGACACGGCTGCTGCTCGACGCGTTCGACGCGTTCGACGGAACGCTCGGCGAATACGTTCCCGTCGACGTGAGCGGTGACTTCCTCGTCGCGGCGGCCGACCAGATCGCGGGCGACTACCCGGCGCTCGCCGTACGGGCCGTGGTGGCCGACTACGAACAGCATCTGCACCTGCTGCCGACCGGGGGCAGGAGGCTCATCGCCTTCCTCGGCGGCACGATCGGCAACATGATGCCCGCGAAGCGGATCGGATTCCTGCAGGGGCTGCGGGCGACGATGGCCCCCGGCGACACCCTCCTGTTCGGCGCCGACCTGGTCAAGGAGAAGGCCCGCCTCGTCCGGGCCTACGATGACGCGCTCGGGGTCACCGCGGAGTTCAACCGGAACGTCCTCCATGTGATCAACGACAGGCTCGGCGGCGACTTCGTGCCGGAGGCCTACGAACACGTCGCCGTCTGGGACGCGGGCAACGAGTGGATCGAGATGCGCCTGCGCTCGACCGTCGACCAGGTCGTACGGATCGAGGTGCTCGACCTCACCGTCCGGTTCGCCGAGGGCGAGGAGATGCGCACCGAGATCTCCTCGAAGTTCCGGATGGAGCGACTGAGTGCCGAGCTCGAGGCCGCCAAGCTGACCCTCGACCGGTGCTGGACCGACGCGGACGGCGACTTCTCCCTCGTTCTCGCGGCCCCCGCGGCCTGACCGCCGGCCCCATCAGCCGTGATCTCGCAGTCGTCCCCGGTGCCCGCCGGAACGGAAGTGGGCCGGGGTCACTCATGCCTGGAGCTCCAGCGTTGATGCAACCCGATCGCCGTGATCATGCAGTTGTTCGTTCCCGTGCCTTGGCCGGGCGGAGCCTGGGATGCGATCAACTGCATGATCACGCCGACTGGCACAGTACCCGGGGGTTTGTCCGAGCCGCGAGTCCCAGGGCTGACGCTGGTCTATGGCCGTGATCATGCAGTTGTTCGGTACTCGTTCTCGGCGTTGGGTGGACGGGTAGAGCGCCGGGACGCTCGAGCCGATCACCTGGTTCCATGCCACACCGGACGGACGCCCGAAGGGGCGACTGCGAGATCGCCGCGGGCCAGAGTCGGCGCAGCGGGAGTCAGAGCCGGCGCATGGGCCGGGTCAGGCCGAGCCGTTTGAGGTCGCCGGCCAGGCGGGTGGCGATGTAGCGGTGGCCCTCCGGCGTCGGGTGCACCCGGTCCGGCAGGATGTAATGCGCCGCGTTGCCGGTTCCGTCCCGCCGGTCGCCCGTGACCCATTGCTCGCGCAGCGGATCGATGAACGGGATGCCGGTCTCATGGGCCACCCCCTCCAGCGCGTCGCGGATGCCGAGTACGGACGGCATCGGCGTACCGGTGCCCCACATCGGGCCTATGAGCACCAGGTGCGTGCCCGGCCAGCGGGCCTTGGCCCGGGCGAGCAGGTCCCTGGCGGCGATGCCGACCTGGATCGCGGACCGGTTCCGGTCGTTGTGCCCGCCCGACACGATGAGCATGTCCGGGGCCGGTCGCCAGGCGAGCTGCCGCGCGAACAGCGTCGCGAACGGCTCGCGCGCGCTCCCCGGGGTGGCGAATCCGGTGCCGCCGCGACCCCCGACGATGACCTGCCAGCCGAGCAGCCGGGCGGTGTCGGCGGCGTAGGTGCGGGTGGGCGGGCTCTCGCGCCCTCCCGCGGTGTAGCTGTCGCCGAGGAACATGACGACCGGGGCGCGATCGGAAGAGGGCGTGGAAGTGGGCCGCGAGCCGGACCGCCCGTTCGAGGCGGCGGTCGGCGTGCAGGCGGCACATGTGGCCATGACCAGCAACGCGAGCAGCGCGGCGCGGCGCGGGACCCCACACGTCATCAATAGACCACCGATTCCCCGGGCACCGCCATATCCTACCTAGGAATTCGATCACGAATTCCGTACGCCCGCCGTTTACCCGCACGTCACGGGGGCGTGGCCGGAGCGCCACACCGAAGGGCCAGGGTTCGCGAGTGCGAATGGAACGGATGAGGGAACTCGATCTGCTGCGGTTCGTGGCGGCGCTTGCGGTGTTGCTGTTTCATTTCACCGGATTCGGTGGAAGGGGGGCCTGGCCCGACCCGTCGCGCGAGATCTTTCCGGTACTCGGAGAGGTCACGCGGTACGGCTACCTCGGCGTCGATCTGTTCTTCGTGATCTCCGGATTCGTCATCCTCATGAGCGTGTGGGGGCGGACCGCGGGGGAGTTCGGCGTCTCGCGCCTCGTCCGCCTGATGCCGGCCTACTGGGCGGCGGTGCTGCTCGGGGCCGTCATCTACCTGAGCACGGGGCTCGGCAAGGGAACGCCCGGCCTGGTCCTGCCGAACATGACCATGCTCCAGGGCGGTCTGGGCGTCGACAACGTCGACTCGGTGTTCTGGACGCTCTGGGTCGAGCTCCACTTCTACGTCCTCATCGCGATCCTGGCGGCGATCGGGCTCACCTACCGGCGCTGCGTGACATTCATGTCCGTCTGGCTGTTCCTCGGGCTGTTCGCCGAGGAGGCCAACAGCAAGCTGCTGAAGGTCTTCGTCGTCCCGACGTGGAACGCGTACTTCATCGCGGGAATGGCGCTCTTCCTGATCTACCGGTTCGGGCCGACGCTGCTGCTGTGGGGCTTCGTCGCGGTGACCTGGCTGCTGTCCATGCACTGGAGCGCCTGGCGGGCGGGGCACGTCTTCTCCGGAGTCACCGACGGCGCCGTCGTGGCCGCCGTCACGGGCATCTTCCTCGTCATGATCCTCGTCGCCACCCGGAAACTGACCTGGCTGCGCTGGTCGGGGCTCACCCTGCTGGGCGCTCTCACCTACCCGCTTTACCTGACGCACTCCCAGGTCGCACTGCCGCTGCTCGACGCGATCTATCCGGGGATGAACCGCTGGGCCGCGCTGGCGGCGGTGCTCGCCTGTTCGCTCCTGATCGCGTACGCGATCCATCGCCTGGTGGAACGGCCGGCCGCGGCCTGGCTGCGCACCCGTCTGCGCCAGGCCCTGGCCCGGGCACGTGAGATCGACGCCCCCGCGCCGGTCCCGCCACCACGCCCGGCGGCCGAGGCGGAGCCCCCCGGCGAACTCGTCGGCCCGGCGCGGCGAGGCTAGGCGCCACGCCGCCGTACCAGGCAGTGATCGTCGACTCACTGAGGCGCCCGAGGCGGCGGCGACGTACGGTGGAAGGGTGACGTCGCAGACCGCGGCCTGCCGGCCCGTCCTTGTGACTCGGGCGCCGCCGGCAGACGTGATACACGGTTACGCACCGCCCGCGCGACCGGCCGGTACGGTCGTCACCGCCTACTGCGGCGCACTCATGATCGTCAGGGGCGAGTACGCGTCCATCCCGCCCCTGGACACCTGCGCGGAGTGCATCGAGGTCTGGAAGCGCCAGCGATGCTGACCGTCTACCGCGGGCGAACGCTCCGAGATCGTGAATCTACTGCCGGTAACCGAACCACCGGCTCCCGTACGGCGCCTTCACCGACACCGAACGACGTTCTGAGGGCGATCGCCCGGGCGTGCCGTCACTCACACCATTCGACGATGGCCTCGCTCTTCAGATCCGGATCGCGAACGCGCAGCCAGATCCGTTCGAAGTGGGGGCCCGGCCTGGGGCGAAGGAGGTGAAGGGTCAACCGCTCGTACCAGGTCGGATCACCGTTCCGCACCGACTCGAAGCCGACCTCGCCGCGCAGTCGTATCTCGAGGTTGAAGGGCTCCCGGAACGGGCTCAGCCGCAACGGGGGCTTGTCGATGAGACTCTGGTCGCCGTTCTGGTCGTCGAGCATTCGGGCGCCCGCGATCTCGGCTCGCGGAATGCGCTCCTCCGCCCGGAGGAAGGCCGGATCCTGGATCACCAGGCGATCGCGCTCCAGCCACGCCCGCGGCCGTTCCAGGACCACGCGGACAATCCGGATCATCAACGGGATCAGGAGACCTCCGATGGCGATGGGCACGATCAGTTCCGCCTGTTCGTACAGCGGCTCTCCGCCACCGACGAGGAAGGCCCACACCCATGGCAGTGAACAGACCGCAAGGGGCACGGTCATGGCGAGCGACCACGGTGCGGAGCGAACGACATGCAATTGCTCGATCGGTCCTGACCGGCCCGCTGTTTCCGGGGATCCGTCCACATCCGTAGCGGGCACGCGCCAATCCATAATGGCCTCATACTTCAGGTCCGGATCGCGTACGCGCAGCCAGATCTGCTCGTAGTGGCGTCTGCGCTTGGGGAAGTACGGCCGAGTGTTCCACCGTAGGAGCCAGATCCAGTTGCCGCACCAAATGCTCCGGGTCGACTCGAAGCCGATCTGGCCGCGCAGTCGTATCTCGAGGTTGAGCGGCTCCCGGAACGTGCTCAGCTCCAAGGTCGCGCGGTCGGCGAGATTCCGGTCGCCATGCCACCAGCTGAGCATCCGGGCGCCCGCGATCGCGGCTCGCGGAATACGCTCCTCCGCACGGAAGAAGACCCGATCCCGGATCACCAGGTGATCGTGCTCAAGCCAGACACGTGGCCGGAGCAGCAGCATACGAAGGATCTGGATCGTTGGCAGAACCAGCAGGCCGCTGAAGAGGACGGCTTCGATGAGCGCCCACGGATTGTTCAGTACGGGTCCGTCGACGATGAACATGACACTGCCGGCGACCAACAGAACAATGAGCGGGCTGAAGAGCAGGAGGGCCCCCGCAGCGGCGAGCGACAGCGGAACGGAGCGAACGATCTGCAGTTGCTCGATCGGCTCCGAAGGGCTCGTTGCGCCCGGGATCTCGTCCATCGTAGGAGTCTGTCAGACGACCCGGTTGAAATGGCATGACTCGGTAAAGCCGAGGTCCGCCCGATTCAGCTCCTCGTCGCTCTGATCCCGGACGCCGACGCAAACCGAGGTTCCTCGCGATCCACGCCGAGCCAGATCTCCCGGCCCGGGGCCGCCGCTGCCGCGTTGCTCACCAACTCGGACACGACGACCTTTCCGTCCTCGACCAGATGGCCGAGGCGCCAGTAGATCAAGACGCTGCTCAATAGGGTTCGGGCGAGTTGGGGGGCGTCCGGTCCGGCGACGAGCTTGAATCGGTGATTCGCCTTCTCGGAAGTACTGATATCGGTCATGCGATAGCCCGCCTTTGATCGAGCGTTGTGACGGTGCCTTCGGTTGTCGTCGCTCCACGGCCGGAGGAAGGCGACCGGTCCGGAGCCGCCTTCTTCGCGCTTTCCAACTTTGTCACCGGGCGATTACGTAGGGTGTGCATCGCACGTATGTTTGGCGCTGCTGTGGCATACGAAAAACGCCGTGTGGCACCGGGTGGAAAGCCGTGGCGCCGTGTGGCATCAGGAGAAGGATCATGCCTGCACAGAAATTCCTCGATCCCGGCAGCAGCCCGGCGGCGCTCTGGGGGTCGGAACTGCGGCACTACCGGCAGGCCGCCGGGCTCAGCCAGCCCGAGCTGGCTCAGAAGATCTTCTGCAGCCGTCAGCTCGTCGGCGCCATGGAGACAGGGGAACGCTCACCCGAGCCCGACCGCGCCGGGCTCTGCGACGAGGCACTGCAGACCGGCGGCGCCCTGCGTCGGTTGCTGGAGAAGCTGCAGAGGTCATTCAGAGGGCGGCGGAGCAATGGACCTGACAGGCGCCATGTGGCGAAAGAGCAGCCGAAGCAGCAACAACGGCGGGGCCTGCGTTGAACTGGCCCGCGCCGGTCGCATCGTAGCCGTACGCGACAGCAAGAACCCGGAAGCCCCGGCGCTCGTGTTCGACGCGGATACGATGCGCTCCTTCCTCGATGCGATCAAGCAGAGCTGAGGTAGCTCTTCGCGAGCGAGGCCGGTCCTTCAAAGGGCCGGTGGCGGGCGGTCATCTCAGCCATCGGAACTCGCCGCGGATGTGATGACGCGGTCGGGCGCCCCGAGGTCGCCGGTTCGGACTCGGCCCTCGGCCAAGGGGTTGTCCGGAGTCGGTGAACAGGTACCTGTGCGCGTAGACCGCTCCCGAGCGCAGCCGGGCGTAGGGCTATGGTCCTGGCCGTGGTCTTCTCTCGAGTTCGATTGCTGTTCAGGCGGCTTGTAGGGGTGGGTCTCCTGGTGGGTTGTGTTCGTGGAGGAGGCGTCCGTCGGGTCCGGTGGCGGTGGTGGTGGCGTTGGGGTTGAGTTGGATGTGCCAGCCCCAGGTGTGTACGGCGATGAGGTGGTGCATCGTGCAGAGTGTGAGGAGGTTCCATAGTTCGGTGGGGCCGCCTCGTGATCTGGGCGCGATGTGGTGTATCTGGGATAGTTGGGCGGGGTGGTCGCAGCCGGGGAATCGGCAGTGTTGGTCTCTGCGGCGGACCAGGCGTTCCAGGGGTGCGGGTACGGTTCTGTCTGTTGTTCCGGCGTCGAGGATGATGCCGGGTCTGTTGAGTGGGGCTTCGAGTAGCCCGGTGCGCAGGTAGGCTGCTAGGCCGTTTGGGCCGGAGAGCACCTGGATCGCCGATCGGAGCATGCTCCGTTGCAACCGGGGCAGGGTCTCGGTGGCGAGGGGGCGGTCGCAGTCACCGCAGCGGTCGGGGTTGCTGTCGCCGCACTGGTCACCGCACTGGTCTGGGTCGTTGTCACCGCATCGGCCGCTGTTATTGCTTCGGCCGTGGTGATCGCGTAAGTCGCCGTCACCGTATCGGCCGCCGTCGTCACTGTCACTATCACTGTCACCGCGGTGGTCGTCGTCGGTCGCGCTGTCGCCGTCGTTGTGGTCATGGCATCGGCTGCTGGTATGGGCGGCGCGGCCTGACTTGCCTATCGCGTTGAGCCGTTCTGCTGTCATCTGGTTGAGTGCGTCGTGGTCGATTGTGCCGAGCACGGTGGGGGTGATGAGGGAGTCGCAGGTCAGTGCTGCGGCCAGTCCGTCGCTGATCGGCCCGGCGCCGGTGAGGGTGGCGCCTTTGGCCGGCCCCGGCAGGCTGGGTGGTTCCGGCAGGCTGGGTGGTTCCGGCGGCGAGGACGCCGCCGCGCCTCGGGCGGCTGGGTCGCCTGGGTCGCTCAGGCCGTCTGGGCTGTCGGGGGCGGGTGGCGGTTCTTGTTCTGGTTGGTCGGTGAGGAGTTGGCGGACGGTTTCATCTTTGGTGAGGCGTCTGCGGGCGAGTGCGGCCGTCTGTTGTTGGATCCATTGGTCTTCGAGTTGTTTGGAGCCTGGCAGGGCGCGGAGTGTCGCGAGGTCCATGTCGACTTTGAGGTGTGGTTTGGATCCGCCGCGTTCTGGCATCAGGTCTGAGTCGATGTGGCGGCGCATCGCCTCGGCGAGCGCGTCGTGCCTGCGTTGGCGTTTGGTGCGGGTGTCCTCGGGGCCCTTCTTGACGGCGAGTGCTTCGATGACGGTTTCGGTCAGGGCGGTGGCCTCGGTGGTCAGGTCTGCGTTGATCCGGCCTACTCCGCCGAGGGTTTTCGACGGGGTCAGTCCTCGGTCGTTGAGGCGTTGTGCCTCGTCGCGTTCGGTGTTGCCGGGGCGTAATCTGCGCAGTGCGAGGGTGGCGATCTGTGCGAGGTCCTCCACCTGCGCGCCGGAGGTCGCGGCCTCGACCAGGATCTGTTCGATGGCGTCCTGGTCTTCGGGGTGGAAGGCGGCGACCGCGGTGCTGATCCACTCACCGTAGGACTCCGAGATCGTCCCATCGGCGAGCGTGGTGTGGATGTGGGGGCGGGCGCGCAGCCGCAGTGACGCGCTCACCTGCCGGCGGGCGGCGGCGGGCGTGGAACGGGTGAATCTGGCCAGCCATGCCCCCGTCGATCTCTGCCCGTCGGCACGGGGGCCGCCGCACGCGGTGAAGGCCGCCACCAGATCCGCGCGTGCGGCGGCGCCCTTGGCCTCCACGCGCGCCCACCTCCGCAAGCACTCCGACTGCACCTCCACCGGCAGGCAGGGCAGATCGCCGCTGTTCAGGAAGTCCAACGCCGCCTCGACCATCGCCAACGCCTCCACCGCACACGACGGCGGGGGAACGGCGAACGGGCCAGGCACCACGACGGACTCCTCGGGGGAGAAGACTTCCCATCGACTGGGTAGTCACATGACCCCGGACAGTCATAATCTATCGCACGCATGTTCGAATGACAATGGGTTTCGCCTGATCGAACGGAGTGTTCGTGCACGTTCACGCCAGAGCGATCGGCCCGGAATCCGTACCTCAGAGGGCCGGAAGGCCCGGGCGGGATCCGGCCCGTGCCCTTGTCCAGGTCATAGCCCGCGAGCAGCGGGACCACCGCGAAGCCCTGAATCGCCTGGCCGGTGGAACCGGCAGAAGAGGTTCGGTCCGCGGCGGTCCTAACCACCAGACGGCGGGGATGGTGTCTGGCGGGCTAGGGCGAGCAGGTCGCGGGCGGGGCCGGTGGGGCGCTGCCCGGTGGGCCAGACCGCCCGGAGCGGGCGGCGCAGGTCGAGCTCGGGCACCGACACGGCGACGAGGCGACCGGTCGCGACCTCGTCGGCCACGGCGAGTTCGCTGACCACGACCGGCCCGGCGCCTGACACCGCCGCCGCCTTGAGTGCCGTGGTCGACGCGAGCTGGAGCAGCGGCGTCGCCGTCCCGCCGTACTCGGCGAGGGCACGGTCGAGCACCTCCCGGGTACCCGACCCCTCCTCGCGCAGGATGAGAGGGGTATCCGCCAGTTCCTGGGCGGTCACGTCGGTACGCCGCCGGGTCCACGGGTGCCGGGGCGCCACCACCACGACGAGGCGGTCGGTCGCGATGACCGTGCCGCTGAGGCCCGCGGGGGTCTTCGCCCCCTCGACGAAGCCGAGATCGGCCTGGCCCGCGAGCACCTGTTCGGCGACCGCCGCCGAGTTGGCGACGCGCAGGGTGGCCGCCGTCCCCGGCCGGGCCTCGTGCAGGGCGAGCAGCCAGCCCGGCATCAGGTACTCGGCCACGGTCAGGCTGGCCACCACGCGCAACCGCCCGTCGCGGTCCTCGCGCAGCGCGCCGAGCCCGGCGTCCAGCGCGCGCGCCGCCTCGATCACCTGCAACGCCCATTCAGCCACGAGGGCGCCGGCCGCGGTCGGCCGGGAACCGCTCGGTGAGCGCTCCAGCAGCGCCATGCCGATCTGCCGCTCCATGGATCTGATCCGGGTGCTGGCGGCGGGTTGGGAGACACCGAGCTCCGCCGCGGCCCGGCCGACGCTGCCCATACGTACGACCGCCAGCAGCAGCTCGAGGGCGCCCAGATCGGGAACGCGGTGAGAGAGGCGCATCTCCGCAGTCTAGGCACCGCTCATAGGCCAGCGTTATGTCCCCATAGGGCGATGACCTCTACCGACGGCGGTGACCGGCCCCCACAGTGGGGGGATGGTCACGAGCATCGCCCCCGCCGCCGCAGCCCCGCTCGCCGCGCCCGAGCGCGTTGAGCCGTTCCGGCATCTCGGGCCGAACTGGTACGCCTGCGTCATGGGAACGGCGATCGTGGCCAACGGCGCCGGTGCGCTGCCGGTCTCGGTCCCCGGGCAGCGCGGCTTCGCGGTCGGCGTGTGGGCGCTGTCGGCCGTCCTGCTGCTCGTGATCATGGCCGCCCGTACCGTCCATCTGCTGAGATACCGCGCCGAGGCCCGGGCCCAGCTCCTGGACGGACCGGCCATGGCCGTGTTCTACGGTTGCCCGCCGATGGCGCTGCTCGCCGTCGGGTACGGGACCCTCACCCTAGGGCGTCACGTGATCGGCCTGGAGGCGGCCGTGACGGTGGATCTGGTGTTGTGGACCGTGGGCACGCTCTACGCGCTGGTCGCCGGGTACGGAATCCCGTACCTGTTCGTCGTCCGCTACCAGGTGCGCCCGGGTACGGCCGATCCCACGTGGCTGCTGCCGGTGGTGGCGCCCATGGTCGCCGCCGCGCTCGGCCCGGCGCTGGTGCCGCACCTGCCTGCCGGCGCGGCGAGGGAGAGCATGCTGTACGGCTGTTACGCGATGTTCGGCATGAGCCTGCTCGCCACGCTGGTCCTGCTCCCGGGCATCTGGACCCGGCTCGTCCACGACAAGCTCGCGCCGATCGCCCTGACGCCCACGCTCTTCCTCGTCCTGGGGCCGCTCGGCCAGTCGACCACCGCGGTGAACCAGCTCGCCGGCGCGGCCGCCGATGCGGCGCCGCGGTACGCGGGGGCGATGGGGGCGTTCGCGGTGCTCTACGGAGTCCCGGTCATGGGATTCGCGATGCTCTGGCTGGCGATCGCCGCGACGGCCAACGCGCGGGCGCTGCGCCGGGGGATGCCGTTCGCGATGACCTGGTGGGGCTACACCTTCCCGGTGGGGACCTGCGTCACCGGCGCGGCCGCCCTGGCGGGGCGCACCGGCCTCGGCGCCCTCACCGTCCTGGCCGTGGGCCTGTACCTGCTGCTGGTCACGGCCTGGGTGACCGCCGCCGCGCACACCGCGTACGGAGCCCTCTCCGGCCGGCTGTTCCGCCCGGCCCTCGGCCCTCGCCCGGCCGGGCCGTGACCTACGGCAGTGCCTCGCGGCACGTCTCGGTGAGGGGTTCGCTCGTGTGCACCGCGGCGATGACGCCCGCCGAGCCTGTGGTGGCCGGGCGGGCCTCATTTCCTGCTCGGTTATGCCACGTTGTCGAGGGGCCGGAGTTCGTCGGCGTAGCTGACCGAGGTACGGCGCATGACGCCGTCATCGGTGATGACGTACTGGCCGAGCCGCCACAGCGGCGGCGAGTAGGCGTGGATGGAGACGCTGTCACCGGCGGCTCCGACCAGGCGATGGATGTGGTCGGGGCCGAAGCAGAAGGAGACGCCCTCGCCGACGACGGTCTCCAGGTGTTCGCCGCCGATCCGCGGGTTGCACTCCTTGAGGGCGCCGGAGACGACCCGCACCGCGCCAGAGGACAGATCGTGATCGTGCCAGCCGGTGTCGTTGTCCTGGCTCCAGCAAAGCAGCCATACGTCGACATACTCGTCCCGATACAGAGACGCGTAATGCCGCTGATCGCTCGAGTAGGTGACGTGTTCCCGCCATAGCTCGGGCCGCTCGGCGAGCGTGTCAACGAGTTCCCGCAGTTCCTGCTTGCTCATGGAGCGGGCGGGCAGGGCTTCCCAGGACATGGGTGTTACTCCCTTCCGGTCAGTAGACGGTGTGGATTGGCGACGCGGAGGGCACGCCCACCGGCCTCGCCGAGGTTGAAGTCGGCACGTTCGGGCGGCCCGGCGTAGGGCCGGTCGGAGCCGTACGCGATCACATCGACGCCGATGGCGCGGACGACCGCGTCGACGCCGCGCGGGCCGTACGACGACGTCTCGACGAACGAGAGCGGATCCACCTCGCCCCGGCCGCCGCCGCGGGCCGCGAGGCGTTCCCCGTGCAGCGGGGCCAGGCCCGCGAGCAGCGCGAAGCAGACCCGGAGCCGGGGGTGGCGGCTTCGGCCGAAGGCGCGGAAGGCGAACCACGCGGCGTGCATCTGCTGGACGTACGGCACGAGCGCGGGCCACCAGCCGGGGTCGGTGACCGCCTCGGGCACCGGCCCGGGGTGGACGAGCAGCGGCAGATCGCGCTCCTCGAGCAGGTCGAGCAGTGGCGCGCAGCGGTCGTGACCGGCGGCGTCGGCCAGCGCGGTCGCCGGCAGCTGGAGGCCGGCGAACCCCTGGTCGAGCCGCTCGGCGGTGGCATCGGTGTCGATCTCACGGACGCAGGCGGCGGCCCAGGCCCCGAACGGTTCGGGCAGGGCGGCGGCGCCGTCGTGGTAGGCGTCGAGCAGGGGGTTCGCCTCGTGCGGCGGCAGCCACTCGACGCCGAGCGGCGTGGACAGCGAGACCAGTGCCCGGTCCAGGTCGTCGGCACGGACCAGTTCGGTTCGCAGGCCGATGTCATGATCGGCCGGGTCGACGTCGAAGGGGGATTCGTTCTCCAGGTGCAGGGTCCACCCGGACAGGAAGGGCGGCTCGGAGCGGGCCCGGAGCGCCGCGAGGAACGAGTCCGTCCAGAGGTGCTGGTGCACATCGATGCCGGTCACGACTCTGCTCCTCCTCCCGGCACGGCTCAGGACATGGTTTTACCACTTGGCGGGTCGGCTTTGTGGGGAACCCTGGTTTACCGCTTCAGTGGACCGATTCACTTGACCGTTTCAGTGAACCGGTTCAGAGCTCTCCGCGTCAAGTTGCCGGCCGCTTTGTTACAGGCGTATGTCCGAGGGTGCCCGTATGGTGGTCGGGTGCCTCGGAAGAGCAACCGCACGACCATCCGGGAGGTGGCGAAGGCCACCGGCCTGTCGCCGGCGGCGGTGTCGTACGCGCTGCGCGGCATCCAGACCTCCGAAGAGACCCAGGAGCGGGTGCGGCGGGCGGCCGAGGAGCTGGGCTACGAGGCACATCCGATCGCCCGGGCGCTGGCCAGCGGTCGCAGCGACATGGTGGGCCTGCTCTGCGGTTCCCTCGAGGACTTCTGGCAGCAGTCCCTCGCGGTGGGCATCGGCCGGGAGCTGCTGGCCAGGGATCGTTACGCGCTGATCCTCGACGCCGGCGGCGATCCGCAGCGTGAGCTCGATCTGGCCCGGCGGCTACGCGACCAGCGGGTGGACGGGATCATCGTGCAGCCGCTGGATCCGTCGGCGCCGCTGTGGGCCGAACTGGGCCAGACGCTGCCGGTGGTCTCCATCGGAGACGCGCTCCACGGCGGCCGGTCCAAGGGCGAGGTCGTCTTCGACAACCGGCGCGGCGTCACGCTCGCGCTGGAGCACCTGCACGGGCTCGGGCACCGCCGGATCGCCGTGCTGACCTCGACCCGGGCCAGCACCCCGGACCGGCCCGCCGACGTCCACGTCAACTCCGAGGCCGAGCGCCTGAAGGCCGACATCACCGTCGTCACCGCGTCGCAGGCGCTCGAGGAGGCCACCCTGGTGGCGCTCGACGTCCTGTCGGCCGACCCCCGTCCCACGGCGGTGTTCTGCTTCTCCGACTCGATCGCCTACGGCGTCTACGCCGCCACCCGGGAGCTCGGGCTGGCGGTGCCCGGCGACGTCTCGGTCTGCGGCTATGACAGCCACCCGATGTCGGCGCTCCTCACACCGCCGCTGACCACGGTCGACTGGCACATCGACGGCATCGTGCACTCCGCCGTCCGGGTCGTCGTGGGCGCCATCGAGGGCAAGCAGAGGCGGCGGCGCATCGTCTGCGAGCCGACCCTGCGCTATCGGTCCTCCACCGGCCCGAGCGCTCCACACCACTGAGCACGTGACCGCGCCGCGGACGGTGCCGGCCGGCGGGCCCTCACCAACAGGCCGGCCTTCACCACAGGCCGGGCACTCCCGCCTCGCCGGGCATGACGCCCGCCGAGAACTCCTCGAGGTCGAGCAGGTCGGCGGCGACGGCGATGTCACCGTCCAGCGGGCGATCCTCGACCCGGGCGTCGAGCACCGCGGTGGCCAGGTCATAGGCCCCCTTGAGCGGCCCTCCGGCCGGAGCGCGACCCTGCATGCGCAGCGCGCGGATGCCGGCGACGAGCTCACAGCCGAGCGCGATGCGGTAGGCCGCGATGGTGTCCGTGGTGGCCCGGGCCGACTGAGGGGAGAATCCGGCGTGCTCCTCGACGCCGCGTGAGAGTACGGCGTTGCCGAGGGCCGCCGGGCTGGCGTAACGCCGGACGTCGGCGATCGCCGACTGTGCGACGTACTCCAAGATCATGATTCCCGAGCTGGCCTCGGTGGCGGCCAGGAACGGATGCAGGCCGGTGAACGACGGCTCGACGAGCGTTCCGAGCCGGGACGCGGACAGGGCGGCGGTCTGGAAGAGTGCGGCTCGCGCCGCGTCGAGCGCCAGCCCGACGTAGGCGGTGTGGAAGTTGCCGTTGTGCCAGACGGCACGGTCGACCACGTCGATGAGCGGATTCTCCGCGGCGGCGTTGATCTCCCGGGTGACGATCCCCTCCGCGTACGCGGCGGAGTCGACCGCCGGACCGTGGACCTGCGGGAACGCGCGATAGCCGTACGGGTCCTGGATCCGGCCCGGAGATGGGCCCTCGTAGGCCAGCAGCAACCGCATGGACGCCGCCACCTGCTGCTGGCCCGGGTGCGGGCAGGCCTCATGGACGATCGGTGCGTACGGTTCCACGGACCCGTACGCGGCGAGCAGCGACAGCGCGGCGATGACGATCGACGCGCGCAGCAGGCGGCGCAGGTCGGTCACGGCGAGCGCGGCCTCGCCGAGGGTCGCCGCGTTGGAGCTGATGAACGCGAGCGCATCGGCGGAGCGCAGGGGGAAGCCGGGGCCCTGGCCGCCGCCGATCCACGACCGCTCGCCCAGCAGGCACAGCGCGGTGGAGGCGAGCGCCGTCAGGTCGCCGGTGCCGATCGCGCCGTAGATCGGCACCGGTGGGGTCAGCCGGAGATTGATCACATCACCGAGCGCCGGAAGGACGCCCGGGTCGACCCCGGAGCCTCCCGCCGCGAGCTGGTTGAGCCGCACCGTCAGCATCGCGCGGGCGACCTCGGCGCTGAGCAGTGGCCCGGCGCCGGCGGCGTGGCTGCGCAGCAGGCGCAGCCCGTGGGCGTCGGCGTCGTCCCACTCCACGTCGACGAGCCGGTTGGCGCCCACGCCGGTCGTCCGGCCGTACACCGGCTGGGTACTCGTGATCTCGCGTGCCAGTTTCCAGGCCTCCCGCGCCCGCGTGATGCCGGTGTCGGAGATCACGACCTGGACGTCGTCGCGGGCGATGCGGGCCACCTCGGGGCACGTGAGTGCCGTGCCGTCGATAACGATTCGGGTGCTCGTCAACATGAGCCTCGTTACATTTCGTACTATTTCAGCCGACATAGTGGACAACCGCATCCTGGAGTGCGAGGCTCCAGGGCCTTCGTGACGTGCGCACTCATCGTTGGGTACGGTCGTTCGCGGCGTTGTTTTACTTCATTTTGGCACTGGAACACATCACGGCGTCCACCGGCGCCGGCGAGGAGGTGGGTCGTCTGATCACCTTTGACGGCGTCACGAAGCGTTATGCGGATGGCACCGTGGCAGTCGACGACCTTGACCTGGAGATACCGACCGGTCAGATCACGGTGCTCGTCGGCCCGTCCGGGTGTGGCAAGACCACCACGCTGCGGATGATCAACAGAATGGTGGACCCGACGGACGGCGTCGTGGCCATCGACGGCACCGACGTGCGGTCGAAGAATCCGCCGGAGCTGCGCCGGGGGATCGGCTACGTGATCCAGCAGGCCGGGCTGTTCCCACACCGGACGATCCTGAACAACATCGCCACCGTGCCGTACCTGCTCGGCTGGGACAAGAAGAAGGCGCGTGCGCGAGCCCGCGAGCTGATGGACAGCGTGGGCCTCGATCCGGCCATGGCCTCCCGCTACCCGTACCAGCTCTCCGGCGGCCAGCAGCAGCGCGTCGGGGTGGCGCGGGCGCTCGCGGCCGACCCCCCGATCATGCTGATGGACGAGCCGTTCAGCGCCGTCGACCCGATCGTCCGCAAGAGCCTGCAGGACGAGTTCCTCCGCCTGCAGGCGGAGCTGCAGAAGACGATCGTGTTCGTCACCCACGACATCGACGAGGCCGTCAAGCTGGGGCACAAGATCGCGGTGTTCCAGGTCGGCGGCAAGCTCGCGCAGTACTCCAGCCCGGACGAGCTGCTGGCCGGCCCGGAGGACGGCTTCGTCGCCGATTTCCTCGGGGGCGAGCGGGGCCTCAAGCGGCTGCGGTTCTTCCGTGAGCTCGACGCCGAGGAGGCGGCGGCCGTGACCGGTGCGTCCTCCGGCCCGGCCAAGATCGCCAAGTCCGCCGGATCCGGCGACACCCCGGTTGGGGGCCAGTGAGCGGATGGCCTTCATGGCATTGGTTGACGGTGAGCCGCTGGTCCGCTGGAACTGGGTCGCCGATCACCTCCAGGACTTCGTGGACCTGACCGGTGAGCACCTGTTCCTTTCGCTCGCGCCGGTCGTGCTGGGCCTGCTGATCTCGATTCCGCTCGGCGTGGCGTCGATCCGGTGGTCGTGGCTGTACGCGCCGGTGTTCGCCGGCGCCAACCTGCTGTACGCGATCCCGTCGCTCGCGCTGTTCATGCTGATGCTCGACCTCACCGGGCTCAACTCGCGATGGACGGCGATCGTCCCGCTCACCGGCTACACGCTCGCGGTGCTCGTGCCCAACGTGGTCGACGGGCTGCGCCAGGTGCCCGACTCGGTGCGGCAGGCGGCCACGGCCATGGGCTTCGGCACATGGCGGCGGCTCGTCCAGGTCGAGCTGCCCATCGCCGTGCCCGTCATCATGGCGGGGCTGCGGGTGGCCACGGTGTCGAGCATCAGCCTGGTGAGCGTCGCCGTGCTGGTCGGGCAGGGCGGGCTCGGGCAGTTGTTCACCGACGGCGCCCAACGTGAGTTCCCGACGCCGATCATCGCGGGCATCGTGTTGACCATCCTCCTGGCCTTCGCGGCGGACCTGACGCTGGTGCTCGCGCAACGGCTGCTCACGCCCTGGGCGCGGAGCCGGAGGGGGACGGCATGAACATCCTCGGACTGTTCTGGGACTGGTTCGGCAACTCGGCCAACTGGCACGGCGCCGACGGCATCCCCACCCGGCTGACCGAGCACCTCTGGTACTCCGGGCTGTCGCTGCTGATCGCGGCGGCGATCGGGCTGCCGCTCGGGCTGCTGACCGGGCACACCGGGCGGGGCGGGTTCCTGGCCGCCAGCCTGGCGAACTTCGCTCGCGCGCTGCCCACGCTGGGCATCGTGATCCTGGTCGTGCTCATCTACGGCGTGGGCCTCGGCCCGGTGCTCGCCGCGCTGATCGCGCTCGCCGTCCCGCCGATCCTGGTGAACACCTACGAGGGCATCAGGACGGTCGACGCCGACATCAAGGACGCGGCGCGCGGCATGGGAATGACCGGCAGCGAGGTGCTGTTCAAGGTCGAGGTCCCCGCGGCGATGTCGCTCATCCTGCTGGGCCTGCGCACCGCGGCGATCCAGATCGTCGCGACGGCCACGGTGGCGGCGTACGTGAGCCTGGGCGGCCTCGGGCGCTACATCTTCGACGGTTTCCAGCGGCAGGACTACAAGGCCGTCGTCGGCGGCTCGGTCCTCGTCGTGGTGCTGGCCGTCATCGTCGCGGGGATCTTCCTCGCGCTCCGCCGGCTCCTGGTTCCGGCGGGCGTTCGCCAGAGCGGGAGAGTGGCCTAGCGAGGAGTTCGGGCGAAGATGTCGCCCTGACTGATGTGTCCTATAGCGAACCGGTTTCCCCCGAGAGGAAATTTCACCATGAAGGCAATGATCCGACTCGCCGCCGTCGCGACTTCCGCGTTGGTGGCCCTGACAGCCTGTGGCGGCGGTGACTCGGGCTCCGACGACCCGTTGGCCGGTCCCACCAAGAGCGGTGCGGGCGGCGGCAGCGTCGTCGTCGGCTCGGCCAACTTCCCCGAGAACGTCCTGCTCGGCGAGATCTACGCACAGGCCCTCGAGGCCAAGGGCGTCACCGTGCAGAAGAAGCTCAACATCGGCGCCCGTGAGGTCATCTACAAGTCGATCCAGAACGGTGAGCTCAGCATCCTGCCCGAGTACAACGGCGCGCTGCTCGCGTACATCGACAAGGAGAGCAAGGCCACCACGACCGACCAGGTCGACTCCGAGCTCAAGCAGAAGCTGCCGTCCGGGCTGGAACTGCTCACCCCGGCCGCGGCTGAGGACAAGGACTCGGTCACCGTCGCCAAGGCGACGGCGGACAAGTACAAGCTGACGACCATCGAGGACCTCAAGCCGGTCGCCAAGGACCTCGTCATCGGCGGACCGCCGGAGTTCAAGACGCGGCACCAGGGTCTGGTCGGGTTGAAGAGCGTCTACGGCGTGGAGTTCAAGTCGTTCAAGTCCCTCGACGTCGCGGGTCCGGTGAGCGTCAGCGCCCTCAAGAAGGGTGACGTCCAGGCCGCCGACCTGTTCACGACCGACCCGGCGATCAGCAAGAACGGCTTCGTCACGCTGCAGGACACCAAGAACCTGTTCAGCGCGCAGAACGTGGTTCCGCTGGTCAACTCGTCCAAGGTGAACGACACGATCAAGAGCACGCTCAACGCGGTGTCGGCGAAGCTGACGACGCAGGACCTCCTGGACATGAACACGAAGATGTCCGCCGACAAGGAGGACCCGGACGCGGTGGCCAAGGAGTGGCTGTCGAAGGCCGGCCTCGCCGGCTGACCCCGCACCATGAACAACTGCATGATCATGACAGGGTTCGCTCCGCCGTGATCATGCAGTTGTTCGCGTCTCGGGGTGCTCGCCCGGCTCCGGTCACCGGCCGAGGGGGCGCCAGAACTCGTAGTGGTGCTCCTCGGCGAAGTCGGCCCGCCGGCGCACGGCGGGACGGCGCGGCACACCAGCAGACGCTCACCCGGCAGAGCATCGTGCGGGCCGCGATCGAGATCGCCGACTGAGGCCGGCCCCGGGTCAGCGCTCCGCCGCGCCGTACCGCGGGGCGTTGCCGCCGCGCAGGCGCCGGGTCAGCTCGGCCGCCGACACGCGGACCTGGTCGGCCAGCTCGGGCCAGGTCTCCTCGGGCCGGCGTTCGCGGCGGAACGTCACGGTGATCGCCGCGGCCGGATGCCCGACATGATCGAAGCAGCAGGCGGCGATGCTGGCGAATCCCTCGGTGACGTGGCCGTCCTCGGCCGACCATCCGCGCCGCGCCTCGTCGGCGAGCACCCGCCGCAGCTCTCGCAGTGACCCGGGGCCGCGGCCGGTACGGTCCACCAGCGGTCCCGGGAAGAGCGCACGGATCTGGGCGGCGGGTAGATGGGCGAGCATCGCCCGGCCGCTCGCGGTGAGCTGGGCCGGCAGCCGGACGCCCACGTCCGTCACCACCGTGGCGTGCTCCCGAGGCTGCTCCTTGAGCAGGTAGAGGGTCTCGGCGCCGTGCAGCACACCGAGCTGGACGATCTCTCCGGTCCGGTCGACGAGCCGGTGCAGCAGCGGCCGGGCCAGCCGTTCCAGCGGCCCCTGGCGCAGGTAGGCCGACCCGATCTCGAAGGCGGCGACGCCGAGGCCCCACCGGCGGGCCTCGGGCAGGTAGGTGACGAACCCGTCCTCGGCCATGGCGCCGAGCAGGTGGTAGGTGCTCGAGCGGGGCAGCCCGAGCGAGCGTGCGATGCCGGCGGCGGTCATCGGCTCCGCCGACGAGGCGACCAGCCGCAGCACGGCCAGGGTGCGCCTCGCGGCCGGTACTTGGCTCATGGCCGCCGCCCTCGGCCCCGCGGCGGGAATTCCACGACGCTCCGCTCCATGGGCACCATTGTCTCGTATCCGAGACACAACTTGCCTTTCGGCCGGTCCACCGCCCGCGGTCCTCCGCTCCAATGGGGGTATGGCCAATGGGGGCCAGTGGGGTATGGGGAGTGCCGTGACCGAGACATCCGTAGTAGCCGTTCCCGTGGGGCCGAAGGCGCTGACGTTCGACCAGGTCGTCGCCGTGGCCCGTGGCGGAGCAGTGGCCGAGCTGACCGACGAGGCGCTCAAGGAGATCGCGGCCACACGAGCGCACGTGGAGGAGCTGGCCACGCGGCCCACGCCCGCCTACGGCATCTCCACCGGATTCGGCGCGCTGGCCACCCGGCACATCCCCGAGGAGCTCCGGGCCCGCCTTCAGGTCTCACTCGTACGATCACACGCGGCCGGCAACGGTCCCGAGGTCGAGCGCGAGGTGGTCAGGGCGCTCATGCTGCTCAGGCTGCGCACGCTCGCCTCGGGACGCACCGGCGTGCGGCCGGTGACCGCGCTGACCCTCGCGGCACTGCTCAACGCGGGCATCACCCCGGTCGTGTACGAGTACGGCAGCCTCGGCTGCTCCGGCGACCTGGCCCCGCTGGCCCATGTCGCGCTCGCGCTGATCGGTGAGGGCGACGTGCGCGACGCCGAAGGAACGCTCATGCCGGCGGCGCAGGCGATGGAGCGGGCCGGCATCGAGCCGGTGACGCTCGCCGCAAAGGAGGGGCTGGCCCTCATCAACGGCACCGACGGAATGCTCGGCATGCTCGTGCTCGCCATGGGAGACCTCCGGCGGCTGCTCACTACCGCCGACATCGCCGCCGCGATGAGCGTCGAGGCACTGCTCGGCACCGACCGGGTCTTCGCCGCCGACCTGCAGGAGCTGCGACCCCATCCAGGGCAGGCGTCCTCGGCGGCGAACCTGCGGGCGATGCTCGCCGACTCGCCGATCATGGCCTCGCACCGAGGCCCCGACTGCACCCGGGTGCAGGACGCGTACTCGCTGCGCTGTTCCCCGCAGGTCCACGGTGCCGCGCGCGACACCCTGGCGCACGCCGAGCTGGTCGCCTCGCGCGAGCTCGCCAGCGCGGTCGACAATCCCGTCGTGCTGCCGGACGGCCGGGTCGAGTCCAACGGCAACTTCCACGGTGCCCCGGTCGGCTACGTCCTGGACTTCCTCGCCATCCCGGTCGCCGACGTCGCGTCCATGTCCGAGCGGCGTACCGACCGCATGCTCGACACGGCCCGCTCGCACGGGCTGCCCGCGTTCCTCGCCGACGACCCC
>NZ_JABVEB010000088.1 GCF_014323665.1 Actinomadura sp. HBU206391 | reverse complement strand
TGACGTCGTCACGGGGGGCCGGCCAGGCCGCGTCGGTGTTGTAACGGTGGTCGACGGCGAACACCGCGAACCCCTGACCCGCGTACCACTGCGCGGTGGCCTTCCAGTCACTCTTCCGCCCGGCGTTCCAGTAGCCGCCGTGCACGATCACGATGCCCGGCTGGGCGCCCTGGGCGGGGGCGGACCAGTAGGCGTCCAGCGCCTGGCGGGCATGACTGCCGTAGGCATAGGTGCGCTGCTGCAGTGCGGCGGCGCGCGAGGCAGACGCCGCGATGACCGACACCGACAGCAGACAGACGACGAACAATATGTGCCGTAACGCTCTACCCATCGGTGGGAACGATCTATTTGGTGAGCTGAGTCACAAACTAGATGATTTCCGGCTGGGGCGGGAGATGGCTCGGCCGGCGATCCGAGCATCCGGCCACCCTCGGCCGAGGGCGGCGAACGCCTTGCCCGGGCCGGCGCGACGGGATAATGAAGACCCTTGACGAGGTGATCACCAGTATGCTGAGGGCGAGGTCCGAGGTGCTCGTCCTCGCAGATCCGAGCAGTTCAGATCGTCTGTCCGCGCCCGAAGCCCGCCGAGGAGGCCACCCTTGTTCACGGTGACCGAGAGGCCCCTCCGCCGTGCGCACGTGGCGCTGCGACGACATCGTTGACCCGCTCGGCGCGTCCACGAGGCTGCTGACCTGGCGTTGTGCGCCCACCCCGTACCATCGGACCGGCGGGGCCCAGCCCCAGCCGCGCGAGCAAGATCACTGACCCGTAGTGTGCCGTGGCCCGCCTCACCGGGACCGGCCCGCAGAAGCCATTCGATCCGCAAGGAATCAACCTCGTGAAGATGGACAACAGTCCGGCCCGTGGCAACCGGGACCTTCTTCCCGCCGACGTCGCGGTACGTGACCACGTGCTGGAGTCGATCACACGGGTCTATCGGCGGTTCGGATACCAGCGCATCGAAACGCCGGCTCTCGAGGACATCGGCCGCCTGCAGGGCGGCCAGGGCGGCGAGAACGAGAAGCTCATCTTCCAGGTACTCCGCCGGGGGCTTCCCGGCCGGCTCGAAGCCGGCACCGAGATACGCGACCTGGTCGACCTCGGCCTGCGCTATGACCTGACGGTTCCGCTCACCCGGTTCTACGGCAACAACCAGGCGTCGCTTCCCTCTCCGTTCCGCTCCCTGCAGGTCGGGCCGGTCTGGCGCGCCGAAAGGCCGCAGAAGGGCCGCTACCGGCAGTTCTACCAGTGCGACATCGACATGATCGGCGAAGCGAGCGTCCTCGCCGAGGTCGAGCTGATCGAGGCGACCACCGAGGCCCTGGCGACGGTCGGCTTCGAGAAGATGACCGTACGGCTGTCGGACCGGCGGTTCCTGACCGCGCTCGCCGACGACGCGGGTGTGCCCGAGCCGAACCGGGACGGGTTCTTCGTCATCCTCGACAAGCTCGACAAGATCGGCTGGGAGGGGGTCGGCCGGGAGCTCACCGGGCTGGGGCTGCCGGCGAACCGCATCACCACCGTCACCGAGAAGATCGCCGGCTTGCAGGGGCTTCCGCCGGCGAAGGTGGCGGACGCGCTGGCCGACACCATGCCCGGAATGGCGCCCGAGGCGATCGAGGAACTGTCCGTCACGATCGACTGCCTGCACCGGCTCGCGTCGGAGCGGTCGCTGAACTGGCAGTTCGACCCTTCGCTCGTGCGCGGAATGGGTTACTACACCGGGCAGATCTTCGAGGTCGGCCACCCGGACATGCGGGGGTCCATCGCCGGGGGCGGCCGGTACGACAGGCTCATCGGCCGCTCGCTGGGCCGCGACGTACCCGCCTGCGGCTTCTCCATCGGCTTCGAGCGCATCGTGGACCTGCTGGAAAGCGACCTCCACCGCGACACGGTGGTACTTCTGGTGGACAACGACGTGCCCGTGGTCGACATGGTCGCCGTCGCACGGGACATGCGGAAGGAAGGCCGGGCGGTCGAGACCATTCGCCGCAGCGGGAAGTTCGGCGCACAGCTGACCCGGCTCGAGAAGGCCGGCTTCGCCGCGTTCGTCCACCTCCGCAGCGACGACGGGACGATCGTCCGAGGTGACGAACGGGCTCTCGGCGGCGAACCCGGAAGCCGCGAAGGCGCCCGGTAACCGGTCTTTACCCGGCTCTGCCGCCGGGCTCCGGACGCATCCCTTCGGCAACGGGGGGTAGTCGGCAATGCCATGGAAGCGTATGCTTCGGCATAGCCGATCCTGATAAATCCCCAGGTCAACGCATTGCGGGAAGATCTGGGGCGGCATCGGCCGCCCGCTTCCCGATGGCGTATCGGCGGGATCCGTCGTACATGACGCCTCTGTCGCGGACGGCTGCCTCGGCCGTGCCGGCACCACCTCGCCGACCAGGCTCGCCACGGATACACCGTGCTCGAGCGACGGCGGTCGCCGAGCCGAGGGCGTCGTCAGACGCCCCTTTCCTCGACCGCGACTGAGACTTGCGATCCGCCGTAGCGCAGGATTTGGAGTCCGTCGGGACGCAGGGATCCATGTACGACACCGACACCGACGCCAGAGCCAGGGACGACAGCGGCAGGGACGGCAGCGCCCAGTGGAGTGCCGACCTCCATCGCGCCGTCCTGCGCGGGCACCGGCGACCGCTCACGTCTCCCGGCTGCGGGCACTCGCGGAACAAGGCCCCGTTACGTTGGCCCGCGGTCATCGCGGGCGTCCTCTGATGGCTTACGCCACCCCACCCACGAGACAGGAGACAGCGACGTGGCCGGTAACAAGGCAGTGGCATATGTCCGCCCGGGCGAAGTCGAGGTGCAGACCATCGACTACCCGGAACTGGTGCTCAAGGACGGCCCCGGGGTCAACCCGGCCAACGTGGGTCGCAAATGCGAGCACGGCGTGATCCTCAAGGTCGTGGCGACCAATATCTGTGGCTCCGACCAGCACATGGTCCGCGGCCGCACGACCGCGCCGTCCGGGCTGGTGCTCGGCCACGAGATCACCGGTGAGGTGGTCGAGGTGGGCCGCGACGTCGAGTTCATCAAACGGGGCGACCTCTGCTCGGTGCCGTTCAACATCGCCTGTGGCCGCTGCCGCATGTGCAAGGAGGGGCACACGGGCGTCTGCCTCAACGTCAACCCCGACCGGCCGGGCTCGGCCTACGGCTATGTCGACATGGGCGGCTGGGTCGGCGGGCAGGCCGAGTACGTGATGGTCCCGTACGCGGACTGGAACCTGCTGAAGTTCCCCGACCGGGACCAGGCGTTGGAGAAGATCCGCGACCTGACGATGCTCTCGGACATCTTCCCGACCGGCTATCACGGCGCGGTGACCGCGGGCGTCACCTCGGGATCCACGGTGTACGTGGCCGGAGCGGGCCCCGTCGGGCTCGCGGCCGCGCACTCCGCCCAGTTCCTCGGCGCCTCGGTCGTCATCGTCGGAGACCTGAACAAGGCCCGGCTGGAGCAGGCGCGCAGTTTCGGCTGCGAGACCGTCGACCTCACCGAGACGGCGACGCTCCCCGAGCAGATCGAGCAGATCCTCGGGGTGCCCGAGGTGGACGCCGCGGTCGACGCCGTCGGGTTCGAGGCCCGTGGGCACGGAGCCGATGCCGACGAGGCACCGGCCACCGTGCTCAACTCGATCATGGAGATCACCCGGGCGGCCGGCAGACTCGGCATCCCCGGGCTCTACGTGACCGGTGACCCCGGCGCGGTCGACGACGCCGCCAAGGTCGGATCGTTGTCCATCCGGATCGGCCTCGGCTGGGCTAAGTCGCACTCGTTCACGACAGGGCAGTGCCCGGTGATGCGGTATCACCGCGGCCTGATGAACGCGATCCTGCACGACCGCGTCCAGATCGCCAAGGCCGTCAACGCCACCGTGATCGGCTTGGACGAGGCCCCGCGCGGCTACGCCGAGTTCGACAGCGGTGTCGCGCAGAAGTTCGTGCTCGACCCGCACGGGCTCGTGTCGGCCTGACTCACGTTCGTGCCGCGCACGGTTTCCCCACCGTGCGCGGCGCGGAAGGCCGCGGCACCGCCGGCGACGCGACAGACCCCGGCCGACACGGTCCGGGGTCTGTCGCGTCGCGTGCTGGACTCAGACGGAGGGCTTGCCCTCGGTGTAGAGCCAGTTCTTGAACAGCGTGTCCAGGTTCTTGTGGCTGAGGTGCTCGGTGAAGGCGGTGAACTCCGCCGTCGTGCTGTAGCCGTGGCGCTGCGCCGCCGGCCAAGCCTTGATCAGCTTGAAGAACGCCTTGTCCCCGATGGCCTTGCGGACCTGGTGGATGGTCATCGCACCACGCGTGTAGACGAGGTCGTCATAGATGTGGTCGCGTCCGGGGTCGGCCACCTTGCCGGTCCAGTCGGTGTCCGCGGAGCCGTAGGCCTCGTCGAAGTGCTGCTGCGCGGTCTCGCCGCCGTGCTGCTCGGTGTAGAGCCACTCGGTGTAGGTGGCGAAGCCCTCGTTGAGCCAGATGTGCTTCCACTGGGCCGGAGTGACGGAGTCACCGAACCACTGGTGGCCGAGCTCATGGGCGATGAGGGTCGCGCTGGGCACCGTGCCGGCCCGGCTGCGCGCGTACACGGGCCGGGACTGGGTCTCCAGGGAGTAGCCGACGTTCGGCGCGAGCACGGTGATGCCGCCGACGGAGGAGAACGGGTAGCGGCCGTACAGCTTCTGCTCCCATTCGATGGCGTCGGCGGTGGCCTTGTTGAAGGCGTCACCGGCCGTGGCCTGGTTCGCGGGCAGGATCGCCGCCGGGTCGACGGCGGTGATGTTGCGCAGGCCGCTCGCGGTGCGGGTGTCCTTGACGTCGAACTTTCCAATGGCGAGCATCACGAGTTCGCTCGCGGTGGGCTGCCCGTTGACCCAGCGGTAGGTCGTGGACGACCCGTGGGTTCGCGTGCCGGCCGGCTCGCCGTTGGCCAGAGCCTTCAGGCCCTTCGGCACCGTGATCGTGAAGTCGTACGTCGCCTTGTCGGCGGTCGTGTCGTTGACGGGGAACCAGGTCGCCGAGCCGAACGGCTGTGACACCGCGACCGCGCCGTCGTGCGTGGCGACCCAGCCCGAGACGCCGAGCGCGTCGTCGTCGACGTTCTGAGGTACGCCCGAGTAGGCGACGTCGACGGTGAACGTCCGTCCCCGGCGCAGCCCGCTCGACGGGGTGATGACGAGCTCCTGCGCGCCGGTCCGCTGGTAGGACGCCTTGCGCCCGTTCACCCTCACTGAGCTGACCTTCAGCGGCCCGAGGAAGTCGAGGTCGAAGCGGGACAGGTTCTGGGTGGCACGGGCGCGGATCTTCGCGTTGGCGTCGATCGCCTTGGTGCCGGCGTCGTACGTGAGCGCGAGACTGTAGTGCTGGGCGTCGTAGCCGCCGTTCCCCATGTCGGGGAAGTACGGGTCGCCGGCGCCGGGCGCACCGGGCGTGAAACCGCTCTGGGCCTGGGCGGGGGACAGCGGTATGAGCAGGCCCGCCATGGCGGTGATCGCAGTGATCGACAGGGCTCGTGGGGTGAATCTCGCCACGAAGGTCTCCAGGTGTCTTCAGTGTGCAGAACGCCCGGCGGAGGAGACGCGGAGCGTAGAGACTCCTGCTCGTCGCAGACGCACAGGAGACTCGCCTGCTCGCTGGTCACCGGGGTGAGGGCCGGGTGGGTCCTACCGTACAGCCAGAGATGCCATAGTTTGCGAGCTTCGTCCTCTGCAGCGATCTTTTGGAACTCATGGGCCGGTCCGGGAGTCGTTTCCGCGTCGTGGGTAAGGAAGGTTCCCATGAACATCGATCTGAGCGGCCGGATCGCCTTCGTCAGTGGATCCACCAGGGGGATCGGCCGGGCCATTGCCGAGGGCCTGGCCCGCGCCGGCTGCGCCGTCGTGATCAACGGCCGGGACGCCGAGCGCGTGACGGCGACGGTGGGCGAGCTGGAACGAGATATTCCGGGCGCGACGTTCACGGGCGTGGCCGCGGACGTGTCGACCGCCGAGGGAGCGTCGGTGCTGTTCGAGCGGCTGCCGGACGTCGATGTACTGATCAACAACCTCGGCATCTTCGGGCCCCAGCCGGTGCTGGAGATCGAGGATGATGAGTGGCGGCGCTACTTCGAGGTCAACGTGCTTTCGGGCATCCGACTGGCACGTCACTACCTTCCCGGCATGACCGAGCGCGGCTGGGGGCGCGTGCAGTTCATCGCCAGCGACTCCGCCGTGGTCACCCCGGTCGAGATGGTGCACTACGGCATGACCAAGACGGCACTGCTCGCGGTGTCCCGCGGCTACGCCAAGGCCGTCGCGGGCACCGGCGTCACCGTGAACACGGTGATCGCCGGGCCTACCCATACCGAGGGCGTCGAGGAGTTCGTCGCCGAACTCGTGGGCGCGGACGTGCCGTGGGACGAGGCGCAGGCACGGTTCATGGCCGAGCACCGGCCGAACTCGCTCGTGCGCCGCCTCATCGAGCCGGCCGAGATCGCCAACATGGTCGTCTACCTGAGCTCCGAGTACGCCTCGGCGACCACCGGGGGCGCCCTGCGGGTGGACGGAGGTTACATCGACTCCATCCTGCCCTGATCGCCTGTGGGCCAGTTGTGCAGGAGTGGACTAATGCACGGATCGGATGGTCCCGCCGTCGACGCGGATCGTCGCGCCGCTCATCCGCGCCGGCACCGAACGGCACGTCGGGCGGGACCTGGTGGGTCTGCCGCCAGGCGCGGATGCGAGCGAGCGCTCCGAACTGATCCTCTCCCTCATCGCGGGCGTGCGGCCCTGGCTGCCGCGCCTGCGCCCCGCCATGCCCGCCGCGCCCGCCGCGTCGGTCTACGTCGCCACGACCTGCGGGATGTGCGGCCAGGTGGGGGAGTGGATCGTCCGGCACGCGCCCGTGGCGCTGCGCGTGGTCGCCGCCGAAGGGCATCCCCGCGGCCTGCGGCGGATGACGTACGAACGACACGACGGCTTCCGGGCCGAAGGGGTGGCGGCCTTCGCGCACGTGCTCACCCACATCCATCTCGGCTGGGCGCTGGCCGGGTGGCTGCTCCTGCTGCCGGGCGTCGGCCGGTTCGCGACGCTCTGCGTGGACGCCCTCGGTGGTGGACCCCGTACGTTGCCCGCGAAGGGTCCCTTGTAGCCTTCGCGAGGGCATCGCAGGCCGGGGCGGTCGTGGCCGCGCGGCTGTGGCCGGGCGGTGAGGTCTAGCGAAGGATCCCCGTCAGTCCCCCACGGAGGACCTCTCATGAGGAAATGGCACGGAAACCAGTGGGCGGTCCTGCTCACCTTGTCCCTCGGGTTCTTCATGACCCTGCTGGACCTGACTATCGTCAACATCGCGATCCCGAGCATGATCGAAAAGCTCGATGCCTCGCTCGACGAGGTGCTCTGGGTGGTGAACGGCTACGTCCTGATCCTCGCCGTGCTGCTCATCACCGCCGGCCGGCTCGGCGACCTGCGCGGGCCGCGCACCATGTTCATCGCCGGCGTCGCGATCTTCACCGTCGCCAGCCTGCTCTGCGGGATATCCCAGAACCCGGCGGAGCTGATCTCCGCCCGCGTCATCCAGGGACTGGGCGCGGCGATGCTGTTGCCGCAGACGATGACCATCATCATCGCGACCTTCCCGGCCGAGCGGCGTGGCGCCGCCCTGGGCATCTGGGGAGCCGTGGCCGGGGTCGCCACCATCGCCGGGCCCACGCTGGGCGGCCTGCTCGTCACCACGCTCGACTGGCGGTGGATCTTCTTCGTGAACCTGCCGATCGGCGTGCTGGTGCTGGTCTTGACGGTCATGATCGTCCCCGACACCCGGCACGAGCGGCGGCACAGGTTCGACATCGGCGGTGTCCTCATCGCGACCGCCGCGCTGTTCTGCTTCGTGTTCGGCCTCACCGAGGGGCAGCGGTACGAATGGAACGCGGCAATCTGGGGGCTCATGGGGGCCGGCGTCGTGCTGCTCCTGGCCTTCGTGTGGCACCAGCGGTCCCGTCAGGACCAGGAGCCGCTCGTGCCGTTCGTCCTGTTCAAGGATCGTAACTTCACGGTGATGACGTTGATCGGCGCGATCACCTCGATCGGGATGCTCGGATTCTTTCTGCCGATGACCATCTACCTGCAGTCGGTGCTGGGCTTCAGCGCGCTCAAGGCGGGCCTGGTCCTGGCGCCTTCGTCTGTGGTGTCGATGTTCCTGGCCCCCGTGGCCGGGCGGATGTCGGACCGGTTCGGCGGCAAGTACATCCTCATGGTCGGGATGACCCTCTATGGGCTGAGCCTGGTGTGGATCGTCCTCATCGCCGACGTCTCCACCTCGTGGGTGAGCTTCCTGCCGGCCCTGGTCGTGTCGGGGCTCGGCATCGGCTGTGTGTTCGCGCCCATGGCCACCGAGGCGATGCGCGGCGTCGAGCCGCGGCTGGCCGGAGCCGCCTCGGGCGTCAACAACACCGTGCGGCAGATCGGCTCGGTCCTCGGCACCGCCTCGGTCGGAGCCGTCCTGCAGAACCGGCTCGCCGGCTCGCTCAAGGACGAGGCGACCAAGCAGTCGGGACAGATTCCGGCGCCCTACCGGGGAGAGTTCGTCACCGGGTTCAAGAACGCGGCCAAGGAGGGCCTCGGCACCGGCCAGAGCAGCGTGGCCAGGCACCTGCCCCCGGATCTGCCCAAGGGGGCGGAGGCCCAGTTCAAGCAGATCGCGGGCGATGTCTTCGTCCACGGGTTCGTCACCGCCATGCGACCGACCGTGGCCCTCACGATCGCGGTCGTGTTCGCCGGCGCGCTGGCCTGCTTCGCCGTCAAGCGCCGTGCCACCACGGGCGGCGTCCAGACCACGTCGCCGCCGGTCGAGGCAGGCCTCCCCGGTCAGTGACGGCGCGGCTGCGACCGGTGAAGGAGGCGAGCGTGGAGACGCTCGTCCCCTTCACCGCTGTTCAGCCGAGTGGCCCGTGTGCAGTGGAATGATCCGTGTCAGCGGGATGATCCGTGTCCGGTTCGGCGGTCGGGTGTTCAGTCGAGTGGGAGTCCTCGCGAGGAGTCGATCGCGCGTACGTGCACCACGCCGTTCTCGTCCGCTGAGACCACGACCGTGTCGCGGGTGTAGCGGAAGGAGTCGCCGCGGGTGAGGCGGATGCCGGGGCCGAGCCGCACGTTGTTCACGCCGACGTACTTGGCGTAGATGTTGTCGGGTTTTCCGTTGGTGATGGCGGTGCACACCGCCACCGTCGTCGTTCCGTCTTCTCGTTGGCTGAGCACGGCGTGACCGCGCTCGTTCCCTGACGGCATGTCAGTCTTCCTTTCCGATGGTGCGCGAAGGCAGTGGATGGAGTGGAGATCGCGGCGTCGAAGGGCTGTGGAACATCACCCGGCGCCAGTCCCCGACGAAGCAGAAGACCCCGCTGGCGGTGCCCACGCCCAGCGAGCCCGGAACCCGGGCCGCCGCCACGTGATCGGGGACGTTTCCCATGGAGTAGACGCTGTCGAGGTCCTGCCACAGCGAGATGCTGAGCATGGTGCGCCGGCGCCTGTCGACGACCGTCCTGACACCGATCAGGCCGCGGGCGTTCCGCCGCACGCTCCGCTTCACCCGCCGGTGCAGTATGAGCATCGCCACGAGCTTCGGCAGGGTGCCGCACTCGAATCGGGTGATGACCACTTGACCGAGGCCCGGGTCCGGCTCGAGCAGCGGGGGCATCACTGCGCGGCCTGGGCCGCGGTGAGGAGGAACAGGATCAGCAACGTCCCGCCGGACGTTCGTCTGGTCGCCGTCACCCACTTGCGCTCCCTTCTGCTCACCCGAAGATCCGATGTCGGTGCGCTCATACTCCAGGCGGTGACCGCCACGTTGGACAGTACGGCCACTCCCACCAGGAGAGCTGCGGCCACCGTGGGCTCGAGGAGCACCACCGCGACCACGGCCACCCAGATGAGCGAGACCACTTTCTGGGTGGTGACCAGCAGGCCCAGATCGAACCCCCAGGTCACCCCGAGCGTCCCCGGCGACAGCCGCTGCACAAGGTGCTGTGGTACCTGACGCCAGACATGGGGAGTCCGGTTCATCAGGTCGGCGGCACCGAACACCGCGCACACCGCCGCCACCAGCCACAGCCTCGCCGTTTCAGGGAGGACGGACTCCAGGAGGCTGCCGAGAACGTAGGCGGGCACGGCGAGCATGATCCCTGCCAGGACTCCGCCGGCGGCGAGCCCGGTCAGGAACCGGATGCCGCTCTGCCGGCTGTGGCGGAGCATCGGACCGGCGACCCCGGCCATCGATCGGCCTCAAGGGCTGAGCACCTGCAGGATGGCGCCCACGGCGCCGATGATGATCCAACGAGTCACGGTCCGTCGCCTGTCCGTCAGCCGTACGAGCAGTTGCCGGCGGACTTCACGCCCGCGGGGCATCCACCGCTCTTGGTCTCGCAGCACTCACAGTGGAGCGTTCCCGCCCCATTGCTGCAGCGCCAGATGTAGTGGCCGCTGTAGCCCTTGCAGGCGGCCACCGATATGGACGGCGCGAAACACAGATTGCAGCAGTTCAGCGGATACGTCAGAGCGCCTGCCTGCGCCGCGCCTGGGCGGCCGAACACCACGGCGGCCGTGGCAAGTCCGCTGGCGCCGACCCCGGCCATGAAGCGCCGCCGTCCGACGCGTGCCCTCTCACCGCCGGCCACGCCCGTACGCTTGATGCCTCTCATACGACCTCCTTCTGCTGTTCCCGAATCTGTTCCGATTCGGACGACTTATCGATGGCATCTCGCAGCGACGCGACGTCGTTGAAGACATGCGCCGAGGTCAACTGCCCGGAACGAAGGACGAGTGCGGTGGGGCTCAGCTGCACGCCGAATTCGCCGAAGGTCCATTCGCCGCCCTCGTCGATGTAGTGGGGGAATCGATCGAGGCCGTGGGTGGTGACGAATTCCTCTCCGGTCTGCTGGCCCGCCGTGGAGACGACCACGGCGAGTTCGGGCCAGTCGGCGTGCGCCGGGTCGGTGCCCAGTTGCCCGGCGACGTCCTTGCACGACCCGCAGGCGGTGCTGAGTACCAGGACGACGGCATCGGCCGGATCCGGCAGATCCGCGGGCCACACCTCCGGTGCATGACCGATCTTGGCGTCCTCGACCGGTCGCACGCTCGTATCGCGCTGCACGGCCCCAGGCACGGGTACACGTGACGACAGTTCGCCCATCATGGCGAAGAGCACCACGATCGCAGCGGCCAGCACCAGCAGCGCGAAACCGAACACGACGAGCATCAATGCGCCTCCTTTCCAACGGTCAACGTGGGCTTCGACCCGTGCGGCCCGATCGGGAGATGACGGCGCACGAGCCGGCGGTGCGTGTGAACGCACAGGACGAGCGACGCCATCGACGCCAGCAGCAACGCCCCGGCGGTGTAGTCGGTGGCCGACTCCAGCCGGACGCCGGTCGCGGCGTTGACCGGGTAGACGGCGGCGAGCAGGGCGCCGAGGACGACGTTCGTCCAGCCGAGCGGCTCCTGGCCGGACGCGCCGAAACAGCCACAGGGCGCGCCGCCGCCGCGGAGGAGGCCGAGCACGCCGAAGAGGGCGAAGCCCGCCCCGAGCAGCGATGCCACGGCGGACGCCGGCATCCGCGCCGGGCCGACGAGCACCGCCACCGCGGCCGCGATCTCGATGGCCGCGAGCCCTCGGAGCAGAGCCGGCGCGTTCGCGGACTCGAATGCGGAGATCACCTCGGTGAGCGCCCGGCGCAACGGATCAGGTGAAACGATCTTCGCGATCCCGGAATTGAGCAACAGAGCCGCTGCCGCCGCATTGACGCCGATCAGCGACCATTCATCCAAACCCATTAAGGCATCCTCTTCGAGGCGTTTGAATTTGCACAAGGCATGCCGGTTAGGGAGCGGGGGATAAAGAAAGCTCCGATTTTTCGATGAGCTCCCATTTTGTGATCATCAAAATGGATTGTAGGCACGATGGATCGGTGGGGCAAGACTCCGATGCCGCCGAAATATCAGCCAGGTTTACTCATCTTGTCATGCCCCGGTGTCGCCGTATGAGTCGGCGGCGTGCCTGGATTGAGCAGACGACTCAGTTCGAAGCGCTGCGCTCCACGGGTTCGTTCGTGACAGGTGAAGGGGATGAGCGCGGAGACGCTCATCCCCTTCACCGCCGTTCGGCCGAGCGGTCCGTGTCAGCGGAGCGGCCCGTGTCCGGTCCAGTGGCCGGGTGTTCAGTCGAGTGGGAGTCCTCGCGAGGAGTCGATCGCGCGTACGTGCACCACGCCGTTCTCGTCCGCTGAGACCACGACCGTGTCGCGGGTGTAGCGGAAGGAGTCGCCGCGGGTGAGGCGGATGCCGGGGCCGAGCCGCACGTTGTTCACGCCGACGTACTTGGCGTAGATGTTGTCGGGTTTTCCGTTGGTGATGGCGGTGCACACCGCCACCGTCGTCGTTCCGTCTTCTCGTTGGCTGAGCACGGCGTGACCGCGCTCGTTCCCTGACGGCATGTCAGTCTTCCTTTCCGATGGTGCGGGCCACCGAGAACGTGGGCGGGCACGGCGAGCATGAAGTCACGGCCGCCCGTCCGTCAGCCGTACTGGCAGCTGGCGGCGGACTTCACTCCGCTGGGGCATCCGCCACTCTTGGTCTCGCAGCACTGGCAGTGGAGCCTGGACGGCCCGTTGTCGCAGTACCAGAGGTAGTGGCCGCTGTAGCCCTTGCAGGCGGCCACCGTGATGGACGGCGCGAAGCACAGGCTGCAGCAGTTGTACGGATAGAGCAGCGCACCCGCCTGTGCCGCGCCTGGGCGGCCGAACACGACGGCGGCCGTGGCGAGTCCGCCGGCGCCGACCCCGGCCATGAAGCGCCGCCGTCCAAGGCGTGAGGCGTCACCGCCGGCGACACCCGTTCGTTTGATGCGTCTCATACGACCTCCTTGTGCCGTTCCCGGGTCTGTGGTGACTCTGCGGGCTCTTCGATGGCGATCCCGGAATTGAGCAACAGAGATGCCGTCGCAGCATTGACGCCATTAAGCGACCATTCATATAAACCCATCAAGTCATTTGGATTGAATTCTAGGCATGATTGATCGGCGGAGCAAGGCTTTGCCGCTTCGCGGCCATGCGGCGGCTTTACTCATCTTGCAATGATGCGGTGTTGTCGATTGAGTCGGAGTCGAGCAACGCATGAGCAGATGACTCAACTCGATGTGCCGAAATCCAGTTCGGTGAGCTCCGCCCGCGTCTTGATGCCCAGCTTGGGGAAGGCTCGGTAGAGATGGTTGCCGACCGTCCGCGGACTGAGAAAGAGCTGAGCCGCGATGTCCCGGTTGCTGGCGCCGGCCGCGGCCAGCATCACGACCTGGAGCTGCTGCGGCGTCAGCCCGTCGAGACAGCCGTGCGGTGCGGGTCGGATCGTTCCAGTGGTGTCTCCGGTCGCCACCAGCTCGGCCCGGGCGCGGGCGGCCCAGGGGCCGGCGCCCAGTCGTTCGAAGGCGTCCGCCGCGGCGCTCAGATACGGGCGCGCCTCGGCCCGCCGACGCGCACGGCGCAGCCATTCGCCGTAGGTGAGCTCGGTACGTGCCCGCTCGTACGGTTGATCGCTCTTCTCGTGCAGCCGAACGGCACGCAGGTAGCGCTCCTCGGCCTCTTCCGAGGCGGCGGTGAGAGCGCGGCAGCGCTCGGCCACCGCAGGCGAGATGGGGGAGGGGCTCCGGCCCGTCCAGGCGGCGACCACGGCGAGCGGGCGCACCGCCGCGTCCGGCCGGCCGCATCGCACCGCGGCCTCGATCTGGTCGGGCGCGCGACGAGCGGCGCCGATCCGGGAGCCGCCCGAACCGGCGCTCTCCAGTCGGGTCAGCGCGGCCTCATGCCGGCCCCGCCCCAGGTCGAGGAGGGCCAACGCCCACTCGCCCAGAGACAGGGCCGGCCTGATCCGGCGGGCCAAGGCGTACTCGCCGGCTTCGCTCACCAGCTTCACACAACCATCGTCGTCGCCTTTCACCGCGGCGAGCCAGCCGAGAAGACATCGCAGCCGGCTCGCGCGATGGAGCTGACCGATCTCGGTCGCCAGCTCGAGCGCCTCGGTGATCGTCATCCAGGCCTCGCGGTGCCGACCGCGATACACCTGCGCCTGCCCGAGGAGGTGAAGCGCGCACGGCAGGCGTCCGATCAGTCCCTTCTCCCGATGCTCCGCCACCAGGTCGGCCGCATCCGCATACCCCTCGTCGGTCGCCGCGGTGAGCTCTGCCAGGGCGGCCATCAGAGGTCGGCGCTGTTTCACCGGCACGGAGGCCCGGGCCACTTTGACGAGTTCGCATATCGCCCGTACGCCGTCGGCCGGATCGCCCGACTTCGACGAGACCACGGCCGACACGGCGGGAGCGAGCGCCGCGAGGGCCGAGCCCGCCGGCAGCGTGACGGCGCGCAGCGCGTCCGCCGCCTCGTTGGAGAGGTCGGCCTCACCGACATGCGATCCGAGTTGTACGGCGCCGACCAGCATGAACACGGCCTTTGCCGGATCTCTTTCCCTGATCAGGCAGGCTCCGTCGATGAGCGTACGGCAGGCCACCTCGGGCGAGCCCCGCTCGCACTCCACCTCCGCGTTGACCTGCGCCAGCTGCACTCGCGCCAGTGGATCACCGGTGAGCGAGACCGCCTGGGCGGCGAGTTCGGCGGCCGCATCCAGCAGGCCGGCGTCGCTCGCGGCCTGGGCCGCGGCCACGAGCCGGTGGGCCCGGCTCTTTCGATCGGGGGTGAGCTCGGCCGCACGCGCGTAGGCCGCGAACGCCCGGCGGCTCACCGTGCGTTCGGCCGCCGCCTCCAGTTGGGCGGCGACCTCCTCGCACCGGCCCCTGGTCGCGGCCGCCAGCTGCCAGGCGCGCAGCTCCATTTGATCGTCACCGGTCGCCTCGGCGAGCGCCCGGTGCGCGGCCCTTCGTTCCGTGGTCGTGGCGCGGTGATAGGCGACCGGCCGGGCCAGCGGGTGGGTGAACCGCAGAGCCCGGCCGGCCACCTCGAGCAGGCCCGCTCGCTCCGCGTGTCCGAGATCGGCGGGTCCGACACCGAGCGCCTCGGCCGCCACCGCGACCAGGCCGAGATCCTGGGTGTCGTCCGCGGCCGCGACCAGGAGGAGCGTCCGCACGGACGTGGCGAGCCCGCCGATCCGTGCGTGGAAGTCCTGCAGTGCCGGTCCGGTCGGCACGAGCCCGCCGTCCTGCAACGCGAACGGGTTGAACCGGCCGCCCCGCTGTGCCGGGGTGAGAGAGCCGGCCAGTTCGAGGGCGGCCAGGGGATTTCCGCCGGACTCCGCGACGACCTTCTCCCGGGTCAGCGGCGAGAGCCGGGCGTCCCGCGCCCGGACGAGGGCGGTGGTCGCCGTGCGATCCAGGCGGCTCAGGCGCAGTTCCGGCAGGCCCGCGGCGGTGAACCTGCACTCGTCGCGTGCCGCCGCGACCAGTGCGATGCGCTCGGATTCGAGCCGCCGGGCGGTGAACGTCAAGGTGTCCGTCGACGCCGCGTCCAGCCACTGCGCGTCGTCGACCAGGCACAGCACCGGGCGTTCGGCCGTCAGCAGGGACAGCAGGGACAGTACGGCCAGCCGCAGGTTGAAACGTTCCTCTTCCCGCTGCCCGCCGGAGTCGAAGACGGCGTGCAGGGCGTGCGCCTGGGGTCGGGAGAGTTCGTCGACCCGGCCGCGCACCGACCGCAGCAGCAGATGGAGGAAGGCGAAGGGCTGCTCGGTCTCCGAGGCGTACCCGGCGCCTCGCAGTATCCACATGTCGCCGGCCGTCGCGGCGAGGTCGTTGAGCAGCGCGGTCTTGCCGATACCGGCCTCGCCGCGGACGACGAGGGCTCCGCCGGTTCCGGCTCGGGCATCGGCGAGCAGGCGTCGGATCTCGGCTTCCTCAGTCGCTCTGCCATACAACATGGGCAACCCTTCCCATCTGTATTGCCGCTCCAGGAAGATCTTTACCTCCGATCGGGCCGGACGCCAGGGTGTGTCCGAGGTGATCTGCTCCGTAGCCGACGGTGCGGGTTTCGGCCGTGTCCGGCATAGGTGAAAGCGCTCTCCTTAACCCACACCCGACTCTCGGGGACCTTCATGGGCGGCGGCCGGGGCCGGGGCGCGGATGGATGCGGCGGGCTACTAGCCTGGTCTGGTGGCGTTGGCGGCGGCAGGGGAATTAGCCGGCCAGGGATGGGTGCAGGTCGGTGAGCTGGCCCTTGCGCTGGTGCTGTCGGCGGCGATCGGGTTGGAACGGGAGATCCGGCAGAAGAGCGCGGGCCTGCGTACGCACACCCTCGTCGGTTTCGGCGCGGCATTGATCATGTTGGTGTCGAAGTACGGCTTCTCCGACGTGTTGTCCGAGCGCGTCATGCTGGACCCGTCTCGTGTCGCGGCCCAGATCGTGTCCGGAATCGGGTTCATCGGCGCCGGATTGATCTTCGTGCGTCGCGATGCGGTGCGGGGGCTGACCACGGCGGCCGTGATCTGGTTGACCGCCGCGGTCGGCATGGCCGCCGGCGCCGGGCTCTGGCTGCTGGCCATCCTGGTGACCGCCGGGCATTTCGTGGTGATGTTCGCGCTCACCCCGCTGGTCGCCCGGCTGCCGCACTCGAAGTACGCGCCGTCGCGGCTGCGGCTGGTCTACCTCGACGGCCGCGGCGTGATGCGCCAGGTCCTCGCGCTCTGCGCAGAGCGTCACTTCCTCGTCGGTGAGCTGTCCATCGAACAGCGCGACGAAGATCGGGACCCCCGCACGATCTCGGTGTGGATGACCGTTCAGGGCAACGGATCGGTCAGCGAGCTGGCCGCGGCGCTCGCGGAGATCGACGGATTGCTCTCGGTGTCCGGTCACGACGTGAACACTCCGCGGCCGTAGCCCGTCAGCCGGGGCCCGGTACCCAGTCGGGAACCGAGCCGGGTGCGATGAGCCGGTAGCCGGGTGCCTGCTCGAGCGCGGCCTCCTCGCCGCCGGGTGTATAGGTGACGATCAGGCGGAGCGTCTGCCAGGTGTCGTTCATCGTGGAGTGCGGGACGCCGGCAGGGATGTGGACGGCGTCGCCGGCCTTGATGGGGAACGGCTCCTCGTCGTTCACCATCTGCCGCCCCGCACCGTCGATGACGTAGAGCACCTCGTCGGCGGTCGGGTGGCTGTGCCGTTCGTGTCCCCGGCCGGGGTTGATGACGACCTCGCCGAGCGTGCTCTTCGCACCGTCGATGTGACGGGGTGAGACGAGCCACTTGATGCTGCCCCAGTCGAACACCATCGTGGGCAGGGACTCGGGTCGCAGGTGCATGGGTTGCCTACCTTCTCATCTCCAGAAATTCGGCTGCACCGGTCGGCGCGGCCGTTCTCGGGAACGGCGGCGCCGGGTCAGACGCGCAGAGCGGTGAACTCGGCGGCTCGATCGGCGATCGCCCGCTCCGTGGGCAGCCGCTCCATGGACGAGGCTCCGAAGAACCCGGCGATGCCGGTGGTGTGGTCCAGGACGTACTGCGCGTCCCCGGGCTCGGCGATGGGGCCGCCGTGGCAGAGCACCAGCACGCCGGGGTCGACGGCGACGGCGGCGTCACGCATCCGCTGTACGGCCGTCACGGCGTCGTCCAGGCCGAGTGCGGTGGTCGCGCCGATCGAGCCGCTGGTGGTCAGCCCGACATGCGGCACGAGGACGTCGGCGCCGGCGTCGGTCATCGCCGCCGCCTGCTCGGCGTCGAAGACGTAAGGGGCGGTGAGCAGCCCCTTGTCGTGAGCCGTGCGGATCATCTCGATCTCGAGATCGAATCCCATGCCGGTCTCTTCGAGGTTCTGCCGGAACCTCCCGTCGTAGAGGCCGACCGTGGGGAAGTTCTGCACGCCCGCGAAGCCCATCGCTGCGAGCTCGTCGAGGAACGGTCCCATCAGCCGGAACGGGTCGGTGCCGCAGACGCCCGCGAGCACGGGGGTGTCGCGTACGACGGGGAGCACCTCCCTGGCCATGTCGACGACGATCGCGTTGGCGTCGCCGTACGGCAGCAGCCCGGCGAGCGAGCCGCGGCCGGCCATCCGGTACCGGCCGGAGTTGTAGATGATCAGCAGGTCGACCCCGCCGGCCTCCGCGGCCTTCGCGGACAGGCCCGTGCCCGCGCCGGCGCCGATGATGGGCCGGCCGGCGGCGGCGGTGGCCCTCAGACGTGACAGGGCGGTGGTGCGGTCCATGTCAGCTCCCTTGCGTGGAGGCGCCGTCGGCGCGGGTGATGAGCTCGTGGAGTGCCTGCGCGGCATCGCGCCCGAAGCCGGGATCGTTGATCGCGGCGTCGACCTCGTGGACGGCGACCCCGCTGCCGGTCAGGCCCTCGGTGATCGCCTGGAAGCAGGCGGCATCGGCGTCGGCGTCCTCGAAGGGCCCACCGGCGACGTCGATGGCCGAGACCCCACGGGTGGGCAGGAAGACCTCGACCGGGCCGGTGGCCCTCGCGAGCTTCTCCGCGATCCGGGCTCCCAGAGCGGCCATCTCGGCACGAGTGGTGCGCATGAGCGTCACCGTCGGGTTGTGCACGTACAGCAGCCGGTCCGCGAACTCCCCGGGCACGGACTCGCGGGGGCCGAAGTTGACCATGTCGAGCGCACCGACGCTGACGATCTGCGGGATGCCGCGCCGTCCGGCCGCCTCGAGGCGGTGCGGCCCCGCCGACAGCACACCGCCCACCAGATCGTCGGCGAGCTCGGTGGTGGTCAGGTCGAGTACGCCGGCCAGCATCCCCGACTCGGCGAGGGCCTCCATGGCACGTCCGCCGGATCCGGTGGCGTGAAAGACGATGACCTCGTAGCCGAGCCCGGTCAGGTGCTCGCGCGCCTCGTCGACCGCCGGGGTGGTCACCCCGAACATGCTGGCGCCGACCAGCGGCTTCTCGTCCGGTGATGCCGGCTCGGCCGCCGTGCGCTCGTAGCGTGTCGCCATGCCGGCCGCCGCGGCGGCGGCATTGCCCAGGACGGCGCGGGAGATCGAGTTCAGTCCGGAGATGTCGACCACCGAGTACATGATCGTGACGTCCGCCTCACCCACGTAGGGGCCGACGTCGCCGGAGGCCATCGTCGAGACCAGCAGTTTGGGCACCCCGATGGGCAGCGCCTGAAGAGCCCGCGCCGCGACCGCCGACCCGCTGGAACCGCCCACGGCCAGTACGGCATGCAGCGCACCGCGCTCGTGCAGCCGGCGGACGACCCGCGCCGCCCCGGCGGCCATCGCCTCCATCGCCGCACCACGGTCCCGGGCGTCGCGCAGCGCCTCGACACCGGCGCCCGCCGCCTCGGCGACCTCGGAGGAGGAGACGTCGGCGAGCCCCGCACCGCCCGAGAACGTGCCGACGTCGACCATGGTGACGTCGCAGCCGGCCGCGACGAGTTGCTCACGAAGCCAGCGGTACTCCTGTTCCTTGGTGTCGAGCGTTCCCACCAGAACCACTGTCGCCATCGACTCTGCTCCCTCGAGCGCCGTGGGGTCGTACGTCCGCAGGGTCTCATCCGTCCGCGGGACCGTCGCCGACATCATCGCCGCAGCCGCCTGACATCGCACCAGGCCACTTTGGCCCGATTGGCCCACGACGCGGCGAGGGCTCAGAATGGGAGTGTGACGAGCGGAGGTCGCGTGGACGCCGCGACACTGTCCCGGCTCCTCGGCGATTGGACGCGGTCCGGCGCCGCACTGCCCTGTGCGCTGGCCGACACGATCGGCACTCTGCTCACCGCCGGTATCCTCGCCGACCGCACCATGCTTCCGTCCCAGCGGGTGCTGGCCGTTGCGCTGGGAGTCTCACGCGGCACGGTCACCCAGGCGTACGACATCCTCGGCGCACGCGAACAGCTCCATGCCCGGCGAGGCGCCGGCTCGCGGCTGCGTCGCCCGCGCCCGCTGACCGGCACATCGTCGCCATCGGACGGCCGGCTCGCGTCCTTCACCGGGCGCACGCCGGAGACCCTGGACCTGTCCAGCGGCGCGCTGCCCGGCCTCGCGCTCGTGCGCGACGCGATGAGCAGGCTCGACCTCGGCACCGACCTCGACTCCGACCTCGCCACCGACGGTTACCATCCGGCCGGTCTGCCCCGCCTCCGCGAGGCCATCGCCGCTCAGCAGACCAGTGACGGTCTGCCCACCGACCCCGATCAGATCCTCGTGACCAACGGCTCTCAGCAGGCGGTGTGGCTGCTCGCGCACAGCGTGGTCGATCCCGGCGACGAGGTCGTGGTGGAGGACCCCACCTATCGCGGCGCCCTCGAGGCCTTCCGCGGCGGTGGCGCGAGCCTGCTCGCCGTCCCGATGCGCGAACACGGCCTCGATCTCGATCTGCTCGACGGCCTCCTCGCCCGCCGCCGCCCGCGGCTCGTCTACTGTCAGCCCGCGGGGCACAATCCCACCGGAACCACCCTCACCTCGGCCGCCCGCCGCGAGCTCGCGGACGTGCTGTCCCGGCATGGCGTCCTCACCGTCGAGGACACCTCCTCCGCCGATCTCGTGCTCGATCACCTGGGGGTGCGCACGCCGCTCGCGGCCCTGCTCCCGCGCGAGAGCACCCTGAGCGTCGGGACCACCTCCAAGCTGCTCTGGGGCGGTCTGCGTGTCGGGTGGCTGCGTGGAGCCACCTCCCTGGTCGCACGTCTCGTCGAGGCCAAGAAGGCCATCGACCTGGGCGCCGCCGTGATCGACCAGCGGCTCGCCGCCGACCTGCTGTCGCACACCGCCCAGGCCCGTGAGTGGCGCCGCACGGCACTCGTCGAGAAGCTCGGTCGTACCGAGGATCTGCTGCGGCGACGGCGTCCCGGATGGAGCTGGCCCACTCCGGCCGGGGGCACGGGCCTGTGGGTCGATACCGGCGAGAACGCGCTCGCCCTGGCCGAGCGCGCGCGGCGGCGCGATGTGCGCCTCGCGGCGGGGCCGGCGTTCTCGGCCTTCAACGGATTCGGCCACCACATCAGGTTGCCGTTCTGGCACCCCGCAGAGCTACTTGACGAGGCACTGGACCGCCTCGACCGATGACGGCTCGCGAGACCCCGGCGAGCACGGTGGCCGCCGGCCCGTGCGGACCGGCGGCCACCGTGTGCGGACCCAGGTGCTATCGGCGGCCCACCCGCACGATCTCCCGGCGGTAGTCGTTGTGCCTGCCATCGGGCTTGTAGCGGTTCTCGACGTTCCCCGCGATGTCGACCGAGAACCACTTCACCTCGGTCGTCCGGTCGACGGTGATCGTCTCCGGTCCCTCGCGCATGCCCGCGATCGCGAGCTTGGGCGACTTCAGCGTCGGCCGGCTGCCGTCGAGGGTGTAGTAGATGGTCGCCGGCTCATTGACGCTGAAGGTGAACTTCGTGGCGCCGGCGTCCCGGCCGGTGACAGACAGCTTGGACCTCGGCGTCTTCTTGTCCTTGGCGTACGCCAGGGCGACTTCGAGGATCCCGATCTGGCCGTTGGCGAACTCCATGGCCTCCTGGTGCCCCTCGGCGAAGGGGGGCTGGAAGCCGACGGCGTTGAACCGGCCCGTCGCCGGGTCGTAGAGGTCGGCGCCGACCTCGAAGTCCCAGCCGATGATGCCCCGGCTGTACCAGTGCTCGTCCGCGCTGTTGCCCGCCGCGGAGTAGAGGACGTCGGTCACCGGGCCGGTCCGGCCCGGCCAGATCGCCGTGCCCCGCCACTTCTGCACCGCGTTGAGGATGTGGTCGGAGGCGGCCCAGAAGTACGACTCGGTGCCGAGGTCGGCGTAGGGCAGCAGTTCCCGGCCGGCGGTCTTGTACGCCCCCGGAGGCCACATGAAGTAGCCGCCGTAGGAGTGCGTGTTCATGGCGAACTTGATGTTGGTGTACTTCTGCGTGAGCCAGACCTCGTTCTTGGCCTCCGGCTCGGACAGCTCGCTCGGGCCGGCGAACGTATCGCTGCGGCAGTTGGTCGTCGACGCACCGGTGTAGCCGTCGAACGCCGAGCCCACCGTGAAGTTGCGGTTCAGGTCGACGCCCCACGAGTTGCGGTAGGCGGGGTCGGAGTCCGCCGGGCCGCAGTGGTTGGTCATGTTCCTGCGCTGCATGTTGAAGTCGTACATGCTGTAGTGGCCGCCGTCGGGGTTGACCGACGGGAGCACGAAGATGTCGAGGCCGTCCACCAGTTTGCGGGTGGCCGCGTCGCGGGAGTAGTTGCGCAGCAGGCGCTCGGCGGTCTCGACACAGGTCAGCGGGGTGACCCACTCGCGGGCGTGCTCCTGGCAGTAGAGGAACACTCCGGGCTTCGAGCCGTCGCGCTTCTTGCCGATGCGCAGCGCCTGCATCGTGAAGGGGGCGCGCGACACGGTGCCGGGGGCGCGGAGGTTGTCGGTCAGCGCGGTCGCGGGGGCCGCGGCCACCACACCCGCACCGGCGTTGCCTCGGTAGGTGTTCGCGGTGAGCAGTGCGGCGGCGCCGGCGTCGCCGTTGAGCGCGCTCACGACCTGCGCGGCCGTGCTGGTGACCGCGCCGGAGGCGTCGGTGGCCAGCTTCACCACGACCGCCTTGCCGCTGACCTGCACGGTGAGCGGTGCGCTGGGAGCGCCCGGGTCGGTCAGTGCGACCGAGACGTCGTTGCCGCCCGCCGAGCCGTACGCCTTGGAGCTCGCGTACAGCGTGCTCGCCGCCGCGGTGCCGAACTGCGCCTGCGCGGCGCGCCGGTAGCCGTTGGTCTTGTTCGGCAGGTCGATCAGCTGCGTGAGCTTGGGGAACTGCCGGGCCAGCGAACCGATCCGCCCGTAGAGCTCGGTCGGGTCCATGTAGTGGTCGACGAAGTCGGACACGTAGTGAGGGCTCGGCTTCTTGCGCGGTTCGCCGAGCCACTTGGTCACCGGGACGGTGACCGATCCGCCGCTGGTGCTGGTGATCTGCACCTTGGTGGGCGTCACGTTGAGCGGCAGCGGTGAGTTGAACCGGTGGTACATGTACTGACCGGCGTCGGTGAACCGGGACAGCGTCGCGGTGCCGCCCGACCCGGGCTCGGTGCCCTTCCCGCTGTCCCACGTGACTGTGAGGATGTTGGTCGCCGCGGTGTCGCTGGTCTTCACCTCGACGCTGAGGAACTTCTGGTTGTCGGGCACGCTGGTGAACCACTCGGCGCGCATCGGGGTCAGCGTGTCCGCGCCCTGCGCCTGCTTCGCGAGCGTGCCGAGCGTCCGGCCCCGTTCCTGGCGCAACTGCGCCACGTCGGCCTGGTCCGCGATGGCGTCACGGACGTCGAAGCCCTTGGCCCGCAGATCCGCGGACTCCTGCGGGCTCAGGACCGCGTGCACCTCCACACCGTCGCCGGCCGGCCGGCTGTACTCCGCCAGGTCGACCCCGAGCTTCTGCAGCCGGTCGATCCCGGCCTGGTCGGGCACGATCACCCGCATCAGCGCCACGCCGTTCTGCTCGAACGTGGACTTGCGCTCCGGCGGCACATCGCTCGACTGCGAGGCCAAGCCGCTGGAGGCCAGCATCGCGGGGGTGAGAACCAGGGCCAGTGGAAGGGCGAGCCAAGTCGCCCTCCTTTTCGGCCAGGCCGGTTTGTGGGTGAGCCTCATGAGGGTCCTTTCGACACGCGGGCGCGACGCCCCGGCGTATACCGCCAGATACCCCCCGATATCGCGCAAACGTGGAAATTTTGGAGCTCCCACCCAGGTAAAGTCAAGCCTTTCCGGCCGTCACAATATGGGATAGGGTTAAATCGGCTATCTGTGCCACAGAGGCTCCCTTTCCGCTGTTTCGGCTGTCATTTACGCAATGCATTCGAACCGATACAGCCGTTACAGCCGTTACAGCCGTTACAGCCGTTACAGCCGTTACAGCCGTTACCGCCGTTCCATGGCCCGCATCGGAGAGATTGTGCCGTGCCGAAGGCGGCCTGGTGCTCAAGCCCGTTCCCGTGTCGTTCTCGTATCCGGTCATCCGTTTCTCGTACGCCGGCGGAGTGATCTCGCGGCCGATGTCACCATCGGCCGCGAGATCACGGGCCGCTCCGTCAGCCGATGACCACGCAGGTGGTCGTCGCCTTCTTGGTCGGGTCGCTCTCAGAGGTGGCGGTCAGCTTGACCTTGCCGACGTGCGCGCCGCCCGAGGCGCGCTTGGCGTACACCTGCACGCTCGTCTGCTGTCCGGCCTTCGCCGTGGCGAGGCCGTTCGGCAGCCAGGTCGACCAGCCCTTGCCCGAGGCGGTGGCCGACAGCCGGTAGACGTCGGCGTCGCTGTACGGCGCGGTGCCGGCCGAACCGGTGTTGCGCAGCGGCAGCGTGCACTTGGCCCAGCCCTGC
>NZ_JABVEB010000087.1 GCF_014323665.1 Actinomadura sp. HBU206391 | reverse complement strand
GAGGGAGAAACAGGTGAGACCCGGACTGCCCGCGTCCAAAAGGAAAGCCCGCCACCTGGCTCTGGTCGATGATCTTGCTTTTCGACCATGGCCTTCCCGTCCTCGGCCAGGGCGGACAACCCGATCGTGCAAACCATCTACACCGCCGACCCGGCGACGCTCACCAACGCCTCCTTGAACGTCGAGACGGCCGCGGGAACCGACGGCCTCTACCTCGACGACACCTCCTTCCAGTGAGCAGACAGATTGGAGCGACACGATGCTAGGACGCGTATCCCTGCTCACCGCCGTCGCGGTCGCAACGCTTCTCGTCCTGTACACGGTCCCCGCCGCGCTGAGTCAGAACGTGAACGCGAGCGTATCCAGCAGCGCCCTCGCAGCGACCGCCGGATGCGGCCGGACACCAAGCCTGCAGAACGGCACCAACACGATCCAGAGCAGCGGCAGGAATCGCAGCTACATCCTCAGAATCCCCAACAACTACGACAACCGGCGACCGTACCGGCTGGTCCTCGGCTTCCACTGGTGGGGCGGCACCGCCACCGACGTCGCCACTGGCCAGACCGTGCAACGGGACGTCTGGGCCTACTACGGTTTGTTAAGACTGGCCGGCGAGAGCACCATCTTCGTCGCACCTCAAGGGCTCAACAACGGCTGGGCCAACAGCGGCGGCGAGGACGTGACCTTCGTCGACGACATACTCCGGCGGATCGAGTCGGACCTGTGTGCCGACACGACGCAGCGCTTCGCGCTGGGCTTCAGTTACGGCGGCGCCATGAGCTTCGCGCTCGCCTGCGCGAGGGCCGACGTCTTCCGTGCAGTCGCGGTCTACTCAGGCGGACGTCTGAGCGGATGCAGCGGCGGCACCCGACCGATCGCCTACTTCGCCGCGCACGGTCTCAGGGACAGTGTGCTGAACATCTCTGGCGGACGGTCGATGCGCGACACGTTCGTCCGGAACAATGGCTGCACCGCTCAGAACCCGCCCGAACCCGGTCAAGGCAGTCTGACGCACCGCAGCACCACGTACTCAGGCTGCGCGGCCGACCGGCCCGTAGTCTGGGCCGCTTTCGACGAAGGGCACATCGCCGCCCCCCAGGACGGAGCGCCCGGCGACAACGGTTCCCGGACCTGGCTGCCCGGAGAGACATGGAGGTTCTTCACTCAATTCCAGTCCACTGCATCACCCGCCCCTCCCCGAGTGTGAGCCCGTCGCCGTCAGGCTCGACGACCGCGGCGTGCGCTGCGACCATCCGCGTGACCAACTCCTGGCAGGGCGGCTACCAGGGTGAGGTGACCGTCAGCAACGCCCGGTCGTCCTACCTCAAAGTCCTCTACCTCGTCATTCGCAACCCGCACAAGAATCGGGCTAACGTGACCGGCAAGACCCCCGGGGTGGAAGGCAGCGCTGAACGCCCTGTCGCTCTACTACCCGGACTGGCCCTGGCACTGCACGGACTGTGGCGTGACCGGCACCGCGCCTGAACCGGTCACGTTGGCCCGCAGTTAGCGAGCTGTCGCCCCCACGCGTCCCGCGATGGAGACCCTGGACTCTTGACCTGGTTGCTTGGCACATACGTGGCAGTCGTATGAAACGGCGCTTGCTGCGCGGCAACCCCTTGCCGTGGCCTGCGCTGCGGCTGCCCAAGCCCGGCGCTGGGACCCAGCAGATCCTATACCTCACCTGCGCGGACGTATTTTCGGCAAGCGCACGATCATCGTCGTGGTTCTGCTGCTCTGGGCGGATCTGCCGTGGGCAGATCGGGCTGTGGCCGGTGCGCGCGTGGCGCAGAGTTAAGGCATGAGCGAGGAACAGAAAGTCCCGTTGTTCAACGAACGAATGCGGCGTGAGCTCTACCAGGAACGTGTTCTCGTGCTCGACGGCGCACTCGACGACGACAATGGCACGTTGCTGGCAGCGCAGCTGATCACCCTGGCGAAAGAGGATTCGTCGTCCGATATCGCGCTGTGGATCCATTCCCCCGGCGGATCGGTGCCGTCGATGCTCGCGATCCGCGATGTCATTCGGCTCGTCCCGTGCGACGTGTCCACGGTGGTGCTCGGCATCGCCTACAGCGCCGGCCAGTTCCTGTTGTCGTCCGGAACCCGCGGCAAGCGCCGCGCCATGCCGCACGCCCGCGTGCTGATGCACCAGGGCTCCGCCGGCATCGCCGGCGCCGCCGTCGACATCGAACTGCAGGCGGGCGACCTGCGCCACACCCGCGACACGGTGCTCGGGCTCATCGCCGAAGACACCGGCCAACCCCTCGAGCGGGTCTTCGAGGATTCGCTGCACGATCGCTGGTACACAGCGCAGGAAGCGCTCGAATACGGGTTCATCGACGTGATCGTCAGCAGTTTCGACGAAGTCGTGCCCACCAGTCATAGACCCATCGGGCTCGGCTCCCCGTCCGAAGGAGCCGTCCGATGAGCACCTACACAATTCCGAACGTCATCGCGCAACATCCTCGCGGTGAACGGATCATGGATGTCTACTCGCACCTGCTGACGGAGCGGATCATCTATCTCGGCACCGCCATCGACGCGGGTGTCGCGAATGCTCTCGTCGCGCAGTTGCTGTACCTGGAATCCGACAGTCCCGACCGCGATATCCAGCTGTACATCAATTGCGAGGGTGGAGACCCGAGCGCGATGCTTGCTGTGTACGACACGCTGCGCTACATCCGTCCGCAAGTGGCGACGACGTGCGTGGGGCAAGCGGTCGCGGTAGGCGCCGTGCTCCTTGCCGCGGGCACTCCCGGCAAACGCGCCGCGCTGCCCCACACCCGCGTCGTCCTGCACCAGCCGATGGGGCAGGGGCGAGGAGCGATCCCGGACCTCATTCTCCAGGCGGACGAGGTCGTCCGCGTGCGCGCGGACATCGAGAGCATTCTCTCCCGGCACACCGGGCAGGACGTCGCGACGCTGCGCGCCGACACGGATCGCGATCGCGTGTTCACTGCGACGACGGCGCTGGACTACGGTCTTATCGACCATGTGATCGAGGGACGGCAACCGATCCCCGTGTAGGGAGAACCCGCCTATGCGGCCAGCGCGTAGGCGGCCTGGCAGGTCGGGCCCGCCGGAGCGGTTCCGATCGGCGCAGCCCCCAGGCTCGTGGCGACCTCGAGCGTCAACGCACCGAGCGTAACGTCCAGGGCACCGGCGACTGCGGCGATCATCTCGCTCGAAGGCTCCTTGACACCGCGTTCCATCTCGGAGAGGTACTGCGGCGAGACCCCGGCACGGCGGGCAGTCTCGATCAGTATCTCGCCGCGCTCGAGGCGCAGGCTCCTCAGGCACTGGCCGAGCGCGTCACGCCACAGCGGCTCCGTCGGCCGGCGTGGCGCGGTCGGCTCGTGCGGCGTCTCGCCGGCGGGCATGGGCGGTCGGGTGGTGTCGGGCATGCGCACATCGTAAGTCGGTGGCGCGGTCAGGTCCTATGCGTTCTGCCCACCGCAGAACGGCGACCCTTGGGTTTCTCTGGGCATGGACGCCTTGATGGGATGGTAAGCATTCAGCTTGGGCGCTTTGAGACATGGCGAGATCGCGTTTCGTGATGTCAACGCGGGAGGGATCGTGTTCAGGCCGCGGCTGGGTCTGGTGGCATCCAGGGACGGCCGAGCAGGGCGTCACGGACAGCCGGGACCTCGCAGGTCAACGCCCCGACACTATTTTCGTGCGGCACAGGATCAAGTGTGTGCGAGCAGCGGCTCGACACTCTCGGCGTCCTCGGCGACGGCCTGGTGCTTGGGGCGCGGGGTGTTCATCAGGACGGCGACGATCAGCCCGCCGACCAAGATGATCCCCGCGGCCCAGGCGCTGGCCACCCCGAAGCCTTCCACCACTGCCTGCTTGGCGATGGCCGGGCTCGTGCCGTGCGAGGCTAGATAGTCCACGGTCGCGCTGGTGGCGATGGTGTTGAGCAGCGCGGTGCCGATTGAGCCGCCGATCTGCTGCGCGGTGTTGACGCTGGCCGAGGCTACGCCCAAGTCGCCCGGGTCGACGCCGTGGGTGGCGTAGTTGAGGGCCACCGGCATGATCATGCCCGCCCCGAAGCCGAACAGGAGCCCCGCGACCAACACGCCGCTGGCGTAGGCGGTGCCGGGCTCCAGGGTGAGCATCCACAGCATGCCGAAGGCGCTGATGAGCATGCCGGGTACGATCAGCGTCCGCGGCGGGAGCTTGGGCAGCAGCCGGGTGGTGAGCCCGCCGGCCGAGATAAGGATCACTGTGGTCATCGGGAGGAAGGCCACGCCCGTCTTGATCGGCGAGTATCCCTTGACGACCTGCAGGTAGTAGGTCATGAAGAGGAACGCCCCGAACATTCCGATGACGGCCAGGCCCACAGCCAGGTAGGCGGCGCCGCGGGTGCGATTGGCGATCACGCGCAGCGGCAGCAGCGGCTGCGAGACCCGGCTCTCGACGAAGGCGAATGCGGCGAGCAGCACCGCGCCGGCGGCCAGCAGGCCGATGACCTTCGCCGAGCCCCAGCCGTCGGACTCGGCCTGGCTGGTGGCGTACACCATCGCGACCAGCCCGCCGGTCACCAGCAGCACGCCGGGGATGTCGAACCGGGCCTTTCCCGCGCGCCCCGACTCGGCCAGCATCGCGTACCCGCCGATCGCCGCGATCAGGGCGATCGGAATGTTGACGTACAGGCACCAGCGCCAGTCCAGGTAGTCGGTCAGCGCCCCGCCGGCCAGCAGTCCGATCGCGCCGCCTGCGGCGGAGATGGCGCCCCAGACCCCAAAGGCCTTGGCGCGGTCCTTCGGCTGGGTGAACATCACTGTCAGCAGCGACAGCGCGGACGGCCCGAGCAGCGCGCCGAAGCCGCCCTGCAGGGCACGGGCGATCAGCAGCATCTCGAAGTTGGGCGCCGCGCCGCCGAGCGCCGACGCGCCGGCGAAGCCGAGCAGCGCGATCAGGAAGGTCCGCTTGCGGCCGGTGTAGTCGGCGATCCGGCCACCGAGCAACAGCAGGCTGCCGAACGCCAACGTGTACGCGGTAATGATCCACTGCCGGTCGCCGTCGGAGACCCCCAGGTCCCGCTGGAGCGACGGCAGCGCGATGTTCACGACAGTGGCGTCCAAAACGATCATGAGCTGGGCCAGCCCGATGAAGAACAGCGCGGCCCAGCGGCGCGAAGTGACCGCCGGGGCCTGCGCCTTCGTGGTTGCCATGACTTTGTCCTCACTCGTGGAGTCGCGTGCCGCGCGGATCGTTCGCGCGGCTCTGACGAACACGAGACGCTGACGACCCGATCCCTGTGACGGCGCGGTCATGTGACGTGCGCCACCGCTCGTGGGTGTCACAAAATGGCGGGGACCGGCGTCTTGTCCGTGGAGCAAAGTTGAGAGCGAACAGGCGGGAGCCGACTATGAGCGAGCGAACAACGGGCACAGCTGAGCAGCTCGCTCGCGGCGACCGCGTGGATTCCGCCACTGAGGCGTTCGTGGCTCACCGCAATCTGCTGTTCACCGTCGCCTACGAGATGCTCGGCTCGGCCGCCGACGCCGAGGACGTTCTGCAGGAGACCTGGTTGCGGTGGGTGGGCGTCGATCTCGACACAGTGCGGGAGCAGCGCGCCTACCTGGTCCGGATCACCACTCGCCAGGCGCTGAGCCGGCTGCGTACGCTCGGCCGGCGCAAGGAGTCCTATGTCGGCCCCTGGCTGCCCGAGCCGCTGCTGACCGCGCCCGATGTGGCGGAGGATGTCGAGTTGGCCGACAGCGTCTCGATGGCGATGCTGCTGGTGCTGGAGACGCTCGCGCCGACCGAGCGGGCGGTGTTCGTGCTGCGCGAGGTATTCGACCTGGACTACGACGAGATCTCCGACGCCGTCGACAAGAGCCCCGGCGCGGTCCGCCAGATCGCCCACCGGGCACGGGCACACGTCGCCGCGCGCCGACCACGCGACGTCGTCTCCCCGGCCGAGACCCGAGCCGCGCTCAAGGCCTTCCAACGGGCGATCGAAACCGGCGACATGCAGGGCCTGTTCGACATCCTCGCGCCGGACGTCGTCCTCCTGTCTGACGGTGGCGGACTCAAGCAGACCCTGGCGCAGCCCATCGCGGGGGCCGGCAAGGTGGCTCGCTTGTTGGCCGCCGGCGTGAACGGGCCCGGCGCCGAGAGGTCGGTCGAGCCGGTCCAGATCAATGGCTGCCCAGCTCTGATCGTCCGGCTCGACGGCGAGATCGACACTGTCGTGGCGATGCGGGTCGAGGACGGCCTCATCACCGGGTTCTACTTCGTACGCAATCCCGAGAAACTGTCGCGTGTGGAGCAGGAGACCGCGCTGAGCCGCTGAGGCCGGAACGACCTAGGCGAACAGACCTCTGCCCGAGCCAGATCCGGCCGCATCCATCACCGCAGGTCGCGGACAGGCAGCGGCCAAGCGCTCCGAGCGCGACTCCGAGACGGCATCAGCACGGCGCCGACCAGGCGGATGATCGCGGTGCGGTTCGGGACGATCCCGACGACGTCGGTGCGCCGGCGGATCTCCTTGTTCAACCGCTCCTGGGGGTTGTTGCACCAGATCTGCCGCCAGACCTCACGCGGGAAACCGGTGAAGGCCAGTAGATCCGATCTGGACGCCGGACAGCCCACGGGCGACCAGGTCCCGCACGAACGCCGGCCATCCGGCGCCGTCCTCGGCCGACATCAACGCCTCGGCCATCGTCTTCACCATCGACCTGAGCAGATCCGGTTCACACGCCCCGATCTGCTCGGTCAACCACCCCGCAGGGTCACACTGTCCACAGCGGCCATCGCGTTCGCTCCTTCGATCTTGGACTTCGCAGTTTCTCGAAGGATCTACGCGGTGGCAGTCTCATTTCACGACGCCACGCCTCTCATCAGCGAAAACTCCTACACCACCTCCGTGGACGCAACCCTGGAGCGGTACAGGGGCGAGGTGCTGAGGAGACAGCCGAGTTCGACTGCCACGTCATCTCCGACCAGGTACGCGCCCAAGTGCTGACAGCCGCCGGGCTCGAACGCCACCCCTCCGCACCCGAAGGCATCCAAGCCTGGCGGCGCCCCGCAAGCGCCTGACGTCAACTGGCGGCGGGCGCCTCGAGCGCCCGCCGCCTCGCCGGCGTGCGGCGACGCTCGTAGCTCAATTGGCAACCCGGGCGCCGTCAGCACATCGGCATCCGGACGCCGGCGCACCCACGCAGAGGCAGCCGTTGCCGGTTATCGCTACCTCAGACCCGTCCTCCGGCTGTGGCCTTCAGCAGTCGACCAGATCGGGGCTCTGGTTGAGTACCTGCGCACGCGAGCTGACGAACTCGCGGTATCCACGCTCCGCGGCGGGATGAAACACCGCGACACGATGACAGTTCTGGAAGGCCAGCCGCACACCGAAGTGCCGCTCCAGCGCCGCCCGCATGGCGTCACTGGCCATCATCCGCAGCAGTTGCCCGCGTGACGCCTCGTCGGGCGGCGGACTCTGGTTATCGGCGAACTCGCCCGCGCCTGCGTTCAGGCGATCAACGAGACCGGTCACCACACTCCAGGCATAGGGCAGCGAATCACGGATGCAGCCGACGAACTCGGCGTCATCGACCTCGCCTCGCTGGGCGCGTACAACCAGCGCCGGGGAAACGGTCAGTGACATGAAATGCTCCGTCCTACTTCGATGACGACCGGGCGTCGCCGCACCGATGTGAGGCAGCGAAGCCGCATCGCCGGCCGCCTCCCGCAGGGACACGACTACTCGCTCGCTCACACCCCACATCGGTAGAAACGGTTATCATTTTCTAACATCGAGGGAGTGATGACAACACCTGACCGACCGAAGATCGAGGAACATAGACGTGCCTTGCGCCGCTCGATTCACCGCCGCGCACCCGCCCCGACCGCGCAGCAGATGGATCGTGTCGGGCATCAGATCGCGGGGACGACGGCGCCAAGGATGAAGTCGAGGTCGATCTGCGCTTCCAGGTCGCTCCCCGTGGCGGCATTGGCCCAGGCTCGGGCGTTCTTGCGTGGAACTCGGCGGCCTGGCGAGTGAACTTCGCCCAGTCCTTGCTTGGCCTGCGCGTCGACGGCCGTACGCATCGTGACAAGCACCTCGCGGTCGCCTTCTGACATGTCTTCGAGCGCGAACGGGCGGCCCTGCTCCAGCGCGCGTACGGCGGGACTGTCGCCAACGCTACGCCAGCAACGCCTCACCGACGTGCTCGCGCAGGAACTCCATATCTTGTGGGGTGTGGACCTTGTTTCCAAGCGGACGCATCATCACCTGATGCCCGCCCGCCCTGGGCCCGCCGCGATCCGCTGCCACGCGGCTGGCCTCAGTCGGGCCACTCGGCGACATAGTTCAAGCGGTCGTGCTTTTCGCCGATGCGGTAGATCACCGTGCGGTTGTCGCCGTAGATCTTCAGCAGGTCGCCGTCCAGCTCGGCGCGAGGGCGGCCGTCGAAGGTGAGGAACTCCCCGGGCTGGGCGTTCCTGATCTCCTCCAGGACGCCGGCGCTGACGAGGATGCGAGGGTCGGCGCGGTCGATGGTGAACCGCTCGGGCGGGCCCACGTCCCTGGTGAAAACGCACTCGCCGAAGTCGTCCACAGCCGCCACACCTCCCGGAGCACATTCCACTGGAGGTGTAGAGCCGAATCGTGGCGCCGCTCCGGATCGGCGTTCAACCTTCGAGGACGGCGAGCTCGGCATGGACGGCGCCAGCGTCGACCGCCTCCGACGACGTGGCTGAGTACGCGCTGGTCATCGTCTCTTAACCCACTTAGGCGGGGTAAGTTTGTTTACGCAATCTGCGACAGAGCCCCGATCTTCACCTGGAGGGCGTCGACCAGCTCAGCCACCAGCTGGACATCCAATCCAGCCGTCGGCATCTGCCCGGTCGTCTCTTCAGCGTCGGTCACAGTGATCCTTCCCGGCCGCAGCGTCAGCTCCAGCCTGTGGGATCACCAGCCCGCCCACGATCTTTCAGATAGTCCCGCGTGGACCTGTCCGGCCTTCCGCCGCGGTGGGCACGGATGAGTGCGATCACGGTGTCGGCGGTGCAGTCGAGGTAGCTGCGGCCATCGGGCAGCTGCGCCTCTGGGCTGATGTAGCTGCGCCGCCCCATGTGGGTGGCCGGGTCAAGCCGGTGCACGGTGATCTTTCCGGCGAGGCCGGCCCGGTTCCATCCGCTGCGCCGGAAAGGCCGCCAACGCTGAGGGAAGATCCAGGTGCTGACCCGCTCAATCCAGTCGCCAGCACTGGTGAGCTGGTGGAGGTGATGGGCGTGGGTGAGATCATTGGCGCCGTTGTGGAACCCACCGATAGTGATCAGCAGGAGCGGGGCACGCAGCTGGGTGTGCAGCTGGGTGTGCAGTTCTTCAACCGCGCCGGTGGCGACCTGGGCGCCGCCACTGTAACTGAGCAGCACTACGGGTATGCCGCTGTCGGTCCGGTAACCGGCAAGGCGCAGCTGGTTGGCAATCTGGGCGCCCACCGCGCGGTTGTACAGGGGACGGTATCGGCGGTCGGCGGCGACGAAGATCTGCATAACGTTGTGCAGGAACAGCAAGAGCCCGATGCGGTGGCGGAGCCACTCCCACACAGGCCTGTTGACGAGCGGGTCGGCCAGCGGAGAGTAGGGCTGCACCTGCCCCAGCACCCGCAGCTCCGGCGCTCCGGCGATCAGGGCCCTGACCAGTTGGCCCCCGTCGCGGGTGTCGCGGAAGCGACATTTCCCAATGCCGTCCAGATAGACCAGGTAGGCGTCCGGAGGACGGTCGGGGTCCGCGCCTCGGGCGTAGGGCATGCCCTGTGGAAGCTCGGTGGTGAGAGTCCGCCAGCCGGCGGTGTAGGCCATCACCTCGTAGCGGGCGAGCAGAGCCTGGGCGAGCAGGACCGGACCAAGCACCAGGACAAGGAGTGGGAACTCGGTCATGTGAGCAGTTCCTTCCCCCTGGTGGCGCTGATCTTCACGACCAGGCGCCGAACAGTCTCGATGGCGGCGCCAAGCCCGACTCCAGCGATGGCCACGCAGCCTGCGGCAGCCCACCAGCCCAGTCCCGTCGTCGTGGCGAGCGGGGCGACGAGGCTGGCCCCGACCCCCACGAGGAGCAGCAGGTGCAGCAGGGGCCCGAGCAGTGGGAACGCGAGGACGGCGGCGAGGACCAACGGGGCAGCCAGGCCGGGTGTCCAGGTCGACGCGGCGACGCTTGACAGCGGAGCGGACAGCATCAGCTCGGCAAGTGTCCGTGCGGTCAATGGCCACAGCGCGAACACAGTGCCCTCGACCACGGCACCGGTCAGGAGTAGCAGGATCGCATGGGACCGCGACACGCTGGGCCGGCGAGCTATCAGGGGCAGGATCCGTCCGGCGGACTCCGATAGCCCGGCGAACAGCAGCAGGACGACAACGACAGATGACATCGGTCAGCGCTCCTGTGGCGAATCCGCCTGGGCCGGCCGGCCGACCCGGCCGACCCGGTGCTGGTAGCGCTCGAGTTCGTCGGCGGCGCGCAGATAGCCGCCGGCCTCGCGCTGGGCGACCTGCAAGGTGGCCGCCGCGGCCCGGAAGCGGGGTTCGTTGAGCAGGCGTCGGGCGAGGGCGTTCACAGGTCCCGCGGCGGCGTCCTGGGTGCGGATCGACAGACCGGCGCCGAGCTCGACAACCCGTCGGGCCACCAGCGGCTGATCTGCGCCCTGTGGGACCACCAGCATCGGAACCCCGGCGTGCATGGCCTCGTTGACGCTGTTCATCCCACCGTGAGTGACGAACAGCGCAGCGCGGGCCAGCACCTGTGGTTGCGGCACGAAGCGGCGAGCGAGCACGTTGGCCGGCACCGGATCCAGCGCGGCCGGATCGGTCCGACCGGTGGAGATGATTACGGTGCCGCCCAGCGGTGCGAGCGCGGTGGCGAAGTTGCGCAGCAGCTGCGGGTCGGCATTGAACACCGTGCCCAGCGAGGCGTACAGCACCGGTGCTTGCAGGCGATCGGCCGGGAACGACGGGTCGGGTGGACGGGCGCCAAGGCTTGGGCCGACGAACTGGTATGACCGGTCGAAGGCGTCGACGCCGGGCTGGAACGCGCGCGAGGTGAAGACCAGGTTGAGCGGCTGGCGTACGTTCGCCAGGTCGAACAGGGGCAACCCACGGGTGTTGTAGCGGCGGCACAACTCCCACCGCGACCGCAGGTAGCCCTGGACATTGCGGGGCCGGGTCGCCGCCGCGGCCAGCAGATCGCACGAGGCGCGGGTGGGGCTGGGCGTATACCGGTTGAACGCGAACGTGGTGAACGTCGCTGCCGCCGGCACTTCGAGTTCTCGGGCGGCGACTGCGCCCCAGGAGCAGGCGGCGCCGTGGACGATCAAATCAGGCCGGATGCGACGCAGATCGGAACGCACAGGCGGCAGCAGACCGACGGCGGTGCGCGCAAGCCCGTCCAGCATCGTGAGCGGCAGCGGCGGATCGGGGAGCGGTTGGTCACCCCCGGGGTAGAGGCACACGGTCGCACCGATGGCCTCGATCTCCTTCGAGAACGCGGGCGAGGTGTGATAGACGACGGAGTGGCCACGGCGGACAAGCTCGGCTACGACCGGCAGCGTTGGGTTGACGTGCCCGTGCATGGCGATGTTGAGGAACGCGATGGTGCTCACCGGCCTGCCTCCCATACGGCGGTCCGTGCCTTGCCCAGGCCGGCCGAGGTCGCCGGAGGACCGTCGACCCGATACAGGCCGGGCCCGCTGATACGCAGCCAGTCGAGAAAGCGGCGCGCCGCGAGGGAAGCAGTATTGATCAGCCGCCGGGATTGGCCGAAGTCCCACGGGGCGGGCCAGGTCTCGATGCCGGTCGGCAGCACGACGGTCGGAATCTGTTCGGATACCTCGTGCAGGTCGCGCTCGATCTCCAGGTGGGAGACGCCCCGGTCACGCCGCATGTGATTGCAGGATCGAACCCTCGACGAACGTGACCGTCTCCTCGAGCGGCGCCCGGCCCGTACGGACGTAACCCCCTGTGACGTCCTCGAACCCGATCGACATGCCACAGAAGAGGATGAGCCCGTCCGAGGGTGACAAGACCTCCGCGACGGTCTTGCGATACATCGACCACGCCATCTGCGGGCAACTGTGCAACCCTTCGGCGCGGAGCAGCAGCATGACGGTCTGCAGATACATGCCGACGTCGGCCCATTGGGGCGGGCCCATGTCGCGGTCGATGTAGCAGAACAGGGCGGCGGGCGCGCCGAAACAGTCCCAGTTCCCGGCAGCGGTCCTCTGGCGCGCCTCCCAGTCCTCGCGCGAAATACCGAGTGCGCCGTACCGCTGCGCGCCGAAGGCGGATCGGCGCTCGCGGTACGGGGGCTTCAGTGCGGACGGGTACATCTCGTACTCCCGCTCGTCCCAGGGGTCAGCTGCGGCCAAGCGCTCGCCGGCGCGCTTTTTGAGCTCGGCCAGCGGCCCACCGGTCAGCACGTAGGCATGCCAGGGCTGGAGGTTCGATCCGGACGGCGCCCAAGCAGCGGCGGAGAGCACGCGCTCCAGCACCTCCATCGGGACAGGCTGGTCGGTGAATCCGCGCACCGCCCGTCGGCTCGTGACCGCCTCGTAGACGTCCACGATCGCCACCTCCCCCTTGCTCAACGTCTCTAACTCCGTCACGTTCATGACGGTATCATTCGTGATGATATCAGTCAATACTATTCGTTGGCTATGAGCGCATCGTGAGGAAGGTGACTCGTACAGGAACCGACCGCGAACGTCGTCGTTCTACTGCCCCGTCACAGGAACAATCTTCACGCCGACTGACGAGGTACGCGCCAGGGCCGGGGCCGAGATCCGCCTGCGGCGCGGCCCGGCCCAAGGCGTTCATGCACACCTTGTCCGGCCTCCGGCACCAGAACCTGCCGCCGACAAGGGTCTACTACAGCGACTTCACGTCGACCGCCTCACGCCACGGCGGACAGGCTCGCCCCCTGCCGACGCTGTACAACTCCGTCGACCCTTTCGCGGCATCCTCATCCTGCCCGGCCACAGGGGCCACGTGGTCGACGGCCCCGGCAAACCGCACGGCACCGGCCACCTCACCGACGAGGACGGCTCGATCCCCGTCGGCGATGGTCGCAGCGCTCAAGGCCGGGTTCGCCGCGAAAGCCGCATGAGACGAAGCGCGCCCAACGCGGCAGGCAACCGGCGCGCGGCCGGGCTTACGCCTCACTGCCCGAGGGATAGGCGAACCGGGTCAACAGATCCCTCAGCTGCTCCGGCTCGCCGGGCTCCAGTTCGGCAACCAGACGCTCAGCCAGCGGCTCAGCCGCCACATGGGCTGCATCGAAAAGCTCGACGCCCTGAGGCGTGATCTCCACTGCCCGCACACGCCGGTCCCCCGGAACGGTCTTGCGTACGGCCAGCCCCATACGCTCCAGATCGTCCACGACCCGCATGATTCCCGCCTTGTCCGACCCCGTCGCCGCCGCCAGGTCCCGCTGCACCGTGGCCCCACGGTCGACTAGCACGATCAGCACGGCAAAATGCCGCAACTCGATCCCGAGCGGCCGAAGTGCCTCCGTCATCACCGAGGCCGCGCGCCAGTGCGCCTGGCGCAGCAGCAAGCCGAGAGCGAAAGGCGTGGCATCCCCAGGGCGATCGGTCGCACGCGAAGCGGTGGTTCTGCGAGGAACGTCAGCGGTCATAAGAGCATATTACCGCCATCTTTTCATTCGATACGGTATCATTTGAAATCAAATGCGGCTCGGCGGGAAATCGTCGAGCGCCTTGAAGGGTCGGAGCGCAGGTCAGGCGTTACTCCGGACCCTGGCGGGGAGGCTGGTCGAAGGCGACGTCGACGTTCTCGAAGCCTTTGTGTCGTTCGGTTTCGGCGTAGGAGGTGTAGGCGCGTCGGTCGCCCGGGGTGAGGTCGACGTTGTCGGTGAAGGGAGTGAGCAGGCTGCGTGGCCACAGCCGTTGGACGCGTACGACGTTGACTTCAGCGCAGATCACGAAGATGAGGGCGCCGAGGTAGATCCACGCGAGCAGGCCGAGCACGATCCCGAACAGGCCGTAGGTGGCGGTGGCGCCTTTGAGCATGTAGCCGAGCAGGAACGTACCGGCCCACTGCAGTATCTGCCAGCTGACAGCGGCGGCGATGGCGCCTGCTCCGACTTGGGCGGTGGTGAGGGAGCGCGCGGTCAGGACCCGGAAGGCCGTGGCGAAGAGCACGATGTTGAGGGCGATGCCGATGATCACCGCGCCAACCCGTACGCCGCTGCCGTAGGCGTCCGTGGTGGCGGTCAAGGCCGACAATGCGGTCGTCGCCAGGACGATCGCACCGCCGGCCGCCAGCAACAACAGGCTGCGAAGCCGGGCGGTGATCGGATTGGGCCGGGAGTTGCGTGGCACCCCCCACACCTTGTTCAGAGCGTTCTGGGCGGCCTGGACGACCCCGAGGCCGCCGTAGAGGCTGCCTAGGACACCGGTGACAAGGCCGAGAATGCTGCCGTGGAAAGAGTGAATGTTCGTGCCGATCTGGTCACCGATGACCGGGAACTGGGCGAGCGCCGAATCCAGCACCTGTTGCTGCAGACCGGGACTGTCCTGCAACGCGAAGCCCAGAACAGTGACCAGCAGCAGCAACAGCGGGAACAGGGACACGAACCCGTAGTAGGTGATCAACACGGTGAGATAGCTGCCCTGATCATCGACGAACTTGTACACCACGGCCAACGGCAGGCCCGCCCAGCGATGCCGCCGCTGGAAAGCGTCCATGCGCCCGATCGCAGACGGAGGGGGTTCACTCACACATTGAAGTAAACCCCCTATCTCACTGGTCCGGTCATGACCAGGGCGGCACAAATCGGCGACCGGCTGATGGTGATGAGTCCTCGTGATGAGCCCTGCTGTGATTGCCGCTATCCACAGATCGGCGACCGGTATTGGCTAAGGGTTGGTCAACCCCTGCGGGGAAGGGCTGTACCAATGATCCAGGGCCGCCTGGCGACGCCCCCCAGGCGGCCCTCGGACAATGGCGGCGTCCGCGTCCGGCCTCCTCATCGCCCCACCATCCGAACGAGCATCGCCCGGGTCCGCAGAGACCTCCGCCGCTCGCGCCCCGGCCCGCGCCGCGCTACTCGACGACGTCGTACGACTCCACGACGCGGCTGTCGAGCCGCGAAACGATCTGGCCGATCCGCAAAGATCAGATCAGGGAGCCAGGCATGTCCGCCAGGGCCAGACGCTTAGGTCGACGAACCGGCACGGGTTCTGCCACGACACAGAAGGATGGAAGGCCGGAAGGCCGGACCCGTCGGGGCCCGCGTCGCGTGACGCCGATCGCCGTTCATGGCCCCGGCCTCGCCGACTCGCCCGGACCGGGGTCAAGGTTCTGCTCCGGCTGATCCGGTGGCTCGCTGTCACCCTGCTCAGGGTTCGGTCGTCACCGCGGTCCGCGAATATGAATCTCGGCTCCTACCGGGAACCGCTGCGCCGCGAGATCGTTCGTCGGTACGGCCGTCTGACCGCGCTCACGGTTCTGACGTCGGCCGCCCTCACGGACTACCGGGAAGCCCTCGTGGGCGAGCCCGTACGCGTCGTGCGGATCCCCAACGCGATGCCGAACGTGGACGGCGGGCCGTCGCGGGGCGACTCCAAGATAATGATCGCAGCCGGGCGGCTCACGTCGCAGAAGGGCTTCGACCTGCTCATCCCGGCGTTCGCCGAGGTCGCGGACAAGCACCCTGACTGGGTACTGCGGATCTTCGGCTCGGGGCATCTCGAAGGCGAGCTGAGACAGATGATCGCCGACCACGAGCTGACCGGAAGAGTGATCCTCAAGGCCAGGACGCGACGGCTCGGCCACGAGCTCGCCGCCGCCTCCGTCTACATCCTGTCGTCCCGCTTCGAAGGCATGCCCGTGGTGGTCATCGAGGCGATGAGCAAAGGACTCACGGTGGTCAGCTTCGACTGCCCGCATGGCCCAGCCGAACTCATCACCCATCTCAGTGACGGCCTGCTCGTCCCGCCCGAGAATGTCGCGAAGCTGTCAGCCGCACTGCTGCAAGTGATCGAAGACGGGGAACTGCGCCGCCGGCTGGGCCACCGGGCGAAGGAGTCCGCACGGGCCTATGACCTCGAGGTGGTCGGCGCCGAGTGGGAGAGCCTGCTGACGGAACTCCGTCGGTGGTACCGGGTGGCACGCTCCGTGCCGTGACGCCGACGGCAACTCGGAAGATGCCTTGAGCGCGGCCGCCCTCCGACACTGGAGGGTGGCCGGCACGCGAGGGACGAAGACGACACTTCCGGGTATCGTTCCGCCAGACGAGCGGCTGACGACCCATGAGGAATCGTCGCGTCCGGCGGAGTGAGAGACAAATGGCACAGGTCGACGCCGTGACTCCGACCGCGGTGGAGTCGTCGATGGCCGCGCACCCGGATGTCCTGCAGTGCGTCGTCATCACCAGAGTCGAGCGGTCGGGCGAGCGGACGCTGACCGTGCACTATGTGCTCCGTCCCGCGGCCACACTCTGCGCGACCGAGCTCTATGACTATCTCGCCCGGCGGCTCCCGAGCGGCGCGATCCCCATACGGCTACGCCGCCATGTGGCGTTCCCGCCGAGCAGGAACGGCACGCTCGACCTGGATTCCATGAGCTAGCCCACCATATGACCCGCTGAAAGACCCGGGCTAGGAGGGCGGCGTCCGATCGTCTGCGCGGCCGCCGGGCGGAACACCGCGCAGAGACAGCAGCACGATCACCGCGGCGCCGCCGGTGAGCGCGATGTCGGCGAGGTTGCCGACGAACAGGCCGTTGTAGTCGATGAAGTCGACGACATGTCCCTGGGCGAAGCCCGGGGCGCGGAACAGCCGATCGCCCAAATGCGAGGTGGCGCCGCCGAGCATCATCCCCAGCGCCAGCGCCCAACCGCCCGAGCCGAGCCGCCGGCCGGCGTACAGGATGCCGAACACCGCGACGGCCGCGGTCACGGCGAAGACCCACGTGACCGTCTCGCCGAAGGAGAACGCCGCCCCCGCGTTGTACACCAGCCGCAACTCGATCAAAGGCGAGAGCACCGCGAGGTGCCGGCCGTCCGAGAGTGCGGTGACGGCCCAGAGCTTGGACGCCTGATCCACGATGAGGATCACGACGGCCAGGACGAGCAACTGCCCGTACAACCTCGGTCGCCGCCTTGCCTCGGCCACGGCTGACCCGTCAACGCCGATCGACACGCCGACCTCCCTACGACCCGGGCTACCCGCTTCCCAGAGCGTAGCCCTCCAAGAGGTCGGCCAATTCCTTCGGGCGGCTGAGCGCGACGCAGTGGCTGCCGGGGATCTCGTCGGGAGTGATGCCCAGGCGCTCGGCCGCGAGCCGGCGGAAGACCATCATATCCGTGGCCGCCGGTCGAGGACGGTTCGAGAATCGCGCGCAGACGGAATGCGCGATCTGGAAGATGGTCTGCTCACGTTGAACAGATGACAATGCGGAAGATGTCGTCCACCGGACGCCTTGAAACCATTGCAGAGCAATTCTGACTGATCGCGAGAAGGCGAAGACCGCTCCTCGCTAGGAGATGCGGACCGCTGCGACCGGCGCGGGCGCCGGGCGGCGGCTCCCCGGTCGCACCGGCCGCCACGTGGTCACCAGCGCCAGGGCCAGCAGCAGTTCGGCGATGTCCCCGCCGTAGTACATGATCTCGGCGGCCCCGCGTAGCCGTTGCGCGGGCACCGGCACGTCCACGAAGAGTCCCGCGTACATGAGCTGCGCCAGCGTGGCGTGCACGGCGATGGCCACGCCGAGTACGAGCAGCCGGGTCGGCACGGACCGACGCCGCGGCGCCGGGTCAGGCCCGGCGATCACCCAGGCGAACAGATATCCCGACAGCAGGAAATGCACGTGGACGAGCTGATGTGCCACGGCGTTGGTGGAGGTGATCCGATACAGCGGCGTGAAGTACAGCACCGCCAGCCCGCCCACGTTCAGCGTGAGCGCGACCCAGGAGTCGGCGAAGACGTGGCAGGCACGGCCGCGCAGCACCTTGCCGAGGCGTCGCCCTTGCCCCGGCCGCAGCGATCGCAGCAGCAACGTCATGGGAGCGCCGAGCGCCAGAGCGAGCGGGGCGAACATCCCGATGAGCAGATGCTGCAGCATGTGCCCGCGAAAGTCGGTGTGGGCGAACGAGGCCACGGGCCCGGCCAGCGCGACGGCGAGCAGAGCGACCCCGGTGACGTGACTCGCCGTCCGCCACGTGCTCCATCCCCTGGCCTCGCGGCGCCTGCGTGCCGCCGGCACCAGGTACCCGCAGAGCAGCAGCGCCACGGCGGCCAACGGCAGCAGTTGCGCGAGCCCGCCGCCATGGTGGTACGCCTCGTGCGCGTGAGCGCTCATGCCGCCGGCGAAGGGGTCGAGCGTCCGTCGTCCCGGCAGAGGTCGATCGGGGAACCGCTACGTTGCAGCGACCATCCGGCGATCACGAGCAGCACGCCCAGCGACAGGAATCCAAGGTCCCACCAGGTCTGGTACGGGCCGGTGCGCACATGATGGATGCCGAGAACGTGGTGGTCGATGATGCCTTCGACCACGTTGAACAGCCCCCACCCGACAAGGATCCAGCCCCACAGCGTTCGGGAGGCCCACACCCTCCCACGGGAGTGCGTGACACGTGCGTACAGCAGGCTCAGACCGACCAGTACCAGGACCCAGGTGACCACGTGGAACAGGCCGTCCCAGACGGTGTTCATCCGCAACCCGGGCACCGTGTCGGCCGGGTAGTACCTCACCCCGATGTTGTCGTGGTCGGTACTGGACAGCATGTGATGCCATTGGAGTACCTGGTGCAGGAGGATGCCGTCGGCGAACCCGCCGAACCCCGCTCCCAGGGTCACTCCGGGCAGCGCGATCTCCCGCCCCGTCTCGGCCGGTCTGATCGCCATCGCCGCGCTCCTTCGTTCCGGCTCCCGCGCGGTTTCGTTCCGGCTCCCGCGCGATGCGGTGCTCCCCCGTGCCGGTTCCGCGTCGGAGCGGCGGCAAGGAATGCCGGGGCCATGAAAAAGGCCCGGAGTGCGTCGATGGTAGGCCCGGGGTCGCGGCTCAGCGCGGGTGAACCGCGGCCGCCCGCGACTCCTGACCTGATCCTTACCGAGTCTCCATGGACCGAGGTCATGATCGTGTTCGACCTCGACATATCGGGCGCGGCATCGCGGCCTTACCGCGGCCTCCGCTCCGCGATTTCAGATTCATCCATCAGCATTTCAGATGACATCCGGAGCGTGGCCGATGGCAACCATTATTGAAGCATGATCTAACCGGAATTCCGGCCAGGTATTCCTGCCTGAAAACCGCACGGCGCCACCGGCAGACTCCATCCGGACGAATCCTCGAGTACTAACCCGTGACTCGGGTGTGGAGTCCTGCGCGGGGTCGTCGAGGGTCGCCCCGCGGATCGTGGGCGACCACGGTGTGATCGTCTGCCGGCGCGTCGGCCGGCGGCGCGAAGTCCGTGGCGGCCACCGGCGCACCCGGAAGAGCTCATCGCCGCCTGATGGGTTCCGGCGGCCGAAAAGTAGTGATCAAGCATTGACTAATTACGAAACACGATTCACTCTGGCTCCACTGATCGATCAGTGTCCTGCCCTGCTGGCTCCCCCTGATCTCTCTGATCACTTGCATCGACAGGAGACTGGTTTGCTGTCTCGACGGACCGCCCGTGCGCTGGCGGCCGTGTTGAGCACTGTCGTACTCGTCGGCGTGCCCCTGCACGCCGACGCGTTCGGCACGGCCCCCACGGCCCCGCGCGTCACACACAGTAAGAGCGTTCCAACGCCCAAGGACTACTTCGGTTTCGCCATGGGCACGACCGGCAAGCTCGCCGGATTCGACAAGATCAAGAGCTATCTCAGCCTGATCGCCGACAAGTCCGACCGCGTCACCTACCAGGTCGCCGACAAGACCACGATGGGGAACGACTACCCCGTCCTGTTCGTGAGCTCGCCCAAGAACCTGCGCAACCTGAACCAGATCGTGCGGGACAACCAGCGGCTCGCCGATCCCCGCGGGATCGACGAGAAAGAGGCGCGCTGGCTCGCGAGCCGCAGCAAGCCCATCTACATGATGGAAGCCACTCTGCACGCCACCGAGGTCGGCAACACCCAGGCGATCGTGGACATCGTGCACCGCTTCGCCACCGAGAGCTCCGACTACACCGAGAAGGTGCTCGACAACGCGGTGCTGATGGTCATCCCGTCGAGCAACCCCGACGGGCAGAAGCTGGTGGTCGACCACTTCAACAAGACGGCCGGTACGGCGTACAACCGGGTCTATCCGGACCTTTACCACAAGTACGCCGGGCACGACAACAACCGCGACTGGTTCATGTTCACCCAGCGCGAGACCCGTACCCGGGTCCGGCTGGAGCAGACGTACCGGCCGGTCGTCGCGCACCTCATGCACCAGGCGGGCACCAGTAACCCGCGGATCTGGACCCCGCCGTACGACGAGCCACTCGGCGACGGCATCGACCCGATCACCATGCAGGCCGCCAACACCCAGGGCCAGCAAGCCGCCCACGCGCTCACCGCCGAGGGCAAGAAGGGCGTCGGGTCCGACGACGCCTACGGCATCTTCTACAACGCCGACGTCATGGGGTACCTGTCCTTCCTCGGCACGTCGCCGTTCCTCACCGAGATCGCCGCCGCGAAGGACCTCGCCCTCCCGTTCACCAGCGCCGACGGCAAGCCACTCGGGTCGCAGAACAAGACGATGCGCATGCTCCAGCCGTACGACCAGCCGACCTGGACGCTCGAGCAGATCGTGGCGTACGCCGAGACCGCCGCCTACGCGGGAATCGAGAACGTCGCCAACAAGCCCGACTTCTGGCTGTACAACAACCTGTACCAGGTCAATCTCAACGGCGTGAACTCGGCGAAGACCATGCCGAACATGCCGTACTCCTACGTCATCCCGGCCGGTCAGCGCGACCCCTACGCGGTGCTCGAGTTGATGCGAATCTTCGAGTTCGGGAAGGTCGAGATCGACCAGGCCAAGGCGGCCTTCACCGCGGGCGGCAAGAGCTACCCGGCAGGGTCCTACGTACTCAAGACCCAGCAGCCGCTCGGCCGGTGGGTCGACCAGCTGCTCAAGGACGACGAGTACCCCAACGCGGCGCGCAAGTGCGCCGAATGCCCGCTGATCATGCCCTACAGCGAGACGACCGACAACCTCGGTCTGCTGCTCGGCGTGGACGTCGATCCGGTGAAGAGCTCGTTCACGGCGCAGCTGCAGCGGGTGCAGCGCATCAACCCGCAGCCGGTCACGATGCCCGCGTCGCCGCGCGGCGCCTACCTGGTCGCTCCTGAGTCGTACGGGCTCGGGCTCGTGCTCTCCCGGCTGCAGAAGGCGAACGTGCCCGTCCTGCGCACGGCCGAGGAGTTCGAGTCCGCGGGCCGGACGTTCGCCCCGGGCACCGTGGTGGTCCCGCCGTCGGCGCAGGCACGCCAGGTTCTCCAGGAGGTCTCGACCTCGACCGGGCAGCCCGTGTACGGCACCGACAACCTGCCCAAGGTGGACGGATTCCAGCTCAAGCCCGGCACCCGTGTCGGACTGGTCCGCGGCGCGAACAACATGCCCGGTGGCTGGATGACGTGGATGTTCGACCAGTACGGAATCAACTACAAGGTCGTCGGTGCCGACGACTACACGGACCTCGACGGCAAGTACGACACGATCGTCCTGTCCGACGGCGTCTCCAAGAACACCATCGTCAACGGCCTCGACCCGGCCAAGAACCCGGCGGAGTTCGCCTGGGCCCGTGGAGTGGGAGAGAAGGGCTGGTCCGAGCTGGCCGGCTTCGTCTCCGGCGGGGGCAACCTGGTCGCGATCGGCAACTCGTCCGAGACCGCTCGCCAGCTGCTCGACCTGCCGATCGAGAACGCCGCCCCCTCCGACCGGGACAAGTTCAACGCCCCGGGCGCGCTGCTGCGGGCGTCGTACAAGCCGGAGGTCCCCGCCGCCTGGGGCATGCGGAGCAACTGGCCGGTGTGGTTCAACAACGACGCCGCCTACCGGGTGAAGGGCGAGGCCGACATCGCCTCCACCTACCCTGACGGCGACCTACTCGCCAGCGGGTACGCCCACGGCAGCGAGGCGCTGGGCGGCCTGGCCAATGTCGCGACCTTCGATGTCGGCAAGGGCCACGCCACCATCGCGGCGAGCGAGATCACGTTCCGCAGCTGGCCGAGGGCGACCTGGCCGATCGTCATCAACTCGATGTACCAGGGCCCGTCCCAGCCGGTGCCGGCGGAGAGGATGGCCTCGCTGCTGAGCGATCGTTCCTGACCCACGACCACCGGGGAGCGCGGTCACCAGGCACCATCCTGGTGGCCGCGCTTTCGGTAGATATCTCCCTAGCGGTGGGACGAGCGGCGAGAGATCATCTACCCCGAGAACCGCTTGCCGAGCCCTCTCACCCAGCCCTGGCAAGTGCCGACAGCGCGGCGGCACGACCGGGCGCATCACTCCTGCCGCCACAGGACGTGGTGGCGTGCCCCCCTGACCCACGGAAGAGGACCACCATGGGCAATCCCGTCAAGCTCGCCGGCGCGCGCCTGAGGCGCGCCGGGAGCATGTTCAGCCTGCGGAGGGCATGGTGGGCGATGCCCGCGGCCGCCGTGCTGGTGCTGTCGGTCACGACGACGGGCGCCGAGGCCGCGGCGCCCGTGAAGCCACCGGCTCCGACCCCGAACCCCTGGCAGATGCGGCACTGGCCGCGTACCCAGCCCTGGCAGCAAGGCGAGGCGCTGCGCACCTTCGCGGCGACCGCGCCCAAGCCGATCGACCCGCAGAACTACGAGCTGCCGGACACGATGACCTGGGACGACTACAAGGCCGTGCCGAAGACGACGTGGAACGACCCGGCCCGCAGAGGGTCGGTCAAGGACTTCAAGGGCGCCCTGGTCCTCGTCGACTACGCCAACGAGCCCTTCATCGTGACGCAGCCCGAGAACTCCACGATCTACGGCAACCCCTCGACCATCGGCGACATCCCCCGCGATGAGGTGCCGAAGTTCTACCAGGACTTCCTCAACACCCCGAACGAGCTCAACCGCGGGCACACTCTGCACGAGTACTGGATGGAGGACTCCGGCGGCCGCTACGGCGTCGACCTGACCTCGTTCGGCGCCTATCGCATGCCGGCCAAGAGCCACGAGTACGGCATCGAAACGCAGATGCAGGGCGGCCAGGGCTGCCCGGCGGGCGACACCTGTTCCCGTAACTTCCGCGCCGACGCGCAGGCCGCGTGGCTCGCCGACGTCGGGGAGGACGTCGCGGCGCAGTTCGACTTCGTGTTCTTCCTCAGCGCCGGGCAGGACGAGTCGTCCACCTGGCAGGAGTTCGGGCAGATGAAGTTCGACGAGGCGCAGGACGTCACCGACGAGTGGGGCCCGCCGGACCCCGCGCTCACCAACTGGAACCGCACCCGCTACGTGGACTGGACCTCGTGGCAGTCCTCGGCCACCATCTGGCCGAACGCCGGCTCCGGGAGCTCGATCCAGGCCGAGAGCAGCGGGATGAGCGTCTACGCCCACGAGTTCAGCCACATCCTCGGGATCGGCGACAACTACAACAACCCCTATTCGGTGCCGGCCCGGCGCGACTACTCCGGGCCATGGGAGATGCTGAGCCGCGGCACGTTCAACGGCCCCGGCGGCCCGCACAGCCGGTGGATCGTCCCGGGCACCGCAGGCAGTTCGATGGGCGCCCAGCACATGCTCCGCAACAAGATGAAGCTGGGCATCGTCGACCCGGCGAACGTCCTCAGCCTGTCCCGTGACGGGCTGAGCGGCTCCGGTGTCGTGGTCGCCAAGGTGAAGGCCCGCGTCGTGCAACCGGGCAAGGGCGAGCTGGCCGGGGTCAACCTGACCCTGGGCGAGGACCGTAGCCCGCAATGCGATACCTCGGCCGACCCGATGTGCGACGGCGGCGGCTACGACAACTACACCGTCGAGGTCGTCGACCGGATGGGGTTCGACTCCTTCACCCCGGACAGCGGCGTGCTGCTGGCCAAGACGAAGAACCGCGACTCGGCTCCGTTCATCTGGACGATCGACGCCCACCCCCAGGACATCGACAAGGTCGACTTCGTCAAGCCGAACGGCACTCCGCAGAAGATGACGATCGGCGACTACCGGCAGCTCTCCGACGCGCTGTTCCACGCCGGAGCCGACTCGGGCAGCGAGTACGAGTACAAGGACGAGGCCAACCGGCTGCACTTCTACGTGCTCGACCTCAAGCGCGACAAGTACGGCATCCTCTCCTACACGGTCGCGATCCGGTCGCTGGACGGCGCGGGAACGCAGCGCCGCGGCGTACGACTGCTGCCGGACGCCGGCGTGGCCGCGCCC
>NZ_JABVEB010000086.1 GCF_014323665.1 Actinomadura sp. HBU206391 | reverse complement strand
GCCGACCGGCCAGCATGAGGACGTACGCGAGCTCGTATCCCAGGTGGGCGGCCTGACCGGGCAGCGCGGCGTGGTCGAGCGCGTTACGAGCGAGCTCGACCGCCTCGGAGAGCCGCCCGGCGGTCGTCAGGGCATAGACGGCGGTCACCGTACGGTCGAATCGGCCCGGATCTGAGGGTGCGGTGAGTTCGACCGCCCGGACGGCGAGTTCGGCGGCGGTCTGCGGCGAGGACGACAGCACCTCGTTCACCGCCCGGTCGAGGCCGGCGAGCGCCTGTACGTCCCCCTGCTGGGCGTAGTTCATCAGGTGCGCGGCCGCGGGAATGACCGAGCCGCCGCGCTTCATCAGTATCTCCCCGGCCTGCCGGTGCAGGGCCTGGCGTACCGGCGCGGTGATGGTCTCGGTCAAGCCCCGCCACAGCAGATCGTGCCGGAACATCAGCGACTCGCCGCTGGGCACCAGGACACCGAGCGTCTCCGCCTCCTCCAGCGCCGGCAGCAGGCGGCTGGGGGGTTCGCCGAGCATCTCCGCCAGGTCGTTCACGCGGAAGGAGCGCCCGAGGACGGCCGCCACCTGCAGGAGATGACGAGCGCGCGAGGACAGTCTGTCCAGTCCGGTCCGTACGACCTCGTGCACCCGCTGTGGCAGGCGCCGCGAGATCAGCCGCGCGTGACCGTCGGCGATCTCGACCGCCCCTTCGTCCTGGAGCCCTCCGAGCAACTCGACGAGCACGAACGGATTGCCGGCCGCTCCGGCCGCCAGGGCGAGCAGTTCGGGCTCCGGCGTCGCATCGAGGACGTCCGCCACGATCTCGGCCACCGCCTCGTCGGCCAGCGCCTCCAACACGATCCGCCTGGCGCCGTCGCGCTCCAGTACGTCGTACAACCGGCCCACGTCGTCGCCACCGCTGCCGGTCGTACGGGACAGGATCCACACCAGCGGATAGGACGCCAGCTCGGGTATCAGCAACCGCAGCGCCAGCAGGGTCGTCGGATCGGCCCAATGCAGATCGTCCAGCGTGATCAGGAAAGGGCCGCGCGCGGCCCGCTCCTCGATCCGGCCCTGCAACTCCTCCACCAGCCACAATCGCAGGTCGACGGCCTCCGAACGCAACTTCTCCCGCGTCGCCCGCTGGCCGGCCTCTCCGAGCGCGGACCTGAGCGGCATCAGCGGGGCCAGCCGGCTCGGCTCATCGGCCGTGCCCTGAGCGAGCATGAATCCCCGGCCGGCCGCGGCCTCGACCGCATCGCTCAGCAGCCGGCTCTTCCCCATGCCCGACTGACCCTCGACCAGCAGCACTCCGCCCCGGCTGTCGTCGGCGGCCCGCAGCAGATCGGCGACGATCGCCCATTCCCGGCCGCGGCCACGGCGACCTCGCAGCGACGACCGTCCGAGGGCGGCTTCACCCGCGGTATCTGAGGTAGACGGCAATGCTCCCACCGTGCGGTCATAAGACACCAGACCCTTAACTTACCTGGCCATATTCCGTAAAAGGGCTGGTAGGCGGGGTGCGATACGGCTAGGTACGTCGGCGCCGAAGGGCACCGGTCCGCTCGTGGAGATCGCCTTCGGCCCGAGGCCGCACCCGCGTTCTCCCGACCGACCGGGGCCCCAGCCCTTCCCCCTGCTGGGCTGAGGCCCGGTCGGTACGCCGTCACCACGAGTTCGGAGCGGTGTCTCCGCGGCGACCGCCCGGCCTAGCGGACGCACTGAGCCGCCCCCCAAGACTTGGCCCAGTTCGGTCGGTCACCGCCACCGCGGACTCGAGCGGCGACATCTCGATACTTCCCTGGCGCCGGGAGGTCCGTATCGCCCATCCGGGTAGGTTCGCTCTCCCGGCCGGCGCGAGGGCGGGGCCGCTCGCGTCAGGCCGCGCGCAGCGGCGACAGCGCCTCGCTCCACGCCACGACCTGGTCGAGCATGCCGTTGACGCTCTGGAGCTGGTGGTCGCCGGGCTTGAAGACGCTGAAGTTCTCGAAGTCGGTGAACAGCGACAGGGCCACCTGCCCGCGGACATCGGCCATCTGCAGCTCGGCGGCGATCAGGCGCAGGTGCTCCACGGCGCGGGTGCCACCGGCGGAGCCGTAGCTGACGAATCCGCAGGCCTTGTTGTTCCACTCGCCGTAGAGGAAGTCGATGGCGTTCTTCAGCGCGCCCGAGGTGGAGTGGTTGTACTCCGGCGTGACGAACACGAAGCCGTCGAAGGAGGCGATCTTGGCCGCCCACGCCTGGGTGTGCGGCTGGGCGTACTGGCCCAAGCTCGGCGGAAGCGCCTCGTCCAGGTGCGGAAGTTTGTAGTCGAGGAGGTCGACGAGCTCGAACTCCGCGTCACCGCGCTGTACGGCGAGCTGGTGAATCCAACGGGCCACGGCCTCGCCGTTGCGCCCGGGGCGGGTGCTGCCGAGGATGATCCCGATCTTGGTGGTCACTGATGCGTCTCCTTGTTCCCGTGATCACGCGCCGCTGTCCGGATCGCGCGATCACGCACAGATACTTGCTTCGTGAAGCAAATACCTTGACTGGTTGCTTTGTCAAACAAGTACGCTTGGCCCATGTCTGCGACGGCATCCCCCCGGCAACCGCTGAACGCCGACGAGGAGGCGTTCATCAGAGCCCTCGGGCGCGTCATGCTCGTGCTTCCCCGCGTGATGGACGCCGACCTGGTCGGCGAGCAGCAAATGACGCTCAACGAGTACGCGACGATGATGCATCTCTCCGAGGCGCCCCACCGCCGCCTGCGCATGAGTGAACTCGCCGCCGTGTGCGACGTGTCACTGAGCGGCATGACCCGCATCGTCACCCGGCTCGAGGCCGACGGGCTGGTCGAACGCGTCCGCTGCGCCGAGGACGCGCGCGGCTCCAACGCGGTCCTGACCGACGCGGGCCTCGCTCGCCTCGAGCAGGCCTACCCCACCCACCTGGCGAGTGTCCGGCGTCACGTGATGGACCACCTCGGCGAGATCGACCTCGTCCGGCTCACCCAGGCGCTACAACGCTTCGCGGTCACCGAACAGGACCCGTGCGGAGGCGGGTGAAGATCACGCGACGGCCGAGCTGGAGGGTTCCGCCAAGGGCAGCCGCAGGACGAAACGTGCACCGCCATGGGCCGACTCGCCGACGCGCAGCGTGCCGAAGTGCGCCCGGACGATGTCGTAGGCGATCGCCAGGCCGAGGCCCGTGCCCTGGTGGTCGCGGCTGCGCGCCGCCTCCAGACGCGTGAAGCGCTGGAAGATCCGTTCCCGGTCGGCCTCGGCGACCCCGTCTCCGTCGTCCACGACGGCCAGCTGGGCGCAGTCGCCGTCGCGGCTCACCTGGATCTGCACCGTCCGGTCGGCATGCCGCTGGGCGTTGTTCAGCAGATTGGTGAGCACCCGGCTGATCTGCGCCGCGACGGCGTTGATGGTCACTCCCGGCTCGAGCCGGAGCCGGACCGCGATACGGTCCGTCCGCCGGGCCACCTCGTCCCGGACCAGTGCGGCCAGGTCCACCCGCTGCAGCTGATCGGGCGGCCCCGCTTCGAGCCTGGCCAGGAACAGCAGATCGGTGATGATCGCCTCCATCCGGTCGACATTGCCCAGTGCTCGGCGGACCAGTTCGTCGAGGTCGGTCAGACCGGGATGCAGCCGGGCCTCCTCCAGCTCCGTTCGCAGCCCGGTGAGGGGGGTACGGAGCTCATGCGAGGCGTCGGAGGCGAACTGCCGCTTCTGCTGGAGCTCCCGTTCCAGCTCCCGCACCGTGTCGGTGGCGGTCTGGATCGTCCGTGCGAGCGCGTCCTCGCAGGGCAGGTGGGGAACCTCGCAGTCGTACAGGCCGATCAGGGGATTCATGGCGGAACATCCTTCTTACTATCGAGCTCCCTCCCCGCTGGCTCCGCAGGAACTGGGAGTAACACCTGCATACTCATCGAAGAGCCGAGAGCCCACACCGGCCAACCGGGTAGTACTACTCCCGCGATCGCGGGTGGGGCGGCCTTGAACAGCCGCCTCGCTGCCGCCGGAGGCCCCGCAGGACGACCCACCCGGTTCGGAATGGTCGGCATGGGCGGCAGCGCCGCCTTGCCGACAGGGCCACCGGCGTGTCCATCGCGGTGACCAAGAACCGGTTCAACCCGACCGCCCGGCCGACCGAACCCGTCATGGTGTCGCTCTCGCCGACCTCGGCGCCGTGACGGTGGTGCCATCCGGTGCGGTCGGGTCCGGATACTGTGGCCCTCCGTCCTCGCTGAAGGAGTTCGATGACCACTCCCGAGCCGGCACCGGTATTCCCCGTGCCTGGGGCAGGAACCGCCGTGCCGCCTCGCCCGAGCCGGGTGGGTGATCACCTGCTGTACGCGGACGCGACCGTTTCCCGCCTGCCGGGCTTTCGCCCACTGACGCTCGACCTCCTGCGCCCGGCCGATGCCGCGGCACAGGTGCCGACCGTGATCTGGATCCACGGCGGGGCCTGGCTGGAGGGATCGAACAAGCACTTCTCACCCGCCATCGCGCCGGGCCGGATCGACGACCGTCTGCTGGATGCGGGATTCGCCGTCGCCCTCATCACGTACCGGTTCAGCGGCGAGGCCCCGTTCCCCGCCCAGCTGGTGGATGTCAAAGCCGCGATCCGTTGGTTGCGGCACAACGCCGGCGAACTGGGGTTGGATCCCATGAGATTCGCGGTCTGGGGCGAGTCCGCCGGCGGGCATCTCGCCTCGCTCGCCTGCCTGACCCCGGGCACTCGCTCACCTGGGAGCCGAGATGACGAACCTGACGGCTCGGACGCCGTCCAGGCGGGCGTCGTCTGGTACGGGCCGAGCAACCTGCTGACCATGCAGGCCCAGTCCCACCCCGCCGCGACCATCGACCATGACCACCCGCAGTCGCCCGAAAGCCTGCTGCTGGGCGGGCCGGTCCCCGCCCGCCCGGACGAGGCGCGACGCGCGAGCCCGGTCAATTTCGTCACCCCGGCCGCTCCGCCGATGCTGCTGGTCCATGGCGTCGAGGACGTCCTCGTCCCGGCCGCGCAGAGCGAAGAGCTCTACGACGCTCTCAACGCCGTGGGGGCCGACGTGGCTCTTCGCCTGGTGCCCAACGCAGATCATTGCTTCGTCGGCGCCGACCTCGGCCCACTCGTCGAAGACGCGGTGGAGTTCCTGCGGTGGTCTTTCAGCTCACCGGCCCGGCGGGGGTGATGGGAGGGCCGGCCGGGCCCGGGCGTGGCGGATCTATCGCGGAATCTCGAACACCGTGATCGAGTTGGCGGGGAACGTCGCGGTGAACCCGTTCGCCGTCACCACCTGGTCGGCTGCGCGGACGATACGGGTGAGGTCGGCCTGGGAGTAGCGGTACACGCGGGCGTTCCTGCGGCCGGGACGACCGGCGGCGGAGACCGCGCTGGTGAGGTCGGACGCCGTCTTGTTGACGACCAGCAGGGTGAGTGCCCCGTCGCTGTCGCGCACGGCCGCGTAGGCTGCGAGATCCCCCTGGTCGGTGCTGGTCGCACGCACGGCGGTCTCGCCGAAGCCCGAGCCCTGGCCGTCGTAGTCGAGGAACATGCGGAACGCGTAGGCGGCGGGCTGCTTCGTGCTCGGCGGCGCCCACAGCGTGGCCAGGTCGAGCCCCTCCCGCCCGAAGATGCCGAGCACGTCGGCCTGAGCGAGCGCCCCGTTGATGTGGTCGTGCGCACCCCAGTTGTACTCGGTGATCGCGAGCTTGGTCCCCGGGTAGTTCTGGTCGACCAGTCGGCGCAGACGCGGGATGAACTCGACCGAGGTGTTGATCCAGCTCTCGTCCACGTACGTCGGGTCCCACAGCTGGCGGGTGGAGCGGAGCCGCAGGGCCTGGGTCTCCTCGCTTCCGGCCGAGCCGAAGGCCACTCCCGGCTGCTGCGGGTAGAGGTGGTTGTCGAAGTAGTCGAGGAGGCGCTTGCCGGTGCGCCGCTGGTACGCGCGCATCTGCGCCAGGTACCAGTCCGCGAAGAACACGCCGCCGTGCGCGGCGCGGTCGGGCGGGTTCGCCCAGCAACCTCCGCCCACCTCGCCGCAGGTCTTCTGGTCGAGCCCGGAGAAGATCAGCGAGTTGTACCCCCAGCCGACCGGGCCGAGGGTCTCGGCCCCCGGGTCGGCCGCCTTGACCGCCGCCGCGATCTCCTGCGTACGGTCGCGCACCTCCTCGTAGCTCGCGCCCAGCGGATGGACGTCGCGGTGCGTGGCGAACCAGAGGTCGGGCTCGTTGTCGAGGTTGTAGAAGCGGACCCCGCCCTTCCTCGCGGTCCCGTACTCGCCGACGAGGTGGTCCAGCCAGTCCCTGACGTAGCCGGGCCCGATCTCGACGCTGGTGTCGTGCGGGTCGTTGCCCGTCACGTTCGTGCCGTCCGGCCTGACCCCGTTGCCGCAGTCCGGGCGCCACTGCGCGTCGCTGCCCTGCTGTGGCCCGTACGCGGTGATCGAGAAGCCGCACGACCAGTCACGGGCCTTCGGCGCCCACCCGATGAGCGGCACGGTCAGCACCGTCTTCGTGCCGGTACGGCGGTCCTGGTCGACGAACCGGTCGGTCTCGGAGCCGCCCGGTAGCTGCGCCGGGTCAGCGCTGCCCGGGACGTTCTCGAAGTACCAGTCGGAGCCCCGGTTGGTCGTGTCGTGGCGGAAGTGGTAGCGCGTGGTGGCATTGCCGCCCCAGCGGCGGACCGGCAGGCGCAGCTCGGCGGCCAGCTCCTCGTCGGCGAAGTTCATGCCGTAGATGTAGGGGCTGATCGCGTGCCGGCCGGCCCGCACATCGACGGCGAGGTCCGGGCCGGTCACCTGAACGGCGACAGGAACCGGCGCCGCACCGGCGGACGTGGTGCCCGCCGTCAGTGCGACGGGCAGCACCGCGGACATGAGTACCCTGGCGAGGCTTCCGTTCGGCATGCCGCCGTCCCTTCGCGAGTGCCGCAACGACAGGTGCGGCCGAGCCGGTCCGCCATCGCAATGATCGGGTCCGGCGCCGGCGATCCACCGCATTGTGCGGGGGCCCGGTGGCACCGGCAACGGCGGTGGACGGCCGGACCGGGCACGGCGGCGGGACCTGGCCGGACGCCCGGCTCGGTGTGAAAGGCGGTGCAAGCCGAGCCGACCGCACACCGAAGGACGTCGTCCGGGCGCCACCCGGCATGCGTCGACGGCCGGGCACGCGGCGATCGGCCTGCGTCACCGCGCCGGACCGGACCCGATCGGCTGTAGCAGGTGGTCGATGTCGTCGGGATGCTGCCGGCTGATGGCGGTCAACTGCTGGAGGCGGCGCAATGCGATCCCTTCGCGCAGTGCCCAGGGGCAGATCTCCAGGCGGTCGAGGTGCAGCGCGGTCATGAGCCGCTCGGCGACGATGGCGCCGGCGAGTATCTGGTGGGCGCGTGTCGTGGAGATGCCAGGCAGCCGTGCCCGCTCGGTGGTCTCCAGTTTCGCCAGGCGGGTGATCTGCCTGCGGAGGGGCTTGATATCCAGCACGCGGCGACCGTCGCGGGTCCTGCCCCGGGTGAGCCGGGCGAGCTGGGTGAACGTCTTGGAGGTGGCCACCGCGCGGGATCCGGGCGGCTCGCCCGCGTGTGGGTGGCACTGGTCAGCGCAGTGGCCGGCCAGCCGTTCGGGCAGGCCGGGGCCGAGCTGGTCGGCGACGTGATGGCGCAGCCGCTCGATGTGCCGACGGTGCGGTGGGTCGCCGGGGAGGTGGTCGCGGGTGAGCCGCCCGGCGCCCAGTGGCATGGACAACGCCAGATCGGGTTCGCTGCCGGTGCCGGCGGCGATCTCCAGGGAGCCGCCGCCGATGTCGGCCAGCAGGAGAGGCCCGGTGGACCAGCCGTACCAGGCACGGGCGGCCAGGAAGGTGAGGCGGGCCTCGTCACGGCCGGGAAGGAATCCCAGGGCGACGCCGGTCCGGTCGGCGACGGCGGCGACGACGTCGTGCCGGTTGGCGGCGTCGCGTACCGCCGAGGTGGCGAAGGCGATCAGCTCTGTCGCGCCCTGCGCGCCGGCGACGCCTGCCGCCGCCCGCACCGCCGACACCACGCGGTCGATCGCCCTGCGCTCGATGTGCCCGTCGGAGGTGAGCGACTCGGCCAGCCGGGTGGGACGCTTGACCGAGCCGAGCGTACGGATCGGCCGGCCCGCCGCGAGGTCGACGATCATTAAATGGGCCGAGTTGGAACCGACGTCCAGGATCGCGGTGCGCATGAGAGGCCGTGTACCCGCACAGGGGAAGGCCACGCGGTGTCAATGGCGCTCTAGTACTCCAGTGGCAAGTCGTGATCTTCTTTCGCCGGCGTTTCGGCGCTTGATGGGGGTGTGAGGAATTCCTGGAGTTCGCGATGCCGGAATTGGTAGGTGGCGCCGCTGATCCGCAGCAGTCGTGCCTCGCAGGCCCAGTCGAGGAAGGTCCACAGTCGCAGCGGAAACAGACCGCGTGCGGCTGCGACGATCAGGCCGATCATGGTGCGGGACCAGGCGATCGCGCCGAAGGCGAGGCCGAATGTCACGCCGCCGATGAGCGCGCACGCCAGCGACTCGATGATGCCCTGGTTCATGACGAACACGAGAAAGGCGGCGACGCCACCGGTGAGACCGAATGCCACTCCGATCATCAGGTTGCGATGGAGGGCCTCTCGCGGGTGGGCCAGTTCCGCGTCCTTGCTCCAGCCCCCCGTAGCAATCTTGAAGACGACCCCGAGCGCGAAGGCCAGGGCGAAGGCCCCCGTGACTCCTACGGCCAGTGGCACCGGACCTACGTCGGCGAGCCGCAGCGGTGGCAGTCCGGTGAGCGCGCCGCACAGCGCGAAGCCCAGCAGGGTGACGGGTTCGGCACGGACCGCCTCAGACACGGTCATGCGCTCGGCTTCCCGCCACCCGGTCGCGGTCAGTCCGATGACCGCTCCGAACACCGAGCCTCCGGCCGTCCCCGCGGCGATGGCGAAGACGGGACCGAAGACTCTGCCTTCGGTCAGCACGAACCCGGCCAGACCGCCCAGCACACCGACCGGGCCGCCGACCAGGGCGCCGAGCAGACCGCTGATCACACGCCGCCTGTGGGGAACATGGGCCCGCCCGCCGGCGGCGGTCGGCCACGCCGACAGCGACAGGCCTGTGGCGATTCCCACCCAGCCCGCCATGAGCGCCATGGTCAGCCCCTCTTCCAGGGCGAGCCCGTCTCGCAGGTCGCCAGGACGATCGACTGCCGACCCGGCCCAGAACGCGAGCATGGCGATGACCGCGACGATCACGCAGCACAGGCAGTGCAGCGCCCGGACCCGGCGCCGGCCACCGATCGGCCACAGCAGGTGCGGGACGATGTCGATCGCAGTCAGGCCGGCCGGTGGCCGATCCGTCTCGGCGGTGCGGGCGGCCTGCCGGCGCAGGTGGGCGGCCAAGTGCACGAGCCATGACCGCACCTGTTCGGGACGGTACGGAACGCCATGGGCGGTGCGGGGCGTGAGTTCGGTCGCCGCCGGGACGTACGCGTCGAGCAGTCTCCGGGCGATCAGCGCCGCCGCCGCACGCGGGTCGGTGGCCGGGTCGGCGCGGAGCAACTCGGCCGGGTCGGTACCGGACTCCACGGCGGTCGCGGTCAGAGACAACCGCCACGGGGTGGCTAGAGCGGCGTGCACCGCCTTTCCCGACGCGCCGGACAGCGCCGCGTGGATGCCGTCGCGGTGCATGCCGCACGGATGGCCATCCGGCCAGCGGGCGTGCAGGTACGTGCTGATCTGTTCGATGGTCAGGCCGTGGAGGTGGATCCGGGCGGCGTTGTCGAGCCCGACCTGGACCTCGGACAACTCGGCGTGGCGGTCGGCTCGACAGGTCACGACGACCGCCCCCGGCCGCCGTCCGGAGAGGTCGCTGTACCGATTGAGCTCGGTCAGCAGTCCGATCGCCCGGCGGGGCGGTCCGGTGGAGGGTTCGGGGTCCAACTCGTCCAGCCCGTCCACCACCGGCAGCACCCGGCGGTCTCGCACCAGCCACACCGCGTCCTTGGTCGAAAGCCCGAAGTCCTGCACCAACTGCTCGGCCAGCCATGGCTCGAACGGCCTCCCCAGGGTCCACCGGGCCGCGTTCAGGCGTACCGGCACCATCGGGCGGCCGTCGGGGCGGCCGTCGGCGGCCAGGAAGGACTCCACGAGCTGGAGTACCAGTTCGATGGCGAGCATCGTCTTGCCCGCCCCTGATTCGCCCACGACCAGCAGACGTCCCGGGCGCAGGCCGCCGAAGAAGCGGCCGATCGAGTGCAGGTCGTCCTTCACTTCGCCAGTGGCGTCGTGGCGGATCGGTTCGGCGTGCGGTCCGAAGGAGACCGGTGCGATGCTGTAACCACCGAGCAGCCCTCTGCGCGCTCTGTCCTCTTCCCGGACCACCCGCCGCGCCAACAGTTCGAGGGCGTGGTGCGGCCCGGGACGACCGGTGGCATCCGCCAGGGACGTCGCGTCCCCCGCCGCGACCGCCGCAGGCGTCTTCGCGGCGTCCCCCACCGGAGGCTCCACCAGGCCGTCCGGTGTGGTCTTCAGAAACGTTCGCTCCTGCGTTTCCGGCGGGGGGGATGGAAGGGGTGCCGGCCCGGCCAAGGTGGTCCTGGCCGCCCGCCAGCGTTCGAGCTCACCGGGAATCAGCTCGACCGGATGGTCGCAGTAACGAAGGCAGGCGGTGACGAAGGCCTTCACGAAGTCCCATCGGGGCAGCTTGTCGGTCTGCCGCAGAACGTGCGAGGTCGTGCTCTTCGGCAACGCGTCGATCGTGGTCCCGTCAGAGGTCACCGTCTGGCCGCCGAGAGACCGGAGCCTGCTGAGCGACGGCTCGCCCGCCCACCGCCTCAGCCGGACCAGCGCCCGAACGAAGTCCGTCGTGGTGCCGGCCTCAGCGGGACCGGGCGGACAGGAGTGGTCCGCGGTCATCGGTGCTCCGTACTCACCAGCGACCACGCGAACGTCGGCCTGTCGCGCCGGGGCCACCGGCCGTCCCGGCAGGTGCCCTCCAGCGTCTGGACGTGGCGTGACTCCATCAGGAAGTTGCGCGCCTCGTCGGCCTCGACCAGCTCGCGGCCGACCGCGATGGGAACGAATCCGTGCCGGGGAATGTAGACCCATCGGCCGCGGTCCCAGTCATAGGGGTCGAACCAGTGGTGGCGGACCGTGCCGGACAGCTGTACCTCCGGTCCGGTGCGGGTCAGCACGAACGAGCCCTGTGAGCGCAGCAGGCTCATCCTGCTGACATAGAACAGTTCAGTGCCGATGAACGCGTTGATCCGTGCGTCCCAGCGATCGTTCACCCAGGTCGAGTCGCCGTCGGGCAACAACCTCGCCTCTCGCGCGAGCTGTCGTTCGAACCGGCGCTGATTCCTGCGCTCGGCCTTCTTGATCGCCTTGAACGAGCGCAGCCAGCGGAGCGACATTCTCCTGGAGGCACCGGCGCCGTCCATGAAGTGCTCAAGGAAATCGGCTGCGATCGGATGGACCTCCCTGCCTCCGTCGACGATCGAGCGGAACAACGTGACCAGTTCCGGGACGGGCTTGGCCGTCCGCCGCAGGAAGCCTCGAAGGAACATTCTTGGTTCGTCCGTCCGTCAGCGGGGTTCTTCTCAGCGGTCAATGCGTGACTATGGGCATACTTGCTGGAATTTCTCTCCCGGTACATAGCGCTCCCATTCGGCACGGGTGAAGGAGCGGCCCACGTTGGCGCATGTCGCGGCGGCGGGATCGGCGGGTACGGCGACATTCCACAGCCGCGCGGTCTCGTCGTTGCCCACGGTGGCGACGGTGCTTCCGTCCGGGCTGTAGGCGACCCCCGTCACCGAACCGGTATGGCCGGTCAGCGGGAGCCCGATCTGGCGGCGGGTCGGCAGATCCCACAGCCGTACGGTGTCGTCCGCGGAGCCGGTGACCAGGGCCGTGCCGTCGGGACTGAAGGCGATCGCGGTGACGAAGTCGGTATGACCGGTCAGGGCGGCTCCGCTCTGACGGCGGCCTGCCACGTCCCACAGTCGCACGGTGCCGTCGGCCGCCGTGGTGGCGAGGGTCCTGCCATCGGGACTGAACGCCAGATCATCGGTAAAGCTCCCGTCGACGGCGGCGGGCAACGGGCGCCCGATCTCGCGGCGGGCGGCCACGTCGAAGAACCGTACGGCACGGTCATGGCCCGCGACGGCCAGGGTGGTGCCGTCGGGGCTGAACGCCATCTCCCGGACAGAGTCGGAATGGTCGGGGAAGGTGATGCGAGGCCCGACCTCGCGGCGGCCCGCCACGCTCCAGAATCCGATCGAATCGCCTTGTCGCCGGACGGCGAGGAGCCTGCCGTCCGGGCTGAACTCCACTTTCCAGTTGTTGTCGGTGTCCGAATAGATGGGAGGGCCGATCTGACGCTGGGTCGTGGTCTCCCACAGTCGTATGTCACCGCCGACGCTCGCCGTGGTGAGCGTCCTGCCATCGGAACTGAACTTGATCTCGTACACGGTGCTGCCGCTGGATGCCGGGGCGTCCGCGGGTTGCAGGCGACGACCCACTTGACGTTGGGTGGCCGTATCCCAGAGCCGGACCGCACGATCGGCCTCCGTGGTCCCGGGGGCGCCGGCCCCAGGACCGGGGGCGGCCAGGGTCCTTCCGTCCGGGCTGAAAAAAACGCCGGACAGTGCGGACATCGCGGCACCGACCTGCCGGTGCGCCACCGGGTCCCACAGCCACACCGCGCCGTCCTCGCCGATGGCCGCGAGGATTCTCCCGTCAGGGCTGAACGCCACTCTCCGGACCGGTAGCCGCTGATCGTTGAGCGCGGGGCCCACCGGTCGGCGGCTTCTGCTGTCCCACAGCCGGGTGTAGCCGCCGGCTCCGGCGGTGGCGAGCCTCTTCCCGTCCGGGCTGAACGCCACGCCAAGGAAACCGCGGTCGCCGTCGGGTTCCCGCAGAGCGCCGCCGATCTGCTCGTGGGTGGCGAGGTTCCACAGCCGGGCGGTGCCGTCCTTGCTCGTGGTCGCGAGGGTCGTTCCATCCGGACTGACGGAGATGTCCTCGATGTCGTTGATGTGTCCGGTGAACGCGTCCCCGATCTGACGATGTGCGGCGGTATCCCAGAGCCGCGCGAGGTCGTCGGCTCCGGCGGTGACCAGGCGTTTCCCGTCCGGGCTGAAGGCCACCGCACGGACGGCCTTGTCGCCGGTCTTCGTATCGGGGGTACCGAGGGTGCCGCCGACCTTGCGGCGGCCGGCCACGTCCCACAGCCGTGTGGTGCCCTCGTAGGTCGAGGTCGCGAGAGTCCTTCCGTCCGGGCTGAACGCCATCGCCTGCACGGAACCCATGGGCTCATCGGAACTCTTGGTGTCGAGCGGGGCGCCGAGCAGCCTGCGCGTGGACACATCCCAGAATCGGACGCTCGTGAAGCACGCCATGGCCAGGACCTTTCCACCGGGACTGAAGGCCACGTCGAAGCCGGCAGAACACCCCCGATCCGGATGGACGATCGGGGCACCGAGCCGTCGGCGTGACGCCGTGTCCCACAGCTGCACCACACCATCGCTGCTCCCGGTGGCGATGATCGAACCATCCGGGCTGAACACCAGCTCGGTTTCGGTGACGGGTCTGCCGTATCCGGGGAGAACCGCCCGACCGGAACGCGCCGCCACGTCGAGCATGCGGTGGCGGGCCTCGGGAGTGGGGGCGATCCGCCAACCCGTCACGGCCAGCAGCGCGGAGGTCGCCGGGTCGTCGGCGACCTCGCTCTCCGCCGCCAGTTGGCGCGAGACCGCCAGGCCGCGCTGGTGGTCGGCGTCGTTCGCCGCGTCGACGGCGGCGCCGGCGGCGAGCAGGGCGAGTACCGACAGCACCGCGAGACCGGCCATGACGAGTCCGCGGCGGCGGCTCGCCCGCCGGGCGGCCCGCGTCGACGCCGCGACGAAGCCCGCCACGGTGGAACCGGGCGGCGGGAAGCTGTCGGGGTCGCGATCCCAGCGAGGCCGGGCGTCCTGGACGGACAGCAGCCGGGCGCCCCGGTAGAGGAAGGCGGGGTCGCGGTGGTTCTCGGCCCACTGCGCGGCGTCCTCGACAAGCCGGTCGTACACCGCCTGTGCGGTCAGGTCGGGTTCGAGCCACTGCCGGAGAGTGGGCCAGGTGGCGAGCAGCGCGTCATGGGCGATCTCGACGCCGTCCTCGTGCAGCGTGAGCAGCCGCTGGTCGGCGAACGCGGACAGCAACGCCTCTACCCGGCGCCGCTGCTCCGTCGAGTGCGCGGACGCGGCGGCGTGGAGCTCGGTCAGCGTCGCCCCGCGCCGCGCCACCCGCCCGCCCACGGTGATCACCGTCATCCGCCGGAAGAGCCTGAGCGCGGTCTTGCGATCCTCCGGCGGCAGCCGCTCGAGTACTTCGTCGGCCGTACGCCGCACGGAGTCGCGGACCCGGCCGGACTCCTCGTACCCACGGACGGTGAGCCGGCCGTTCTCGCGCCTTTCCCAGGTGTTGAGCAGCGCCTGCGAGAGCAACGGCAGGGCCCCGGCCTCGTAACGGTCCTCGGCGGCCTGGCCGGCGCGCAGTTCGCTCAGGATGAGTTCCACCAGGCCGGGCTCGATCTCCAGGCCCACCGCGGCCGCGGGGCCGGTGATGGCCAGCCGCAGATCCGATTCCGTCATCGGCCCGACGATGACCTGACCGTCCTGGATGGCCTCGGCGAACTGCGGATAGGCCGCACACCGGTCCCAGTAGTCCGCGCGCACCCCGATGATCACCCCGGCGTGCGGCGGCCCCTCGGCCATGGCGTGCAGCGCCCGCACGAACGCCTGACGCTCCCGCTCCTCGGTCACCAGGGTGAACAGTTCCTCGAACTGATCGACCACCAGGACGAGCCGGCCGGCCGGTGAACCCGACCCGGACAAGGCCTGCCACGGATCGCCTCGCAGTCGCTCGTGCACCGTCTCGACCTGGCCGCCGAACGCGCGCACCCAGCCCTCGGCCAATGCGCGCAACGGCTTCGTGGTCGGCGTGATGAGCAGGCGCGGCCAATGCTGCGATCCGGCGATCGGCGGCGTTCCCTTCGCGAGCGCCGGCATCAATCCCGCTCGCAACAGCGACGACTTGCCCACCCCCGAGGCACCCGAGACCAGCAGGATGGTTCCGCGTTCGCCCAGGCGCGGCCCGAGGCGGTCAAGGAGGTTGCGGGTCGCCTGCGTACGTCCGAAGAACACATCGGTTCGGTCGGTCTCGAACGGCGCCAGGCCTTGATATGGGCAATCGTCGTCCCTGGCGCCGGACGACGGCCGGCCGCCGTTATCGCTCGGCGGCGCCTGCGCGGCCGCTCGGTGGTGATCGCCGTCGTTCACCTCGCCCATGGGCCTCATTCTCACCAGTCGCGGCCAGGCCGATCAATCGCGTCCGGGCCGTGCGGACACCGCGGTCGCGGCCGAACCGCGAGGCGGCGGACGACGATCCGGAGGTCATCGTCGGTCTCGCGATCACGCGGCCTGCTTTTGGATCGTCCGATTTCGTCCACTTCCGTCCGACCGCTGGTTCGAACGGGCTGAACTCGCTTTCGATGGACGTGCGGAACTCACCGGCGAGGCCGGGGACGAGGCCGGAAAGGACGGGGGCCGACAGTTCATGATCACCAGACACGCTGGATGGCCGAGCAGGATCGAGTCCGGCTTGCTGCCGGCGATCGGAGGCCGTGAACGATGCCTTTCGACGCTGTGACCGCCGCGCTGGCGGGCCCGCTGATCGTCGCGGGCGTGGCGAAACTGCTCGCGTCGCCGCGCGGGCTCGACCGGCCGATCCGGACTGGACCTCTGTGCCCGCCATGGGGACCTCGGCTGACCGGTGCGGCCGAGATGGCCGTGGCCCTGACGATCGTGACCGTCCCTGGCAGGCCCGCGGCGCTCGTCGCGCTGCTCGCCTACCTCGCGCTGACCGCCGTTGCCCTCGGGCTGAGCGGCAGGCGGTGCGCCTGCTTCGGCCTGGCAGGCCTGGCGTCGGTGGGCCGCGCCCAGATCGGCCTGGACGCGGTGGCCGCGCTGGTCGCGGCGGTGGCCCTGGCCGAGGGGCCCGGGTCCGGACCGTTCGCCCGGGCGGTGACCGGCGGCGGTGCGCTCGCCGTCACGCTCGCCGCCGCGCTCCTTCTCGACCGGCGGATGCGCCGGGACGAGAGCACGGCCGCCTGCGCCCGCCGCGACCGGTCGCCGGGACGAGGCGCCGGACCGACCCGCATCACCGCATCACTGGGCGGCCGGCCCGCGCAGGACCTTGCGGGTTCCGGCCGCGATCTCGAGGTCTTCGCGGGCGGTGACGACAAGGGTTCGCACGCGAGCGCCGGGTGTACTGACGTCGGCGTCGGAGCGGGCTCGCCCGTTGCGGGCCGGATCGATCGCCACGCCGAGGTGGGTGAGCCGCTCGCCTGCGCGTCGCCGTATCCGCGGGGCGTGCTCGCCGACGCCGCCGGTGAAGACGAGGACGTCGAGACCGCCGAGCGAGGTGGTCATCGCGGCGATCTGTGCGCTCAGCCGGTGCACGTAGACGTCGACGGCGAGGCGCGCCTCTGGTGCGGCGCTGGTGAGGATCTCACGCATGTCGGCGGTGCCGGCGAGGCCGAGCAGCCCGGAGCGGTGTTCCAGCGCGTCGGCGAGGGCGTCCGCCGTCATGTCCCGGTTCTGTAGCAGCCACAGCAGCAGCCCGGGGTCGACGCTGCCCGACCGGGTCGCCATGACCAGTCCCTCCAGCGGGGTGAAGCCCATGGTGGTGTCGACCGAGCGGCCCGACTCGACCGCGCACAGCGATGCCCCGGCGCCGAGGTGGCAGACGACGATGCGGAGTGTGCCGGGGTCGGTGTCGAGCAGTTCGCCGGTGCGCCTGGTGGCGTAGGCGTGTGAGAGGCCGTGGAAGCCGTACCGGCGGAGCCCGTAGTCGTCGCGCCAGGAGGCGGGGACGGCGTAGGTGGCCGCCGCCGCGGGCAGCCGGGCGTGGAAGGCGGTGTCGAAGCAGGCCACCTCCGGTACCCCGGGCAGCACCCGCCGTACGGCATCGATGCCGTTGATCGACTTGGGCTGGTGCAGCGGTGCCAGAGAGGCCAGCGAGCGCAGCCGCCGCTCGACGTCGTCGTCGATGAGAACGGGTTCGGTGAACTCCGTGCCGCCGTGCACGACCCGGTGCCCGATCGCGTCGGGACCGGGCAGGTCGCCCAGTTCGTCGAGACCGGCCGGCCTGGCCACGAGCGCGTCGTCTTCGAGCAGGCTCAGCTTGAGGCTGCTGGATCCGGCGTTGACGGTCAGGACGCGGGTCAATGCGGCCACGTCCACTCGGCCACCTCGGGGGCGTCCTCGCCGTGTTCGCGGGTGTGGGCGCGGGCTCGCAGCCTGGTGTCGGTCATCTGCCGGCGCACCAGTAGGCGTCGAGGCGGCGGCCTTCGTCGTCGGTGACGGTCATCGCGTCGTCCGCTCAGGTCACCAGCTTGGCGGGGGTGATGGGCAGGTCGCGGATGCGCCGCCCGGTCGCGTGGTAGACGGCGTTGGCGACGGCGGCGGCCGTGCCGACGATGCCGATCTCGCCGATGCCCTTGGCGCCCATCGGGTTGAGGTGCGGGTCCTCCTCGTCGATCCACATCGCCTCGATGTCCTGGACGTCGGCGTAGGCGGCGACGTGGTACTGCGCGAAGTCGTGGTTGAGGAAGTCACCGAACTCCTCGTCGACGACGGTCTCCTCCATCAGGGCCATGCCCAGGCCCATGGTCATGCCGCCGATGAACTGCGACCGGGCGAGGGTCTCGTCGATGATGCGCCCGGCGGCGAAGACGCCGAGCAGCCGCGGTACCCGGACCTCGCCGGTGTCGACGTCGACGCGGACCTCGGCGAACTGGGCGCCGAACGCGTGCCGTGCGAAGCCGGAGTCGGCCGCGACGTCCTCGGTGGTGTCGGCGCTGCCCTTCGTGCCGTCCTTCAGCATCGCCTCGCACGCCTTCACGACCGCCGAACCCCACGAGGCGGTGCCCATGGAGCCTCCGGCCACCGAGGCCTGCGGCAGGGCGGTGTCGCCGATCTCGACCCGCACGCGATCGGCGGAGGTACCCAGGGTCTGCGCGGCGATCCGGGTCAGAGCGGTACGGGCTCCGGTGCCGATGTCGGCGGCGGCGATGCGGACGATGAAATCGCCGTTCTCGGCCTTCGCCGTCGCCTGTGAGGGCATGCGCCTGGCCGGGAACGTCGAGGCGGCGACGCCCGTGCCGACCAGCCACCGCCCGTCGAGGCGGATCCCGGGCTCGGGGTCGCGGCGCTCCCAGCCGAAGCGACGGGCGCCCTCGCGCAGGCAGGCGATCAGGTTGCGGGAGCTGAACGGCAGGCCGGTCTCGGGCTCGGTCAGAGGCTCGTTCATGACGCGGAGCTCGATCGGGTCGATGCCGGCGGCGACCGCGAGCTCGTCCATGGCCGATTCGAGCGCGTACATACCCGGGCATTCGCCTGGCGCGCGCATCCATGACGGCGTCGGCAGGTTGAGCCGGATCAGCCGGTGGGTGGTGCGAAGCGCCGGTGTGGCGTACATGGTGCGCGCCGGCGTGGCGGTCTGCTCGGCGAACTCGGAGATCATCGAGGTCTGCTCGACGACGTCATGGGCGATCGCGGTGAGGCGGCCGTCGGCGTCGGCGCCGAGCCTGAGCCGCTGGACCGTCGGCGTCCGGTACCCGGTGACCTCGAACATCTGCTGGCGGGTGATGGCGATCTTGACGGGGCGGCCGGTGGCGCGCGCCGCGAGCGCGGCCACGACCGCATGCGGCCGGGCGCCCGCCTTGGACCCGAATCCACCGCCGACGTGCCGGGAGATCACGTGCACCCGCTCCGGCGGAAGCCCGAGGACCTTCGCGATCGTGGCGCGCTCGCTGGACACGCCCTGGGAGGAGTCGTAGAGCGTCAGGCCGCCGTCCGCCCAGACGGCGAGGGCGGCATGCGGCTCCATCGGGTTGTTGTGCTGTGTCGGGGTCGTGTAGGTCGCGTCCACGATCACCGCCGCGTCGGCGAGACCACCGGTCACGTCGCCCTGCTCGGTGTCGGTCGGCAGCGCCGGGTTGACCGTGTCGGGCGCGTACAGGCCGGGGTGGTCCGGCCGGAGCAGTACGTCGTGCGGCTCGGCGTCGTACTCGACGCGCACGGCCCGCTCGGCGGCACGAGCGATCTCGAAGGTGTCGGCGACGACCACGGCCACGATCTGGCCGCGGTAGGCGATGTCGCGGGTCTGCAGGAGGGCCAGCTCGGCGTCCTCCACCGAGCCGAGTTCGGGCGGGTCGTCGCTGGACAACACGGCGATGACGCCGGGCATGGCCAGCGCGTCGCCCGCGTCGATGGAACGGATCTGGCCGCGCGCGATCGTCGACTGGACGAGGTAGGCGTACGCGACGTTCTTGAGCGGGTACTCGTAGGCGTACCGCGCGCGCCCGGTGACCTTGTCGCGCGCCTCGACGCGGCTCACGGCCCCAGCTCCTGCAGGGTGCGAACGATCAGGTTGCGGGCCAGCGGCACCTTGTAGCCGTTTCTGGGCAGAGGACGCGCCTGGTCGAGTTCGGCCTCCGCGGCCCGGATGAACGCCTCCTCGCCGGCCGGGGCGCCGCGCAACACCCGCTCGGCGTCGCTCGCGCGCCAGGGCGCATGCGCCACGCCGCCGAGGGCGAGCCGGCAGCCGCGTACGACCCCGTCGTCGCCGACATCGAGCACGGCGGCGACGGACACGAGCGCGAAGGCGAACGACGCGCGCTCGCGCACCTTCCGGTAGCGGGATCGGCCCGGGGGCGGGGGCGGCAGCTCCACGGCCGTGATCAGCTCGCCGGGTTCGAGCACGGTGTCGCGGTGGGGTTCGGCGCCCGGCAGCCGGTGCAGGCCCGGCATCGAGACGACCCGGTCACCGTCCGGCCCGGTGACGTGCACTCTGGCGTCCAGGGCGGCCAGCGCCACCGCCATGTCGGACGGATGGGTGGCCACGCAGGCCTCGGAATGGCCGAGGATGGCGAGATTGCGGTGGTCGCCCTCGATCGCCGGGCAGCCCGAACCCGGACGGCGTTTGTTACAGGCCTTGGACACGTCCTGAAAGTACGGGCAGCGCGTACGCTGCAGCAGGTTGCCGGCGACCGTCGCCATGTTGCGCACCTGCCCGGACGCCCCGGTCAGCACCGCCCGCGCCAGCATCGGGTATCGCTCGCGTACCCCGGGGTGGGCGGCCAGATCGCTGTTGCGCACCGCCGCGCCGATCCGCAGGCCGCCGTCGCTCGCCTCGATGTCACCGCAGGAAAGGCGGCTGACGTCCACGAGAAAGTCCGGCTCGGCCACGCCGAGCCGCATCAGGTCGACGAGGTTGGTGCCGCCGCCCAGGTACATCGCGCCGGGCCGGAACCGGGCCACCGCGTCCGGCGCGTCGTGTGCCCGTTCGTAGGCGAAGGGCCTCATCGCGCCACTTCCTCGATCGCCGTGACGAGGTTGACATAGGCCCCGCACCGGCACAGGTTGCCGCTCATCCGCTCGCGGATCTCCTCCGGCGTCAGCGCCGGGTCCTCCGTGAGGTCGGCGGTGACGGCGCTCGGACCGGATTCGGTGAGCATCCCGGCGGCCGAGCAGAGCTGCCCGGGCGTGCAGTAGCCGCACTGGAAGGCGTCATGCTCGATGAACGCGGCCTGCAGCGGATGCAGCTCCTCATCGCCGGCCAGCCCCTCGACGGTCGTGACGTCGGAGCCGGCGCAGGCGACCGCCAGAGCCAGGCAGGCATTGGCCCGGCGGCCGTCGATGAGTACGGTGCACGCACCGCACTGACCGTGGTCGCAGCCCTTCTTCGAGCCGGTCAGGCCAAGGCGCTCGCGCAGCAGGTCCAGCAGCGAAAGCCGGGTATCGACGCTCAGCGAGCGCTCTGTGCCGTTCACCCGAACGGTGATCTCCGCCATGACGCTGGCCTACCCGGACGACCTCCGTTGAACCGAAGGCGGCGCCGTGTGACCCTCACGCTCTGAGCAGGCTCAGCCGGAGCGGGGTCGGCGCGAACAGTTCCGGGGCCTGTGGCTCACCACCTTTCTGGATGGCGTCGACGATCTCTTAGAACTCCCGTTGCACCAGTTTGAGCTTCCGTTCGACGGTGGCCGTCGTGGTCGCCAGAAGCGCCGGGTCGGCGACCGTATGCGTCGCCGGAAAGGTACGGAGTTTGGACCACGGGTTCTTCTCCTGGCTCACCAGGAGGGGATGCGGATTCTTTCCTCGGGTGGCATGCGGAGAGGAGTCAAGGCGGACGGTCAACCCCGGTCACTCAGGGCGGCCACTGCCGGTCAGCAGTCTATTGACATTCACGCCTGTCATACAGATGATCATCTCGCACCGCAGGGGATCATCTGAGCTTCCGGCGGTGACAGTTCTGTCGAACGTCGATTCCCAGCCGTCGTCCATCCGGACGGTGTCGTGCTCGGCCGAGCCGCTCGCGCGCCGTCACCTCATCGGGGTCTCCGTCTTCTTCGTCCGGAAGGAGGATGCCCCTGGATCCATGCGCTCTACCGGTCTTCGATGATCTGACAGGAGCAACTTTGCGCATGACCTCTAGGCGTCCAGTCTTTCTCTCCCTCCTCATCGCCGTGGTCGTCGCCGTCGGGCTGTTCAGCCCTGCGGTCTCGGCGTCGGCACCCAACGTCGACAAGTCCCTTTCGTCCTCGGCCAAGTCCATCCCCACCCCGAAGAACTACTTCGGCTTCGCGATGGGGACCTCCGGGCAACTGGCCACGAACGACAAGATGATGAGCTACCTCAAGCTCACGTCGCAGAAGTCCAACCGGGTCAAGTACTACGTGGCCGGCAAGACCACGATGGGCAACGACTACCCGTACCTGACCATCAGTTCACCGAACAACCTGCGCGACATCGACAGGCTCGCGGCGATCAACCGGCGGCTGTCGGACCCCCGCGGGCTCTCCGACGACGAGGCGCGCAGCCTCGCCAAGCAGGGCAAGCCGTTCCTGCTGATCCAGTCGGCGATCCACTCGACCGAGGTCGGCAACACGCAGGCATTGATGGACGTGGTGCACCGCCTGGCCACCGAGCAGTCCGACACCGTCAACGGAATGCTCGACAAGGCCGTCCTCATCGTGGTCCCCTCGCAGAACCCCGACGGCACGAAGCTGGTCAACGACTACTTCAACGAGACGGCGGGGACCTCGTACCGGCGCACCTACCCGGACCTCTACCACAAGTACACCGGCCACGACGACAACCGTGACTGGTTCATGTTCACCCAGGTGGAGCCGCGCTACTACATCGGCCTGCTCGCCAAGTACCGGCCGTCGGCGGTGCACATCCTCCACCAGATGGGGGCCAACAACGACCGGATCTTCGTCCCGCCGTACAAGGACCCGTTCGACCCGAGCATCGACCCGCGGGTCGTGCAGACGACCAGCGAACTGGGCCTCGGCATGGGCGGCGCGCTCACCCGCGACGGCAAGAAGGGCGTGACCTGGAGCTCCACCTACGACTGGTGGCTGCCGTCGGTCTTCTATGAGCCGTACCACGGCATTCCCAACGTCCTCACCGAGATCGCGAGCGCAAAGGATCTCGCCTACCCCAACACCTCCGCGGACGGAAAGCCGCTCGGGCCGCAGGACCAGCGGACGAACCGCGTGGAGCCCTACGACAGCGCCACCTGGACGCTGGAGCAGATCGTCGCGTACGCCAAGACCGCGACGTTCGCCAACATCGAGAACGTCGGCAAGAAGGGCGAGGACCTGCTGTACAACATGTACCAGGTCAGCCGCGACAACCTGAAGTGGAAGGGCGACCCGTACGCCTACGTGGTACCCGCCGACCAGCGGGACCCGTACGCCGCCTACGAACTGCTCAACACCCTGCAGACCGGGCAGATCGAGATCGAGCGTGCCACCAAACCGTTCACCGCGAACGGCAAGGAGTACGCGGCCGGCAGCCACGTGATCCGGATGACGCAGCCGTACAGCCGGTGGGCCGACGCTCTGCTCAAGATCTGGGAATATCCCGAGATCAGGGCATGTGAGGAGTGTCCCATCACCCGGCCGTACGACGTGACCGGGCACACCCTGTGGATGCTGTTCGGCGCCAGCGTCGACAAGGTCAGCAAGCCCTTCAACGCGTCACTGCAGCGGGTGGCCAAGGTGCAGCCCGCCGCCGTGCCGATGCCGCCGGCCCCGCGCGGCGCCTACCTGGTGCAGCCGAGCTCGTACGGTGTCGGCAAGTTCCTGGCGGGTCTGCAGAAGGCCGGGGTGCCGACCTTCCGTACCGCGAAGGAGTTCACCTCCGGTGGCACGAAGTTCGCGCCGGGCTCGCTCGTCGTGCCGCCGACCGAGCAGGCGCGGTCGGTGCTGACGGGCCTGTCACAGCAGACCGGGATCGCCGTCCACGGCGCCGACAAGGCGCCGAAGGTCGAGGGCTTCCAGCTCAAGTCCGGTACGAAGATCGGATTGTTCCGCGGCCTCAACAACATGCCGGGCGGATGGCTCTGGTGGCTGTTCGAGCAGTACGGCGTCAACTCGACGAACATGGGCGCCGGCGACTTCGCGGGCGACCTGAACGACAAGTACGACACCATCGTGCTGCCCCAGGGCATCACGCGGAACACCATCGTCAACGGCATCCCCAAGGCCGAGGTGCCCGAGCGGTTCCACTGGGCGGCCGGGGTCGGTGAGGAAGGACTGGAGAAACTGCGCGACTTCGTCGAGGACGGCGGCACGCTCGTCGCCCTCGGCAACGCCTCCGAGACGGCGCGGGGACTGTTCGACCTACCGGTGAAGGACACCCTGCCCAACCCGGATGACGACTTCTTCGTGCCAGGTTCGCTCGTGGAGCAGGAGTTCGACACGACCAACCCCGTGGCCTGGGGAATGCCGGAGAAATGGCCGGTCTGGTTCCACACCAATGACGCGGCCTTCGAGGTGCTCGACCCGGCGAAGGCGAAGGTCGCCGCGAAGTACCCGGCCTCGGGCGAGCTCGTCAAGAGCGGCTACGGCGCGGGCGCCGACAAGCTGCACGGGCTCACCGACGTGGCCTCGTTCGAGATCGGCAAGGGCGACGTCGTCATCGCCGGGACCCAGGTCACCTATCGGACCTGGTCGCGCGGCACCATCACCATGCTGTTCAACGCGATGTACCAGGGGCCGTCCACCAAGGTGGCCGCGCCCAAGCTGAACTGACGGTTAGGCGTCAGGACGAGAGCGCCTCCCGGCCGGGCCCGGCCCCACGGTGACGTGGGTCCGCGGCCCGGCGGGGAGCCGCCACCGCGCGCCCGGGCCTAGCGCGGCAGGGAGTACTGCACCTGGGAGATGATCGGCCACAGATCCTTGGCGAGCCTGGCCGCGGTGGCGATGGCGCCGGTGAACAACTCGGGAGAGGCGGCGAGCCCCGCGAGCCCGGATTTGGCGACGGCGCCGAGACCCACGATGATCCCCGCCTCTATCGCCACCCAGCCGAAGATGGCGAGCAGCGCCACTCCGCCGAGGCCGAGCAGGAACCGCTCGCCCTCCGGGGTGAACGTCCGCCGGTTCGCCTGCAGCGCCGCCGCGAGCTCGGGAATGAGCACGGGGGCGGCCGAGCGCTCCCGCTGCCGGTCCCACTCCCGCAGCGCCTTGAGCACGACGGCGCGTACGGCACTGGGAATGTTCAGTGAGCGGAGCGGGAGGCGGTGAATGTGGTAGACGACGAGCCCGTCATAGCCGGGGCGTCCGACCGCCGGTGGATGGTTCTCCAGCTTCACCCGGTTGGTCGGCCAGAAGCACAGCCAGTCCACGCTCTGCTCGCCCCGCTCAACATTGATCTTGAGTGGTAGCGGGAGCGTCATCAGGGCAGGGTGCAGCCGCCAGGTGCTCGCCATCGCGGCGACGTTGAACGGCAGCTGCTTCGTCGCGCCGCCCTGCATGGCCGCCAGTTCCAGCCGCATCCTCCGGGCGCACGGGTCCTCCAGGATGGACAGCTCGGTCTTGAGATCTTCGTAGGTGGCG
>NZ_JABVEB010000085.1 GCF_014323665.1 Actinomadura sp. HBU206391 | reverse complement strand
CGGCAGGTCACTGGTTACCGACATGTTTTGACATTACCAGACAGGTCTGTCTATTATCGCGAATATTAGACAGACTGTTCTGTCTGGAAGCTTGGCAGAGAGGATCTCCTCATGACCGCCCTGTACACCGCAGTCGCGACCGCGTCCGGGCGCGACGGCCGCGCCGTCTCCTCCGACGGCAGGCTCGACGTCCAGCTGGACCGTCCCACCGAGCTCGGCGGCGACGGGCCGGGCACCAACCCCGAACAGCTGTTCGCAGCCGGCTATTCGGCTTGCTTCGCCAGCGCACTGGCCCTCGTGGCCGGCCGAGAGAAGGTGGATCTGGGCGATGCCGCCGTGACCGCCGAGGTCGGTCTGCACAAGAACGACGCCGGCGGATTCGCACTGGCCGTCACCCTGCGCGTCGAGCTGCCGGACGGCGTCCCCGTCGAGACCGGCCGCAAGCTGCTCGACGCCGCCCACCAGGTATGCCCGTACTCCAACGCCACCCGCGGCAACATCCCCGTGGACCTCGTCATCGAGTGAGACCGCGTCATCCAATGAGACCGTGTCATCCAGTGCGGCCGTGAGGCTCACCGGCCCCTTCCGGAGCGAGGAGCTCCGGAAGGGGCCGGTCCCATGACAGCGAGTGCTACGACTCCCGCCGGCGGTACAGGGTCAGGCAGACCATGTCGGCCTCGAAGCCCAGATCCGCCCAGAACCGCCGATCCTCCTCACGGGAGTCCGTGCCCATGAGATGGCGGATCATCTGCGGGCCGTGTTCCCGCAGCCGGAACAGCGCGGCCTCGGCCAGCTCGCGGCGCAGCCCACGCCCCCGATGTTCGGGGACGACGTACAGTTCCTCGATCTGCCCGATCAGGCAGGGCAGCAGCCCGTCGCACGGGTCGATGCGGCCGCACACGAAACCGATGACCTGCGCCTCGCCGAGGGCCACCAGGCAGAACGTGTCCCGATGCCATGCCGCCATGCTGAGCATCCGGGCGATGTCGCGCCGGGCGGGTTCGGTCAGCGGACCGCCGTCCTCGGTCTCACGGCACATGCGGTCCCACAGCGCGGCGACCTCGTCGCCTTCGCCGTCGTGAATCCTTCTGATCTCGACCATGGGCCATGGCCTCTCTTTGTCTGGTTCGGACGACCGTTCAGGTACGAACCGGACAAGGCGGCGGCCGTGGCCAGAGGGCGATCAGGAGTGTCTAACGTCAACCAGGCATGCCGCGACAATAACGGCGAAGGCCCAGAGCGGGCAATGAAGCGCACCGTCCTTGTCAGCACCGGACGGCCCGCTTAGTATCAAAGTCGATCCTTTTGATCGTTTTGATAGGTAATTCCGTTGACAGGTATCACGCGGCCAGCAGCCCCTGGAGGATCCCGTGTCGATGACGGACGAATACCTCGAGAACAACGCCCGCTACGCGAAGGACTTCTCCGGCCCACTGCCGTTGCCCCCGTCCAGGCAGGTGGCGATCGTCGCCTGCATGGACGCCAGGCTCAACGTCTACGGGATCCTCGGGCTGGCCGACGGCGAGGCCCACGTCATCCGCAACGCCGGCGGCGTGATCACCGACGACGAGGTCCGGTCGCTGTCCATAAGCCAGCGGCTGCTCGGCACCCGCGAGATCATCCTCATCCACCACACCGACTGCGGGATGCTGACGTTCACCGACGACGCGTTCAAGCGCGCGATCCAGGACGAGACCGGGGTGAAGCCGGCCTGGTCCGCCGAGTCGTTCACCGACCTCGACGAGGACGTACGCCAGTCGGTCGCGCGGATCAAGGCGAGCCCGTTCATCCCGCACACCGACGCCGTCCGAGGCTTCGTGTTCGATGTGGGCACCGGTCTGCTGCGCGAGGTCGCCTGACCGGCGACGCGGCCGAAAATCCGGTGTCCCGGCGCCGACGGCGGCTGATTCATTTCGGCCATGTCCGCCGATGAGCCGATGCCGCTGCGGCCGTTCCGCTGGGATCTCGTACGTCGCGATCAACTGGGCACGCTGCTGGACGGAGGCGGCGAGCCGACGGCCGGGTCACGGTCAGCCGGCGAGATCCGAGGGGTCGGTGTTGGCGCCGCACAGCATGACGGCGACGCGCTCCCCCGGCTCGGGACGGTAGGCGCCGGTGGCCAGCGCGGCGAGCGCCGCCGCGGTGCCGTGCTCGACGACGAGCCTGTGCTCGTCCCACAGCGCGCGCCGGGCCGCCGCGATGTCCTCGTCCGCGACGAGCAGCGACTCCACCCCCGTGCGCACCGCCACCTCGAAGGCGATGTCGCCGAGACGGGTGGCTCCGAGCGAGTCCGCACACAACCCGCCGACCTCGACGTCGACCGGTGCGCCCGCTTCGAGAGCGCGATGGAGCGTGGGGATCCGCTCCGGCTCGACCCCCACCACCTTCGCGCGCCCCTCGACGGCGGTGGCGACCCCGGCCATCAGCCCGCCGCCGCCCACGGCGATGAGGACGGTGTCGACCCCGCCGGTCTGGGCGAGCAGCTCCAGGCCGCTGGTGCCCTGCCCGGCGCAGATCTCGGGCTGGTCGTATGCGTGACAAAGCAGCGCGCCGGTGTCGGCGACACGCTTGATCGCGGCTTCGTAGGCGTCGCCGTAGATCCGGCCCACCTGCCGGACGCGCGCGCCCAGCGCGGCGAGCTTGCGTACCTTCACCTCTGGGGCGGTCTCGGGCACGAAGACCTCGGCCACGACACCGAGCGCGGCGGCGGCATGGGCGACGGCGACGCCGGCGTTCCCGCCCGACGCGGCGATCACACCGCTCTCGGGCAGCTCTCCGTGCTCGCGGGCGGAGAGGATGCGGTTGAACGCTCCACGGGCCTTGAACGACCCGGTGTGCTGGACGTGCTCGAGTTTCATGAAGAGCCCGGGCCCGGCCGCCATGACGGGCGTCCTCCGGATATGGCCCGCGATGCGGGCGGCCGCCGCTTCGACCTCTGAGCCAGTGAACACGATCTCTCCCCTCCCAGGCGGGCCGGCCGCCGAGTCCGTCAACCGTATGCGCCGGGGTGACCGAGCACGGAATCGGGCTCGCGCCTGGCCGGCCCCGCCTCGCACCACCCGCTCACCATGTGCGCGAGCTTCGCCGCGCCGGTCACTGAGGATCGGCGCATAGGATCGCCGGGTGAGCCGCACACCACTGGGCCAGGCGATCTCCCGAGGGGTCGTCGTGCTGGACGGGGGGCTCGCGACACGGCTCGAGGCGCAGGGCCACGATCTGTCCGACGGCCTGTGGTCGGCGGGCCTGCTCGCGGACGCGCCCGAGGCGATCATCGAGGCGCATCTGTCGTTCTTCCGAGCCGGCGCGCGGGTCGCGACGACGGCGACCTATCAGGCGAGTTTCGAGGGCTTCGCCGCCCGTGGCATCGACGCGGCCGGCACCGCCCTGCTGCTGCGTCGCAGCGTTGCGCTGGCCGCGACCGCGCGCGACCGCCGGATCGCCGAGATCGCCGACACCGCCGACACCACTGAAATCGGCGTGACCGGCGGCCCGGAGATGTGGGTCGCCGCGTCCGTCGGCCCGTACGGGGCGATGCTCGCCGACGGATCGGAGTATCGCGGGCGCTACGGGCTCTCGGTGGCCGAGCTGACCCGGTTCCACCGGCCCCGCATGGAGGTCCTCGCGGAGGCCGGCGCGGACGTACTGGCGCTGGAGACGGTGCCGGATCTCGACGAGGCCGAGGCTCTGCTCGCGGCTCTCGACGGGCTCGGCATGCCGGCCTGGCTCTCGTACGCCGTCGAGGGGGACCGGACCCGCGCCGGGCAGCCGCTCACCGAGGCGTTCGCGGTGGCTCGCGAGGCCGCCGCCGTCATCGCGGTGGGCGTCAACTGCAGCGCTCCCGCCGACGTGACCGACGCCGTACGGACCGCGCGTGAGATCACCGGCAAGCCCGTGATCGCCTATCCCAACAGCGGCGAAGGCTGGGACGCGGCGGCCCGCGCCTGGACCGGCCCGTCCGGGTTCGATCCGATGCGGGTCTCCGAGTGGGTGGCGGCCGGGGCACGGTTGATCGGCGGGTGCTGCCGCATCGGTCCCGCCGACATCACGGACATCGCCGACATCGCCGGCCGGCTCCGGCCGGACCGCAGTCGGCGAGCCCGCCGGTGAACGACGAGAGGGGTCGGCCGTTGATGTCGCATGAACTGGTCACGGCGCTGGAGAAGCGGCTAGCGCCCGGTCGGGTGGTGACCGACCCCGAGGTGGTGGCCGGTTACGCCCATGATCAGGCGGCGCTGGCGCCGTACGGGAAGCCACTCGCGGTCGTGCGCCCGAGGGACACCGAGCAGGTGCGGGCGACGGTCGCGTTCTGCGCGGAGCACGGCGTGCCCATCGTGCCGCGCGGCGCGGGCACCGGCCTGTCCGGAGGCGCCAATGCCCTCGACGGCTGCGTCATCCTCTCCCTCGAGGGGATGGACGCGATCACGACGATCGATCAGAGCGAGCGGCTCGCGGTGGTGCAGGCCGGAGTGGTCAACGACGACCTGCGGCGGGCCTGCGCCGAGCACGGCCTGTGGTACCCGCCCGATCCGGCCAGCGCGCCGTGGTCGACCATCGGCGGCAACGTGGCGACCAACGCCGGCGGCCTGTGCTGCGTGAAGTACGGCGTCACCCGTGACTACGTGCTGGGCCTGGAGGCGGTGGTGGGCCGCGGCGAGGTCGTGCGGCTCGGCCGGCGGACGGCCAAGGGAGTGGTGGGCTACGACCTGTGCGGGCTCATGGTCGGCTCCGAGGGCACGCTCGGCGTCGTCACCGAGGTCACCCTGCGGCTGCGCGGCAGCCGCCCGTCCGAGCGCACCATCGTCGGCTACTTCGACTCACTGACCGACGCGGGGCGGGCCGTCAGCGCGGTCACGGAGGCCGGGGTGGTGCCGAGCGCCCTCGAACTGGTCGACCGCTACTGCCTGCTCGCAGTGGACGAGTGGAAGCGGATGGGGCTGGCCGCCGAGGGCGAGGTGCTGCTGCTCGGCCGTACGGACGCGCCAGGGGAGGCCGGCGAGGCCGAGGCCGACACCATGCTGCGCTGTTTCGAGCGCGCAGGGGCCACCTGGAGCACCCGGTCCACTGACGACGCCGAGGCCGAGGCGCTGTTCGCCGCGCGCCGGCTGGCCTACCCCGCTCTGGAACGGCTCGGCCCGGTGGTGACCGAGGACGTGTGCGTACCGCGCGGGCTCGTACCGGAGATGCTGGCCCGGATCGAACGGGCGGCCCGCGAGCACGACGTGCACATCGCCAACATCGCGCACGCCGGCGACGGCAACCTGCACCCATTGATCATCACACCGGACGACCCCGCGACGCGGGTACGGGTGGAGCGCGCCTTCGACCAGATCATCGACGACGCCCTCGCCCTCGGGGGCACGGTCACAGGCGAGCACGGCGTCGGGCTGCTCAAGCGGCGCGGCCTGCACTCCGAGCTCGGGCCCACCGTCGTCGCCATGCACCAGGCGGTCAAGAACGCGCTCGACCCGGCCGGCATCTTCAACCCGGGCAAGGTTTTCGGCGTCCCCACCGACTGATCGCGAAAGTCGTCATGGCCCGACCGCCTCGCCCGGCCGGACGAGCAGCCGCGCGAGCGTGGCCAGTTCGCGGGCCAGTTTGCCTGCGGCCTCGTCACGCGCATCGGCCGGGACATGGGCGAGGGCTTCCGCGGCATGGTGGTCCAGGCCGCCTGCGAACGACTTCGCCCGGTAGGACATGCCGGGGGCGTGTTCGATGGCCTGCCACGCGGCGGCGAGCCCGGAGTGCCGGCGGCACTCCTCCACCGTCTCGTCGTCGGGCGAGTCGAGAAAGATCGCCGTGAGCAGGCGGATGGAGGGCGGCAGACCGGGGCGATCGAGCGAATCGAGCATCGACTCGTGGGTGAGTTCGGAAAGGCTCTCCCACGCCTCGGCCGCCGTACCGGTCACCGCGTCGTCGGCATCCTCGTAGGCGTCGGCGTCGGCGTCGTCGTCGGCGTCGTCGTCATCGTCCGGCAGCGCTTCCACGAGCGTACGCAGGCAGGCGGGGAGGGCCCGGCGGGCCAGCCAGTCCAGCAGCCGCCATGCTCGCCGCTCGTCCTCCGCGGGCTCTGCCGTTCCGTACAGGCTCTGCTCCGGAAGGGGCTCGGAGTGCGGCGGCCAGTCGTCGCAAAGGCCTCGCAACACCGGCGACACGGCGTCCTCACGGTCACGGGCCAGCGTCCGGGCGCGAGCGTCCCCGGGCCAGGGACGAGCCGGCGGCCGGGGCCGGCCGGAGGGAAGGATCTGGACGGCCGTCCGGTCGTCGGCCGGCGGCACGACGTCGAGACCGTGCGCGCGGAGCACCTCCACCAGCTCGCCCGGGCCTGACTCCGCCCGCCAGTACAGGAGGAGCGGAGCCACGAGGGTGTGCCAGCGATGCTCCCGCTCGTAGCCGTACGCGCCGTTCAGCCTGCGCTCGTTGTCGCCCCGCCGCAGCCATTCGCCGAAGAGCTCTTCGGCCGGATCCCCAGGACCACCGGAGACGTAGTCCCCGAGCCAGGTCCGCGCCTGCGCCACCTCCTCTTCGAGCAGCGCCGGCAGCGGCTGCCGCGGGCCGCCCCAGAACGCCGGGCCATAGGTCTGCCGGTGCGTGAACACATACCCCTGGGGGCCTCGCTCGGCTTCGGCGTGCCCGCACGACCCGCAGCACATCGTGGGCCCGAGATCCCAGTCGGCACCGATGCCGCGCCGCGACAGCTCGCCGAATGCCGCCCGCAACCGCGCGGCGTCCGTGCCGCCCTCGCCATCCCCGCTCCGCGCGGGGCCCGGGTCCGCAAGGCCGCCCGCGTCGTCCGCCTGCCAGGTCATGGCGATCAACCTAGACGCCGCACCCGGCGGCCGGGTGGCGAACCGGGGCCGGGGCCTACCGGCCGCCGTCCCGCGCCTCGGGCAGGTCGCGCTCGGCGACGAGCGCGTTCGCGATGGCGGCCAGCCCCTCGCCACGGCCGGTGAGCCCGAGCCCCTCGCTGGTCGCCGCCGCCAGGTGGACGGGCGCGCCGAGCGCCTCGCCGAGGACCTTCTGCGCCTCCTCGCGGCGCGACCCGAGCTTCGGGCGCTCGCCGACGAGCTGCACCGAGACGTTGCCGATGGCGAAGCCGGCGGCCCGCACCAGTGCCGCCGTACGGACGAGCAGTTCGGTCGGGGCGGCATCAGACCACTCGGCCGTCGAGGTGTCGAAATGCGCACCGAGGTCGCCGAGACCGGCCGCGCACAGCAGGGCGTTGCAGGCCGCGTGTACCACGACGTCGCCGTCGGGCTCCCCCGCGGTCCCCTTCTCCTCGTCCGGCCAGTCCAGGCCGGCGAGCCGCATCGGCGCGCCTTCGGCGAAGGGATGGACGTCGACGCCCGTCCCGATGAGCGGCAGCCTCACCCGCATAACCTCCGGTCGTCGCGAGTCGTCGCGAGTCGTCGCGATGGACGCACCACGCTAGCGGTCCACGTATCAGCCCCCCGGCCCAGGTCGGACGGCCCGAGGAAAACCGATCGCCGGACCAGGGGGTGAGGCCCTACGGTCGGGCGCATGGACGAGAGGGTTCCGCACTGGGCACAGGGCGTCTCCCGCATCGCGGCGCTGACCGGGGCGGGCATCTCCACCGACTCGGGCATCCCGGACTACCGGGGTCCCGAAGGCGTGTGGACCCGCGACCCTGGCATGGAGGAGTTGTTCACCCACCAGCGCTACGTGAGCGACGGGGAGGTCCGCCGCCGCTTCTGGCAGACGCGCGGTGGCCTCTACCGGCCCGACGCGCGCCCCAACGCCGCGCACCGCGCCCTGGCGGAGCTCGAGGCGACGGGGTCGGCGCTGCGGATCCTCACCCAGAACGTCGACGGGCTCCACCAGAAGGCAGGTTCCACGCCACGCAAGGTCCTGGAACTGCACGGCGGCATGGCCACCGTGATCTGCCTGCGCTGCGGGGCCAAGACGTCGACCGACGACGCCCTCGCGCGGGTCGAGGCGGGCGAGGCGGATCCGGCGTGCCACGACTGCGGAGGCATCCTGCAGCCGTCGATCATCATGTTCGGACAGCTTCTCGACCAGGCCGTCCTGGCCCATGCGGCCGCGATCGCCCGGGCGTCACAGCTGTTCCTCAGCATCGGCAGCTCGCTGATGGTGGAGCCCGCCGCCGGCCTGTGCCGGGTCGCCGTCGAGAGCGGAGCCAGGCTGGTCATCGTCAACCGGGACCCGACGCCGTACGACGACCTGGCAACCGAGATCATCCGCGAGCCGATCGGCGACGCGGTCCCCCGGCTCTGCGCCATGCTCGCTGCGGACGCGCAGGGCTCGGCGGCCGCCCGGCCCTGATGGGCCCCATCATCACCACGCGTCCTCCGGTCATGACTGAATGCCATGACTCATGCGTCGATTGCACTGTTGGGGCGTGCATAGCGGCATTTACGCCTATAGTTCGCTAGCTTGAACGTCATCTGCCATCGTCCACCTCGACGCGTCCCGGCAGGAGTGTGAGCGGTGGAGCCCGGTCTCGGTGCCGACCATCTCGATCATCTCGTCGGCCCGTCGCGCTTGGGACCGCACCCGCACGACGTGGCGCGTCTCAGGCTGCTGAGCGAGGCGGGTCTCCGGCTGGCCGGCGCCCTCGACCCGAGGCAGGTGGCCCGCGAACTGCTCGATTTGTCCCTCGGCTGGTTCGCCGACGCCGCGGGCGTGTACGTGCTGGAACACCTGATCGCCGAGGACGTGACCCCGAGGCCCGCCGACGCCACGACGATCGAGGTCCGCAGGCTCGCGGTCGCAGCGTCCGGCATCGACCTCGAGGCGGCCTTCCCCGCCGGAGAGGTGATCGTGTTCACCCCGGACAGCCCGTACGCCGTGTGTTTGGCCACGGGCCGGCCGCAGCAGTTCAGCATCCTCGGGCAACGCGAGGCCGCGCGCCTCGAGCTCGTCACCGACGATCCCGAGGTGCGGGAGCAGCTTCTCGAGTTCGCCGACTACGTGCTCGTACCGCTGACGGCGCGCGGCGCGGTGCTCGGGTTCGCCGTGTTCGCCCGCGGGTCGAAGTCCGCGCCGTTCTCGGCCGACGACATCGGGCTGGCCGAGGAGCTGTCGGCGCGCGCGGCCGTCTGCGTCGACAACGCCCGCCGGTACGGGCGCGAACGCGCCGCCGCGCGGGCCCTGCAGGCGGGGCTGCTGCCGAAGACCACCGATGTCGTGCCGGGCCTGGAGATGGCCCACCGGTACCGGCCGGCCGGCCGCACCGCGCTCGTCGGCGGCGACTGGTACGACGTGATCCCCCTCAGCGGGGGCCGGGTGGCACTCGTCATCGGCGACGCGATGGGGCACGGCACAGCGGCCGCGGCCACCATGGTCCAGTTGCGCGCGGCCGCCCGTACGCTCGCCGCTCTGGATCTGGCCCCCGACGAGGTGCTCACCTGGCTCGACCGGGTCTCCCCGAGCCTCGGTCCCGCGCAGTTCGCCACCTGCGTCTACGCCGTCTACGACGCCGCCGACCGGACGTGCGCCTTCAGCCGCGCGGGCCATCCGCCGCCCATCCTGGCCGGGCCCGGTGGTGACTGCGAGGTGCTCGACGGGCCACCGGGGCTGCCGCTCGGGCTCGGCGACACGCGCTATGCCACGACGCGGGTGAGCGTTCCCGACGGCGCGACGCTCCTGCTCTACACCGACGGGCTCGTCGAGTCGCGCCGGCGCGACCTCGACACCGGCACGGCCGTCCTGCGCTCCGTGCTGTCGGACGGCGAACGTGATCTCGAGGCCGCATGCGACGCGATCCTCGGCGAACTCGTCCCCGAACCGAGCGAGGACGACGTGACGCTGATGCTCGTACGCACCCATACCGCCCGAAGCAGCCAGAATGCTGGAAAAGGGCACGACATCGAGGGAGGATCAGTTGGTGGAGGCTGACGGTGCCGATTGGTCATCGGGGGTCGATCCGACCAAGGCCAGCGTGGCGCGCATCTACGACTACTTTCTCGGCGGCACGCACAACTTCTCCACCGACCGCGACGTGGCGCGAACCCTGGAGGCGATCGAACCCCGAGCCCGCCTGATCACCCGCGCCAATCGGGCCTTCCTCGCCCGGGCGACGCGCTTTCTGGCCGCCGAGGCAGGCGTCCGGCAGTTCATCGACATCGGCTCGGGCATCCCCACACAGGGCAACGTGCACGAGATCGTCCAAGGAGTGGATCCGGCGGCCAGGGTCGTCTACGTGGACCACGACCCGGTCGCGGTCGCGCACAGCACCGCCATCCTCGCGGGCAACCAGAACGCCACCGTGGTGCAGGCCGACCTGCGTGACGCCCACGAGATCTTGGAACATTCCACCGTCCAGCGCATGATCGACTTCAGCCGGCCGGTCGGGCTCCTGCTCGTGGCGGTGCTGCATTTCATCGCGGACGAGGACCGGCCGGCGAGCATCGTGGCGCGGCTGCGCGACGGGCTGGCGCCCGGCAGCCATCTGGTCCTCTCGCACGGCACCCACCAGAACCACGCCGAGACCACCGAAGCCGTGTCCAAGGTGTACCGGCGCGCCGTGACCCAGGCCAACGCGCAGGCCCGCTCACGCGAGGAGATCCTCGGTTTCTTCGACGGCTTCGAACTTGTCGAGCCCGGTCTGGTGCAGGGCCCGCTCTGGCGTCCGGACACACCGGCCGACGTACCCGAGGACGTCGAGCGGTACTGGTTCCTCGGCGGCGTCGGCCGCCGATAAGCCCGTTCGCCGCCCCTCGCTTGTGACGAAGCGAGGGGTGAGGCACGCCGAATCGGCCGATCGGGCCGGGTGCGTGGGCGGTTGGCAATGCGGGTGCCCGGGGCGGGCCCGAGTCTGGAATTTATGGGCCTTGTGGTACTCACACCCCTGTACCGCGCAGGTGTCGTACAGCGCCTCCAGCACCCGCCGCTGATGGCGGGTGGCGAAGCGGGCGGTGCGACCGAGGTAGAGCGGGTGCCCGCCCGAGCCGAGGATGAGCGCTGACACCCCGGCCGTCAAAGCGATCTGCCGGGCGCGTTCAGCCGGGATCTGCCCGCCGCCGGGCAGGTGTGCGGGGCGGGTGCCGCCGTTGAGGGTGTCGAGGTCGATGATGACCGTGGCGGTGGTGCGCTGGTGCCCCTGGGACAGGATGCTGTGCAGGGCGCCGGCGGTGCGGTGGGCGTGGTCGCGGTCATCTGCGGCACCGGTCGGTTTGGTCAGCGGGGCCAGGGTCTGGTTCCACACCGCGGCGTGTTCCGCGGACAGCCGGCCCTTCACCCAGGTGCCGCCGTCCAACGACGCCGACCGGCTGATCCAGGAGCGTTTGAACCCGCGGCGCGCATCGGCCGGGGTGGGTTCGCGGCCGTCGCGTTCAGCGACCACCTCACCGATCCGCACCCCCGCCCTAGCGACCCGATCCGCGCACGCACCGTCATCGGCCAACTCCGACAGGATCTGCTCACCGGCCTTGACGTCGGCCTCATCCAGGCGGGCCAGCGCGTCGGTGAGGGTGGCGGCATACCCATACGACAAATCCCCAGTGCGCAGCCGCTCGCCCGTCCGCTCAAGACGCGACAACCGACGCGCGAGCGTAAGGCGTTCCCGGGCGCGGCCGGTGCGCATCCCCAGCCGATCCCGCAACCACGCCGACGTACACGAATACCCCGACCCCCGCACCTCACCAGCGCAGTCCACCCGCCGCACCAAAGCGGCCAGCGCCGCCTCACCCACATCAATGACCCGGCCCAGACGCTCAGCCAGCTCCATGCACGCCACCACCGACTCCGGGGCCCGGCGCGCGGCGAGCTCGGACACACACACCGACAAGGCCTCCACCAACTCGGCCGCGGAGGCACCACCCCACCCGGTCACGGCCTCGGCGGCCTCGGCCGCGGTCTGTCCCACACCCCTGACACTAAGCAACACCACCGACAAAACTCGAACGTACACTCGAAGGTGACACAGATCTGACCATCTGACCACTGACCCCCACACCGGACACAGCCGGCAACCGCCGTATCCAGACAGCCCGACCGACAGCCGACAACGGATCGGCCCGACCCCAGCACTGATCGCATGGTGTAACGCCCCCTCCAGTGCCGGCAGTCGGCTGTCCGACGTCCGGACCGTCGCCGCTCGGCTGGGGCTTGTGCACATCGTGACCGCGTGCGGGGTGATCCATTGCCCGCTCCTCGCCGACACTTGCGGAGTCGCGCATTGCCTGCACCACACCACCGGCGCCATGTCGCGTGTCGGGCCCGACGACACGGCGGGGAGGAGCCCGCGTGCCAGATCTGTTCGCCGCCTCGGCGACCCCCGCCGACCTGATGGCGGCGCGCGTGCAGATGGCCGTCTCGCTCGGGTGGCACATCATCGTCGCCTGCTTCGGGGTGGGCATGCCGGCGCTGACCGTCTTCGCGGAATGGCGCGGCAACCGGACCGGCGACGACGCCTACCGGCGGCTGGCCCACCGCTGGGCGAAGGTGATGGGCGTGCTGTTCGCCGTCGGCGCGGTGTCGGGGACGGTCCTGTCGTTCGAAATGGGTCTGCTCTGGCCGGCGCTGATGGCGACGTACGGGCAGGTGTTCGGGCTGCCGTTCGCCCTGGAGGGGTTCGCGTTCTTCATTGAGGCGATCTTCGTGGGCATCTACCTGTACGCCTGGGACCGGCTGTCGCCACGGGCGCATGTGCTGGCCGGGCTGCCGGTCTGCGTCGCCGGAGTGGCGTCGGCGTTCTTCGTGGTGTCGGCCAACGCGTGGATGAACACGCCGCGCGGCTTCGACCTGGTGGGCGGCCGGGTCACGAACGTACGGCCGTGGGCGGCGATGTTCAATCCGGCGATGCCCCTGCAGGTGATCCACATGATCCTCGCCGCGTTCATGGTGACGGGCTTCTGCATCGCCGGGGTGTACGCCGTCGGCATGCTGCGCGGCCGGCGGGACCGCTACCACCGGCTCGGCCTCCTGGTGCCGTTCATCTCCGCCGCGATCATCACTCCGGTCCAGATCGTCGTGGGCGACGCACTGGCCAGGCACCTCGCGACCGCGCAGCCGCCAAAGCTGGCGGCGATCGAGGGCCTCACGCGCACCGGATCGCACGTCCCGCTGTCGATCGGCGGAATCTTCGTCGACGGCGAACTGCGCCATGCGATCCGCATCCCGAACGGTCTGTCGCTGCTCGTCGGCTACCGGCCGAGCACGGTGATCCGCGGGCTCGACGTCGTGCCTCCGGCCGACCGGCCGCCGGTGAACCCCGTGCACCTGGGCTTCCAGCTCATGGTGGCGATCGGATTCGGACTGCTCGCCCTCAGCGCGTGGTTCGTCCTGGCCTGGTGGCGCCACCGCGAGCCACCCCGATCCCCATGGTTCCTCCGGCTGACCGCGATCTCCGGGGCGGCCGCGATCGTCGCGCTGGAGGCCGGCTGGGTCACCACCGAGGTCGGCCGCCAGCCCTGGGTCGTCTGGCAGCACCAGCGCACCGCCGAGGCGGTGAACCCGGCGCCGGGCCTGTGGGTCGGCCTGGTCGCGGTGCTCGCCGTCTACACGGTGCTCACGGCCGCGACCGCGTACGTGCTGAACCGGTTGCGCACCCAGCCGGTCACCGCGCCGCAGGAGAGCTGGACCGACCAGTACACGCCGGAGAAGCACCCGCCATGAGCGCGGCACAGTGGCTGCTCGTCCTGGCGTGGCTCGGCATCACCCTGTACGCGCTGCTCGGCGGCGCCGACTTCGGCGGCGGTTTCTGGGACGCCCTCGCCGGCGGATCGCGGCGGGGCCTGACCCAGCGCGGACTGATCGAGCATGCGATCGGGCCCGTGTGGGAGGCCAACCATGTGTGGCTCATCTTCGTCCTCGTGTTGTTCTGGACCTGCTTCCCGCCGGTCTTCGCCTCGGTCGCCTCGACGCTCTACATCCCGCTCACGCTCGCCGCGTTCGGCATCATCGCGCGCGGGGCCGCGTTCGCGTTCCGCAAGGCCAGCACCGAGCTGTGGCAACTGAGGCTGTTCGGCGGCGCGTTCGCGCTGTCGTCGATCCTCACGCCGTTCTTCCTCGGCACCGTCGCCGGCGGCGTCGCGTCCGGGCGCGTCCCGCTCGGCATCGCCAAAGGCAATGTCGTCACGAGCTGGTGGAACCCGACCTCGATCCTGGCGGGACTGCTCGCCATCGGCACCACGGCCTATCTCGCCGCCGTCTATCTCACCGCCGACGCGCGCCGCCAGGGCAGCGTGGAACTGGCCGAGGCCTTCCGCCGACGCGCCATCGTGACGGCCGTGGTCACCGGGCTCGTCGTGCTCGGCGGCATCGCCGTGCTGCACGCCGACGCGCCCCGGCTGTACGCCGGGCTCACCGGCCGCGCGCTCCCCGTCGCCGCGCTCTCCGCGCTCGCCGGGCTCGCCTCGGTCGTTCTGCTGATCGAGCGCAGGTACGTCCTCGTACGGTTGACCGCGGGGCTGGCCGTCGCGGCCCTCCTGTGGGGCTGGGCCGTGGCGCAGTACCCGGTGCTGCTGCCCCCCGACGGCACGGTGTCTAGTACGGCCGCCGAACCCGGCGTGCTGCGCGCGACGCTGGCGACGGTGATCGTGGGTCTTCTGCTGCTCGTCCCCTCGCTCGGGTGGATGTTCACGCTGTTCCAGACCCAACGCCCGGCCCGGTGAGGCGGCCCGCCCGCGCGGCTCGTACGCCGGGAGGCAGAGCGCTCACCACCTCGCTCACGCTGCTCGCCCTGGGTTCCGGCGCGTCCGACGCGTTGAGCCTGACCTCGCTCGGAACCGTGTTCACCGGCATGATGACCGGCAACCTGATCCTGCTCGGCGTCTCACTCGGCCATGCGCGGTTCGCCGACGCCCTCCCCGCCATCGCCTCCATCGCGGCGTTCGTCGCAGGGGTGTACGCCGCGGCCTCGTGGCTCCGCGACATCCGGGCCGGCCCGTCCCGCCCATGGCCGCGCCGGGTCGTTCACCTGATGGCCGCTTTGTCGGCGGCGCAGGCGGTGGTGCTGGTCTGGTGGTCCGCGAGCGGCGGACACCCCGGCCCACCGGCCAGGCTGGCGCTCGTCGGGCTCACCGCGGCGGCCATGGGCGTCCAGAGCAGGGCCGTCATCGCCATCGCGACGAGCGGGACGTCCACGACCTATCTCACCGGCACGCTCACCACGCTGGCGACCGAACTGGCCACCACGGGAGAGCCGTTCGCGATGCGGCGGCGGCTGGCGGTGATCATTGCGGCCGTCGTCGGAGCGATCCTCGAGACCGTACTGCTCATCTGGGCCCGCGCGGTCGCTCCCGCCCTGCCCCTCGCCACCACCCTCGTGGTCATCGCGATCACCGGATGGCGCCGGTGAGCCTGCGCGGTCGTGAGGGCGGCCGGCCGAACCCCGGCGGGCGCGGGCCGACCCTGCCGGTCGGCGGAACCCGATCCGGCCTCACCGCCCCTTCGGCCGGCGCCCGGGCGGGCCGAACCCGCGCACGGCGTCGAAGGCCAGCACTGCGGCCAGGCCATAGGCCAGGTGCGGGACGATGTCGGACGTCCATCCGGAAAGACCCCATGTCCGCGGATCGGTGAGGCCGGACAGCACGAGCGGAACGTCGCTCAGCGCCATCGCCGCCGCGCCCACCGCCACGGCGCCCACCGCCACGGCGGCGACCGGCCGCGGCGGTCCGGCCCAGCGGGCTCGGACCGCGCCGTAGACCGCCCCCGTGCCCACGCCGACGGCGTAACCGAGCAGCGCTCCGATCGCGCTCGCCCGGTTACGCCAGCTCGGGTCGTCCTTCGGTACGTCGAACCCGGCCGCCTCCGCGACCCGGTCCACGAGCCGGCTAGGTAACTCGCTCGCGGGCCGCCCCCGTACGGCCATGTCCAGATAGCTCACCGCGTCGAGTGCCACGATGCCGACCGCCCCGGCCATGGCGCCCAGGATGATTTCGCGTCTCATGGTCCCCCGCTCACGAAACCGCTTACGAACCGGCCTTCTTGAGTTCGTTCGGCAGCCGCTCCAGCAGACCCCTCAGATCGTCGGCGTGCTCTTCCTCGTTGGCCAGCAGAGACTCGAACAGCCTGCGCGTGGTCGGGTCGCCGTCGCCGAGCCACTGGGCGATCTCGGTGTAGGAGGCGATTGCGATCCGCTCCGCCACGAGATCCTCCTTGATCATCTCAACGAGGTCGAGGCTCGCGTCGTACTCGGTGTGCGACCGGGTGGCCAGGCCCTGCGGGCTGAAGTCCGGCTCGCCGCCGAGCTGCGCGATGCGCTCGGCGAGGCGGTCCGCATGGTCCTGCTCGTCGGCCGCGTGCTCCAGGAACTCCTTGGCCACCGGTTCCGCGTGAATGCCCGTCGCCGTGTAGTAGTGCCGCTTGTACCGCAGCACGCAGACCAGTTCCGTCGCGAGCGCCTCGTTGCAGACCTGGATCACCCGCTCGAGATCGGCACCGTACGCGTCGGTCACCGGACCCTTGTCGATCTCCGCTCGAGCGCGCTCGCGGATGGTGCTGATGTCACTGAGAAATTCCGCCATGTTAGGTCTCCCACGAGGTCAGGTGCTCTCTCTATCCGCCCCTTTACCCGTCACGGTGCGGATACACCTTGTGTAACGGGAACCACAGCGCTCGCGAGCGCTCATCGGCCCAACGGCCGGCGGTCAGCGTTCCATGTCGGCGAGGAAGGCCAGTACCTTCGGCCAGCCCTGCTGCTGGGCCGCGGCGTTCGCGGCGCGGGTGCCGCCCAGGTTGATAGCAGCGCCGGTGGCCGGATGACGAGGTCGGGTGCCCGCCGCCAGGTAGGGAAAGGTGGCGACCTTGTGCCCTGCTCCTTGATAGATCAGAGCCTGATGCGAGACGCCCTTGTGGAGTGCGTCGAGCTTGGCCGTGATCACTCTGGCCGAGTTCGCCGCGGTCCACAGCGCGTCCTCTGTTCCCGCGATCGCAAGGACCGGGCCGTCGACGCGGTCGAGCGGAATGGAGCCCTGCTCGATGGCGCGGCCGTTGGCCGTCCAGGCGACTCCACGGTTCGGAAAGCCCGCAATGACAATGGACGACGGCGCGTAGACGACGATGCCGTGGACCAGATCGGGATGGTTCTGGCCGAGCAGCAGGGCCGCCTCGGTTCCGCGCGAGACACCGGCGGCCACCAGCCGCGCGGGGTCGACACCGGGCTGGCGGGCCAGCAGCCTGGCCGCGCGGGCGAAGTAGTCCAGGGGGATGTTCTGCAAGGTGGCGGGCAGACCCTTTTCACCGAAGTAGGCCAGGCTGAGCGACGGGTAGCCGTGCGAGGCGAGCAGAGCGGCCTCATATTTGAAACTGTTGCCGCCTTCGGAGCCGCCGAGCAGCAGGACCGCGGGGCGTCGGCCGGTTCCGGCCGGAGGCAGGAACAGCTCTCCAGAGATCTCGTCCGCGGAAACGGTGAACGTCTTGTGGGTCACGCCGTCAGCGAGCCATCGGCGGGTCAGGGTCTGCCGGGCCAGCAGACGGCCGTGCGCGGCCACGGTGATCTGCACTGGATAGGAGGACTCCAACTCCGGGAAACGCGGTCCGAAGATGGCCTGTTCGGGATCGCCGGTGGGCGGGTTCATCGACCAGAACAGTCCCATGCCGTCCGCACCCGCGTAGGTGCCGGAAATCGGACGGGCCTCGTCGAGTACGACCGTCCCGCGGCTGTCGGCGCGGAAGGTGGCCTGGCCACGCCATTGCCTGCGCTGATGATCGGGCGCCGTGGCGCTCACGATCACCTCGTCATCGGGTACGAGCCCTTCGATCCTCATGTGCACCGGTCGGTCCGCCAATGCAACGGGGGCATCGACAACGATCACGGCGTGGTCGCTCTGCCGCTCGGCGCATCCGGCCGATGCGGATCCGGACATGAAGACCGCTGCCGCGATCACCCGACCAAGCCTTGGCCCCGAAACATGGCGCATGGCTGGGATTGTCTCCCCGATCAGCATGGTCTGTCCGTGTCCCGTGCGACATTCCCCCGCGCGGTGCGAGGATGGGCGACCGTGATCGATATCGGCCCGTTGCGGTCCGGGGACCGCGCCGCCTGGGAAGTGCTCGCACGCGGCTACAAGACGTTCTACCGCACCACCGTGCCGGGCGATCGGTACGACGAGACCTGGCGACGGCTGCTGAGCGACGCGGACCTGCACGGCATCGGCGCGCGCCTGGACGGCAGGCTGGTCGGCATCGCGCACTACCTGTTCCACGCCACCTTCTGGTCGGCTGACGCCTGCTACCTCCAGGACCTGTTCGTCGACGAGGCGGCACGTGGACAGGGCGCGGCCCGGGCGCTGATCGAGCGAGTGGCCGAGACGTCGCGGGAGCGGGGCGCCTCCCGCCTGTACTGGACCACCAAGGAGGACAACACGCGCGCCCGAGCCCTGTACGACGATGTGGCGCGCTTCCATGGGTTCATCCGCTACGACCATCCATTGGACTAGCCGCCGGTCTACCGCTTCGAGGTGATGAGGCCGCGGTACTCCACGACCACGCCGGACCACGTCGGCGACGAGGGCACGGAAGCAGAGGGTGACGCGTGATCAACGACTTGCAGGCTGCGGAATGCGGCATCGTCCAGAGGTTCCTGACCGGGCCGGGGGACGACCGGTGACTCCGGAAAGCGGCCACGACGGGCTGGAGGCGACAAGAGCGATCTTGGCGGAGATCCGAGTGGAGTTCTCGAAGCTCAGAGCAGACGCCCGCGAATCGGTCGCGCGCGCCAACCGCCGGGTCGTCGAAGTCGAGAAGCAGGTCTTGGAGACCGCGGAGCTCCAGCTGAAACTGCTCGACGAGATCCACGCCAGCCGAGCGAAGCTCGACCGGATCCAGATGGTGGTCGAGGAGGCCGAACAGGCCGGCGATCTCGTGATCTTGGTATCCGACCTCCGCGCTCTTCTCGAATAGACCTGAGGTCTGCGACGACGGTCGGCCGAGCCACGTGGTACTCCGGCCGCAGGACCCGCTTCTCGCGGAGACGGCCAAGTGTGAGCGGACACCGCGTTTCCACAGGTCACAGGATGATCAACCTGGTCGGGAGGGTGGGCACAGCTGGATTCGAACCAGCGACTCCTGGTTTGTAAGACCAGTGCTCTAACCACTGAGCTATGCGCCCGCATCGGGACCATGCCCGCCCCGATGACCGGGAAAGCGTATCCGGTCCGTCCACGCTTCGCGAAACCGTCAGAACGCCCGCCCGGTCGGCTACGGCTGCTGTGGGTCGGAGCCGTCCTGCTCGGCGAGGAAGCGCTCGAACTCGGCGCCGAGCTCCTCGGCGGTCGGCATCTCCTGCTGCTGGGCGAGCAGGCTCTCGCGGTCGGCCGCCCCGGCGAACGCGTCGTACTGCCGCTCGAGCGCCTGCACGACCTTCTCGACCTCGTCGGACCCGGCGACCTGCTCGGCGATCTCGGCGTCGGCGCGGGTCGCCGCCTCGCGGAGCTGGTCGGAGGGGATCACCAGTCCGGTCGCGGTCATGATCGCTTCGAGCCCGACCACCGCCGCCGCCGGATAGTCGGACTGCGCCAGGTAGTGCGGGACGTGCACGGCGAAGCCCAGCGCGTCGTGCCCGGCCTCGCCGAGCCGCAGTTCGAGCAGGGCGGCGGCGCTGCCAGGCACCTTGACGGTGCCGAACCAGGACGACTTCGTGACGAGCTCGGGCCTGGTGCTGTGCGCGGTCAGCCCGACCGGGCGGGTGTGCGGCACCCCCATCGGGACGCCGTGCAGACCCACGGTGAGGCCGACGTCGAGACGCTCGATGAGCGAGCGCACGGAGTCCGTGAACCCCTCCCACAGCCGGTCCGGCTCGGGCCCGGTGAACAGCAGGAACGGGCTGCCCGCCTCATCCTGTACGAGGTGCACCACCAGCTCAGGCGCCTCGTAGTCGGCCCAGTGGTCCTCGTCGTAGGTCATGACCGGGCGCCGCGCACGGTAGTCGATGAGTTCGTCCACATCGAACCTTGCGATCACCCGATGCTCGAGCGTCTCCAGGATGTGGTCGCGCACAAGCTGTCCGACCGACCCCGCGTCCATGAAACCGTCGAGGCTGTGCAGCAGCACCGGCCTGGTCAGCTCCGGCAGATCCGACTCCAGCTCGTAAAGATCGCGCACCGTCTCCCCTACCTCTTCCCCTTGTCGCCAACGTACGCCCACTGAGATGAACACCCGACAGTTCGTAGTACATCCCGTGAACCGGGCGCATGTCGCAACGACCACACTACGAGGTCGGCACAACCTGGACGCCGTCCCCGCGCGGCGTCCCAAGGTTACGTGGACAGGGCGACCGCCCGTTCGCCACTGCGGCACCGCCAGATGACGACGGCGATGACGACGGCGATGACGGGCAGCGGACCCGGGCGACGTTCTGCCAGAACGTGTTGACGCCGAGCACGTTGAACCCGTTCTCGAGCGCGCCGAGCGCGATGACCGCCGCCAGCAGGCCGCCGAGGCACCCTTTCGGGTCCGAACATGTTCCAACAGAGGCCGAGTCGATAACTGTTGGTTTGTCACGAGTTAACGGTGGTATGGCACGGTGGATCGCAAGGCATGGCGGCCAGGTGCAGCAGGTCGCATCGAGAGGAATGTTGGGATGTGTTGACATCTGACTAGATTGGGCGTCACCCCGCTCGACCCCGTGGGCACCGCCGCCACGAGGGTGAAGACCCCTGGAGACGAGGCCATGCTTGCCCCGCAACGCCAGCAGACGATCCTGGCCATGATCCGCGAGCACGGCGGGGTCCGGGTCGCCGACCTGGTCCGCGAGCTCGGCGTATCCGACATGACCATCCGCCGCGATCTCGAAGTGCTGGCCGGCCGCGGGCTGGCCACCAAGGTGCACGGTGGGGCGACACCGGTCGGTCCGGGCTCCACCGAGGAGCCCGGTTTCGCGGCGAAGTCCGTACGGCAGCGCAGGGAGAAGGAGGCGATCGCCCGGCGTGCCGCCGAACTGGTGCGGCCGCACAGCGCCGTCGCGCTCTCGGCGGGCACCACCACCTGGACGCTGGCCCATCATCTGACCGACGTGCCCGGGCTCACCGTGGTGACCAACTCCATCCAGGTCGCCGACACCTTCCACCGCGCCGGCCGCGCCGACCAGACCGTCGTGCTGACCGGCGGCGTACGCACCCCGTCCGACGCGCTCGTCGGGCCGGTCGCCGTCAACGCCCTGCGCTCCCTGAACGTCGACCTGCTGCTGCTCGGCGTGCACGGCGTGAGCACGCACGCCGGGTTCACCACGCCGAACCTGATGGAGGCCGAGACCGACCGGGCCATGGTCACCGCGGCCCGCCGCCTGATCGTCCTTGCCGACCACACCAAGTGGGGCGTGATCGGCATCAGTACGATCGCCCGGCTCGACGACGCCGACATGCTGATCGTCGACGCCGGCCTGGACGACGCGGCGCAGGCCGCGTTGTCGGAACAGGTCGGCGAGCTGGCCGTCGTCTCAATGCCCGCGGAGCAGACATGAAGCGGACCGCCGTTCGCCTCGCCGACGGCCGGGAACTGGTGTACTTCGACCACGACGAGACCGCCGACCGGAGCACCCCCGACCCGCGCACGCTGCCGGCGCCGCCGCCGGCGTCGGAGCTGCGCCACGACCCGCTGCTCGACGAATGGGTCGCCGTCGCCGCCCACCGGCAGGAGCGGACGTTCCTGCCGCCGAGCGACCAGTGCCCGCTGTGCCCGTCGACCGCCGACCGGACGACCGAGATCCCCTCGCCCGACTACGAGGTCGCGGTCTTCGAGAACCGCTTCCCCTCCTACAGCCACCGGGTCGAGGGCGTCACCAACCCCGGCCACGGCCGGTGCGAGGTGGTGTGCTTCTCCGCCGACCACGGCGCGTCGTTCGCCTCGCTGCCGCAGTCTCAGGTCCGTACGGTCGTGGAGGCCTGGGCCGACCGCACGGCGGAGCTGTCCGCGCTGCCCCATGTGGAGCAGGTCTTCTGCTTCGAGAACCGGGGCGAGGAGATCGGCGTGACGCTCGCGCACCCGCACGGCCAGATCTACGCCTACCCGTTCGTGACGCCGCGGACGCGGCGGATGCTGCAGTCGGCCCGCCAGCACCGCGACCGCACCGGCCGGGACCTGTTCACCGACGTCCTCGCCGCCGAGCGCGAGGCCGGGGTGAGGGTGGTCGCCGCCAACGACCTGTGGACGGCGTTCGTCCCCGAGGCGGCGCGCTGGCCGTTCGAGGTGCACGTCTACCCGCACCGGAAGGTGCCGGACATCCCGGCGCTCGACGCGGCGGAGCGCGACGCGTTCGGCACCCTCTACGTCGACGTCCTGACCGCGCTCGACGGTCTCTTCGACCTGCCGATGCCGTACATCTCGGCCTGGCACCAGGCGCCGGTGCGCACGGGACGAGACCTCGCCTACCTGCACCTCCAACTGTTCAGCAGCAGGCGAGCGCCGGACAAGCTGAAGTACCTCGCCGGGTCCGAGGCCGCCATGGGCGCGTTCATCAACGACGTGCGCCCCGAGGACGCCGCCGAGCGGCTCCGGGCGGCCCTCGCCGACCGGCGGCGGCCCGACCCGGCCGGCGAGGGGGTCAGCGGCCGCTGAACACGCGGCTGGCGAGGAAGTCCTCGGGGTACAGAACGGTCAGCTCCTCGGGACCCACCTCGCCTCCATCGGCCATCAGCCGGCCGGCGTGCCGCAGCCGGGCCCGTTCGATCGCGTTGCGAACGGACCGGGCGTTGGCGAAACGGGGTTGCTCCCGGCGCCGGTCGAGGTACTCGCGGAACACCGGCACGGCCTCCTCGGCCAGGCGATAGCCGGCGTTCTCCAGCATGAGCCGGCCGATCGCCTCGAGTTCGCCGCCGGTGTAGTCGGGGAAGTCGATGTGGTGGGCGACGCGGGAGCTCATCCCGGGATTGGAGGTGAAGAACGCGTCCATCCGCTCCTGGTAGCCCGCCAGCACCACCACGAGGTCGTCGCGGTGACTCTCCATCACCTGCAGCAGGATCTCGATGGCCTCCTGACCGTAGTCCCGCTCGTTCTCGGCCCGGTAGAGGTAGTAGGCCTCGTCGATGAACAGCACTCCGCCCATGGCGCGTTTCAGGACGTCCTTGGTCTTGGGCGCCGTGTGCCCGACGTACTGGCCCACGAGATCGTCTCGGGTGACCGCCACCAGGTGGCCTCGACGGAGGTGGCCCAGCCGGTGCAGCAGCTCGGCCAGCCGCAGCGCCACCGTCGTCTTGCCGGTTCCGGGAGCGCCGGTGAAGCACATGTGCAGGTTCGGCCGGGAGGAGCCGATCCCGAACCGCGCCCGGGCCCGCTCCACCAGCAGCAGTGCGGCGATCTCGCGGATCCTGGTCTTGACCGGCGTCAGGCCCACGAGATCGGTGTCGAGTGCGTCGAGCACCTCATCGGCCCGTGACGCGGCCCGCTCACGCCCCAGATCGACCCGCTCCCCCATGCCGCCTCCCCTCCACTGCCGTGATCATGCAGTTGTTCGCGTTCACGCGGGCGTACCGGCCCGTACGCCGCTGCGTCACGGCGCGTCGTAGCGGGTGTCCTCGGGGCGGTCCAGGGCGTACGGATGGATCCGGACGCGCACCTGCCGGTCGCTGGTCTCCTCGCGGTCCAGCCGGAAGCCCGGCTCCTGCGGCGGCCGGCCCACGATGAACGACAGCGCCGTGGTCTGCCTGCCGTAGCGGGCGTCATAGGCGGTCAGCCGCACATAGCGATCGGGGTGCGCACGGCGGCACTCCTGCACCTCGTGCAGCACCCCCGCCGGATCGATCAGGTCGAACATGGGCAGCCCCCACATGTCCCAGTAGGAGTTACGGGGGTGCGGGTCGGCCGTGAACTCCACCGCGCACGGCCAGCCGTTGCCGAGTGCGTACGCGATCTGCGCACTGATCTCCTCGTCGGTCAGGTCCGGAAGGTAGGAGAAGGTGCCCTGGGTGATGCGCATGGTGGCCTCCTGGATCGATCGGTCGCCTCGGGGTCGGCCGAGCTCGGGTCGGCTCTGGGCCGGCTCGGTCTAGAGCGCGGGGGTCGGGGTGGCGACCACGTCCGGTGTGTCGGTCGACTCGTACGTGAAGGTGACGTCGCCCCAGGTCGCGAGGGCGACGTCCAGCTCGCGGCTGTGCCTGGCCGCCGCGCGCAGGACACCGGCCCCCTCGGCGAGCAGGTCGCGTCCCTCGTTGCGCGCCTTGACCATCGCCTCGAGGGCGACCCGGTTGGCGGTGGCGCCGGCCGCGATGCCCATGGGGTGCCCGATGGTGCCGCCGCCGAACTGCAGGATCACGTCCTCGCCGAGGTAGTGCATGAGCTGGTGCATCTGCCCGGCGTGGATGCCGCCGGAGGCCACGGGCATCGCGCCCGGCATGGACGCCCACTCCTGGTCGAAGTAGAGGCCCTTGACCGGATCCGCCGCGATCCGGTCGAGCCTGAGGGTGTCGTAGAAGCCCGCCACCGAGTTCGGATCGCCTTCGAGCTTGCCCACCACGGTGCCGGCGTGGATGTGGTCGACGCCGGCGAGCCGCATCCACTTGGCGATGACCCGGAAGCTCACCCCATGGCTCTTCTGCCGGGTGTAGGTGGAGTGCCCGGCGCGGTGCAGGTGCAGCAGCACGCCGTTGCGCCGGGCCCATCCGGCCATGGACTGGATCGCCGTGTAGCCGACGGTGAGGTCGATCATGACGATCAGGCTGCCCAGTTCCCGGGCGAACTCGGCCCGCTCGTACATGTCCTCCATGGTCGCGGCGGTGACGTTCAGGTAGTGACCCTTGATCTCGCCGGTGGCCGCCTGCGCCCTGCCGACGCCCTCCATGCAGTAGAGGAACCGGTCGCGCCACCGCATAAACGGCTGCGAGTTGATGTTCTCGTCGTCCTTGGTGAAGTCGAGGCCGCCCCTGAGCGCCTCGTAGACGACCCGGCCGTAGTTGCGCGCCGAGAGGCCGAGCTTTGGCTTGACGGTGGCGCCGAGCAGCGGTCGCCCGAACTTGGCGAGGTACTCCCGCTCCATCACGATGCCGTGTGCGGGCCCCTGGAAGGTCTTGACGTAGTGCGGCGGGATCCGCATGTCCTCCAGCCGCAGCGCCTTCAGCGCCTTGAACCCGAAGACGTTGCCGATGATCGACGAGGTGAGGTTGGCGACAGAGCCCTCCTCGGCAACGCCGTCAGCGCCGCTTCGAGGGACGGCTCAGTGATCTCGGCGTACGA
>NZ_JABVEB010000084.1 GCF_014323665.1 Actinomadura sp. HBU206391 | reverse complement strand
GGCGAAACCCTGGTCTTTAAGCCGCTGGCCCCAGGCGGCCACCTCCGCCTTCGCCGGGGCGCACCGCGCGCTCTTCGGGCTTACTTGGATTCGACCCGTCCGAGCGGGTCGGGTCCGGCGGTCAGCGCGTCACGCGTCGCCTGCCAAGCGGGATCCCCAGGGTAGAGCTCGGTGCGGAGGTAGGCCCAGGTGAGCCGCTGAACCGCGGACACTCGCTCGGGGTTCTCGTCCGTGGTCTCGGCGACGTCATATCCAGAGACCCCGCCGAGCCCGTGCTCTGCGTCGAACAGGGTGAGCAGGGACTTGGGGCCCGGGGAGAGGAAGTACGGGTCGGCGTGCCATTCCGGGCCCCGAACCGTCAGATGGCCGGAGGCGTCCTTATCGCCGGCGACCACGAGCGCGGGCGTCGTCATCTCAGAGAAATCGGTGGTCAAGAAGAAAGAGAAATTCTCGGCCGCGGACTCGCTGAGGGCATCGCCGCCTCTGCCGGGCGCGGCAAGCAGCACACCCGCCTTGATCCGGGGCTCGGCCAGGTTCACTTCCGTTCCGTCGAGCGGATCAGTGAGCCGGGCGCCCAGCAGCAGGCTCGCGGTGTGCCCGCCCATCGAGTGCCCGGCCACGGCGACCGCGCTTCGGTCCAGGCGTCCGAGGAGCTGCGGGACGGCGGCCTCGATCACATCGAGCCGGTCGAGGATGCGCTTCATGTCCTCGGCCCGCGATCGCCAGTACAGAGGCGCCCCGGGGGTATCGGGATCCAGGCTCAGCGTCTTGGAGCTCAGATGGGTGGGCTGGATCACGACGAAGCCGTGCGCCGCCCAGAAGTTGGCGAGGGGGGCGTAGCCGTTCAGTGAGGACAGGTTGTTCGAGTAGCCCTGACCGTGCGAGAGGAGGATGACCGGCAGGTCGCTCCCGGTCACGGGCGCGGAGACCCGCACCTGCAGATCCACGGCTCGGCCGGGAGCCGACAACACCACCGGACTGACCGAAAGGACAGGAGCGGGCGCGCTGAAGGAGTCGGCTGGGTAGGTCGAGTCACTCATGATGTGCACTTCCATTCAATGGCCTCTGCTGCCGATCTCTTTCGGTCGGCGGCGGGTGAGGCGGACAGGAGCGGCCCGCTTCAGCTAAGCTAAAAGCGGAGCGTTGTTCCGATTAATATACGGAGCAGTGTTCCGCTTTGTCAACGGCCGTCGGAAGGAGAACGTGGTGCCCGCTTCAGGCCAGTCCGGGGAGGTGCCGGCTCGAAGCAAGCGGGCCGACGCGCTGCGCAACCAGCAGACGCTGCTCGCCGCCGCCGCCGCGGTGTTCGTCACCTCCGGCGTCGACGCGCCGATCCGGGAGATCGCGGCCAGAGCGGGCGTCGGGATGGGGACGATCTACCGCCACTTCCCGACTCGGGCGGATCTCGTCGTCGCCGTCTACCGCCACCAGGTCGAGGCCTGCGCCGAGGCCGGCCCGACCCTGCTGGCCAGTGCCGGCTCTCCGCTCGCAGCACTCCGTCAGTGGGTCGACCTCTTCGTTGATTTCCTGGTCACGAAGCACGGGCTCGCCAACGCGCTGCAATCGGACAGCAGCGGCTTCGACGCGCTGCACACCTACTTCCTCGACCGCTTGGTGCCCGCCTGCGCGCAGTTGCTCGACGCCGCGGTCAACGCCGACGAAATCAGGCCCGGCACGCACGCCTACGAACTGATGCGCGGCATCGGCAACCTCTGCATCGGGGACAGCGACCCGCGCTATGACCCCCGCCGATTGGTCGAACTGCTCCTTCAGGGACTACAGCGACCGCAGTCATCCTGATGCGGCGCTAGGAGCCCCCGGTGGTATCGGCCGGATCCGTCACACCGGAGGAGGCCTCGCGCGCGAGCTTGGATGAGATCTCCTGGCGCGCGAGCGTCGCGGCGAGCTGGCTGCGCGAGTGCGTGCCGAGTTTGCGGTTGATCTGGCGCAGGTGGAACTCGATCGTCTTCGGCGCCAGGAACAGCTCGGCGGCGATCTCGCGGTTCGACGCACCCCGCAGGACGCCGGCCGCCACCCGCAGCTCCTGCGCGGTGAGCGTACCGTCGCGGGGAACGCGGCGGCGCGCTCCCGCGGCACGCAGCTCGTTGACGACCTGCTCGGCCCAGGCCGCCGCACCGAGCCGCTCGAAGCCGGCCAGCGCCTCGCGCAGGCGCTCGCGCGCCTCGGCACGCCGGCAGGCGCGGTGCAGCCGTCGTCCGAGGGTCAGCAGCGTCCGCGCCCGCTCGAACGGCATCGGACGGCGATCGTCGAGGGCGAGTGCTTTGGCGAAATGCGGCTCGAAGTCCTCCTCGATCATCCCGCGGCAGCGGGCGGCCGCGGCAGCGGCGAACGCCGTGCCCGACGAGGCCGCCTGGCGCTCGAGCGTCTCGAGCACCCGCCGTGCGTCCGTGCCGCGGCCGCTTCGGACGTATGCCTCGAAGAGGTCCGGCGCCCACGGGACGATCGTCGGCTCCTCCATGCCCGAACCCTCGACGATGTGCGCGACGGTCTCGAACTCCGCGATCGCCTGATCCACCCGATCGAGCCCCAGTTCGAGGAAGCCGAGCGCCCCGTGCACGTACCGCAGCCCCGCGCTGAAGCCCAGGGTCTCGGCGAGACCCAGCGCGGTGAGCGCGGCAGCGCGGCTCTCCTCCTCGAGCCCGCGCGCTCCGGTGAGACGAGCGCGGGTGGAAAGCGCGACGCCGCGCCAGGCGGGTTGCCCGGTGTCGGCGGACACGCGGATGGCCTCGAGCGTCGTGGCATCGGCCAGGTCCCAGCGGCCGAGGCGGAACTCGGCGTCGGCGGCGACGAGCAGCGCACTGCTCAGCGTGGCCAGGGCACCCGCGTCGCCGGCCCGTTCGCAGAGGGCGATGCTCTCCGTCCGGGCCCGCTCGAGCTCTTCGAGGGGGCAGCGAGCTCGTAGGAGCAGATGCAGCCAGGGCCAGTGCGGGCCGAGCGGATCCAGCCCCTGGGCGAGGTGCTCGGCATCGCTCAGCACGGGCCGGGCCTGCGGCGCCTTGCCGCGTAGCAGCAGCACCCAGCCGAGCATCGCGAGCACGGCCGCACGCGCGGACGCCTCGCCGCGGTCTCCGAGCAAGGCGACGGCACGTCGCGCGAGCGCCTCCGCTCGATGATAGGAGTTGGTGTTCGCGGCGCCGTTGGCGGCGTCCGCGAGCATCGTGGCGCTGAGGACGGGATCGTGCCCGGCGGCGCGCTCTGCCTCGGCGACGAGCAGGGCCGTCGCTTCGGCCGGGTTTCCGCTCCAGACCATGAGGCGGCCTCGCAGATGTTGGGCGTGCGCCCGCAGGCCCCGATCACTCGCCACGGCCGACGCCTCGACGACGAGGGCGAGCGACCGGTCCTGCGCCCCGGCCGCCCCCGCCGCCTGACCGGCCGCCAGGAGGCGGCGGGCGACGTCGTCCTTGACGGGCGAGAGCCGTGCCGCTCGCTCCAGCGCGGCCGAGGCCGACGCGTATCCGCGCCGCGCGGCGGCGCCGCCCGCCATCAGCTCGAGCTCTGCGGCCACGTCCTCGTCGGGTCCGACGGCGGCCGCGGCCAGATGCCAAGCCCGCTGGTCTCCCTCGACCACGCTCGCGAGCGCTCGGTGGGCGCGCCGACGCTCGGCGGGCCTGGCCACGTGGTACGCGGCGCCGCGATTGATCGGGTGCGAGAACATCACCCGTCCCGCGGCCAGGCGGACCAGCCCCAGATCCTCGGCGTGCGCCAGCCGCGCCACGTCCGTGTTCGCGGCGCGGCACGCGGAAGAGATGGTGGTCAGGTCCTCTCCCACATGCGTAGCCGCCACCAGTAACGCGCGCCGGGCGAGCGGATCGAGCTCGGCGATCCGGCCGGCGAACGCCCCGTGGAGCCGGGTACTGGGAGCGAACGGCAGCTCGACCTCCGCGACGCCGGCACACTGGTCGGGCGTGAGCGTCGCCGGCAGCTCCACAAGCGCCAGCGGATTCCCCGCCGCCGCCTCGGCGATCGCGCCGGCGACCGGCGGCGCGAGATCCGGCGCGACCCGCCCGAGCAGCTCCAGCGACGCGTCGCCGTGCAGTGGCTCCAACCGCAGCACCGCAAGCCCCGCGCCATCGAGGGCGACCTTGGGCGCGGAGTCGCGGACCGCCAGGACGACCGCCACCGACCCACCGGCCCTGCGCGCCGCGAACAGGACGCACTCGCGCGAGGCCGCGTCGAGCCACTGGACGTCGTCGACGACGGCGACCACAGGGCGTCTGATGGCTGCTGCGCGCAGCAGGCCCAAAGTGGCCACACAGACGGCGAGGCGATCTCCAGGAGCCGGGGGGCCGAGCGCGAGAGCGGCGCTGAGCGCCGCGGACTGCGGTGCCGGGAGCGAATCGAGATCCCCGATCAGCGGTGCCAAGAGGTCGGAGAGCGCCGCGAACGCCAACTCGGCCTCGGTCTCCACCCCACCGGCCCGCAGCACCTCGAAGTCGTCGCCGCAGCGCGCGACCAGCGCGTCGAGAATCGTCGTCTTGCCGATCCCGGGATCGCCACGCACGACGAGAGCGCGCCCGTCCCCGGCGCCCAGGCTGACGAGCAACTCGTCGAGCCTGCCGAGCTCCCTGCCACGACAGACAATCATCAAGCACACGGTAAGCGACCCGGTGGCCCCGGACCAGACCGTCGGTCCCAGGCTTCCGGAGCATCCGTGCGCCGCGGGCCGACGTCGAAACGTGGCGGGATTCCGGCATGCAAGCTCTTTTCGCAAGCCTGGTTGCGACAATGCACTATGCACCCCAGCAAGGGGCGCGAACGACCAGAGGAGAAACCATGGCCGGTCAGTTCGAGGCGACGATCGACATCGACCGCCCCATCGAAGAGGTCTTCGCCTTCCTGGCCGACGGTCGGAACGATCCCAAGTTCAGTCCCCGGGTATTGCACATCGCGAAGTCGACGGAGGGACCGACCGCGGTGGGCACCGTATACGCCAGCACGGTGAAGGATGCGGGATTGAAGACCAAGCGGGAGTTCCGGATCACCGAATTCGAGCCGTCCGCCAGAATCCGGTGGACCGAGATCTCCAAGAATCTCGTGACGGCCGGCGAGGGCGGCTACGACCTCACGCCGACCCCGGAAGGCGGAACCCGTCTGCGAGTCTTCAACGTCCTCGAAGGCCACGGTCTCGGCAAACTCCTCGCCGGCCTGGCGCTGAGCGCGGCACGCAAGGACGCCGACGCCTTCGCCCAGCGCATCAAGGCGGCCGTCGAGGCGTCCTGAAAGAAACGTCATCGCCCATCGGGGGGCCGGATGGCACTACATGCTCATGAAGGAGCCGGCCGGCGTCCTCGCCGGCAAGCTGTCATGTCCGAGTCCGGTCATTGCGGCCGCTGAACCAGGGCCGGGTCGCTCTGGTGTCCTCAGGTCAGCAGCAGCAAGGTCTTTCCGACGACGTCGCGAGCCTCCATCGCGGCGTGCGCGTCGGCGGCCCGCGCCAGCGGGAAGGTCTGGCCGATGACCGGCCTCATCCGGCCCGCCGCCGCCTCGGCCAGCGCCCGCGCCGCCAGCCGCTTCACCTTCGCCGGTGCGAACCGTACGTCCTCGATCCCGCGCACGGTCACCCCGCGTCGTTCCGCCTCGCGCGGATCGAATTCGGCGAATCCGCCGCTGGGCGCGCCGTGTGCGGAGAACCGGCCACCAGGCGCCGTGATCTCGAACGCCGCCCCGCCAATCTGCCCTCCGGCACCGTCGAAGACCACGTCAGGCCCCCCACCACCGCACGCCTCGCGCACCCGCTCGGGCCAGCCCGGCCGGCTGTAGTCGACAACGGAGACGGCGCCCATCTCCCGGGCCACATCCAGCTTCTGCTTGCCACGGGCGGCTGCGGTGACTCGCGCTCCGGCCGTGTGCGCCAGCTGCACCAGCAGGACGCCCATACCGCCGGCCGCTGCGGTGACCAGGACCGATTCCCCAGGCCGGATCCGGGCTTCCTCGAACACGCCCAACGCGGTGGGCCCGTCGTGCAGGAGCGCCGCCGCCTCGCGCACGCCCAACCCGTCGGGCACCGGGATCAGGCCGTCCGCCGGGACCGCGACCCGCTCGGCGTAGCCGCCGCCTCCGCCCGTGTGAGCGGCGACGCGCCGGCCCACCCAGCCGGGATCCACGCTCTCTCCGACGGAGATCACCTGCCCGGCCACCGCGCTGCCCGGTACGTACGGCGGCTCCACCGTGAAGTACTCGCGAGCCAGACCACGCCGGATCTGCGTCTCGACGAAGAGGACATCCGCGACGGAGACCTCGACCACCCCCTGTCCCGGCCCGGCGACCGGGTCCGGCATCTCTCTGATCGCCAGCACCTCGGGATCCCCGAACCGCGTCGCCTGTATCGCCCACATGTCCGGCACTCTCCTTGTCCGTTGCCCGCACACGGAAGTCTTCAACCTCGACCAAAGTTGAGGTCAACAGAGCCATGACCCACACATCACGCGTGGTAGACGGCCGTCAGTAGGAATGACATGCCGTCGAGCGGTTGCCCGTGCGTCGAAAGCGAGCGCCCGAGCGTCGCTCGGCCGGACGGCGGCCGGGATTCTCAGCGGGGCGTCCCGGCCAGCTCCACGACAGCGTCGATCAGTTGCGGGCCGTCCAGCAGAGCCCGGTCGTTGTGGTCGGCTCCGGGCACCGCCACGAGGCGCGTCGGCCCGGCGGCGCGGCGAGCGACCTCGCGGCTCTGCTCCGGCGGCACGATCGAGTCGGCCGTCCCGTACACCACGACGGTCGGCACCCGAAGTGCCGCTACCCGCTCGGCCACCGGAAACCGGTCCCTGAGCAGTACTCCGACCGGTAGATACGGGTAGTGCGCCTTGCCCGCGGAGGCGAGGTCGACCAAGGGCGAGCGCAGGATCAGCCCGGCCGGCGGATGGGTCATGGCCAGTTCGGAGACCACGGCCGTCCCGAGACTCTCACCGAGGTAGAACAGGCGATTCGGCGGCACCTCCATCTCATCGGTGAGATGGCGATACGCCGCGTGGATGTCGCGGTACAACCCCATTTCACCTGGCTTTCCGGGATTGCCGCCGTACCCCCGGTAGTCGACGAGCAACGCGGCCACGCCACGGGCCGCCAGCGCGGCGGCGAGCGGCACCCGCGCTGTACGGTTGCCGCCGTTGCCGGGCGCGACCAGGACGACGGGTGCCTGGTCGCCGGACGGCCCCACCGCGGGAAAGAACCACGCGCCGAGCCACACGCCGTCCTCGGTCCGGAAGGTCACCTCCCTGCCACCGGGCACGAACGTGTCCGGCGGAGGGAGCGGGCCACCCTCCGGGAAGTAGATCAACTTCCGCTGGCCCATCCACACCACCGTGATCAACACCGCCGACACCAAGAGGGCGACGAGCAGCAGGCGGATCAGCGGCGGAGCCCAGCTCGGCACTCCCTCATTACAACACCGTCGGGCGTGCCCGCATGGCATCCTTCGCGACCGCATGACGACGCCCGGAGCCGAGCGGTCTCGAGGGACTCGGGCGATTCGAGGCCGATACGATCGACACACGTGAACTGGCGCTTCGGCGATGGTCGGGCCGAATCGAGAGACCGGTGACCTGGTTGGGAAAACGCCGCAGACCGGTGAGCCCCTCGAGGCTCATCGTCATCGGGGCATCGGCCGTGGTCCTGGCGTGCATGCTCTTGTACGAGAGCCCGACCGGCTACTCCGACTACACCGAGCGCGCCCATGCCACGGTGGTCGATCGTGTGACGTCCCCGCGCAAACACCCCGCTCCCGACCACGTCACGGTTTTCGTCACCTACCAAGCCGAGGGTCAGGAGCACCGGCGGGTGCAGTTGGGCGGGATCGCCGCGGGCGCGTACGACGAGGGGGACAATCTGACCGTCGCGTACGCACCGGGCCGGCCTTCTCCTGTCATCACCCTGTCGAGTACCCGGCGCCGCGTCCACCGCATGCAGTTCTCCGCCGGGCTGGCGCTTCTGGTGGTCGGCGCAGGCTCGGCCGCCCGGGGACTGACGCGCCTGCGTCACCGGTCCCGCTGAGCGTGGTGGCGGCGAGGCGGCCGGTGACGTCGAAGAGCGGCGGCGCCGGCTCGGGCTCAGTGGTAGGCGACGAGCCGGCGCAGACCCTCCAGGAGATCGTCGGTGGCGGTCGCCGTGCACACCCGCACCCAGCCCTCCCCGCCGGGGCCGAACGTCGTGCCCGGCGCGACCGCGACGCCCCGGTCGCGCAGCAGCCGTACGGCCCAGTCGGTGACGTCGTCGCCGCACCGGTCGGCGACATCGAGCCACAGGTAGAAGGCGCCCTCGGGGCGCAGGTAGCGCACACCGGCCTCGTCGAGCAGCGCCATCGCGGCGTCCCTGCGACCCTGGTAGGTCTCCCGCGCCTCGTCGACCTGGTCCTGCGGGCCGGTGAGAGCGGCCAGCGCGCCGAACTGCGCGCCCGCGTTGACGCACGCGATCAGTGGCTCCTGGAGTTTGGCGCACACGGGCGCGAGCCGGGGCGGCGTGATGAGATAGCCGACCCGCACCCCCGTCATCGCGTAGGTCTTGGAGAAGCTGAAGCAGCTCAGCACCCGGCCGTCGGTGTCGTAGGCCGCCGGGCTGACGTGCGGCACACCGAACGTGAAGGACTCATAGCACTCGTCGGAGACCAGCCAGAGATCGTGCTCGGCGGCGAACCCGACCAGCCGACGGACCAGCGGCTCGGGGGTGACCGCCCCGAGCGGGTTGGCCGGCGAGTTGACCAGGATGGCCCTGGTGCGTGGCGACACCAGCCGCGCCAGTTCCTCCGGGTCGGGCTGGAAGCCGCGTTCGGCGCGCAGTTCGTACCGCACCGGCGTGGCCTGGAGCAGTTGCACCACCATGGCGAAGTTGGGCCAGCCCGGGTCGGGCACCAGCACCTCGTCGCCGGCGCTCACGACCGCGGCGAGCGCAAGGTGCAGGCCCTGCATTCCGCCGGCGGTGACGATGACCTGCTCGTCGGCGGCGTCGATGCCGTTGCGCGTGCGGACCTTGGCCCCGATGGCCTCGCGCAGCGCGGGCAGGCCGGCGTTCGGCACGTAACGGGTGTTCCCCTTGAGCACCGCGTCGGCCACGGCCTCCAGAATGTGCGGCGCCGTGGGGAAGCTGGGCTCGCCGACGTGCAGTCCGATGACCGGATCGGTCAGCTGCCAGGCGAGGTCCATGATCGCGCGGATGCCCGAGCGGGGCATCTCGTCGACGTGCGGTGCGATGGAAGGCATCAGTCCTCCGGTCCGGAAAGTGGTGACGATGTGCTGGAGGCCAGCGAGGGGAAGAGCCGGAGCGCCGTGCCGCCGTGCAGGGCCGCGAGCTCGGCCTCCGACAGGTCCGGCAGCATGCGTTCGGCGAGCGTGCGCAGCTCGGCCAGGCCTGGACGCTCCCGCGTCCATGGGTAGTCCGAGGCCCACAGCATCCGGTCGGCCCCGTAAGCCCCGGCGAACGCCGCCACGACGCCGCTGAGGTCGGAGTACGGCGGCGCCTCACCCGAAAGCGCGTACTGCCCCGAGAACATCAGGTGGACGTCCGGGCACGCGGCCAGTTCCATGACGGTGTCGATCACCTGCGGGGGGAACGGGTCGTCGAAGGCCGGCCGGCCGTGCGCGTCCACCCGCATGTCGTGCGGCGCGAAGCCCAGATGGTTGAGCACGACGCGCAGACCGGGCACCTCGTCGGGAAGCGCGCGCAGCAGCGGGAGCTGCTCGGGCGGCAGGTAACTCCACAGCGGCAGCCCGCCGACCGCCAGTTCGCGGAGTACGGGGAGCATCGGCGACTCGGCCAGCGGGCGCCCGGGCTCGCCGAGCCACTGGGTGCGCAGGGCGCCGAAGCCGCGGGTCAGCCGTGCGTGCAGCAGCCGGACCGGGTTCACGCCCGCCGTCCGTCCCTGGGTGTCCGGATCGGCCACGGCCACGGCGGCGAACCTGTCCGGATCGGCGGCGAGCACCTCGGCCACGTAGTCGTCCTCGGAGCCGAGCGGCACCAGGACCGCGCGGTCGACCCCGGCGGCGGCCATCGCGGCGCGCAGGTCCTCCACCGGGGCGTCCCGCTCGGCGGGGGCGAGGTCGTCGACCACCCGGGGGTGCACCCTGAAGGGCCGGAACACGTGCACGTGCGCGTCGACGATCATGGTGCGGTTCCGCCGCCCGGCGCGCGGACGGCCTTGATCTGGGCGGCGACCCGCGCGGCCCGCGCGGCGATGCCCGGCAGGTCGGCTGCCGCCGGCGCCGCGGGCACCAGGTCCGAGCCGAGCCCGACCGCGGCCGCACCCGCGGCCAGCCACTCCCCGACCTCCTCGTGCCGGATCCCCCCGGTGGGGACGATCGACGTGCCGCGGAACGGGCCGAGCAGAGCCCGTAGATACGACAGCCCCATCGCCCCGGCGGGGAAGAGCTTGATCAGCCTCGCACCGGAGTCCTGGGCGGTGGCCACCTCCGTGGCGGTCCCCGCCCCGGGCAGCGGCTCCAGGCCGGCGGCCAGCACCGACCGGATCAGCGCCGGATCGGTGTGCGGGCTCACGCAGTAGCGCGCTCCGCACGAGGCGGCCAGCTCGACCTGCTCGGGGGTGCGGATCGTACCGGCCCCCAGCAGTGCCGTCGCGGGAAGGGCCGATCGCAGCTCGCTGAGCGCGTCCGGCGCTGCGGGATGATCGAAAGTGATCTCCATGGCGGTCAACCCGGCATCGTGGAGAGCGCGTCCCACCTCCACGATCAGGCGGTGGTCGGTCAGGCGGAGGATGGCGACCGCGCCCACCACCCGGAGCGCCGACGCCGTGTCGCCGCCCGCCTCGCCGCCGGTCCGGTCGTACGTCTCGTCGCTCATCCCGCTGCTCATCCCGCTGCTCATCTCCGCGCTGCTCATTTCCCCGTCGGTCTGCCCGGCCGTCTCACCGCTCGTCGCGCCCTGCGTCCGGCCGCTCATCGCAGGATCCTGCGGGCCGGCGCCCCACGCCGGGCCAGCTCCGAGGGGCGGGCCTGCCAGGCATCGCCCGAAACGGTGTGCTGGAACGCCCCTGCCCACGCGGCCTTGTCGACGCAGGCCTCGAGGTCCTCTCCGGACAGGCGGCCGGAGAGGAACGCCGCCAGTGCCGCGTCGCCGGTGCCGAAGGCGTCCACCACCTCCGCCTCGTAGGCGCTGCTGGTGCACACGTCGTCGGCGGTCACCGCGGTCACGTTGACCGTGACCCGGCGCGAGCTGAGCTGGACGGTGTCGCGCAGCAGGACCATCTCGTGCCCGAACCGTTCGATCGCCCGCCGGGCCAGCGCCACCTGTCCCTGGCCGCCGTCACGGCCCCCGTCAAGCCCCCCATCGCCGTCGCCGTCACGGTCGCCGTCCGCGAGCAGGCGCACGAGGTCCTCGCGCCCGGCGAGCAGGAGGTCCACCCGCGGCAGTACGCCGGTCAGCACCGGCACCGCCTGGTTCCACGACCACATGCGGCTGCGGTGATTGACGTCGAAGACGGTCCTCACCCCCGCGTCCCGCGCGGCGGCGAACAGGGCGTTGACCGCCGCCGCCGGCCCGTCTCCGATGGCACAGGTGATGCCGCTGCACAGCACCGCGTCGGCGCCGGCCACGAGCCGCTGCCACGGGAACGTGCCGGAGCCGAGCCCCACCATCGCCGTGCCGCTCCGGTCGTACAGCACCTCCGACGGCCGTGGCGGCGCGCCGTGTTCGACGAAGTACAGGGGCGCGCGCGCGTCCGGGTCCCAGTCGACGATCGAGCGGACCCCGTACGTCGCGGCGTGCGCGGCCACCCGGCGGCCCAGAGGATTGTCGGCCAGCCGGGACACCCAGGTGGCCGACAGTCCGAGCGCGGCGGCGCCGATGAGCGCGTTCAGCTCCGCGCCGCCGACGTGCACCTGCAGATGCGCGGCCTGTTCAAGACGCTCGTGTCCGGGGGCCGACAGCCGCAGCAGCGACTCGCCGAGCCCGATGACGCGGGGCGGGGAGCTTTCATTCACGGTCGGACCTCGGGACGAAGAGAGCGGCGGCGGCCAGGATGACCACGCCGCGGATCAGATCGGATGCGGTCGCGGGCAGCTGGAGCAGGGTGAAGGAGCTCTCCACCAGTGCGAGCAGCAGTACCCCTCCCAGCGTGCCGGTGAGGCTGGCCCGGCCGCCGAGCAGGGACGCGCCGCCCACCACGACCACCGTGATCGCCGACAGCTCCAGCCCCTGACCGGCGGTCGGCGAGCCGACCGACGCCCGGGCGGCGAGGATCACACCGGCCGCCGCCGCCAGCGTCCCGGCGATCAGGAAGGCCAGCACCAGCGTGCGGCGGACCGGCACCCCGGCCGACCGGGCCGCCGCCTGGTCGCCGCCGACGGCGTACGCGTGCCTGCCGAACGCGGTGCGGTGCAGCAGCACGGCGATCACGACGATCGCGACGATCAGAACGGCGAGCGCCTCGGGGAACGGGCCGAAACGGCGCATGCCGAGGTCGGTGAGCACCTTGGTGACCTGCCCGCTCGGCGTGGTGCTGATCATGAACGTGACGCCCTGGATCAGATAGAACGTCGAGAGCGTGACGACGAACGCCGGGATCCTGGTGTTCGCCACGATGAGCCCGTGTGCCGTGCCCACGAGCGCGCCGAGCAGCAGCATGCCGAGCACGACGGGAAAGGTCCGGACCGGATAGCCGTCGATCATCATGGCGGTCAGGAGCGCGGACAGGGTGGCCGTGGAGCCGACCGCCAGGTCGATGCCGCCGGTGAGCACCACGACGTGCTGGCCGAGCGCGACCAGGCCGAGCACCACGGTCATGGTGAGCACGTTCGCGATGTTGACCGGCGCCCAGAACCCGGCCGGCTCGGCGATGGTCAGCCCCACGACCACGAGAGCGACGATCGCCCAGGCCGCCGCGCCCGTGCGGGCCGCGGTGGCGAGCGCCGTCGCCAGCCGGGTCCGGGTCGCGGGCGGTGGGCCGGTCGCGATCATGGTGGTCACTAGGGCACCTCCTGGGTGCCGAGGGCCAGATGCATGATGTGCTCCTCGTCGATTCGCTCTCCGCTCAGCTCCCCGGCGACCTGCCCGCCCCGGCAGACGAGGACACGGTGTGCCAGCCCGGTCACCTCGGGCAGCTCGCTGGAGACGAACACCACCGCGAGTCCCTCCGCGGCCAGCTCGGCGATGATCCGGTAGATCTCGGTCTTGGCGCCGATGTCGATGCCGCGGGTCGGCTCGTCGAGCAGCAGCACCCGCGGCCTGGTGCGCAGCCACTTCGCCAGCACGATCTTCTGCTGGTTGCCGCCCGACAGCTGGCGGGTCTCCTGGTCCGGTCCCGAGGCGCGGATGCCGAGCCGGTCGCGTTCTTTGGCGTACGCCTCGCGTTCGCGGGCCGCCGACAGCCAGCCGCCGCCCGCGACCGACCGCAGGTCGGCCAGGGTCACGTTGGCCCGTACGGGCAGGTCCAGGACCAGCCCCTCGGTCTTGCGCTCCTCTGGCACCAGGACGACTCCGGCCGCCACCGCCGCGCGCACCGACGACCGCACCGGCCGGCCGGCGACGCTGATCGTGCCCTGTGCAGGGCGTTCCGCTCCGGCCAGGGCGCGCAGCAGCCGGCTGCGGCCCGAGCCGAGCAGCCCGGCCACGCCCACGATCTCGCCCGCTCGCACGGTGAGGTCGAATCCCGTTCCGGCCGTTCCGGCCGGAATCAGGCCACGGACGGTGAACACCTCCTCGTCGCCGGGCTCGGTGGCGGTGGGGAAGACGGTGTCGACGGCACGGCCGACCATCTCCCGCACGATGCGATCGACGGGGTAGTCGGCCGCCGGGCCCGAGGACACCACCTGGCCGTCGCGCAACACGGTCACGTCGTCGGCGAGGGCCGCCACCTCCTCGAGGCGGTGGGTGATGTAGATGATCGCGACCCCGTCGGCAGTCAGCTGCCGGACCACGGAGTGCAGCGCATCCAGCCGGTCGCCGGCGAGCAGCGCCGACGGCTCGTCGAGCAGCACGACCCGGCTGCCCCGCACGAGCGCCCGCGCGATCTCGACGAGCTGCTGCGCGGCGGCCGACAGTGTGCCGGCCCGAGCTCGCGGGTCGACGTCGCCGAGCCCGACCCGCTTCAGGGCCTCGCGCGCGACCTCGTGCTGCCGGCCGCGGCGCAGCAGGCCGCGCCGGGTCGACTCCTGCCCGAGCATGACGTTGTCGGTCACCGGCAGCTCGGGCAGCACCGTGAGCTCCTGGTAGACCGCGGTCACGCCGTAGGCCAGCGCCTCGCGCGGGTCGGCGGGGTGCACGGGGCGGCCGTCGACGAGCAGTTCCCCCTCGTCGGCCGCCTGGTTGCCGGTCAGGATGCGCACCAGCGTGGACTTGCCCGCGCCGTTCTCCCCGAGCAGGGCGTGTACGCGCCCGGGGTGGCAGAGCAGGCTCACCCCGGACAGCGCGCGTACGCCCGGGAAGCTCTTGACCAGGTCACGCGCCTCGAGTATCGGCTTCTCCAAGATCAACCTCCTTTCTCGCCGAGCCGCCGGCGACCGTCCCCGCTCCGGCCCGGCCGGCCGTGCATGGCCGGTCCGGAGCGGGGAGCGGTTCAGCAGAGCTTCAGCTTCTTCAGCAGGTCGTCGGGCAGGCTGGAGGGCACCCACAGGTTCTCGCTGCACTCCGGCCGGGCGTACTTGTCGGTCTCGGCGTCGCTGAACACGGCGGCGTCGACGTTGACCTGGCTCGGCACGGCCTTGCCGGCGAGGGCGTCCAACGCGACGTCCAGGCACTGGGCGCTCTGCTCGGGCGGGAAGGAACCGAGGGCGAACTTCACCTTCTTGCCCTTGACCGCCTTGAGGAAGGCGTTGGAGGAGTCGCCCGTCACCGGGGGAACCGGCTTGCCCGCCTCGGTGTAGGCCTCATAGACCCCGAGGTCGCTGATGGCCGAGTCCGACCAGATCGCGTCGAGGTCGGGGTGCTGGGCGAGGAGCTGCGCGGCGACGGTCTTGGCCTTGGTCGCCGACCAGTCCGTGTACTGCTTCGCCACGACCTGGATGCCCGGGTACTTCTGGGCGAACACCTTCTCGGCCTGGGCCTTGGGCAGCTCGGCCGTGGGAACGCCGGCGATGCCGGAGAGCATGGCGATCTTGCCCTTGCCGCCGATCTGCTTGGCCACCCACTCGGCCCACAGGGTGCCCTGCAGCTCGTAGTCACGGGTGACGGTGCTGACCACTCCGGTGTCGCCGCCGAGACGGCCGGCGCACACCACGACCGGGATGCCCTGGCCTGCAGCGGCCCTGACCTGACCCGTGATCGCGTCGCCCATGGGGACGACGACGAGGGCGTCCGGCCGCTGCGCGACGAGCTGCTGGACGTTGTCCACCTGCTTGTTCACGTCACCATTGGCCGAGGCGTAGAGCACCTTGGCGCCCTTCTGCTGGGCGTGGTAGCGGAACGCCTCCTCGTTGGTCAGCGCCCACGAGTTGGTGGGGCCCTGCGCCGCGAACGCGATCCGGTATCCGCCGGCCGGCGCCGCCTTCTTGTACTTGGCGGTGTCGTTCTGGCAGACCTTCACCTGCCCGGGGGTGAGGCCGGACAGGCCGATCGCCTCTCCCGCGGTGCGCCACGTCGCGGCGTACTGCTGCTGCGCCTCGGCGGCGCCGGCGCAGTCGGAGCTCGCGCTCTGGCCGCCGCCGGCGGTCTCTCGCTCGCCGCTACAGGCGCTGAGCGCCAGCGCGCTCACGGCGGTGACCGCCAGCACCGTCACCGGCGCGTTCCGGCGGCCGATGCGCCGGGGATTTCTGAACAGCACGGATCTGTCCTCCTTGGTGCCTGGTCCCGATCCGGAAGGCGGACCGGGGCCTCGAAGCGGCGACGTGGACCCCCCACCCCCGCCGACGCGTGATTGCGACTACTTCGAGTTGTGCTGTGCGATGTGCGACATCGACTTGGTGATGAGACGACGGTGATGTCCGATATCCGATGTCCGGTGTCGCCGGCGCGATGACGGCGGCGGCAGGCGTTCCGGGAGTCCCCGGGGCCGGTCAGGTACCTCCTCCCGCGGGTGAGCCCCGTTGCCGCAGCCAGGTGGCCGCCAGGATCGCCGCGCCCTCTACCGCGAGCTGCCCGCCGATCCCCGCTCCGAGCTGGATCATCCACACGATGAGCACGGACAGCAGCAGCACGCCGATCACGGTGTGCCCGATGTGCCCGCGCCCGCCGGTCAGGGCCACTCCGCCGATGACCGCGGCGGCCAGCGAGTTCAGATCGAGGCTTCGTGACAGCTGGGCGTCCACGTGGCCGGCGTAGCCCGCACTGATCAGACCGGCCAGCACGGCGAGCAGCGCGCAGGCCACGTAGCTCACGGCGATCACCCGCCCGGTCCTGATGCCCGACAGGGCGGTCGCCCTCGGGTTGGCGCCCGTCGCGTACAGCCTGCGGCCCGCGCCGGTACGGGCCAGAACAACGCCCGCCACCACCGCGACGGCCGCGAACAGCCACAGCGGCACCGGAACGCCCAGAGGCCGGTCCGACCCGAGCGGACGGAGCGCGTCGGGGATGTCGCCGGCCGGCGCTCCCCTCGTCCATGCCGTGATGGCGCCCTGGACCATGACGAACACCGCGAACGTCGCGACGAACGGCGGCACACCGCGCAGCACCACGAGCCCGGCGTTGACCAGGCCGATCGCCAGCCCGGCCAGCACGGCCAGCGCGATGGCCGCGGGCAGCCGGCCCCCGTCCCCGTCGGTGTGGACCGCCACGATCACCGTGGTCAGGCCCATGACGGCGCCGACGGACAGATCGATGCCCCGGCCGAGCAGCACGATGGTCTGGCCGACCGCGGTGATGCCGATCAGCCCGGCCTGGAACAGCACCAGCGTCAGGTTGGCCTTGGCGAAGAAGTCCGGCGTCAGCACGGCGGCCGCCACCAGCAGCACGACCAGGCCGCTCAGGGGGGTGAGGGCGGTGACCAGGCCGCGCATGTCGACGCGGTCGGCCGCCGCCGTGCGGCCCGTCACGGCGACTCCTCACCAGGGCCGGCGCAGAAGGTCTCCGCGATGTCGGCGTACAGCTCCACCGCCTGCCGCAGGGCCGTCACCGAGACCCACTCGTCGGCCCCATGGCAGCGCCGCAGGAGGCCCGGCCCGAAGGCCGGCAGCACCGGAACGTTCCAAGCCGGTTGCAGCCAGCTCGCGTCGGTCGTACCCGGGAACATGGCGTCGGGCGGCACCCTGCCGAGCACCCGCTCGGCGGCGCGCCGCACCGCCGAGGGCAGCGCCCCGGCAGGGTCGGCCACCGTACCCGGCAGGAAGCCCTGCTCGTCGAACTCCAGCCGCAGATCGGCGCCGGTCGCCCGGGCCAGCTCGGCGAGCAGTTCGGCCGCCGGCTCCCGCACGTCCTCGCGGCCCATCCCGGGCAGCAGCCGAACCTCGGTGTCGACGCCCATCCGGTCCGGGAGCACTCCGTAGCCGACACCGCCGCGGAAGGCCAGACCGGTGTTGACCGTGGCGTTCCAGCCCACGAGACCGTGCGGGTCGGCCGGCTCTCTCGGGGCGAGCCGATCGGCCAGCGCGACCGCGGCACGCGCCGCGTCGACGCCCGCGTTGCGGGTCCCCGGCCGGCCGGAGAGGCTGGAGTGTCCCTGCCGGGCGTAGGCGGTGGCCCGCAGCCGGGCGATGCCGCGGCTGCCCAGATGCAACTGGTCGTAGTCGTCGTCCAGACCGCCGGGCTCCCCGATGAGGACGGCGTCGGCCCGCAGGTCCAGGGTCTCGGCGAGGAACTGCGCGCCGTAGTGGGCGCCGTCCTCCTCGTCGGCGGTGAACAGCAGCGAGACGCGGCCGGCCCGCGGCACGCCGTCGCGCACGAGCCGGGCGACCGCCACGATCATGGCGGCCAGCGCGCCCTTCATGTCGGCCGAGCCGAGCCCGTAGAGGCGGTCCCCGTCGATCTCGGCCCCCAGCGGGTCGGCGGCCCAGGTGGCGTCGCCGATGGGCTTGGTGTCGAGGTGGCCGCAGAACACCAGATGACGGCCACCGGCGCCGAAGCCCACGTCGAACAGGAGGTTGGGCCGCTCCGCGGAACGGCTCAGCACCTTCGGCGAGGGCAGCCCGGCCGCGACGGCCAGCTCGGTCGCGCGTTCGGCTACCGCCCTCTCATCGCCGGGAGGGTTCGGGCTCGGGACCCGGATCAGCTCTCGCGCGAGGGCGACGACATCGCCGTCAGTGTCGCCGGGCGCGCCACCAGCCGTATCGCCGGTCACCTCGCCCGCCCGTTCCAGGCTCACTTGTAACGCCTCGCCCAGTCCTGCCCCTGCCAGGTCTGGATGCGCACCGGTTCGAGCCGGAACAGCCATCGCGGCTGGCCGAGGGTGGGCTCGAGGTAGCGGGGGCCGTTCTCACCGAGATAGCGCAGGCTCATGCGTTCGGCGATCGGCACCCACGCGCCGCCGGTGTTCGGCTCCTCGGCGAGATGCGCGCGGCACTGCGCGATGACCTTCCGCTGGGTGCCCGCCTCGTCGACGGTCAGCGCACAGCGCGGTTCCTTCGCCAGGTACCGGCCCCATGCGGCGCGGCCGCGCGGGACCACCCAGAAGGAGCTCCCGTCCCACTCGTGCCAGCACGGCACGACGTACGGCCATCCCTCGTCGTCCAGGCACGCCAGCCGCGCGATGTGGTCCTCGGCGAGAAACGCCGCGAACTCCTCGTCGGCCAGCCTGCCCACCTTGCCGCGCCAGCTCTCGTCGGAGCCTGGCGAGGCGGTCGGGTCGCTGCTCATGTCATCTCCTGCTGATTGCGCGGACTCGTGTCGTGCCGGCTCGCCGGTTCGGTGTCCGCTGCCGTCCCGTGACTGCCCATGCGCGCCGACAGTGCCGCCGCGGCGTCCCGCGCCACCAGTGCGACGGCGGGCAGGTCATCCCGGGAGAATCGGTAGGCGGGCGCCGATACCGACAGGGCGGCGATCACCGCCCCGGTGTGGTCGCTGACCGGAACGGCGACACAGCGGATGCCGTCCTCGTTCTCGACCTCGTCGATGGCGTAGCCGCGGTCGCGGGTGATCGCCAGCTCGTCGGCCAGCCGACGCGGATCGGTGATCGTGTTGGGGGTCCTGGCGGCGAGGGGCCCGCGCAGATATCCGGTCACGGTGTGTTCGTCGGCGTACGCCAGGAGGACCTTGCCGATCCCCGTGCTGTGCAGCGGATTGGTGCTGCCCACCACCGCGGCCGGGCGTACGGCCTGCGGGCTGTCGGCCTTCGCCACGTAAAGGACGCGGTCGCCGTCGCGCACGCCGAGAAAGGTCGTCTCCCGGGTCCGTCTGGACACCTCCGCCATGAGGTCCTCGGCCTCACGCCGGATGTCCAGCCCGCCGAGATAGCGCTGGCCCCAGATCGCGAGCCGGGGGCCCAGATCGTAGGTGCCGCTCTGATCGGTCCGCAGGATGCCGTGGGCGATGAGCACCTCGAGCAGTCGCAGGACCGTGGGGTGGGGCACTCCGGCCGCCTCCGCCAGATCGGTGACACGCTGCGGCCCGTTCGCGGCGATCAGGTCGACGAGGGCCACCCCCTTGACCAGCGCTTTGGCGGTACCAGTGGCACCACCGGCAACTTTGGACGCAGCGTCCACTTTCGGTCTGGACATAGCGTCCATTTTTAGCAGAACTTTTCCGGGGCGTATAGGGATTCTTGGCATGGATTACAGGTCGCTGACCGTTTCAGCACGACTCGTCCCCACCGCCGATCTGCGGTGATGGGCAGCCGGGCGGGCGTGGGCTAACGTCGATTGGTGTGAGCAGAGTCCACGATGTCGGCGGGCAGACCGGCTTCGGCCCGCTCGATCCTGAGGACGGGCCGCCGTTCCACGCAGACTGGGAGGCGCGGGTCTTCGCGTTGAACAGGGCGCTACTGGGGCGAGGGGTCTACAACCTCGACGAGTTCCGCGACGCGATCGAGTTGATCCCACCGGAGGAGTACCTCGCGGCGTCCTACTACGAGCGCTGGCTGCGGGCCATAGAGACGCTCGTCACGGAAAAGGGCGTCGCATGAGGTTCCCCCCGGGGGCGCGGGTACGGGCCCGGCCGCTGGACCCCGACCACCACATCCGGTTGCCGCGCTACGTGCGGGGACAGGTGGGAGAGGTCATCGAGGCCGAGGGCGAGTGGCCGCTGCCCGACGACCGCGCTCGTGGCATCACGCCGCCACGCGTCGAGACCGTCTACGCGGTGCGGTTCCCCGCCGGCGACCTGTGGGGGGAAGGTACGCACACGGTGACCGTCGATCTGTGGGAGTCCTATCTCGAGGAGGCCGGACGGTGACGGGGCACGGCCATGAGGACCTGCCGGTGGCCGCGCGCGTACGGCGGCTCGAGGAGCGCGTGATCGCCGCCGGGCTCACCGACGACGAGGCGTTGGACGCGATTCTGACCCGGCTGTTCGACACGGCGACCCCGGTCAACGGCGCGCGGATCGTGGCCCGGGCGTGGACCGACGAGGCGTTCCGGGAGCGGCTGCTGACCGATGGTTCGGCCGGCGCGGCCGAACTCGGATTCCCCACGCTCGGAATCGGAGGCGGCGGCTACCGGCTGCGGGTGGTCGCCAACACACCCGACCGGCACAACATGATCGTCTGTACGCTCTGTTCCTGCTACCCGATCTCACTGCTCGGGCCCTCACCGAGCTGGTACAAGAGCCTGGCCTATCGGTCGAGGGCGGTGCGGGAGCCACGTGCGGTGCTCGCCGAGTTCGGGCTCACTCTGCCGGACGACGTGGAGATCTCCGTCTGGGACACCAGCGCCGAGACCCGCTACCTGGTGCTGCCGCGCCGGCCGGACGGAACCGGCGATCTGCCGGCGGACGACCTCGCCGCGCTCGTCACCCGGAACGGCCTGATCGGCACGGCGGCAGTCTGATCGGCAGGGCAACCTGATCGGCACGGCTGCGGTGTGACCACGGCGAGCCGAGCGAGCCGGCGGCCGGCGGCCCGCCCGTCAGGGCCGCGGATCGAGCGTGACCGTCGCCGACCTGCTATGGCCCCCGGACGCGACGGTGAGCGTGACCGTTCCCGGACGGACCGCCGTGAGCGTGCCGCCGGTCAGGTCGAGTACGGCCCGGGTGCCGTGACGCAGGCGGGCGGCACGCGCTTGGCGCTCCGACTCCGCGACCACGAGGCCCGCGCCGCCGCTCCAGGTGACGCTGGCCGGATAGCGCAGCGGGAACCTGAGGCCGAAGCCGCTCGTGACGCCGGTCGCCGAGACCTGCCCGGACGCGCCCTCCGTGAGCCGTTCGGGCGCCGACAGCTCGATCCCGTCGATGACCGGCCGGCTCTCGGCCTCCAGCCAGTCGCGAGTGGCCGGGCTCGGCAGGCCGCGCCGCACGCGGGCGGGGTCGGCGTCGACGCCGACCCGCATCCAGCCGAAGAACCCGCCCTGGTCGGCGGAGCTGTACGGCGTCTTGCCCACGGCCGGCGTGTTGACCTCCAGGACGCCGTCGGCGCGGGTGGCGGCGGCGGTGTGCGCGTGACCGCTGAACACCGCGGCAGGTTTGCCGGAACCCTCGCGGAAATCCGCCAGCCAGCGTTCAACGAGACCGGCTTCGAGCTGGTCGGACAGCTCGGACGTCCCGGCCCCCGACGGGTCGTGCGGCGGGTGGTGGAAGACGACCACGACGCCCGTGACCTTGCGGTCGGCCGAAGCCTGCGTCAGCTCGGCCCGCAGCTTCGGCACCTGGGCCCAGTCGGAGGTGCGCAGGCTGCCCGAGTGGGAATCGAGCAGAATGAAACGGGTGCCCTTGTGGTCGAACACCTGGCGGGTCGGCCGGCCGGTCGCGGCGACGAATGCGTCGAGTGTGCCGCTCGCCGACGTACCCGACTCGTGGTTGCCCGGCGTCCAGTAGACCGGCAGACCGGCCGGTACGTGATCGCGCAGCAGCCCTGTGGCGAACGCGAAGTCCTCGGGCCGGTCGCCGTCCACGAAGTCGCCGTTGATCAGCAGGAAGTCGGGCTTGGCCGCGACGGCCTGGTCGAGCGCGGTCGCCGCCTGCCGGGCGGGGAACGACCCTGGGCCGGCCGCCGCGCTCACATGCAGGTCGGACATGACCGCGAACGTCCACCGATCGCGCCCCACGCCGCGTTGCTCCAGGACATAGGGGTCCGGCTTCGGCGCCTCACCGGCCTCGGACCGCTGCCCGACCTGTGCGGCCAAGCCGTCGAACTGCAGCTCGCCGGCGTCCTTCTTGTCCTGTGCCGTCTCGACGACGTAGATGTTGGTCAGCGTGATCGGTTCGGAGAACCCGCCGGGCAGGGTGCCCACGATCCGCCGCCAGCCCGTCCAGTCGACGCTCTCGGCGAAGGTGAACGGCACGTTCGTGGTGCCCTGCGAGCGCAGGGTGGCGCGCAGCCAGTGCCGGCGGCCGTCGCCCTTGACCCACAGCGCGAGTCCCTTCGCGCCCGCGGGCAGGGTGATCGGGGTCGGCTGGGCGACCGCGTACCCCGCCGAGGTGCTGGGCTGGCCGGTGAAGTCGTACGTGAGCCGCAGGGCGTGGTTGCCGGGGCCGGCGTCCGGACGGTCGGCGGCCTCGGCCGTGGCGACCGACGCGGTCGCCCGCGCCGACGACGCGGTCCATCTCTCGGCGGGCTCGAACTCGGCGAGCGACCGGTCGATCAGGCCGACCGTCACCGGGAGCCGGGCCGTCACCCCGCGCACGCTCGCCGTGAGGGTCGTGCCCTTGCCGCCGGCGTCGCCGCGACCGGTGATGCGAAGCCGTCCGTCGGGCTCGGCCGCCACGTCGATCACGTCGTGGTCGTAGTCCAGGGACACGTCGCGTGGGGCCACGGCGGCGTCGAACCCGTCGGCGTCGAACCCGGTCATCCCGACGATCATCGTCTCGCCGGGGTCGATCGAGGCCGCCCGGCCGGTGAAGGAGAGCCGGTGGAGCGGGCCGAGCACCCGCAGTTCGTGCTCACCGTCGGCCGGGCCGGACCGGGCGCGAAGCCGGCCCGATCCCGGGGACAGGGCGCGGAAGACACCGCCGGTCACCCGGCCCAGCCCGCCCGGCGCGGCCGACCAGTCGACCCGGCGCCCGCCGATCGGCACCGGCGCGTACGTCTCGTCGTGGCCGGCGACCGCGACGTCGCGGCTGAGGCCCAGGAACACCCGGTCGGCGTTCGGCCGTACGTCCAGTCCCTGCAGGGTGCCCGACCCCCGGCGGCTGAACAGGCCCACGCCGTTCGGTATCGGCCGCTCGTTGCCGTCCGAGGGGCGGTTGACGACACTGACACCGGTGTCGCCGGGCCGTCGCGCGACCAGCTCGCTGGAGCCGCCGCCGTCGAGCATGAACGCCTCCGTGGCGCCCAGCCGGGCCATCAGCTTCGCCGTGTCGTCGAAGCTCAGCCCCGCGGAGAAGGCGGCCGATCCGTCCACCGTGACCAGGAGCAGCCGGCGCCCGCCGTCCCGCCAGCCGATGGCGGTGCGAGGCTTGAGCGCGTCGTTGCCGGTGCTGGGCGGGAAGTCGATCGGCCTGCCGCCGCGCACGAGGACGTCCCCGCTGCCGAGTGCCATGCGCAGCGGGGTGGTGGTCTGCGGTGCGAACGAGAGCGCAGCGGCGTCACCGGGCGTGGTCGCGGCCAGCGCGGCGGCGGCGGTGCCGCGGCCGAGGAGGACGAGCCCGTCGTCCGGCACCGGCGTCGTGGTGATGCGGTCGCTCACCGCGGTGACCTCGCCGCCTCGTACCACGAGCTCGGTGTAGGGGCCGGCGTCGTGGATGAGCGTGCGCAACGCCGGGCCCCACTGCGGGGTGAAGGCGGCGATGCCGTCGGCCGGCACCGTGGCCGAGTTGAGGGCGGCGAGCGGCCGCTCGGCGCCGGCCACGGTGACCGTGCCTTTGATCATGAGGTCGGCGAGCCGGGCGATCCCGTCCGTACCGACCCCCACCACCGTCGACGGCCGGTCGGTGCCCTTGCGCAGTCTGCCGTCCTGGATCTCCGGGCCGATCGCGGCGTTGGTCTCGGTGATGTTGAAGAAGTCGCCGTTGACCGCGGCGACCGAGCGCTGGGCGTCGGCGGCCTGCGACAGCGGCCGCACCTCGCTGACCTTGCCGGCGATCAGGTCGACACCGGTCGACCGGTCGCGCAGGTCGGCGCCGAGCACGTGCACCCGCGTCCACCCGGCGCGGCCGAAGGTGTCGAACGTCGTGCGGACGATCCCCGGTGCCACTGGCAGGTCCACCCGGTCGGCCTCGACCGACTCGCCGGGAACGGTGGTCTGGTACGCCGGCTTCTCGAGGCGAGACGGGTTCGCCCAGGCCGGCGCCGAGAACGCGGGCGTGCCGAGGGCCCCCAGGATGAGGGTGCCCGCAACCGACAAGGAACGTGCGCGCATGCGAGCCTCCACGGCGATGGTGCGAGGAAGCTAGCGTGAGTTGATCGGCGGTCGCCCGTACCGCGCATGGCCGGACGTGATCCTCCCGGTGAACAATCTTTACCGGCCGGACCGCTGAGAACACCGGTCCGGCCGGCGATTAACCTTGGGCTTCACCCGATGACGTCCGCCGGAAGGGTCTTGATGCCGCCCACGCCCCTCGCCCGCGATACCGCCGTGCTGCGCGTCGAGAGCGTGGACCTGGTCTGTGACAAGCGACTCCTGCTCGACCAGGTCTCGATGACCGTCCGGCCCGGCGAGCACTGGGCCCTGCTCGGCCCCAACGGCGCCGGCAAGAGCACGCTGCTCAGCGTCCTCGGCGCCTACCGGCATCCGACCCGCGGACAGGCCGAGATCCTCGGGCACCGGCTCGGCCGGGTGGACGTACACGAACTGCGCGGCCGACTCGGCCACGTCAACCCGCACCACCCGCTGACGTCGGCCCGCACCGTGCACGAGGTCGTGCTCACCGGCGCCACCGGCACCATCGAGCTCGTCCCCCGCTGGTCGCCCGGTCAGGACGACCTCGACCGCGCCGACGAGCTCATGACGCTCATGGGCCTGCAACGACTGCGCGAGGCGCGCTGGCCGAACCTCTCCCACGGCGAACGCGGACGCACGCTGATCGCTCGCGCCCTCATGCCGCGACCGCGCCTTCTGCTGCTGGACGAGCCCGCCACCGGGCTCGACGTCGCGGCCCGCGAACACCTGCTCGAGAGCATCGACGAGCTGCGCGAACACCACTCCGATCTCGCCAGCGTCCTGGTCACCCACCATCTGGAGGAACTGCCCGCCAGCACCACGTCGCGTCGACCGAGTGACGGCGACCCCCGGCCTGCGGAGGGTGATCCGCTCATCGACGTGCGGTCGCCGCCGCTCTCGGCGTACCTCCATGCGGT
>NZ_JABVEB010000083.1 GCF_014323665.1 Actinomadura sp. HBU206391 | reverse complement strand
CTGACGACCCGTACCGGGTCGGCGCGTCGCTCCGGCCGCCAGGCGAGCGGCGCCAGGGCGAGCCAGAACAGCGCGGCGCCGAGCGGCAGCAGGTTCAGGTCGGCTCCGATGACGCCGAAACCGGCGAGGAACGCCACAGGGCTCCAGACCGGCAGCAGTCGCGGGCCCGCGGCGGCGAGCTGCGCGAGAAGTACGAGCATCGCCACCTCGAACAGGATCGGCCCGGCCTCGTAGAAGACGGCCGGCACCACCCGCGGATCGCCGTCGTACTGCGCGAACAGCCTGCTCATCTCCGGGCGGTCGGCCGCCTGGAGCCCGACGATGATGTCGACGACCACTCCCCGCACGAAGGCCACGAGACCGGCATAGCCCACCACCGCGGCCACGGTCGCGACCACCCTGTGCACCGCCTTGGTCGCGGGCACCAGGCGGCGCAGACCGTCGATCACCACGGTGAACAGCAGCAGGCCGCCGAGGAAGAGCACGTGCCCGACCGTCCAGGCGAGTCCCGGCCCGTGCGTGCCGTCCAGGCCGTCGAGCAGGCGGACCAGCCCGTAGGCGAGCATCAGCAGTGGCGCGACGAGGAACGCCGCCCGGGTCACGGCCTCGCGGCGGGTGCCCCAGGATCGGTCGAACGGCTTGATCTTCACGTGCATCACTCCAGGAGGCCGGACATCGGTCGATGTCCCCATCCTCCGGACACGCGGCCCTCGTGTGATCGCCGTCTCGGGCGGTCTTTGCCCCTCGGTGGCGCGGGTGAGACCGGGCCCGCGTCTCGTTCTCGCGAGGGAGGGCCGGGGCCAGGCGGGAGCGGGAGAGACATGGCGAAGGAAGCGCGGAAAGAGGCCTCGGGCCAGATCTACCAGAACGGCTCAGCCAGAACAGCTCAACCAGGCCGGATCAGATGGGCCTCGTACGCGGCGATGACCGCCTGCACGCGGTCGCGCAGCCCGAGCTTGGTGAGCACGTTGCTGACGTGCGTCTTCACGGTGTGCTCGCTGACCACCATGGCGGTCGCGATCTCGGCGTTGGACAGCCCCCGCCCGAGCAGCTTCAGCGTCTCCAGCTCCCGGGCGGTCAGCACCGCCAGCCGTTCCGAGGGCGGCCGTCCCTCACGGGGGCGGTCCCGGGTCAGATCGGAGATCAGCCTCCGCGTCACCGTCGGCGCGAGCAGCGACTCCCCGGCGGCGACCACCCGTACGGCGTGGACGAGGTCGTCGCGGCGGACGTCCTTGAGCAGGAACCCGCTGGCGCCCGCGTAGAGCGCGTCGTACACGTAGTCGTCCTGGTCGAAGGTGGTCAGCATGATGACCCGGCAGCGGGTCTGGGCGCAGACGATCTTCGCCGCCTCGATGCCGTCCATCCCCGGCATCCGGATGTCGAGGAGCACCACGTCGGGCTCGCTGCGTCGTACGGCCTGAAGCGCCGCCGCGCCGTCGGCGGCCTCGCCCACGACCTCGATGTCCGGCTGCGCGTTGAGGATCATCGCGAAGCCACTGCGTACGAGTTCCTGGTCGTCGGCCAGCACCACGCGGATCACCGAGGCCGACCCGTCGCGGCCGTTCACGCGGCCCTGCCGGTCTGCGCACGGGGCGGGGCGTGCCGATCCGGCCCGGCGTATCGCAACCGGGCGGTCACCTGGAAGCCGCCTCCCGGCGCCGGCCCCGCCTCGGCGGCACCACCGCAGGCCGCGGCCCGCTCCCGGATGCCGATCAGCCCGTGCCCTCCGCTCTGCGCCAGGTCCGATGCGCCGCCCGTACCCCGTCCGTCATCGGTGACGGTGACCACCAGCTCGTCGCGGCTCCACTCCAGTCGTACGGCGGCGGACCGCGCGGCGGCGTGCTTCACCGTGTTGGTCAGCGCCTCCTGCACGATGCGGTACGCGGCGACCTCCACGTCCGGCGGCAGCGGTCGGGGCTCGCCGTCGACCCGCAGATCGACGCGCAGGTTCGTGTGCTCCACCTGGGCCACGAGCTCGGCGATCGAGGCGACGGTGGGCTGTGGCTCCCGTACCCCGATGTCCTGTTCCTCCTTGAGCACGCCCAGCATGCGGCGCAGCTGCAGCATGGCGTCCCGCCCCGCGCCGGCGATCGCGTCGAACGTCTGCTCGGCCTGGGCGGGATCGCTCCGTACGACGACCGGCCCTGCCTCGGCCTGTACGACCATGATGCTGACCGCGTGGGCGAGCACGTCGTGCATGTCACGGGCTATCCGGGCCCGTTCCGCCACCGCCGCCCGCGCCGCGTCGGCCTGCCGCTCCCGTTCCAGCTGGGCGGCCCGCTCCTCGAGGGCCGTGGTGCGCGCCCGGCTGGTCCGCGCGAGGGAGGCGAGCAGGTACGCGGTCAGCGGCAGCAGGAGGCTGAACATGAACTCGGGCGCGGTGTTGCCCTTCAGCCACGCGCCGGGCGGGATGGCGATGACGATCACCGCCAGGACGGCTCGGCGCTGCCAGACCCGGCCCATGTCGGCGATGGTGTAGATGACCACCAACCCGCCGTACTGCAGCATCTGACCCGGCCGGTGGTGCATCGAGACCAGGATGCCGCTGATGAGTATGGTGATCGCCACGGTGGCGAGCATTCGCCGCCGCCAGATCAGGGGCACCACGGTGCCCGCGTTCAGCAGTATGCCGAGCTTCGTCACCCCACCGGGTGGAGCGTTCAGGAACTGCACCATCACGGCAACGGCGACGGCGGCCGCCACGGCGGTGTCGACGACGTAGGTGTTGCCCTGCCGAAGACGCGCCGTGATCTCCGTCCATCTCCGGCGAACCCGATCTACCAGCATGAATGCAGTATTCCAACCGGTTCCCCGGCCCGCCTCCCTCGGACGAGTGAGACGCGCGCCCGTCCTCGCGAAGCTCGCGGGCGGCGCTCACGATGACGTGGTCAGCAATGGCAGTCGATGCCCACGGCCATTCGCGTGTGGTGCTCTGCGAGCAGGGAACGCACGGCGTCTCGCCAGGCCTGTTCCGGCGTGCCCTCACGATCGGACCACCGGCCGTCGGGGGTGATGACCGCGTACGGGACGAGGTCGTCGACGAGTTCCGAGACGGGGCGCAGGTTGTCCTCTGGCCGCACGACGTCCAGACCGTATCTTTCCCGGTACTGCTCGGGAGGGAGGCTGTAGTGCTGTTCCTTGCCCCAGATGACACCGTCGTATCTGCCGCCGACCACGAAGCCGTCGCACTTGACGTTCGGAATCCGGCGGCCGGTTTCCTCGTCGAGGAGATCACGGGACCAGAACGGCATCATCAGCTGCTCGGCTCGCGCGAGGGGATCCGGATCGGCCTCATCGACGAGTACGAGGGTCAGGAAATGCGCCACGATCCTGGACGGTAACAGGACATGCCGGCGACCAGCCCAGAGCCGCCCTCCACGACGAGGCTCACGGCTGTTGATCGGATGCTCGCGGGCCTTCGGCAGGCCGCTTGGTCCTGCGGCGTCGAGTCCAGGCGAAGGCGAGCAACAGCCCACCGCCGGTGAGCATGGCGATCCCCGACGGGAGCAGGAATGCGAATCGCAGCCCGATCGAGGCGTCCACGTCCACGCCGGGTTCGGCGGTAAGGCGCATGATGACGACGGACCAGGCGCCGTGGGTCTTGTTCCACGTCAGCGTTCGGGTACCGGCGCCGGCAGAGGTCGCCACCCAGAACGGTTGATCGGCCGGATTCCGGGCGTTGGCGGTTCCCGGCACTCGGTGGAAGGCGGCGCGGAACGGGTTGAGCTCGGCCGAGGTGAACTCGTCATAGGAACTGCCGCGAAGGTAGGCCTCGACGTCGTCCTTGGGCCCGATGCCGACGAACATGTGGGTGTGCGGGTTCGCGGCTCGCACCACGACCTGGACCCGGGCCAGTTCACCGATATCAGTGCTCGGATCCGCCGCCTGAGCCGAGGTCGAGCCCACCTCGATCTCGTCGGACTTCAGCGCCGCGGTGGGCGTGGTGAAGCGATGGGCCGCGGTGCTGAAGTAACCGCCGGAGTCGGCTTGCACCGCCGCCAGCAGGGTGAACGCGCATCCCATCAGCAGGAGCAGGGCCGCCATCACCACGACGAGGACGAGCCGTGGGCGGCTACGCCCGCGGTTGCGCTGTCGCGGTACGGCCGGCGCCGAGCCATCGGTCGCAGGCAGCCACAGCCGGGAGACCGGCCTGCTGTCAGATCGGAGCAACGTCATGTCCGTCCTCCAAGGGAGCGGAAGGCTTTGTAGCACGCCTGTGCTACTACCTCGGAAAGTAGCACAGGCGTGCTATAAAGACCCCATGCCCAAGGTGGTGGACCCTGCGGAGCGCCGCAGTGAGCTGGCAGCGGCCGTGTGGAGGGTGATCCGCCGCAACGGCCTGGATCACGCGTCGGTCCGGAATGTCGCCCGCGAGGCCGGCCTGTCGATGGGGTCACTGCGGCACTACTTCGCCACGCAGTCCGAGCTGATGATCTTCGCCCTACAACTGATCATCGACCGGATCGAGGCTCGGATCGAGGCGCTGCACACCGAACCGGAACCCCGGCGGCAGGCCGAGCGGGTACTGGCCGAGCTGTTGCCCATGGACGCCGAACGCCGCGCGGAGAACGAGGTATGGCTGGCCTTCACCGCTCGCGCGATGGTGGACCACGAGCTACGCGCCCTGAAAGATCGCAGTTTCGACACTCTTCGTGACGGCTGCCGAGCGATGGTCCGCAGGCTCACGGGAACCGGCCGATCCGGACTCGATGTCGAGCTCGAGGCCGACCGACTGCACGCCCTGATCGACGGGCTGGCCGTACACGCGGCCATGCGGCCGGACCTGACCACACCCGAGCGGATGCGCACCATCATCACCCGCCACCTCGACGAGCTCGAGATCACGGCCCGGTGACCCGGCGGCTTCCCATCCGGCGGATGGAGACCAGGGGATCACACGCGGGAACGTCACCACTGAGCTCACGGCCCGAACCGTAGTGGCGGCCACAGCCGAGGCGGCAACGGTATCCGAGGTCCGCCGGCGACCTTCGCGCTCAGCCTTCGGATCCGGTGGGCTCCTCGCCGGGAAATGCGCCGGTGTAGGCGGCCGCACAGCGGTCCGCCGCGCTCCGCGCCTTGGCCTTGTCGGCGCCGGCCGCGACGTCCGCCTCGTACCAGCGCTCGCCGCTCAGCGTCAGGAACCTCTTGCCCTCGTCACCGGCCAACCAGGCGTTGACCACCTCGGTATCTTCTGGATGCGCCGAGGCCATGTGCAGGGCGAGGCCCATGACGGCCATGTCCCAGCCGATGCCGACCGCACCGGGGCCGAATTCATCCCAGTGTTGTTCATCTCCGACGGTTGCGAGGTGCTCGAGCTGGAATCGGGTCCGGCCGTCCATATCGGTGGACAGGCTCACCTCGATCCAGCTCATGCCGCCCCCGTACTCCCAGGTCGCGGCGAAGCCCTTCGGCGGATCGCACCGCTCGACCGTGCCGGCCGCGTTGCCCTCGAGCTGGTACCGGCCGCCCAGCCGGAGCTCCCCCGAGACGGGCAGGAACCAGCGCGGGATGCGCTCGGGATTGGTACAGGCGTCCCACACGTCCTCGACGGTCGAGTCGTACGTCTGACTGACCGTCACCACGCGCATCTCGCCCGCTTCGATCACGCGCGCGCCCACGCTCCGTCGTACGGCATTGATCTGCTGCGTTACGTCGATCACGAACTTCTCCTGGTGTTCGGTTCCCAAGGCGTAGCGAAGAACCGGACACTACAAGTACCAAGTTATATAAGTCAATGCCTATAAGATCGCCAGGCGGCCCCTGCCGAGGGCATCGCCAAGCGCACCTTCTCATTCAGGAGACGCGCATCAGCCCGTCGCCCAGGGCCGGAGCTTCTCAGGGTTCCATACCGCCCAGATGTGCTTGATCCGGTCGCCTGCGACGTCGAACGCCATCACCACCACGGTGACGCCCTCTTGCTGAGCCACCAGACCGGGCTTCCCGCTGCTGTCGGGACATGGTGTACCAGCGGGCGTAGGTCTCTGGTACGACATCCTCGGCATCGGCCAGAGAGCCGAGGAGCCGGTACGCGAGATTGATCAGCTGGCGCCGCTCGCTCAGATCGCGCTCAGGCCCGAATCGAGCCGACCGTCTCCTGGCTCGGATCGGATGCTCATGGTGCCGACGGCTCCCTTGGCCGCATCTGCCCTCACCGGTTCGACGAGACAGCGCACCGAACTGTGGGGCCGGCGCGTCGCCTCACATTCCAAGCGGTCGCGTCGTCGTACTGCTGAGACGAACACCATCCCGCGAACAGGAAAGCTCAGCGTCCGGTCGCTCACCCCCGGCAAGGAAGAACCTCGTGAACATCGCTCTGTGGATCATTGCGGAACTGCTGGCCCTGGCCTTCCTGGCCAGCGGCGCCATCAAGCTGACCTGGACCAAGGAGAAGCTGGCCGCCTCCGGCATGGGAGCCGTCGAAGACTTCAGCACCGGCACCGTCAAGACCATCGGCATCCTCGAGGTCCTGGCCGCGGTGGGCCTGATCCTGCCCGCCGCGCTCGACATCGCGCCGGTTCTGGTGCCGCTGGCCGCCGTCGGTCTGATGTTGCTGATGGTCGGCGCGAGCATCACGCACCTCCGCCGTCACGAGGCCCAGGCGATCGTGGTGAACCTGGCCCTGCTCGCCCTGGCCGCCTTCGTGGCCTGGGGCCGCTTCGGCCCCCAGTCCTTCACCGGCTGACCCGGCGCGGCGTCACGCGAACGGGAACCCATTCGCGGTCCGGCGGCATCTGTTCGGGCGAGGGGCCGGGCCAGGCCCGTCCCTGCCGTCGGTGGCCCGGCTCGTGCTCGCCGCGGCCGGCGAGTCGGTGGTGCGAGCTCATCCGGGGGCGACTGCGGAGGTGACGGTGGGGGAGGCGGCTGCGGTAGTGGTTGCGGTGGCGGAGGCTGTGGCGGAGGGTGATCGCCCGCGGTCAGCCGCAGTGCCACGCCCATAGGCAACGCCACCCGCGCTTGGGGTTGTGCCGGTCCCACTCATCCTCGAACTTCTTACGCAGACTGTCCGTATCCGCAAACTCGACGTCATCCTGTCCGCGTTCGTGGCCCGATTTATCCCTTTCGGCATCACTGAGGGGTTGACCCCAGTAGGCAGCCATCCTCTCGGCGTATCTGACTCCACTCTCATAGCCGTGATCGTAGTTAAGCTGCTCGACCCCGTCGGGGAAATCCCGTCCGCCCTCCATGTGTTGTATCGCCCAAATGACGGCCGCTTCTCTCTGAGCCTCATCAATATAATACCTCACACTCGCATCGACATATTCCTCGCGCTCCATCTCCTTCACTGAGGAGTGTGTACCGGATTTGCTTTTGAATTGACGCATTATCTCCAGAAGCGCTTTTCCGTAGTCATTGTCACTTTTAGGATAATCGTCCCATGATCCGTTCTTCTGCTTCATCCATTGAAGCCCCTCTTCTTCCATCCATTATTTTATTATCTGCCAGTGAGTCTGATATCGCGCGATCCTGGCCTCGTCGTCGTTGATGAATTCTTCGTCACTCAATCGATCGGTGCTTTTGTTGGATGATACGTATCGGAGGTTTGGCTTTGATGATGGCTTGGATGATTGCTCGGCCGCCGTCACGCCTTGAGGGCCGGTTGCCGGTTTCGCGCAGGGTTCCTGGGCCACGCGGCAGACCGCTTTGTGAGTGGTCGCCATCACGTAGGCGGCCGACTAGAGGCTGTCTCGTCACGTCTCGGACATCGTGGAACGCCAGGCGACCGGCAAAACGGCCGCTCAAGCCCTCCAAGATCACCTGCCACCGGCCAGGGCCTACGCTAGGCCCAACGGCCACGGCACAATCTTTCGCTGCCTTCACAAACTCCGATGTGCCGAACTGTGTTGACTCGGCAAGATGAGTCCGTGACGGTCATTCGACATGAGCCATCCCTCCGAAGAGACCTGATATCGGGTGCTATGGAAACCCGACAGTGGCTGACCGTCGACGGCACGATGGACAACGAAGTACGCCATGAGATTGATGATGGCGATCCGAGGGGTGGGGTTGATCTCGGCCTCAGCATCCGCCAAGCCGGCTGGGACCAGATCCCCGGCTGGCCGGCCGATCTGGCGGGTCGCCGCAGTCGCGGATCTCCGTGCGCTGATCCTTTTCGGGTCCGCCGGGGACGAGAGGGAACTCGATGCGCCTGCGAGTGCTGACGCTCAACGTGTGGAACGACGAGGGCGACCCCCGGCGCATCGGCCTGTTGAACCAGGAGCTTCGGCGCCTAGCACCCGATCTGGTGGCCTTCCAGGAGGTCTGCTACCCGGACCGGCGCGACCAGCTCGCGGAGCTGGTCGCCGGAACGGGGCTGGTGCACACGACGCACCAGGCCGGGGTGATCGATCGACCACCGTCCCCCGGACGCCGACCGGCACGGCGGTACCGCGGTGGCCACCCGCTGGCCGCACCGCGTCACCGAGATCCTTGAGCGGAGGCCGGCCGACGTCCCCGATCTCCACTGGTGGACGCTCGCCGTCTCGGTGCGGGTGCCCAGCGTGAGCGAGCAGCCGTTCATCACCCCGACGTCGCCGTGGCGGCTGGACGCCGAGGAGGCCAGGGAACGTTTGGCGCACCGCCAGCGGATCGACTACGTCTTCGTCGGATCCGCGCACGCCCATCCGCAGGGACGAGCACGGATCGTGGCGGCGCGATTGGTCGTCGACCGCCCGGTCGACGGCGTCTGGCTCAGCGACCACGCAGGTGTCCTGGTCGACCTCGACGTCGAGGTCGACCAGGACGAAAAAGGCCGGTTCCTTGATCGGAACCGGCCTCTGACCTTGTGGAGATTAGGGGACGTTATTACAACCCGAAGGACCAGGTCATCGCGTTGGAAGCCCTGCTCAAGAAGCTGCCTGACGCCACGACGCACGTCGTGCGACGATCGACCGCCCGAAGCCACGCCGAGCGCGACAGCTCTATGGCAATCACGTACAGGAGCTCATCGAGGGCTATCAGGCTGGGGCGACGGTTTACGAGTTGGGCGAACGGTTTGGCATCTCGCGGCAGACGGTCAGTGAGATCCTTCACCGCCATCACGTACCGATGCGCAGGCGTGGCCTCTCTCCGGAACAGACCGACGAAGCGGTGAGCCTCTACGAGGCCGGCTGGTCATTGGCGCGGATCGGGGAGCGGATGGGAGTCAATGCGACCACGGTGCTGGCTCGGTTCCGGGACCGAGGCATGAGGACCAGGGATCCGCAGGGGCGAGAGCGATGATCGTAGCCAGGGGCCTGCGAGACGCTTACATGAACACCCCGCGGCTGAAACGAACAGGGGTGTTCACCGCAGTGGGCGGGGTGGCGTTGCCGGCAAGGTTGCGCTACATCACCTCGATGACGTAACCGATCTCCTCGTGGAAGTCGGATGCTGGGGGTGGCTTGTGCCTGAACCTCGCTGAAGAACCTGTCGCCTTCGGGACTGGAGCTGCCTTCCGTGCCGTACGCCTACCACTTAGGGGGGGTTTGATCAGTGTTCTGCTTTATGTCGAAGTCAACCCACTCTTCGGGGAAGTGATCCCCGAAGATAGGGCAGATGAATCTAGCCGCGAGGATATCTCGCAGGAAGTGGGTCAGCGGCCCTCGGTAATGCCACCAGCCGAGATAGTCGTCCGCTATCACGACGGTCCAGCGTTCGGGGTCTTCATGGGTGAGCCAGAGGCATTTCTGCCCGTTTACGGTCACTCCCCATGGCACCAGCCCACCCGGTTCCGGATAGAACGAGTAGTCGACCGGAGGGCCGGCGGGGATGGTCAGGCCCGTCTGCGGGTCGAACCCTCCGGCGGACCGCCGTGTACGTTGGAGATACTCTTTGGCGTCCTCGATTTGGGGTCTCAGCCCCCTGAACAGGTTCCATCTAGGGGCAGTCGGGTGGTAAACGACCAGGAACTCGTAGAATTCAACAGGCGGGTAGCGCTCGACGAACACTTGGTAGTCCGGGGGGAATACGAGTCCGTATTCGCTGTAGATCTCGTCCCAGTCCGGGGTTGTGGGGGTTGCCGCCGGGTGGCCGATGAGTTGCTCAAGCGACGCAGGGATCGTCATAGGTGACCACTGCCTCCGGGTGTTGGGTATTGGGGATGCATGCATCCAGGAAGAAGCCGTTGGTTCCTTGTGCAACGAGATAGACCTTGTTGGGCATAGCGTATTCGATGCTGGGAAGCGCCCCCGGCCAGCCCGAGGGTCCCACCTTGTCCGGGTGGGGATCGGCTGGCGAGGGCAAGTCGGAGTATACCGGGATCGCGTAGTAGTAGATCTGCTCTCCCTGCACCCCGACAGCATTGGCGACCCTGTTCTCCACTGGTTTCTGCAGGCTGTTGTTGGACCGCTGGAACTGCGTGATGAGGTTGTTTTGTAGGCGTTTCCCGCCGAGTTGGTTACCCAGTAGGTGGCCGCGATGGAAGAGCCAGCTATCCCGGGTGAGCTCTATATTGGCGGTGGGCCAGCTGCTGGGTACCTTCCATTCCGGCCGGTTGTCCGTCCGCGGCCAACCTGGTGAAGGATCTCGTATGGATGGCGCCGAAAGCCTCACACGAAGTCGATCGCCGCTGTGTCGTCAATCCCACCCAAGCGCGAGCACTGCTCGACGCCGTCCGCGACCAACGCACCAGCGGTCCCGGCTCGTCGTCTTCTTCGGAGTGATGTACTACTCCGGTCTTCGGCCGGAGGAGGCCGTCAACCTCCGCGAGCACAACATCATCCTCCCACCGCTGATCTGGAATAAGGGTTCCGAGCAATGGGAGGAGCCGGCCGACAACTGGGGAGAACTGCACTTCGGCAACGCACCACCCGACATCGGCGGCGCCTGGACCGACGACGGCGCCCAGCGGGAACGCCGCGGATTGAAGCACCGGCCGGAAGGCGCGACACGGACCGTCCCATGTCCACCAGAACTGACCCGGCTTCTACGGAGCCATCTGGAGGAGACCGGCACCGGCCCCGGCAAGCGTCTGTTCTGGGGCGTGCGGGGCGGAGAGCTGCCCACGAGCACCTACCACCGCGCATGGGACAGGGCCCGTGGAGCCGCTCTCACGGCCGACGAGTACGCCTCTCCGCTCGCCCGCCGGCCCTACGATCTCCGCCACGCCTGCGTGTCCACGTGGCTCAACGGCGGAGTCGCACCCACCCAGGTAGCTGAGTGGGCCGGCCACAGCGTCGCCGTCCTACTCCGGATCTACGCCAAGTGCCTCGTCGGACAGTACGAAGCCGCAAAGCAGCGAATCTCCGCAGCCCTCCGCTCGTAGGTAACAGAACTCCACCAACCCGGCACTAGCGGCTAGCCGGAGTCTGGGAGATGCTCCCCCGGAAACCCGCCTACCTGGAACCGCGCTCCACAGCGTGAACCCAGACTCCGGCAGAAAGGGGATCGGCGCCGCCAGCGCTGCAGCTATGGACACAGGCAGCCGAATAACGCTTGCGCTCGGTGTGGTCACTGCCGGCGTAGCACTGATCGGTTACTGGTTGAACCTGCATATCAAACGTCGAGAAATCAAGATCCAGACCTACGCTACGGCGCTACAGGCCATCCACGACTACGAAGAGTTACCGTATGCCATCAGGCGCCGGCGAAGCTCTGAGGCCGAGGTGCGAGCCACGCTTGCTGAGAAGATCAGCGAGGTCATCGCCAAGCTCAACTATCACCAGACGCTCCTGAACATGCACTCGCCTGTCGTCGCGGAAGCGTACTCCGACCTCTTTGCCAGAACACGGCAGCTCGGAGGTCCCTATCGAGGCGCAGCATGGCGCACGAATCCCATTTCCGCAGACGAGGACGTGCCGAGGGCGGCGTACTACCCCTACGACAACGAGCCCGAGCTGAAGATGTGCCTGCTTGCGATGCGCCGCGAGCTGACACCGCTGGGATACCTGTTGCGGGGCCACACACGGCGTCTATTGCGAGCGCTACGTGAGCAGCGCCCGACCCGCGAAGAGCCCGAGTGGATGCGGCTTCGGCGAGAGCGCCTCTTCCGAGGCTTGGAGACCGGAGATCCCGCCGCAGAATCGACTTGCTGACGCGGCCCTCGGCCACTGCCGCGAGACTTCGGCACGTATTCGGCACAAGCACCCGTCGCGGACCGACGACGGCCGGACAGAGCCGGACAGCGGCGATCAACAAAACAAGGCGCCCACCTGCACAGATACAGGTGGGCGCCTAGGCGTCTTGGACGCTCCTTGGTGGAGATGAGGGGATTTGAACCCCTGACCCCCTCGATGCGAACGAGGTGCGCTACCGGACTGCGCTACATCCCCAAGGACTCAGCAAGGTTAGCAAAGGTTCGAGGATGTTCGCGCATCGCTTTCCGCCCGGTGGGGTCAAGATCGGTCCCGCAAGGGTCCCGGCCCGGTCGGCTCGTGAGCCGGGCTCGGCCGAACCCCGGCAGGGCCGGCGGACAGGTCCCGTGCACTGGATGATCACGCCCCGATCAGTCCCCGACGGCGCGCGCGACGTCGTCCTCGTCGCCCTCACGCTTCGCGTGCTGATCGAAAACGTCACGGGCCCGGGCCCGCTCGGCGAGATCGATGATCTGCGCCTTGACGGCCTCCTCAGCGCGCCGGGCCTGCTCCGCGACGCGCGCCTCGGCTCGGGCCTCGGCGCGTGCCCGCATCAGCCGCTCGTGGCGTACGGCGTCCATGCCGACCGCCACCCGCAGCAGCGCCAGATGGAACACGAGCAGACCGACCGGCGGCAGCGCCACCCACCAGGGTGCGAGCCCGCTCGCCACGACGCCGATCGCGGAAAGGTTCGCCACCGTGAGCAGGAACGTGCGGCGCCGGCGGCGGGCGATCACGGTGGCTCGGCTCACCCCCCGCCGGGCCGGGACGTCCAGGTCCTCTTCGAAGATCTCCTCAAGCGCCGGCGGGGGGTCGCCGTGCCCGGCCGGCTCGTACGCCATGGAGGAGTCGGCCCGGTCGCCGACCGTCGTCTCGGTCATGGTGCGGGTCACCGTCTCGGTGAGCGTGTCGCCGGTGCCCGGCTCGGCCATGCCGGACCGGCGGTGCAGCAACCGCGAGATGCCCGCGTTGTCGCTGTCACGCCGAAGGTACATGGGTACGAGGACGACTGCCCACACTGCGACGATGGCGAGATAGAGGAGGGTACTGCTCACAGGCCCACCTCTTGGGCGCGCCAAGGACGCGAGTTGACCTTGGGCGCACGTAGGCTCACGTCCCGCACGGTAGGACCCGGTGTCAGCGGTTGACGAGCATAAGGGGCGGTGTGTCGCGAGATCGGGCGCAAGGTGACCCGTTGTTTACCAAATCTCTGTTGATCGCAGAAGTTCACGGAGATGAAGAGGACCGCGGAAATGCCTGTCTACTCTTGGCGAGCCAGCGCGCTCGCAAGCCGCCGGGAACGTCCTCGACGGTGAGCGCGTAACAGATGTGATCTCGCCAGGCGCCGTCGATGTGAAGCTGCCGGCGCCGAATTCCCTCTTCCCGGAACCCGAGCTTTTCCACCACCCTGCGGCTCGCGGTGTTCTCGGGCCGGATATTGGCCTCGACGCGATGCAGGCCGACCGTGAAGAAGCAGTGATCGACCGCCATGGCCACCGCGGTCGGCATCACACCGCGGCCTGCGACGAGCCGGTCGACCCAGTAGCCGATCTGCGCCGACCTGGCAGAGCCCCAGACCACGGCACCCACGGTGAGCTGGCCGGCGAAGTCTCCCTGGTAGGTCACGACCCAGGGCAGGGCCAGCCCCTGCCGCGCCTCGCGGCGCATGGTCTGCACCATGCCCATGTACGGCCCGAGGCCACTGCGAAACAGCGGGGTCTCGGGATTGGTCGGCTCCCATGGCCGCAGCCACTCGGCGTTGCGCACCCGCATGTCCCGCCACGTGGCGGCGTCTCGAATCCGCAATGGCCGAAGCCCGACTAGGCCCTCCGTCAAGGTGACCGGCCAACCCCGCATACGCTCCACAAATCCCATGATTGCCTGCTCTGTGGGCAGGACGCCATCAAATGTTGACACCAGCTCAATCAGTACGTGGGTGATCTCCGCCATGGATCTGGTCGATCGCGTGAATTATGACCGGACCCAGCACGGCCATACCGTCACGTACACCACCTGTGGAGCCCGGCAGATTAACGATGAGCGTCCTTCCGGCAACGCCGGCGAGACCACGAGACAAGATCGCCGCAGGGACCTTCTCGCGGCCCTGAAGCCTTATGGCCTCGGCGATTCCGGGCACTTCCCGTTCGAGAACCCTGCGGGTCATCTCAGGGGTCTGGTCGGTCGGGGTCAGACCCGTGCCGCCCGTGGTGACCACGAGGTCGTACTCGGCCTCGACCGCGTCCCTCAGAGCCTCGAAGACCGGCTCGCCGTCGGGGACCACGAACGGCCCCTCGACCTCACAGCCGGCCTCTCTCAGCAGCTCGACCAGCACCGGCCCGGACCGGTCCTCGTAGACTCCGGCCGCCGCCCGGTTCGACGCCGAGAGCGCCATCGCGCGGATCATGTGTGCCTCACCCTTCCACCGCCGTGATCACGAGGTTGTGCGCGCCGCGTCAGCCGTCACGGCGCCAGGTGCCCGTCTTGCCGCCGGTCTTCTCCTCGACCCGTACGTCTGTGATCACAGCGGCCGGGTCGAGGGCCTTCACCATGTCGATCAGCGCCAGCCCGGCCACCGAGACCGCGGTGAGCGCCTCCATCTCCACACCCGTCCGGTCGGCCGTACGGACGACCGCCGTGACGGCCACCCCGGCATCCCGCACCTCGAGCGTCATCGAGACGCCGTGCAGCGCGATGGGGTGGCAGAGCGGCACGAGATCCGGCGTCTTCTTCGCGCCCTGGATCCCCGCGATGCGGGCGACCGCGAGGGCGTCCCCCTTGGGCACGTCGCCCTCGCCCAGCGCCGCCACGCAGTCCGGCGACAGCCGTACGAAGCCGGTGGCGGTCGCCGTACGGACCGACACAGCCTTGGCCGACACATCGACCATCCGGGCCGCCCCGGACTCGTCCAGGTGGCTGAAGGAGCCGTTGCCGGCCCGCTCCGGTCCAGTGGTCATGGCCACCTCGTCACCTCCGGTCATGGCAGCCTCATCACGTCGACCCTGGCCCCCGCCGGGAGTCGCTCGACGTCCTCGGGCACCACGATGAGCCCGTCGGCCGACGACAGCGCGGCGAGCTGGTGCGACCCCTGGCCCTCGGCGGGGCTGGCCGCGTAGCGCTGGTCCTCGCCGCCGCCGCGCGGGCGGTTCAGCCGGGTGCGCAGATAGTGCCTGACGCCGCGCGGCGACCTGATCTCCTGGGTGAGCACGGCGGACACCGTGGGCAGGGGATCCGGCGGCAGGCCCTGCATGACGCGCAGGGCGGGCCGTACGAACACCTGGAAGGAGACGTACGCGCTCACCGGGTTGCCGGGCAGGGTGAAGATCGGCGTGATGCCGTCGATGAGACCGAACCCCTGTGGCCGGCCGGGGCGCATCGCGACCTTGCTGAACTCCATGCTGCCGAGCCCCGACAGCACGTCCTTGACGACGTCGGCGGCGCCCATCGAGACGCCGCCGGTCGTGATGATCGCGTCGGCCCGCGTGAGCTGGTCTTTGATCGTCTCCAGCACCTTGTCGGGCTCGTCCACCACGGTCGCCTGCCGGTAGCCGACACCGCCGGCCTCGCGGACGGCGACGGCGAGCATGAAGCTGTTGGAGTCCCAGATCTGCCCGGGCGCGAGGGACGTGCCGGGCTCGCGCAGCTCGCTGCCCGTGGACATGACCACCACGCGTGGTTTGGGCCGTACGGGCACGCGGCCGCGACCGACGGCGGCGAGCATGCCGAGCTGCGCCGCGCCCAGCCGTACGCCCGGCTCCATCACCACCTGGCCGGCGCGCACGTCCTCACCGGCCCGCCTGATGTAGTGCCCGGGCGGCGCGGGACGCGAGATGTTCACCTGGACCGTGCCGCCGTCGGTCCATTCGACCGGGACGACCGCGTCGGCTCCGGCGGGCATCGGCGCGCCGGTCATGATCCGGGCGCACAGGCCCGGCTCGATCGCCGAGATGGTCTGGTCGCCCGCCATGACGTCGCCGATGACGGGCAGCGTGGCCGGCCGTTCGGGCGACGCCGCCGCCACGTCGGCGGCGCACACCGCGTAACCGTCCATGGCCGAGTTGTCGAAGGGCGGCAGCGGGACCGGCGCCGTCACCGGCTCGGCCAGCGACGTGCCCTCGGCGTCGAGCAGGGCGATGTCGAGCGGCGCCAGCAGCGGCACCGCGTTGAGGATCCCGGCGAGGTGCTCCTCGACGCTCTTCATCGCCTGCTCATCTCCTCGTGTCGGCTTCCTGATCGTGGTGGTGCCGTCTCAGCTCAGGCCCCGTACTCAGGTCCCGTGCTCAGCCCTCGTGCGCCGCCACGAACTCGCGGAGCCATGGCATGAACTCGGGTGCCAGGTCAGGGCGTTCCGAAGCGAACTGCACGACGGTGCGGAGGTACTCCAGTTTGTTGCCGGTGTCGTACCGGCGGCCGCGGAACAGCACACCGTGCACCTGCCCGCCGTCTTCGGGCTCCATGCCGGCGAGCGTGCGCAGGGCGTCGGTGAGCTGGATCTCGCCGCCGCGCCCGGGCGGGGTCTTCTCGAGTACGTCGAAGACCGCGGGGTCGCAGACATAGCGGCCGATGATGATCCACCGGGAGGGCGCGTCCTCGGGGTCGGGCTTTTCGACCAGGTCGGTCACCTTCACCACGTCGTCCTCGCCGGTCGGCGCGATCGCGGCGCAGCCGTACGAGGAGACCTGGTCCGGCTCGACCTCCATGAGCGCGATGACACTGCCGCCGTGCTGGTTGCGCACCTCGATCATCCGGGTCAGCAGCGGGTCACGGGCGTCGATCATGTCGTCGCCGAGCAGGACGGCGAAAGGGTCGCGGCCGACGTGCTGGCGGGCACAGTAGACGGCGTGCCCGAGCCCTTTGGGCTCGCCCTGGCGGACGTAGTGCATGATCGCGAGTTCGCTCGACTCACGCACTGCCTCGAGTCTTTCGTCGTCGCCCTTGGCGTGGAGCGCCTCTTCGAGCTCGTAGGCTCGATCGAAGTGGTCCTCGATGGAACGCTTGCTGCGTCCTGTCACCATGAGCACGTCGGTGAGGCCCGCGGACACGGCCTCCTCGACGACGTACTGGATGGCGGGCTTGTCGACGATGGGCAGCATTTCCTTGGGGGTCGCCTTCGTGGCGGGGAGGAAACGGGTTCCCAGGCCGGCCGCGGGGACGACCGCCTTGAGTACCGGTGTGAAGTCGGCCATGCGTCGACCCTAGTCACCAGGAGGCGGAGAGTCGTGCACGACCCTGATCGGCAGGCCGAAACATCGGCGGGAACGACCACGGGGGCGGCCCTTTCGGTCGACGCCGAGAAGGCGGCGTGGCGTACGTCGTTGCTGACCGCGCGTGGTCTGCTGAGCGCCGAGGACCGCGCCGCCGCGGCCCGCTCGATCCGTGACGCGCTGCTCTCCCGGCCCGAGGTCGAGATGGCCGCGTCCGTGGCCGCGTACGCCTCGCTCCTCAACGAACCCGACACCCGCGGGCTGCTGTTCGCCCTGTGGAAGCGGGGCACGTACGTCCTGCTCCCCCGGCTGCTGCCGGACCGTGACCTGGACTGGGCGACTTACGAGGGCCCGGACTCGCTCGTGCCCGGCCCGCACGGCCTGCTCCAGCCGACCGCCGAGGCGCGCGGGGTGCGTGCGGTCGAGGCCGCCGACGTCGTGATCGTTCCCTCGCTCGCCGTCGACCGTTCCGGGATGCGGCTCGGCCGTGGCGGCGGGTCGTACGACCGCGCGCTCGCACGCGTGGGCCCGCAGATCCTCACGGTCGGTCTGGTGTACGACGCCGAGCTCGTCGACGCCCTGCCGGCCGCGCCGCACGACCGGCGGCTCAGCGCCGTCGTCACTCCCTCGGGCGGTTTCCGCCGCCTCCCCTGAGCCCGCGATTCGCCGACGGTCCAGCGAATGTCCGATTAGCGGCCTCTGGTAGGAATGGTGCATGGCTCACGGTCCGTGGCGGATTCTGGCGCTCCCCCCGCTCGACGCGGCGATCTTCCGGCCGATGTTCGCCGACCTGGCGGCGGAGGTGTCCGTTCCCGAGACCAGGGATCGTGAGGGGCTGCACGCCGCGCTCGCCGAGGCCGAGCTGATCATCGGTGACTTCACGGGCGCCCTGGCGCTGGACGCGGACGCGGTCGCGGCCGCCCCTCGGCTGGCGTTCGTGCAGATGCCGCAGGTGGGCGTGGACAGCTGCGACCTGGCGGCGCTGACGGCGGCGAAGGTGCCGGTCGCCAACACGGCCGGGGCCAACGCCCGCGCGGTCGCCGAGTGGGCGGTGGCCGCCGCGTTCGCGCTGTGCCGTCACCTCATCTGGGGCGACCGGCGGATGCGCGCGGGCTCGTGGTCGCAGTCCGAGCTGCTGGGCCGGGGCACCCGCGAGATCCACACCCAGCGGGTCGGCATCCTCGGCTACGGCGCGATCGGAGCCGAGGCGGCCCGGATGTTCGAGTCACTGGGCTGCACCGTGTCGTACTGGTCACGGCGCCGGCGCCCGGACGTGTCCCCGGCCTACCTGGACCTCGACGAGCTGGTGGGCTGGTCCGACATCCTGGTCGTGGCGCTGCCCCGTACGCCCGAGACCGTGGGGCTGCTCGGCCCGGAACGGCTCGCGCTGATGCCGCAGGGGGCGTTCCTCGTCAACGTGGCACGAGGCGGGATCGCCCCCGACCAGGCCGTATTCGAAGCGCTGGACTCGGGTCGGCTCGCCGGGGCCGCGCTGGACGTCTTCGAGCCCGAGCCCCTCGCCTCCGACCATCCACTGCGCTCGCACGAGAACGTGCTGCTCTCTCCGCACGTGGCGGGCGCGACCGGGCAGGCCCAGCTCAACATCCTGTCGCAGGTCGCCGCCAACATCGCCGCGGCGGTCAACGGCGCCCCGGTCATCAATGTGGTCAACGACGTGGCACCCCGGATCCACCGGCGGCTGCCCGACGGCTCCCTGGCCGAATGACCTAGGGGCAGCTCGGCCGCTTCCCATCGGACCGCCCGCACGGACGGCCCAACACCTCGACGGCTCGACGGCTCCGCGATCAGATCGCCCGCGGAAACGGCCCGGCGGCTCCACGAGCAGATCACCCGCGGGGACGGCCCGGCGGCTCCGCGATGGGATGCCGGCGGGAGCGAACAACTGCATGATCACGGCGGAGGTTCTTCTGCCGTGATCATGCAGTTGTTCCTGACGGCTCGGCTGTTGCTGACGGCTCGGCGATCTCTCCACCTGGCCGGATGGCCTGCGGAACCGCTTGGCGGCGGCTGACCCGGATGGTCCGCGTGACCACCGGCGCCCGCTCCGGCGGCCTGCCGCCTGAGCTGCCGTCGCTTTACTACAAGTGTGCAGTACACACTCAAATCTGTAGGATCGCTACAACCAGTGATCGCAGCGGGTTTGAGGGGCGGTGTGCGTGCGGCTCGACGTGTGGATGCTCGCGGGCGCCGCTCTTGTGATCGTGGCGATCGTCGCCGTACGGCTGTCGTACCGGATCGGCCTGCCGAGCCTCCTCGCCTACCTCGGTCTCGGCCTGCTGATGGGCGAATCCGGGTTCGGGCTCCGTTTCGACAACACCGAACTGGCCCAGACCCTCGGCATGGCCGCCCTCGTGATCATCTTGACCGAGGGCGGGCTCACCACCAACTGGAAGGACGTACGGCCGGGCATTCCGGTGGCCCTGTCACTGGCCACGGTCGGCACGGCGGTGAGCATCGTCGTCGTGGCGGTCACCGGCCACTGGCTGATCGGCTTCGACTGGCGGCTGGCGTTCCTCCTCGGCGCGGTGCTCGCACCGACCGACTCGGCGGCGGTGTTCTCCGTGCTGCGGCGGCTTCCGCTGCCGCGCCGCCTGGCCGGCATCCTCGAGGCCGAGTCGGGCTTCAACGACGCCCCCGTGGTGATCGTCGTCATCATGCTCAGCACCGCCCACGGCCACCCGCCCGGTCTGTGGTCGATGCTGGCGATCCTGGCGTACGAGCTCGTGGTCGGTGCTGTGGTGGGCCTGCTGATCGGCCCGTTCGGCGCCTACGCCCTGCGGAGGGTGGCCCTGCCGGCGTCAGGTCTCTATCCGATCGCGGTGCTGTCGCTGGCACTGGGCTCGTACGGCGCCGCCACCCTGCTGCACGCCAGCGGCTTCCTCGCCTGTTACGTGTGCGCACTGGCGCTCGGCAACGCCAGGCTCCCGCACCGGCCGGCGACCCGCGGGTTCGCGGAGGGGCTCGCGTGGCTGGCCCAGATCGGGCTGTTCGTCATGCTCGGCCTGCTCGCCTCGCCGTCGGATCTGCCCGAGCAGGTACTGCCCGGGATGGTCGTCGGCTTCGTGCTCGTCCTGGTGGCCAGACCGTTGTCCGTGCTGATCTCCACAGCGGGGTTCGGAATCAACTGGCGCGAGAAAACGTTCATGTCGTGGGCCGGCCTGAGAGGCGCAGTGCCGATCGTGCTGGCCACCGTGCCGATGACCAACAACGTCCCCGGGGCGTACCGGCTGTTCGCTCTCGTCTTCGTCGTGGTCGTGGTGTTCACCCTGCTCCAGGGGCCCACATTGCCGCTGTCCGCGCGGTGGTGCGGGGTCACGGTCACCGGTGAGCCGAGAGAACTGGAGGTCGAGGCCGCGCCGCTGGAAGAGCTCAAGGCCGACCTGCTGGAGGTCCGAGTCCCTCAGGACTCCCAGCTCAGCGGAGTTGAGATCTTCGAGCTGCGGTTGCCCACAGGGGCATCGATAACACTGATCGTGCGAGACGGGCGCAGCTTCGTTCCCGGTCCGACGAACGAGATCCGGGGCGGCGACGTACTGCTCGTCGTCACGACCGCAGCGGTACGCGACGAGGCGGAACGGCGGTTGCGTGCGATCAGCCGACGCGGCAAGCTGGCCGGCTGGTTCGGTGAGACGGGTGAGTAACCGGCCACGGTTCCGCGGGTACCATTAGCAGCCGTTAGATGAGAGTGCCAGCCCGAGCGGGCTGTGTGCAGCTAGGAGGAGCCCGTGCCGACTTATCAGTACGCATGTACCGCGTGCGACGAGCGGCTCGAGGTCGTACAGAGGTTCAGCGACGACCCACTGACGGAGTGCGCGACGTGCGGCGGCCGCCTGCGCAAGGTGTTCTCCGCCGCCGGCATCATCTTCAAGGGTTCCGGCTTCTATCGGACCGACAGCCGCGGCAAGAGTTCCTCGTCCACGGCGGCGAGCGGCTCGGAGAAGTCGGACAAGAAGTCCGAGTCGACGAAGTCCGAGACCAAGAGCGGCTCCGGCGACTCCACGAGTTCGTCCTCGTCCTCGTCGTCTTCTTCGTCCTCCTCCTCCGAGAAGGTCGCCTGATCCTCGGCACGGCCGGATCCGGGCCATGACGGCACCGGACCCGGCCCTTGTCATGCCCGGCCTCAGCCGTCGGCGACGGCCTTGGCGACGATCCCGCCGATCTCCGCGACGACGGCGAACTCCCCTGCGGTCATCCGGTTCTTGGTGAGGGCGAACGCCACTCCGGTGGCCGTGTCGGCGTACGCGGCGCTACCGCCGCTGCCGCCCATCCCGAACACCGTCGGCGCCTCGGGCGCGCCCGGCGAGGGCAGGCCGATGTCGTATCCGAGCCCTCTCTTGCACGGGAACCCGGTGAGCTCGTCGACGCCGCTGACCGCGACGGCGGTGACCTGACGCAGCCGGGGACCGCTGATCAGCCGTACGCCTTCCACCTCGCCCAGCAGCGCCGCGTACATCCGCACCACCGCCCGCGCGGACATGGTGCCGCCCGCGGGGATATCGGAGGTCATCACGTCGGTGCGGTTGCCGTAGGCGGCGCCGGGCAGCACCGCCAGCGGCGCCGCCGTATATCCGTGCACGACCTTGAAGAACGGGATCTCCTGCAGCATCTCGGCCGTCATCTCCGGCAGCTCGCCCTCGCGGGACGCCTCCTCGAGCCTTGCGAGCCTGCTCAGTTCCGGCTCCGGAACGCCGAAGTACAACTCGTCGGCGACGCCGAGCGGCCCTGCCACCTCCTCGCGCAGGACCTGGGAGATCGGCCGCCCGGTCACGCGGCGGATGACCTCCCCGAGGATGTAACCGTACGACTGGGCGTGGTAGCCGGTCCGGGTGCCCGGCTCCCACCAGGGCTCGGCGTCGGCGATCACCGCGCACATCTTGTCCCAGTCGCACAGGTCCTCGGGCCTGGTGTCGGCGGGCAGCCCGGGCACTCCCGCGGTGTGGGCGAGCGCGTGTCGTACGGTCACGCCCTGCTTGCCGTGGGCGCCGAACTCCGGCCACAGGCGGGCGATGGGGGTGTCGTAGTCCAGCGCGCCTCGCTCGGCGAGCACGTGTACGACGGTCGCCGTGACGCCCTTGCCGACCGAGGTGCTGAAGAAGGGGGTTCCGGAGGTGACCGGGCGCCCGGTCGCCGGGTCGGCGACACCCGCGACCGCGTCGACCAATGGCTCGCCGTGCCGGTAGACCGCCACCTGCAGTCCCGTCTCGCCTCCCGACTCGACCAGCCGGTCGATGGCCTCCTGGACCTGCTTCTGCAGTCGCTCCATGATCGCTTCCGTTCTCGAGGCTGACGTGTTCAGCGGTGAGACGGCACGACCGCGAAAGAGGAATCGGTCTCCCCGAACTTTTCTCCGAGCAGGTGGTCTCAGAGTGTCGCGGGCAGCCCGAGCAGCGGGAACACGCCTTCGCCGAACGTCGTGATCTCGGCGACCAGACCGTCCTCGACCCGCAGCACGCCGAGCCACGACGGGCTGAACAGCGCCTCACCCGGGCGCCGCAGGTACGCCGCGGCGGCGGGCTGCCGGTTCGCCCACGTGGGCAGAACACGCCAGTCGCCCCACGCCTCGGGGCCGACCATGGCCCAGCGCCAACCCTCCACGATGGCCTCGCCGCCCAGTATCCAGATCGGCTCCGGTGGCATCGTCTGTACGGCGTCCTCGCGCAGCAGCGCGGCCAGGATGGTCGGGTCGGCCTGTTCGACGGCGTCGATATAGCGCTGCAGCAACGCACGCTCGTCCGCGCTGGGGTCTGCCGACGGCGCCCAATCCGTCCGCCGCTCCGGCAGATGCGCCCGCATCGTCGGCCGGGCACGCTGGAGCGCGCTCTTCACCGTGGCGATGCTCACCTCGAGCAGGTCGGCGGTCTCCTGTCCCGACCAGCCGAGCACGTCGCGCAGGATCAGCACGGCCCGCTGCCTCGGCGGCAGGTGCTGGATCGCGACCAGGAAGGCGAGCTCGATCGTCTCCTTGGCGACGACCGTGGCGTCCGGTTCCGCGTCGCCCGGGGCCGCCGGTTCGAGCAGCCGGTCGGGGTACGGCTGGATCCAGTGGACCTGAGTCCGGAGCGCCGACCCGGCGCCGACACTGGCCACCACCGGCTCCTGGCGTGGACGGGGCCGACGCGGGTGGCGGTCCAGGAAGTCGAGGCAGGCGTTCGTCGCGATCCGGTACAGCCAGGCGCGGAAGGTGGAGCGTCCCTCGTAGCTCTCCCGTCTGCGCCAGGCCCGCAGGAAAGTCTCCTGCACCTGGTCCTCCGCGTCCTCGAACGAGCCGAGCATGCGGTAGCAGTGCACCCGGAGCTCCCGGCGGTAGTCCTCGAAGAGACGGCCGAACGCGGTCTCGTCGCCGGCCCGCGCCGCGACCACGACTGCGGCCTCCTCCATCCGGCCCGGCCTGGCCTCACCCGTAGCCAAGAATCGCCCTCCACCCGGTGGCACCGCAGGTCGCACGTCCGCACAGAGTCTCAGAGCGTCATCTCGTCGATCAAGGGCACGGGCGCCTACGTCGAAAGGCTGAGTGCGCACCTCGTCCGTAGGGGGTAGGCATTCTGGGGTCCACTACTCCACAGGGACCCCATGCGTTCACTTCCGCTGGAGGACGCGGCGCCGGGTGCCGCAAGGCACGATTTCACCGTGACCCTCACCGTGACCGCAGACCGGTCCCGCGCGACCAGGCGTAACAAACTCCTGATCCAGGGTTAACGAGATAGTACTTGACAAGTCTCGGATTCAGAGACATTCTAAGGCTCGCTTACGATATATCTCGAAAATGGGAGTGAGGACATGGGCGGTTCAGGGAAGGTCGCGCCCACGCAGAAGCGATATCGCTTCGCGGGGATACCGGCCGGACGTCGGACAAAATGGGTCGTACTGGTGTTGTGGGTCGTGATCTTCGGCGCCCTCGGCCCGCTGGCCGGCAAGCTCGGTGACGTCGAGGAGAACGACGCCGCGGCCTGGCTGCCCTCCGGCGCCGAGTCGACCCAGGTCATCAAACTGCAGGAGCAGTTCCGCAAGGACGAGACAGCGCTCGCGGTCATCGTCTACGAGCGCTCGACCGGCATCACCCCGGCCGACCAGGCAAAGGCCCAGTCCGACGCCCGTGAATTCGCCCAGTTGCCCGGTGCCGAACAGCCGCAGGGCCCGTTCCCGTCCAAGGACGGCAAGGCTCTGCAGACAATGGTGCCGCTGAAGGACGTCGACCTCATCAAGGCGGTCGACGACGCGCGTACGCTCGCCGAGCGCGGCCCGCCCGGCCTGTCCACCCACGTCACCGGCCCCGCCGGCGGCGCTGCGGACATGATCAAGGTCTTCGAGAGCCTCGACGGCTTCCTGCTCATCGCCGCCGGCCTTGTCGTCATCGTCCTGCTGCTGCTCATCTACCGAAGCCCGACGCTCTGGCTCATCCCCGTCATCACCGCCGTCACGGCGCTCAGCACCTCCATGTCGACGGTCTACCTGCTCGCCAAGTACGCCGACCTGACCGTCAACGGGCAGAGCGCGGGCATCCTCACCGTCCTGGTCTTCGGGGTGGCGACCGACTACGCACTCCTGCTGGTGGCCCGCTACCGCGAGGAACTGCACCGGCACGATGATCTGCACGAGGCGATGGCCTTCGCCCTGCACCGCGCCGGCCCCGCGGTGCTCGCGTCGGCGGCCACCGTCGCGATCGGGCTCCTGTGCCTGCTCCTCGCCGACATGAACTCCACCGCGGGCCTCGGCCCGGTCGCCGCAGCGGGCGTCATCTGCGCTCTCGCGGCCATGACCACTCTGCTGCCCGCCCTGCTCGTCATCTTCGGCCGCTGGGTGTTCTGGCCCCTGATCCCCCGCTACGACGCCAAGTACGAGAACCCTGACTCGTTCGAGAAGGAGCACGGGATCTGGTCGCGGGTCGCTGGAGTGGTCAGCGCCCGGCCCCGCCTCATCTGGACGGTCACCTCGGTCGGGCTGATCGCACTGACCTTCGGGCTCGGCTCGCTGAACGCCAACGGGCTCTCCAACGCGGGTCAGTTCGTGGACAAGCCCGACTCGATCGTGGGCGAGGAGGTCCTGGCGCGGCACTTCCCGGCCGGTTCCGGCAGCCCGGCGGTCGTCATCGGCAACGCCTCCGCCGCGGGCCCGCTGGGCGAGGCCATCACCCGTACGCCCGGAGTTGCCGAACTCGGCAAGCCCGTCACCGCGAACGGCCACGTACAACTCGAGGCGACGTTGCGGGATCCCGCGGACAGCAAGGGGGCCGCGCGCACCATCGAGGCGTTGCGCGAGAACGTGCACGCCGTGGCGGGCGCGGACGCCAAGGTCGGCGGATCGACGGCGGTCACGCTCGACACCAAGCAGGCCTCGACCCGCGACAACAAGGTCATCATCCCGATCGTGCTGGCCGTGGTGCTGCTGATCCTCATCGCGCTGCTGCGGGCCGTCGTGGCGCCGCTGCTGATGATGGTGACGGTGGTGCTGTCCTTCGCGGCCTCCATGGGCGCCAGCGCGCTGTTGTTCAAGCACGCGTTCGGCTTCGAGGGCACCGACGCCGGGTTCCCGCTGCTGGCCTTCATCTTCCTGGTGGCCCTGGGCGTGGACTACAACATCTTCCTCATGCACCGCGTACGGGAGGAGTCGGCGGCGCTCGGCACCAGGCCAGGCATCCTGCGCGGGCTCACCGTCACAGGCGGGGTCATCACGTCGGCCGGCATCGTGCTGGCGGGCACCTTCGCGGCCCTGGTCACCCTGCCGCTGGTGTTCCTGGCCGAGATGGGATTCGTGGTGGCGTTCGGGGTGCTCCTCGACACGATCGTCGTCCGGTCGCTGCTGCTGCCGGCGCTGTCGTTCGACATCGGCCGGCGGATCTGGCTGCCCAGCCGCCTGGCCCGGGCCGACCGCCCGGCATCGGCCGCCGAGGGCCCCGAGCCCAAGGTGCTGGAGTCCACCCACTGAC
>NZ_JABVEB010000082.1 GCF_014323665.1 Actinomadura sp. HBU206391 | reverse complement strand
GGCGCGTCTCTCAAAGCGCGTAGCCAGGTGATGATGGCGCAGGGGCTGGCCCTGCGGCACAGTGTTGCGGGTGAGCGTGCGACGCATCATGACGGACCTGCCCAGCCGGGCGCCGGCGGAGAGCCAGGAGTTCTGGCGGCGCGTGCTCGGTTGGGAGCCGATGATCGACCTCGGCTGGATCGTGACCCTGGCCGATCCCGCCTGGCCGGGGGTCCGGCTCAGCCTGATCAGCCATGACGAGTCCACCCCTGTGCGGCCGGCCGTGTCCGTCGAGGTCGACCATATGGACGCCGCGTACGCCGCTGCTTCGCTCGCGATCCCCGACGGGGACGGGAACGTCGTCAACGTGCTGAGCCGGCGGTGAGCAGCGACTTGGTGGTCGTCGGCGCCGGCATCGTCGGCGCCTCGGTGGCCTATCACGCCGCCCGGGCCGGTGCCGTCGTGACCCTCGTCGACGCCGGGCGGCCGGGCGCCAGCGTGACGGCGGACTCGTTCGCCTGGATCGGGGCGTCCGGCGTACGCACCGGTCCGGCCGCCGCGCTGCGGGCGACCGCGACGGAGGAGTACCGCCGGCTCGAGGCCGAGCTGCCGGGACTCCCGGTGACCTGGTCCGGCTCTCTGTCCTGGGCCGCGACGGACGGCGCGCCGGAGGCGGGGCCCGGGCAGGAGATCGTGGACGCGGCCACTGTGGCGACGCTCGAGCCCACCCTGCGGCAGCCCCCGGAGTGGGCTATCTGGGCACCCGGTGACGGCGCGGTGGACCCGGTGGGCGTGACCGAGCGGCTGGTCGCGGGTGCCCGCGCCCGCGGCGCCCGGGTCCGTCCGGACACCCCGGTCACCGCGGTCCGCCGGGACGCCGCGGGTCGGGTTGTCGGGGTCGAGACGGCCGCAGGACCCCTCTCCGGTGCGACTGTGGTGCTCGCGGCAGGCGTGGCCACGGCCGCGCTGGGCGCGCCGCTCGGCATACGCGTCCCGGTCGACCCGTCGCCGGCGACGCTCTTTCGGCTCCGCGCTCCGGCCGGTCTGGTCCGCACCGTGGTCAACACCCCGGACTTCGATCTCCGGCAGGTCGCCGCGGACCGGCTACTCGCCGCCGCAGACTCGCCCGAACGGACTCTCGCCGCCGTCCGGTCGACCTTCCGCGGCGCCGCGAACGTCGAGCTGCTCAGCACCCGGGTCGGCCTACGTCCCATGCCGGCCGACGGCGAGCCGATCGTCGGCCCGGTCGCCCAGGTGCCCGGCCTCTATGTGGCCGTGCTGCACTCTGCGGTCACGCTCGCCCCGGCCGTGGGCCGCCTGGTCGCGCGGGAGCTGGTCGACGGCGCCGTCGAGCCGGTGCTGGCGGGCTGCCGCCTCGACCGCTTCTAGGGCGCGACTCTCAAAGCGCGTAGCCAGGTGATGATGGCGCCGAGGACAACGCCGCCGCGGTAGGTGAGCGCGGGCTTGTCGTAGCGGGTGGCCAGACCGTGCCATTGCTTGAGGACGTTGAACGAGCGTTCGATGACGTTGCGTCCTTTGTACGCCTCGGCGTCGAAGGCCGGTGGGCGGCCACCGGCCGAGCCTCGACGTCGGCGGTGTCCTGCCTGGTCGGAGGGTTCGGCGATCACCGCGGCGATGCCGCTAAGCCTCGGTGGGGACGCCGTCATGGGGTTCGGCGCCGAGCGGCCGTGGCTTGGCCGGGCAGCCGTCGATGTGGTCGTCGACGACGCCGACGGCCTGTAGATAGGCGTAGACGATGGTGGTGCCGACGAAGGTGAATCCCCGGCGTTTGAGGTCCTTGCTGACCCGGTCGGACAGGTCCGTGCTGACCGGGAACGGATCCCCGGGCGCGGCGTGGTTGACGATCGGGGTGCCGTCGACCCAACCCCACAGGTAGGTGTCGAAGGAGCCGAACTCCTCGCGTACGGCAAGGAAGGCGCGGGCGTTCTTCACGGTCGACTGGATCTTGAGGCGGTTGCGGACGATGCCGGGGTCGGTGAGGAGCTCGTCGAGTTTCGGCTGGTCGTACGCGGCGATCTTCTCGAGGGCGAACCCGTCGAGAGCGCGGCGGTAGTTCTCCCGCTTGTTCAGCACGGTCGACCACGACAGGCCGGCCTGGGCGCCTTCGAGCAGCAGCAGCTCGAACAGGTAGGCGTCGTCGTGCGCGGGCCGGCCCCACTCGGTGTCGTGGTAGGACGTCATCAGGGCTGAGCCGAGCGCCCAGGCACAGCGTTCGTCGGTGGTCATGTGCGGTCCTGGGGGGTGCGAGGGTAGCGGGCGCGCATGGCGTCGCTGGCGGCCGGTCCGGCGGCGAAGACGTAGTCTGCCGCATCGTCGAGACGGCGGCCAGTGGAGGCGTCGACCACCACCGGCTCGACCTCCTCGCCGGTGGAGGCGTTCACGAGGATCATGCTGCGCTGCTCGGGAGTGAGGCGCGCGTTGCCCCAGGCCGCCAGCGCCACGATGACCGGGCGTAGAGACCGGCCCAGCTCGGTGAGCACGTACTCGTAACGGGTCGGGTTGGTCTGGTACGGGCGCCGCTCCAGCAGGCCGTCGGCGACCAGGGCCTTCAGGCGGCTGGTGAGCATGCTGGAGGAGATGCCGAGGTTCTCCTGAAACTGGTCGAAGCGGGTGTAGCCGTCGAAGGCGTCGTGGAGGAGCAACAGCGTCCACCACTCCCCGACGTGGCCCACTGTCGTGGACAGCGGGCACTCCCGGTCCTCCAGCCTGACCCGGATCGCCATTCGACCGCCCTGACGTCGTTACTGCTAAAGTCGAAGTCACTCACTTCTATTCTAGCAGTTATGGGTGGCGGGCGTTCCGGCGTCTTCGCGCCCGGGACGGAACCACTGTGACCACCTTCCTCAGCGACTCCCTCCAGGGCAGACAAGCCCTGGTCACCGGAGGCACCAAGGGTGCGGCGCCGCCATCGCCCGACGCCTCTCGTGCGCGGGCGCAACGGTCGTGGTGACCGCCCGCACCGAGCCGCCGGAAACGATCACCCGGTACCTGAACGCCCACCGCGCCCGTCATACCGACATCGCGATCGGCACCTTCGCCGACGACGCCACCGTGATCGACGACGGCAACACCTACACCGGGAGCGCGGCCATCCGAGAGTGGCTGGCCCATGCCGCGAATGAGTACACCTACACCGTCGAGCTCACTGGAGCCGAAAGGGTCGACGACGCCACCTTCGTCGTCACCAACCACCTCGAGGGCGACTTCCCCGGCGGAGTCGTCGACCTCCGCTACCGGTTCACACTCCGCGACGGCCTCATCGAACGTCTCACCATCGAACCGTGACGCGCACACGCGGACGTTCGCGGGCCATGGTCGTCATTTGCCGAGCCCGCGGAGCTCGGTGACCGCCTTGTCGATGCGCCGCCGCCGCGTCTCGGCCGCCCTGGCCCCCTCGACCGAGAGCACGTACCGCCGCTTGCCGCTGTAGGACAACCCTTCGAAGGCGCGCTTGGCGCCCGCATCACGGTCGAGCGCCTCCGCGAAATCGGGCGGGACGGCGACCTCACGCGGTTCGGTGTCGAGCTCGATGTCGACGTCCACCTCCTCGCCGGCGACGACACCGGCGTTCTCGCGCACCTCGGCACTCACCGGGATCATGAACCGGCCGCCCATGGGCGCCACCGTGCTGCGGTAGGTGTGACTCTTGATCGTGACGTGGACGGGCGGCCGCTTGCCCGACCCGAGTGCCGCGACGACCTCCGCCGGAACCTCGATGCCGGTGGCGGTCTTGCCGCCGAGTTCGATGGTGGCGTGAAATCTCATGAGACGAGGCTTCCCTTCGCTGCTTGGCTCTTCTCGGGCCTGCCGACCGGTTGAATCACATGACGTTCGCTCTCGGGTTCGGAGTGCGGCGTCAGCTGCGGATCTCGACCAGCTCGACCCGCCTCTACTCACGCGTCGAGCGGCGGACGGCCGGATCGACACGTCCGACGAAACTTCTGCCGGCGAGGTCGAGGTCGAGGCCGGGGTCGGCGAAGCGGCCGCTTCGCCGGTCAACCGGCCAGGGCTCGTTCGAGTATTCGCGGGATCCTCTGCGGCACGGGCAGGAGGTTCTCATGCACCAGCTCGAAGGGGTCGACCTGCCGAACGTGGCCGTCCCTGCCGGTGACGGTCACGACGTACCTGGTGCCGCTGGAGACGCGGTCATCCGGCAGCGCCTCCCAGCGCCCGTCGCGGGTGCGGATCAGCACCTCGGCGAGGTAGGCGGCCAGCTGCGTGTGCAGCCATACCCAGTCCTCCTTCTCCATCTCGCCGAGCGGGAGGGTGCGGACGAACTCGTCCAGCACATGCTGGAAGGTCATGGGATCGCGATCGAACGCGGCCAGGTCGCCGTTCAGGCTCTCCACCATGTCCCGGATGGCTTCATGGGCCTCCTGCGCCCACTCGTCCAGCTCGCTCTCCTTGTTCGCCTCGCTCGAGGTGGCCATTGGACTCGTCTCTTCTCCGTCGGACGCGACAGCGGACGCCATGATGGCGCGGCGGGTCCCGTCACTCGCCGATGACCCCGTCCGTGAGTTCGCGGACCACGTCGAGCTGGCCGACGTGGCGGGCGTACTCCTGCAGGACATGGAACATGATCCAGATCAGCGTCGGTGGCGGGTCCGGCGGATTGAAGCGACCACCGGTCGCGGCCGTGTCGGTGAGCCGCGCCGCGGCGACGATCCGCCGGGCCCTTGCGCACTCGTCGAGGAACAGGGCCTTGATGTCGCCGACGGTCTCGTCGTCGCCCACCTGCCATCGGTCGCCCGGCCCCAGGTCGCCCCACGGCGCGTCGACCTGCTCGGCCATGAAGCCCCAGCGGAACCACCTGCGCTCGACATGGGCGAGGTGCTTGAGCAGTTCCAGCGGCGACCATCCGGACGGGAGGCGGCTGGTGCGCAGTTCTCGCTCGGGCAGGCCGTCGAGCTTGCGCAGCACCGCGTCGCGGTAGAAGTCGAGGTAGCCCACGAGCAGATCCCGCGGGTCGGACAAGGTCTCCGGGGGTTCCGGTGGTGATTGCTCAGAGGTGACCATGACGGCGACGGTAGTACGCCGTCCGACGGGGGAGGAGACGACGTCCCGCATGCGGGACGGGGCACCGGCCGTGCGGGCCATGGTGTTCCATGTGTCCATGGCAGTTCCCGCCGCTCTGGCAGAAGCAGGCCGTACGTGGTGACCGGTCGGCCTGGACGGGTCGTGGCCGGACGCATCGCGTTGATCGACCGGATCGGCGCCGGCGCCACGGGGTCGGTGTGGCGGGCGTTCGACCACCGCGACCTCCGCCATTGCGCGGCGAAGCTGGTGAATCCGGCGATCGGCGGCACCGCCGTGGTGCGGGTGATCCGTGAGCAGTCACTGCGCATCGCGCATCCCCACGTCCTCACCCCGCACGGATGGGCGGCCGACGACGATGACCTGGTGCTCGTGATGGACCTGGTCCACGGCGGGTCACTGGACACGCTGGTCAACGACTACGGGCCGCTTCCCGCCGCATACGCCGCGGAGATCCTGGCGCAGTTGCTCGCGGCCCTCGGTCACGTCCATTCCGAGGGGGCGATCCACCGCGACGTGAAGCCGGCCAACGTGCTGCTGGAGGCGACCGGCGAGGGGCCGCCGCACGCACGCCTGATCGATTTCGGGGCCGCGCTGCATCCCGACGGCCGGCGCTTCACCACGACCGGCTTCGTGGTGGGGACGCCCGGTTACGTCGCGCCCGAGGTGCTGGAGGGCGGCGAACCGGGGCCGCGGCAGGATCTCTACGCCGCCGGAATGGTCGCCTGGCAGATGCTCACCGGAGCCGACCGGCCCGAGGTGGCACAGCGGTTCGGCCCGCCGCCGGAGGGCGTGCCGCCTCAGCTGTGGTCGCTCGTCGCCGGGCTTTGCGCGCTGGACCCCCGAGATCGCCCGGCCGACGCGGCGGTCGCGGGCGAGCTGCTGGCCGGCTGCGGGCTGGTGCTCGAGTCACCCGCTCGTACGGCCGGCGGCGAGCCGATCGAGATCTTCGACCAGCTGGGCCCGCTGCCCCAGGGCTGGGGCCCGCAGGGGCCGGTGCCGCAGCAGACCGGGGCGGAGGCGAGCCCGAGGCCGGAATTGGCCGGTCGCGGGCGGGAAGCCGAGCCCGTAGAGCGTGCGCGGTCGCTGGGTCGGCCGGTCATCGCCGCCGTGACCGCGGGGGCGCTCGGCCTGGCCGCGGCGGGCGGCGTGCTCGCCGTCCGCAGCATGTCGGATCGTCCGGGCGGCGGACCGACCGTGGGGTCCTCTTCCTCTCCCGCCTCCTCGACACCGGCTCAGGCGCCGGGTCCGGCGGGAGGGCCCGAGCGCGACCTCCGGGCCGGCGGCTCCTGCGGTTGGCAGGATGTCGGGACCGTCGAGACCACCACGGACGGCCGCCGGGTGCGCTGCACTTTCCGCTCCGACGACACCTACTACTGGCGGCCGGTCGGCTGACGGCCCGCCGCGATGGGCGGGCGGCAAGGCCGCGCCCGGTGGGACCGAGCGCGGCCGTACCCATGTCGTCAGCGGGGAGGGCCGAACGGCGTGTCGGGCCCCCGGGTGTGCGGTGGCGTCTCAGGTTCGCGGGTGCCGAAGGGCGTGTCGGGCTCCCTGGAACGGGGCGGAGTCCCCGGCTCAGAGGTGTGGGGCGGCACGCCGGTCCCCGGGGTCTCGGGCGGTGCGCCGGGCTCTGAGGTGTCGGGTTGCGTGCCGGGCCCCAGGTCGTAGGCCGGTGCACCGATCGGCAGGTCGCCCGCCGGTGCGCCGGCCGGCAGGTCGTAGGGCGGCGGGCTCGGCGGCAGGTTGTAGGGCGGCGCGTTGGTCGGCAGGTCGTAGGACGGCGCGTTGGCCGGCAGGTCGTAGGGCGGCGTGTCCGCCGGCAGGTCGTTGGCCGGCGCGCCCGTGCCCTGGGTCTGCGGAGGCGGGTCGACCGGCAGGCTGTAAGGCGGTGCGGCGGGCCCTGGGGTGTCCGACGGCATGCCGGGACCTGCGGTGTGCTGCAGGATGCCGGGAACCGCTGTGTAGAGCTGGCCTCTGGACGCCGGGGCGAGGTGTGGCGCGGTGCGGCGGCGTCGGGTGAAGAGCAGCGTCCCGATGAGTGCGACGGCGATGGCGCCGGTGACCGCTGTCACGATGGTCGACCAGGGGAGCCCGGATTCGGAGGACACCTTCCGGCCGGTCAGGGGCGGTATCGCCGCGGAGGGCTCGGCCGGTGGAGCTCCGAAGGTGTCAGTCTGGCCGGTGGCACCGGTGTACCGCGGGCCCTTCTCCGGTGAGCCGACGACAGAGACGTCCATGGTGACCGGGATCGGGTTAGGCTTCTCGCTCTCGGAGTTGTGCCTGCCGAGCTTGACGGCGAAGTAGTACCAACCCGCCACGCTGTGCGCGTTGAGCTTCGCGTCTCGGAGCTCGCGGTTGCGGTAACGGATCGGGAGCGTCGAGAAGCCTCCGGACTTGGCGGCGAGGTTCGGAGCGTCCAGCATCTTCGCCTGTCCCGAGTAGAACGTGGTGTCCCAGGCGAGCACTCTGCGGGATGGCGCGTACATCTCGCTCTCGATGTTCACCGCCAACCTGATGTTCGGATCGTCGGGATAACGCACGCGGTAGGTCAGGGCCTGGCCCCAGTCGAGCCGCACCTTGTAGAAGAGGAACTCGCCGTAGTTGAGCTGCTCGGTGTAGCGGCCCGAGCCGGGCAGGGCGGCCGCGGTGCCGAAGGACGCGCCGCCGGTGACCGGTCGCTCAGGTCCACCCGGGTCCTGGAAGGCCACGGGCTTGCCGGCCGGCTCGGGTCCCTTGTCGCCGGCCGGAGGCTCGAGGCCGACCAGCAGTTCGAGCGGCAACTGCTCGCCGCCGCCGCCGGCCGGCCGGTCGGTGGCCCCGGTGTAGTACACGACGAAGGTATAGCGACCAGGTTTTTTGCAGTCCGGGTACGGCGTCCGGGACGGGGACACCAGACCCTCCCAGGTGAGCTCGACGGTGAGTGGACGGCCGTCGTACCCGCTCGTCGTGATCTCGTTCTCGAAGAAGTTGCAGTCGGTGCCGTTCACGCCCAGCAACGCGACATTCAGCCCCTTGACCTGCACTGAACCGCCCCGTTCGAAGGGCACGGTCGCGGCGAAGTACGCGGTGTTGCCGGCCGGGATGTCGACCGAGTAGTAGCGCTTGGCGTTGTCCAGGGTGTCCTGGTAGGCGCCGGGTTTGATGACGGGCGCGCCCTGCAGGGTGGGTGTCCCGATCACGCGGGTGCCGGCGGCCTGGTAGTTGCGGAGCGCCGACTGGGTGACCCTGCCCAGTGCCCGTCCGAGCTCGGAGGCCTTCGGGACGTTGGTGTAGGTGCCGCCGGTGACCTGGGCGATGCAGGTCAGCTCCTTCTTGGCCTTGGCCTCGACCTGAAAACCGACGGTGTGGATGCGCAGGTCGATGCCCTGCTTGGCGAGTTCCGTGGCGACCTCGCACGGCTCGGGCGGGGCGCAGGTGTCCTCGCCGTCGGAGACCAGCACGATGGAGCGCGGACCGTCCTTGGACAGGGCCGCGGCAGCGGCACGCAGGGACTGCCCGATCGGCGTGTAGCCCCGGGGTTCGAACGCGTTCGCCGCCCGGGTGATGGCGGCCTTGTCGAGGGTGCCGACCGGGTGGACCATCTTGATGTCCTTGCAGCCGGCGGCCTTGTCGCCCGGCGCCGATCCGGTGCCGGTGCCGTACACCATCAGGCCCATCTTGCCGTTGGCAGGGACGGTGTCGACCACCGAGCGCACGGCGCGCTTGGCGGCGTCCATCTTGGTGCCGCCGGGAGCGCGTGCCGCCATGGAGCCGGAGGCGTCGAGGACCAGCATGATGGGGGCGAGTTTCTCCGACCCCTCGGGAGCCCCCGCTCGGGCGGTGGCGGCGAGCGGCTGCATCGGGATCATCGTGAGCCCGGCGAGCACGGCACCGGCCAGTGCGATGAGCCTGCCTGCGATCCCGGCCGTACGCGGCCGCCGCTCACGCATCGCGGTTGCGAACGGTCCGGTCCGCGCAGTGAGACGCATACTTCTCTCCCGGGAATCTCGTCGCATGCCCATGCGAAGCTAGTGTTTGCAAATGTTAATCGTCAAGTGGTATTGATGGCCTGATCCCCCGGCGGTGCCGAATGCGGCATCCCCCTCGTTGTCAGCGCGGAGGGCTTGGCGGCGACCCCGGGAGCGGAGTGTGCCGGGGTGCGGCGCGGCGGCGGGTGAACAGCAGGGTCCCGATGAGCGTGCTGATGCCGATGCCGCCGGCCGCCACCGCCGCGATGGTCCACGAGGGGAGTCCGGATTCGGAGGACACGTTCCGGCCGGTCAGGGGTGTCGCGGCGGAGGGGGCGGCCGGAGGGGCTCCGAAGGCGTCCGTCTCGTCGGTGCCATTGGCGTACTGCGGGCCCCTCCCGGGCGTGCCGACGACGGAGACGTCCATGGTCACCGGGATGGCGTTCGGCGGCGTGTTCCCGCTGACCGGAGTGCCGAGGCCGACGGCGAAGTAGTACCACCCCGCCACGCTGTACGGGGTGAACCTCCGGTCGTGGAGCTCGCGGTTGCGGTATTGGACCGGGAGGGTCGAGAGTCCGCCGGTCCTCTCGTTGAGATACGGGGAGTCGAGTGTCTTCGCCTGTCCCGAGTAGTACGTGGTCCCCGCCTTGAGCACCTTGCGGGACGGCGCGTACATCTCGGAGAAGACCTTGGCCGACGGACCGCCGCCCGGCTGGTCGGGATACCGCAGACGGTAGGTCAGGGCCTGGCCCCAGCCGAGGCGCACCTTGTAGAAGAGGAACTCGCCGTAGTGCATCTGCTCGACGTAGTGGCCGGAGCGGGGCAGGGCGGCCGCGGTGCCGAAGGAGGCGCCGCCGGTGACCGGCCGGTCCGGTCCACCCGGGTCCTGGAAGGCGACGAACCGGTCGACAGGCTCGGGCCCCTTGTCACCGGCGACCGGTGGTTCGAGGCCGACCTGCAGTTCGATGGGGAACCGCGCGCCGTCTTCGCCGGGCTTGCCGGGGCTGTCGGTGAAGTACACCTCGAAGGTGTAGCGACCGGGCTGCTCGCACGCCTCGATCGGTGTGCGGGTCTCGGACGCCAGACCGTCCCAGGTGAGCTCTGCGCTCAGCGGGCGGCTGTCATCGCCGAGTGTCGAGAACTCGTTCTCGGTGAAGTTGCAGTCGGTGCCGTTCACTCCCTTGAGCGAGATGTTGAGTCCCGTTGCCACCAGCGATCCGCCCCGTTCGAACGGCACGGTCGCGGCGAAGTACACGGTGTTGCCGGCCGGGATGTCGACCGAGTAGTAGCGCTTGGCGCCGCTCAGGGTGTCCTGGTAGGCGCCGGGTCGGAGGACGGGAGCGCCTCGCAGAGTGTCCGTACCGGTGACGGGGGTGCCGGCGGGCTCGTAGTTGCGGATGGCCGACGCGGTGACCCTGCCGAGCGCCCGCCGGAGTTCGGAGGCGTCCGGGACGTCGGTGTAGGTGCCGCCGGTGCTCTGGGCGATGCAGGTCAGTTGGCCCTTGGCCTTGGCGTCGACCTGGTAGCCGACGGTGTGGATGCGCAGGTCGATGCCCTGCTCGGCGAGTTCCTTGGCGACCTCGCACGGCTCGGGCGGGGCGCAGGTGTCCTCGCCGTCGGAGACCAGCACGATCGAGCGCGGCCCTTCGCTCGGGAGGGCGCCGGCGGCGGTCCGCAGGGACTGCCCGATGGGCGTGTAGCCGCGCGGCCTGACGGCGTTCGCGGCCCGGGTGATGCCGGCCTTGTCCAGGGCGGCGACCGGATGGACGACCTCGATGTCCTTGCATCCGGCGGTCTTCTCGCCGGCGGACGATCCGGTGCCGGTGCCGTACACCGTCAGCCCCATCCGGCTGTCGGCCGGGACGGTGTCGACCACCGAGCGCACGGCGTGCTTGGCGGCGTCCATCTTGGTGCCGCCGGGAGCGGGCGCCGCCATGGAGCCGGAGGCGTCGAGGACCAGCATGATGGGGGCGAGTTTCTCCGACCCCTCCGGAGCCCCCGCTTGCGCCGTGGCGGCGAGCGGCTGCATCGGGATCATCGTGAGCCCGGCGAGCACGGCACCGGCCAGTGCGATGAGCCTGCCTGCGATCCCGGCCGTTCGCGGCCGCCGCTCACCCGTCGCATCTGCGAACGATCCGGTCCTGGCAGTAGGATGCATACTTCCCTCCAAGGAAGCCCTCCGTCGTATGCGTATGCAAAGCTAGTGTTTGCAAATGTTAACAGTCAAGAGGGGCTGGTGGGCACCATAGAGGACAACGTCGACCGCAACCGCAAGCTGCAGGCCGAGTGGTACGGCGAGCCGCTCGGCGACCGTTTCCGGTGGCTGCTCGAGCGGCTCGGGATCTCGCAGGCGAGCCTTGCCCAGGTGCTCGGCCTCTCGCCGCCGATGCTGTCCCAGCTCATGTCCGGCCGCCGCGCCAAGATCAGCAATCCGGGGGTGCTCAACCGGTTGCTCGCGGTCGAGGAACTCGCCCTCGATCCGGGCCTCGCAAGACTGAGCCGCGACGCTATCGGCGAACGGCTGAGCCGGATCCGTGCGGAGTCGGCGACCACCTCGTCCGGTATGCGCGTGACCACACCACCGGCCCGGGCGGCCACGGAGGAGCCGGCGCGCGCACTGCAGTCACTGCTGCGCGCCGTGGCCTCCGCCGCCGAGATCGAGACCGCCGCGTCGCTCCTCGACGCCGGCTTCCCCGACCTCGCCGCAGTCCTGCGCATCTACGGAAACGGCCGTACGGCGGATGCCCAGGCTCATTTCGCGCGCACACTCGGCACCCCGTGACCGCCCGTGCCCGCCGCTCGGCCGGATCAGCGCGACAGTCGTACGGGGCGGTCGCTGGACGCGACCGCCCTGTACTCGGGTGGCGTGCGGGATCCGCACCGGCTCGGTCGGTGTCAGGCGGCCACCGCCTCGATCGCGGGCGTACGGACCACACGGCGGGCCGTGCCGACGCCGGCGGCCAGGGTGACGGTGACCGCGACGGCGACGATCCCGGTGAAGATCCAGATTGGTGAGTCCGGCACGACCGTGTCCGTCATCGCGATGCTGTACGGGAGGACCGTGACGAGCGAGGCGATGCCGCCGAACAGCACGCCGGTCGCCGCCAGCGCGATGCCCTCGAACGTGACCATGCGGAGTACCTGGCCGCGCGTCGCTCCCACCAGCCGCTGCCCGCCGAACTCACGGCGGCGGTAGGTCGTCGCCGCGACCAGGGTGTTGATGAGCATGATGCAGGCGAACAGCGCGATCATGCCGATGACCACCAGGTTGAGCGTCTCGGCGCTCTTCTGCTCGGCCGTCCGCGCCACACCGGTCGCGGCGGCCGCGGCGTTGTCGATGTCCTGCATGTACAGCGTGCCGGTGGCGATGCCGGTGAACAGGATGATCGGCATGAGCGCGGTGGCCATCTGGTTCGTACGCTGCCGTATGTTCTGCACGGTCAGGTAGCCGCTGACACCGGCCATCCGCTCCAGCGGCCATGCCAGTACGGCGGTCACGCGGCGCACCAGCAGCGGACCGAGGAGCGCCATTCCGATCGAGGAGACGATCGAGGCCGGCCCCGCCGTCTGCATCGCCTCGAAGTCCTCGGCGCCCATCACCGTGGCGGTGAGGATGCCGAGGTTGAGGCCGCAGGCAAGGAAGACGAGGGCCGCGATGACGCGTACCTTGCCCATCCGGGCCTCTCCGGTCGAGGCGTCGAGGAGCGAGTCGGCCACCCGCATGCGAGTCGTACGCCGGGCGGTCAGCAGTGCGGCGATCATGGATCCACCCACGGTGATGCCGAAGCCCATGCTGATCGCGACCGGTCCGAAGGCGTAGGACACGCCGTCGGCCACCTGGTCGGTGGAGATCAGCATCTCGAGCAGCGCATTGCCACCGAGAACGGCCACCGGCATCGCCAGGACGGCGGCGACGAGGGCGACGACGGCGCTCTCACCGACGATCATGCGGCCGATCTGGGCCGGTGTAGCGCCGATGCTCTTCAGCAGCGCCATCTCGGTGGCGCGCTGGCGGACCGAGAGGGTCAGCGTGGAGGTGACGGCGAAGATCACCAGGATCAGCGCCCAGCCGCCCACGACATTCCCCATGATCGAGAGCGTCTCGCCGCTGGCCGTCGGCACTCCGTCGCCCATGGATGTGTCGAGCATCGAGGCGAAGGCCATCACCATGGTCGCGCCGAGGAACATCGAAAGGAAACTCGCCACGAGGCTGCCGGTGCGGAATCGCAGAGAACGCAGAGCCAGGCCGAACATCGGTCACACCTCCGAGGAAACGCGTCGCTGGGACATGTCGCCGAGGTGGGTCATGCGTTCGGCGACGGCTTCGGGGGTGGGATCGGGGAGCCGTCCGACGATCCGTCCGTCGGCGAGGAAGAGCACCGAGTCGGCGTAGGAGGCGGCGATGGGGTCGTGGGTGACCATCACGACCGTTTGGCCGTAGATGCGCACGGCGGTCTGCAGCAGTGCGAGAACTTGGTGGGCGCTGCGGGTGTCGAGGGCTCCGGTGGGTTCGTCGGCGAAGATGACTTTGGGGTTGGCGACGAGTGCGCGGGCGATGGCGACGCGCTGTTGCTGGCCGCCGGAGAGTTCGGCGGGGCGGTGGCCAAGGCGGTCGCCGAGGCCGACGCGTTGTAGGACGGTGGTGCAGTGTTTGCGGTCGATCTTCTTTCCGGCCAGGCGGAGCGGGAGGGTGACGTTCTGCAGCACGGTGAGGGTGGGCAGCAGGTTGAACTGCTGGAAGATGAACCCGATGCGTTCCCGGCGGAACTTGGTGAGCGTGGTCTCGCGGCCGCCGGTCATCTCGGTGCCGTCGACGAACACCTGGCCGTGGGTGGGCTGGTCCAGGCCCGCTGCGCACTGCAACAGCGTGCTCTTACCCGACCCCGAGGGGCCCATCACCGCTGTGAAGGTCCCCGGCCGGAGCGTGAGGCTCACATCGTCCAACGCCGTCACCGTGTTACCGGCCGAACCATAGACCTTGCCGACCGACACCAACCGCAGTGCCTCGCCGCCGGCCGGGTGCGCGTTCGCGTGTCTCGCCATCGTCAGACCTCCCTTTGCGACGCGAGGTGCATCGCTTGGAAATGACGCTATGGCCTGCGGTTTCACGTCACGATGGGTGCAACTCGCCTAAGCCGGTAGGGAAAACTCCACCTTTCGAGGCCGCCCTGAAGCTCGCACCGACCTTGCGCGTGCGACCCGCGTGTGACGTCGCCTACGATCCGCGTGCCATGGCGCGTACGGCCCGCGCACGGACGGGGGAGCGGATCACTTCCAGCGCAGCGTCAGGGCCTGGTTGGGGCGTAGATAGTCGCGTGTCAGGGTGATGGTGACGTCGTCGCCGTAGATGTCCCACATGAGACCGTCGGTGGCCGGTGTCTGCGAGCCATCCGGATGTTCCTCCATGGCAGTGCATTCGGCGAGGTCGACGTTCTGCTGACGGATGCGCAGTGTGTACTGGCGGGTGTGACGGGGGATTCGCTGACGCCAGCGATGGTCTCCGTCGAATCTCCCGTTCTCGCACATGTAGCCGATGCGCGCCGACTCACCGGGCCGCAGCTGAGGGAAGATCTCGAAGACGAACCTGGCCGGGGCGGTGGTGTCGTTGATCAGCTGGATTTCCACACGCCGGTCGCTGTCAGGCGCGGGGGTGATGCCGAGCGGGCCGCCGGTGTGCTCGAACGACACTTCACGGGTCATTCGGCTGATCGGCTCGTCGGTGAGGTTCAGCAGGTCGATGCGGCAGGCGGCGGTGGCGCGGCCCTGGGTGTCGATGTGCACGTACGTGGTCGAGGTCAACTCCACGACCTGCCCTGCCAGGCCGGCGAGTTCACGGATCTCGGCGTCGCTGAGGCGGCGCAGTTGCTGCAACTCCAGGAGCTTGCGGCCCAACTCACGGGCGTGGTCGCTGACACCGGCCAGGCTCGGCCCGCTGAGCACGTCCGAGACCGATCTCAGCCCGGCGCCGGCGGTGGCCGGCACCCGCGGCACGTCTCCCCAGGCCGGCTCACCCGAGCCCCGAGCGTCGACTCGGTCTTCGATGATGCCGAGCAACTCGCCGACATCGGTCGTCCTCGACTCGGCAGGGTCGCTCCCGGGCCGGGCGGACGTCTCGGGGTGGGCAGAGGTCTGGGGCCGGGCGGACGTCTCGGGCCGGGCGGAGGCCTCGGGCCGGTACCGCTCGAAGAGCTGTTCCGCCGACCAGCCGGGGAACATCTTCTCCAGGATCCGGCAGTGGTCGGGATAGGGAAGGCCCTTCACCTCGCCGCTCAGCCACCGGTGCAGCTGCGCCCGGCTCGGCCAGCCGCCGACCAGGTCGGGGTCGACCGCTCTCGCGGCCTTGTCGTACTCGGTGCAGAACGTCCGATACGTCTGCCAGTGCCTCTCACGAAGCAGCACCTTCAGCCGTACGGGAAATTCGGTCATCACCAGCCTTTCGACCGCCTGAAGCTAACACAGACGATCAACAGATGAGACAGACATGAGCATGTAAAAGCCACAGATGCGATACGGGCGGTATCGCGACGTGACATCTCTCTGCAGGACTCTTGATCAGTGATCGGCGGCGGAACCGGTGACTGGGCAGAGGACGGTTGGCCGTAGACGACGGCTGTGGCCCACACCGCCGGTCCTGCCTTGAGAGGGGAGCGGAGCGTGGAAGCGAGCATGAGCTTGGAGCTCGAACTCCTCGCGGAGTTGCGGGTGGTGCTGGCCGATGAGCACGGGATCCGCTCACACGTCCGCAAGGACGTCGCAGGACTGGCTGTGGAGACCGATATTCCCGCTGTGTACGTGTGGGTGTTCGTCGGCTTCAGCGGCCGGTTCTTCTCCTGGCACAACGCCGACCGCCAGCACCCGGTGAACGACGTATCGGGAACGGCGCGGCGGATCGCGGAACAGGTCAGTGAGGTCAACGGGCAGAATTCATGACCCGCGGCCGGCCGCTGATGGAACGGTCGCACAGGCCGCCGGCGGACCAGGCGTGCGGAGGCGGGGCAGTCGCCCGTTGCGGCTGCCCCGCTGAGCCGGCATCCTCCTCGCGGTGGTGATGCGGGGCCATGATCGCTCTCCGCACCCTCCTCCGCCGTGATCATGTAGTTAGGTCGCGCTGGCCGGCCCGCCCTGGGTGGTGTGGTGGTGAATAAGTGCATGATCACGGGGGGATCACGCACGTGCGGGAGGATGGCTGCGACCTTTCCGCTGTTGAACGCCTTGTCCGTGGCGGAGACGGCCTCGTCCCGCCGGGCCGCCGACAGACCCGGTCGGGACCGAACCGGACCCCAGGAAAGCGCGTCACCATACGGTCAGGGGATGGCGGCCGCGGGTGCCGTCAGCGGGCAGATGCTCCGGGTTGTAGGAGACGGTCGTCACGCCGACCGTGCTGCACTTCTCGCACCAATAGGTCCGGTGCCCCCGGTGGCGGGCCAGAGCGGGCGGGCAGTCACAGGGCGCCCACCCGACTCTGATCAGGCCGCGCTTCATGGGGTGGTGGTAGGGACACGTCAGCGGCCGGTGCTCTGGGTCCATCCCTTGATTATGCCCAGATATCGTACGTTTGTTCGAATGGTACCGACTTGTGGCTTATGGGCGACGATCAGGTCATGGGGTGACGGCCATGTTGCCGAGGACGCGACCGGCCAGGTCATGATCGCCGTCGATGGAGACGTCGACGTCGGCGGGATCGCAGCGTCCGGCGGCGAGCCGCACGTAGCCCTCCCAGTCCATCGACAGGGTCACGGTCGGATGCGACTCCGGCTCCACCGGCCGGGCCCGTCCGTCATCGCCGACCAGGACGCAGGAACGGAACGACGGCGGGCCGGTGACCTTGAAGGTTATCGAGCTGCCGGGACCTGCCCCGGCCCGTTTGGCCACCACGAAGGACATGCCCGAGTCGATGATGTGGCGGGCGCGTTCGGCGGCCGGGGCGTCGAGGTTGCCGGGGCGGCCGGCCGCCCGGCGGATGTCCTGTTCATGCACCCAGCAGTCGAACGCGCGGAACATCATGAACCGGGAGTACGGCCCCATGCGCCCGTCCGGTGCCTTGACCTGCCGCCCCGGGTCGATGGTGGCGAGGTCGGTGAGCCTGCGTGCCAGCGTCTCTCGCAACTCCGCGACCACTGTCTCGGGCGGTCTCGTGCGGCGGGCGTCGACGGCGATCTCCAGGATCCGCCCGAAGTCGCTGCGTACGTGTGAGAGCCCGGCGGGCAGGGTGTGCGCCTCCTGCGGATCTCCGAGGATCATCCGCTCGACCCCGACGATATGGGCGACCTGGTCGCGGACGGTCCAGCCGGGGCACTCGGTGGGCAGGTCCCACTCGGCGGCACCCAAGGTCTCGGCGAGTTCGATCGTGGATCGGACGGTCTGCTCGAAGGCCGCCACGTTCCCCGACATGTCGCCTTCGAAGGGCTTCATGGCCAAGACCGTGTCATACGCGAATCGTCGCCTACAAGCCCCGGACATCGCGGAGGCCGGAGACCGGTCATGCGCTCGAGACCACGTCTGATTCCTTCAAGACGGAGGTGCGGCGGTTTCCGTACGGTGGCTGTCATGGCACCTACGTTCAATCTGATCAGCATCGTCGTATCCGATATGGGCAGGTCACTGGCCTTCTACCGGCGCCTCGGGTTCGAGATCCCCGCGGACGCGGACGCCGAGCCGCATGTCGAGGCGGCCCTTCCTGGCGGGCTGCGGTTCGCCTGGGACACCGCCGAGACCGTCAGCTCCATCGACCCGAGCTGGACTCCATCCGAGGGTGGCGGGAAAGTCGGCCTGGCCTTTCTCTGCGATGACCCCGCCGAGGTGGACCGCGTCTACGCCGACCTCGTCAAGGCCGGTTACGAAGGGCACCTGGAGCCCTGGGACGCGTTCTGGGGTCAGCGTTACGCGGTCGTCCACGACCCGGACGGCAATGGCGTCGACCTCTTCGCGCCGCTGCCGACCACGTCCTAGGCGACCAGGTCGTGGCCGGCCTTCAGATGAGGGCGCTGAGGGGGACGCCGGTCAGGGCCTTGACCTCACGGGCGAGGTGGGCCTGGTCGGCGTAACCGGCGATCACCGCGACGGTGGCGAACGGCGTGCCGGCGCGGGCGAGTTCGACGGCCCGGTTCATGCGCAGGATCCGGGCCAGCGTCTTGGGCCCGTACCCGAAGACGCCAAGGCAGCGCCGGTGCAGTTGCCGTTCGCTCAGCCCGGTCTCGCTCGCGATGGCGCTGACCGGCACGCCGGCGCGCAGCCGGGTCACGATCCAGGGCACCGCCGGGTCGATCGGATCGGCCTGGTGCAGCCGGTCGGCCGCCGTCTCCTCCATCACCACGCTCGGGACCTCCGCAGCGGCCAGGCGGTCGGTGAGGGCGCGGACGCGCGCGGCCGGCCAGAGATCGGCCAGCGGCACGCGGCGGTCGCGCAGCTCGTACGCGGGCACCCCTACGACGGCGGACCCGATGCCCGGAGCGAACCGCAACCCGGTGTAGCCGGCCCCCGGCGACCCGGTCGCCAGGTGCGCCGCGGTGTCGGGCCCGGCCACGAGCAGCTCGCCGTCGAACCAGATCAGATCGATGCAGCCGTCGGGCAGCACCCGCTGCGCCGTCGCCGCGGCGGGCTGGGTGCGCTGCCACACGACGGCTTCGTCCAGCCGCGATGCCCGCTCCCGATACATGTAATGCAGTATCCCTCCGGAATGCGACATCCTGGACGGTGACAACACCACTGCAGGGAGGGCCTCGATGACGGATGTCGCGGGTTTGGTGGAGATCGGCTCGGCGAGTGAACTGCGCGAGTTGCTGGGCGCACCGATGCCGAGGGCGCTCACCAAGGAGCGCGTCGTACTGCACGAGCGTGACCGGGAGTGGCTCGCGGCCTCGCCGCTGTGCCTGATCGCGACCGCGGACCGAGCCGGTCGCTGCGACGTCTCGCCCAAGGGCGACCCGCCCGGGTTCGCGTACGTCGTCGACGACGCGACCATCGCCATCCCGGACCGGCCGGGCAACCGGCGGGTCGACGGCTTCCACAACATCATCGAGAACCCGCACGTAGGGCTGCTCTTCCTGATCCCCGGGCGCGGTGAGACGCTGCGCATCAACGGGCGCGCCCGGTTGCTGCGGGACGCGCCGTTCTTCGATGAGATGACCGTCAAGGGGCACCGGCCGAACCTGGCGCTCCTGGTGGAGATCGAGCAGATCTTCTTCCACTGCGCCAAGGCGTTCATGCGCTCATCGCTGTGGAAGCCGGAGACCTGGGAACCCGACGCGCTGCCTTCGCACGCGCAGATCGTCAAGAGCGTCCAGCGCACCGAGGAGACCCTGGAACAGCTCGAGCGGTACTACGGTCCGGAGTACGCCAAGCGTCTCTACGGCTGAGCGCCCGGCGCCCGCCGCTGCTCGCAGCCTTCCCGACCGCTCGGTCAGGCGTTGCCGCGTACCTGCGCGATGAGCCGGTCCAGGACGGTGACCCCGTCGGTGCGCAGCGCGCTGTGCTCGTACTCGTTGGTGATCCAGGGGCGCAGGCCGCGGATCGACCGAGCGGTCCGCAGCGAGTGCTCGCGCTCCACGTACATGTCGTCGTGGTAGACGGCGGCGGCGACCGGCACCTCGTTGGCGCGCAGCCGGCCGGCGTCGTACAGGTCGGGCCAGGAGTCGCGTTCGGCCAGCAGTTCGGCAGTTTCGCGCAGCGGCTGCAGCACCGGGTCGGTGTCGAACATCCAGGGGTAGATCATTTCCCCGGTGAACAGGACGGGAGCGCCCTCGTCGAGCGCCGCGTCGGGGTCGAACTCGGGGAACTCGGCGCGGATCCGCTGTGCCGACCAGCGGCTCGCGCCCGAGGCACTCTGCCCGTAGCACGGCTCATGCAGCAGGGCGTAGAGGGGCCCGGCCGCGAACGTCAGCTGGGCCTCGACGTCGTACAGGAACCCGTCCGGCGGCAACCCGGGCAGGTCCGAGCCGGAGCCGCCCGCGAAGGCGTCCTCGAGCAGGTAATGGAGCCGGTGGCCTCCGCCGAGGGTGCCGAGCACGCGTCCGAGCGCCTGCAGCGCCTCAACGGTGAACCGCCCCCCGCCGGGCAGCCGCACGTCATGGTCGCGCAGGTGCGCGGCCAGTCGCCTGACCCGGTCGACGTCGCCGGGGTAGGCCTCGTAGTATTCGGCGTTGCGCGTCACCATCCGCGGATAGGCGGCGCGGTAGACGTCGTCCGCGGTGGCGTCCAGACCCGGCAGGCCGCCGGTGATGAAGGCCTCCCGTACGCCGTCCGGGGCGAAGGACAGGTAGGTGACAGTGCAGAAACCGCCGAAGCTCTGCCCGAGCACGCTCCAGGGCTCGTCGCCGATCAGCGAGCGGCGCACCGCCTCGGAGTCGCGCACGATCGAGTCGGCGCGGAACCGGGCGAGGTAGTCGGCCTGGGCCTTGGCGTCTCCCCTCTGCGGCAGGGTGTGCCGGTTGGCGGGAGTGGACCGTCCGGTGCCACGCTGGTCCAACAGCAGCACCCGGTAGTCGTCGAGCGCCCGGTCGAGCCAGTCCTGGCGGCCGACCGGCCGCGGACCGCCGAAGCCGGGGCCGCCCTGCAGGAAGAGCAGCCAGGGCAGCCGCGCGTCCGCATGGTCGGCGGCGACGACCCCCCGCGCGTACAGCTCGATCTGTTCGCCGCCCGGATCGTCGTGGTCCAGCGGGACGGTGAAAGTGTGATCGGTCAGTACGGTGCCGGGGTGTCGAAACGTGCTCACCGGCCCGACCGTACCCGATGCTCCTGATCAGGCGGCCGGCCGGTGCGCACGTATCGTCGCACCGGGGGCCCGCCACGCCGTCCCGGCGGGCGATCGGCCCGCGCGGCTCTCACCAGCGGAGTGTTCGAGCAGTGCCTGCTGGGACGGGTCGGCGGTCAGCCGCAGGGCGCGCCGATCCGGCCACGCCCGCGCCGTCCTGCGTGATGCCCACCGAGGTCACAGTGCTGCGCGCAGAAAGCGGGCCGCGATGGGAGCGGCCGCCTCGGCTCCCGTTCCGCCGCCTTCGACGATGACGGCGAACGCGAGGTCGCCGCGGTAGCCGATGAACCACGCATGCGTGGGCGGGTCTTCGCCGGAGCCGTACTCGGCGGTGCCGGTCTTGCCGGCCACCCCGGGCGGGAAGTCGACCTGTGCGGCCGTGCCCTCGCTGACCACGGCCGGCATGAGGTCGCGCAGCGCCCTGACGACGCCGGGTTCGAGCCGGTGGGGCGCCTGTGGGGCGTGGCCGCCCGCGTCGGCGGCCTGCCCGGCCAGCCGGGTGTCGACCAGCCGTGGCGATCGCCAGGTGCCGCCCGCGATCGCCGCCGCGACGGACGCCATGTTGAGCGGGCTGGCGAGGACGGCGCCCTGCCCGAACGACGCCGAGGCGAACTCGGCCGGATCCTTGGGCTTGGGGAACGACGCCCGTACGGCGGGCACGCCCGCGATGATCGGTGCGCCGAAACCGAACATCGCCGCCACCTGCGAGACCCGGCGCTCACTGAGCCGGTCGACGGCCAGCCGGGCGAACGTCGTGTTGCACGAATGCGCGAAGGCCTCGCGGAACGGCACCGTGCCGAAGTCCTCGTGCTGGTAGTTCTTGAAGGAGCGGCCACCGACGTTGGTCGTGGCCGGGCAGCCGACCGGTGTCTGCGGGCCGAGCCCGTCCGCCACCAGGGCCGACGCGGTGATCACCTTGAACGTCGAGCCGGGCGGATAGCGGCCGAGCAGTGCCCGGTTGTAGCCGCCGGGCTTGTTGGCCACCGCGACGATCTCACCGGTCGACGGACGCAGCGCCACGAGCGAGGCGGGCCGGTCCACGTCCGACAGCGCCCGCCCGGCCGCCTCTTGCGCGTCCGGATCGAGGGTGGTGCGCAGCGGGGTGCCGGCCTTGCCGCCGAACCGCTGCAGGGTACGGACGGGATTGCCGCGGGCGTCGACGATCTGTACGGCCTCGGCGGGCGTTCCCGCGAGGCGGCGCTCGTACTGTCGCTGAAGGCCGTCCGAGCCGATCTGATCGCCGACGAGGTAGGGCGGCCCGAGCCGCTTGACGTCGGCCGCGGTGGCGGCTGCGAGCGGCCCGACGAGCTGCTGAACCGAGCCCGAGGTGCTGTCGTCGATCGGGCTGCCGTCGGCGGCGCTGACGGTGGCCCGATCGGGCCACGACCGGGCCACCCGCAGCCGACGGCCTTCGCCGAGTTCCGGATGCAGCGCGGTCGGCGACCATGCGACCCGCCATTTCCCATCGCTGCGGATCAGGCGAAGTCTGCCGTCGTAGCGCCAGGTCTCACCGCCGCGCAGGGCCAGCTCGGCGGTGAAGACCGACAGGACCGAGTCGCCCTTGTCGCCGGTCGAGTCCTGGCGGAACCGCCACCGGGTCACGCCCAGGTCGTCTCGCATCCGGGTGTGCTGGGCGGCGAAGTCGGCGGGCGGCCGGCTCACGAGGGCGCTCATCGCGGCGAAGTCACCGCGCTGCCAGGCGGCCAGATAGCGTCCGGCGGTGGCGCCCGGCCCGTCGTCGTCGCGAAGATGCCACACGACTCCCGCCCCCACGAGCGCGGCCACGGTCGTCGTCGAGATGACCGCGAGGGCCACTCGGGATCGGCGCATCAGAGCTCCCTTCACCAGAGGTTCGTGTTTGGAACGTTCTAGAGAAGACCAGCAGACCGTGGCTTATGTCCAAGATTGATACGTATGTCATGCGATATCCGGATCGATATGACGGCTGGTCACGAGCCTCTGGGGCAGCCCCGAGCCGCTTTCAATCCGCGGAGTCCTGAGGCGGTTCTCCGCCGCGGAACGCGCGGCGGTAGTCGGTGGGGGTCACGCCGACGCCCCGGCCGAAGTGCCTTCGCAGGTTGGCCGCGGAACCGAGCCCGCTGCGCTCACCGACCTGGTCGATCGGCAGGTCGGTGCGTTCGAGCAGCGCCTGTGCGCACATGAGCCGCTGGCCCAGCAGCCACCGCAGCGGTGTCGTGCCGGTGGTGGCGTGGAAGCGGCGCGCGAACGTCCTCGGGCTCATCCGGGCCTGCCCGGCCAGTTCGTCGACGGTCAGCGGCCGGTCGAGGTGCGCGCACGCCCACTGCAGCACCGGCCCGAGCCCGTCGTCGCCGGCCTCGGGCACCGACAGGTCGATGTACTGCGACTGCCCGCCCGGGCGGTGCGCGGGCACCACCATCCGGCGGGCCACCTGGTTGGCGACGTGCGCGCCGAGGTCGCTCCGCACCAGATGCAGACACAGGTCCAGTGCGGCGCTGCGACCGGCGCTGGTGAGCACGTCGCCCTCGTCGACGTACAGCACCGACGCGTCCACCCGTACCCGCGGGTGTCGCTCGGCGAGCGTGTCGGCGTGCAGCCAGTGGGTCGTGGCCCGCCTGCCGTCGAGGAGGCCAGCGGCCGCGAGCACGAAGGCGCCGCTGCAGAACGAGACGACGCGCGCACCACCGGCGTGAGCCCTGCGGACCGCGTCGATGAGCCCCGGCGGGAACTCCAGGCCCGAGTCCAGGCAGGCGTGCGGCACGGCGGGGACGATCACCGTGTCCGCATGCGTCAGCCCGTCCAGCCCGTGGGCGGTGTGCACGACGAGACCCGACTCGGTCCTGGTCCGGCCCGGCCGCGCCGCGCACAGCCTTACGTCGTACGACGGCGGGCCGGCCGGAACGGCCTGGACCATCCCGAAGACCTCGCACGCGATGGCCACCTCGTACACGGGCATGTCGTCGATGACCGCCACAGCGACGGAACGAGCGCTCATAGCCGTCAGCGTATGGCAGGAATTTTGCGGATACCGGCAGTCCGGCCACTCGTCCGTCCTGCTCGGCGATGACACGGTTGTCGCATGAACACGGTTGCCGCATGAACGCTCCCGGTCGGCCCGACCCGGGTCAGGAAATCCGCTGCTCCGTCATCGAGCTCAGGCAGTACACGCTGCATCCCGGCCAACGCGACGTCCTGATCGAGCTCTTCGACCGGGAGTTCGTCGAGACGCAGGAGGCCGTGGGCATCAGCGTCATCGGCCAGTTCCGCGATCAGGGCGATCCCGACCGGTTCGTCTGGGTACGCGGCTTCCCGGACATGCGGGCGCGGGCCGAGGCGCTGACGGCCTTCTACGTCGAGGGTGACGCCTGGCGGAGGCATCGGGACGCGGCGGTGGCCACGATGGTCGACAGCGACGACGTACTGCTGCTCCGCCCGGTCGGCGCGGCGCCCGGCTTGCCGCCGGGTTCCGCTCGGCCATCGGCGGGCGCCGGGGAGCCGCCCGCCTCGCGCGTCATGGTCACGATCTACCACCGCGAGCCGCCGATCGCACCGGCCGACCCGCGCCAGCCGGTCGACGACGACTTCGCCGTCTTCTTCCGCGACCGCGTCGCACCGGTGATGACCGAGACCGGGGCGCGGCCGCTGGCCTGCTTCCAGACCGAGCCCGCGGAGAACACCTATCCGGCGCTGCCGGTGCGGACCGGTGAGAACGTCTTCGTGTGGTTCGCCGCCTTCCCGGACGCCGCCGACCACGCGGAGCACGGCCGGCTCCTCGACCGGTCGCGCACGTGGACCGAGGAGGTGCTGCCCGAGCTGTCGGCGCGCCTGATCTGCCCTCCGCGGCACCTCACGCTGACGCCCACCGCCCGATCGCGACTGCGCTGACGACCGCTCGATGCCGTGGGAGTGAACTCGTCGGGGCCGAAGGGGCGATACAGGATGTTCCCGTCCCCCCGATAGGAAGGGCGTTCATGACCAGATGCTCCCGGACCCGGTTCGCCCGGTGTCCACGGTGATCTCGGAGCGGCTCGTTCAGCCGGATTCGGACGCGCGGCTCATCGTGGCGTCGCGCCATGAGCCCGAGGTGTTCGCCCAGCTCTTCGACCGCTACAGCGCCATGCTCTACCGGTACGTAGTCAAGCGGCTCGGCCCCGAGGTCGCCGACGACCTCGTCGGTGAGGCGTTCCTCGTCGCCTTTCAGCGGCGGGACCGGTATGACGCCGATCGCCCCGACGCGCGGCCGTGGCTGTTCGGCATCATCACCAAGCTGATCTCCCGTCACCGCAGGACCGAAGCGGCCCGTTACCGGGCGATGGTCCGCAGCCCGCGCGAGGTCGTCACCGAGGGACCGGCCGACCGGGTGGCGGTCGGCGTCTCGGCCGCCGCCGCCCGCCCCGCCCTGGCGAGCGCACTCGCCGGGCTGTCCAGGGGCGACCGCGACGTGCTGCTGCTCGTCGCCTGGGCGGACCTGTCGTACGCGGAGACCGCCGACGCGCTCGGCATCCCGGTGGGCACGGTGCGGTCGCGGCTCAACCGGGCCCGCCGGAAAGTGCGCGCCGCACTCGGTGACACCAACCCCCTGCTCGACGAGGAGTGACCATGGACGATCTCAAAATGCTCGGCGACCTCGGCCGCCACCTCGACGAGGAGCCACCGGCCGCACTCGTCCGGCAACGGCAGCGCCTCGTCGAAGCGGCCCAGGGGAGGCCGTCCCGGCGCCGCCTGGCGGGGTTCGGCCGCAGCCGGCCGGTCCTCGGTCTGGCCGTACTGGGCACGGCGGTGGCGATCGGAATCCCGGCCGTGCTCATGTCCGGCTGGGGTGAGGTGACCCGTCCCCTGACGGGCGGGCCAACCGTGAACGTCGCGAAATCCGCGCCCTCCATCCTGTCCGACACCGCTCCACGCCCGGACCAGTTCCTCTTCGTGGAGACCCGGCAACAGTACGAAGCCTGCAATCTGGCCAAGCCGGTGTGCAGACTCGACCCCGCCTCGATGCGCCGGGTCTGGCTGTCCGTGGACGGCACCCGCGACGGCCGGATCGACCAGAAGGTGGCGGGCATGCCCATGTCGGCGACCGTGCCGGGCTGCCGGAACGGCGTGCGGACCCAGATCGTCCCGGAGAAGAAGGACAGGAGCTCCGGACGGAAGATCAAGGTGACCGAACATTGCACCCCCGATCCGGTCGACCGGAGCAGGCTGCCGGGCGACGCCGAGGGCATGCGGAAGCATCTCTATGGCCAGAGCGACGGCGGCCGGTCCCGTGCGGAACTGATGTTCAAGGCCGCCGGTGACGTGGTGCGGGAGTCCTATGTCCCCGCCAAGGTGCGCAAGGCGCTCTTCACCGCGACCAGGCGGATCCCCGGCGTGACCCTGAACCCGAAGGCCGTCGACCCGGCGGGCCGGCACGGAGTGGGGCTCAGGTTCACCTCGCCCTATGACGGAATCCGCACCGAGTACTTCTTCGACCCGAAGAACTACCAGTACCTCGGTGTCCGTGAGGTCACGACGAAGGCGCTGCCGGACATGGGCAAGCGGAAGGGCGAGGTGTTCGGCTCCGCGGCGGTATGGCGGATGGTGGCCGTCGACCGGGTCGGTCAAGTGCCGGGTTGATCCGCCGCCGGGCTGATCGGCCACCGCGTTGATCTGGGGGCCGGGCCGGCCGCCGCACCGTACGGTGCCCGGCCCGGCCCGGCCCGGCCCGATGCG
>NZ_JABVEB010000081.1 GCF_014323665.1 Actinomadura sp. HBU206391 | reverse complement strand
CGGCCAAGGTCTCGTCCAGGGAGACCTGCGCGCCCGCTCGGGCGGGCAGCCGGGCGACCACGCCGTCGATCGGCGCCACCACGGTGTGCTCCATCTTCATGGCCTCGACGATCAACAGCGGCTGGCCCTCGGCGACCGTGTCGCCCTCGGCCGCCTTGACCGCCATAACCGTGCCGGGCATCGGGCTGCGCACCAGGCCGCTCGCGGCAGCCCCTGCCGCGCCGCCCGCCTCGGCCGCCGTGTGCTCGGTCAGCGCCCAGGCGTGCCCGTCCCGGCCGAGCCAGCGCACCTCGCCGTCCTGCGCGAACACGTAACCTGCCGTACGGCCCGCGTACGAGACGACCAGGCGTCCCGGCCCGTCCCATCGCGCGCTCGCCCGCACCAGGTCGCCGGCGCCGACCCGCACCTCGGCGCCGGCCGCGCGGCCGCGGATCCGTACCTCCACCGGATCACGGCCGCCGACGGTGATCAGCCACCGGGTCCAGGTGGGTCCGCCGGCCCGCCAGCCGTCGGGGATCTCCCAGGGATCGCCGGCCCCGCCGGGTTCCAGCGCCAGCATCCGCTCCAGCGCGGCGGCGGCGAGCACCTCCTCGCCCGGGTCCGCCCGGTCGCCGGTGAGGCCGGGCAGCGCGCGCTCGACCAGGCCGGTGTCGAGCCGGCCGGCGGCGACGTCCGGGTGGGCGATGAGCGCCCGCAGGAAGCCCACGTTCGTCGGCACGCCGAGCAGTGCGTAGGAGGCCAGGGCGCGGTCCAGCCCGCGCAGCGCGGCCTGCCGGTCCACGCCCCATGCGATCACCTTGGCGAGCATGGGGTCATAGGCGCTGCCGACCTCATCGCCCGCCGCGATGCCGGAGTCGACCCGGACCCCCGGGCCGGCCGGCTCGGACAGGGCGAGCACCCGGCCGCCGGTAGGCAAAAAGCCGCGAGATGGGTCCTCGGCATAGATGCGGGCCTCGATCGCGTGGCCCTCGAGGTGGATGCCGTCCTGCGTGAACGGCAATGACCCGCCCGCGGCGACCCGCAGCTGCAACTCGACCAGGTCGTACCCGGTCACGAGCTCGGTGACCGGGTGCTCGACCTGAAGCCGGGTGTTCATCTCCATGAAGTAGCCGTCGTCGGCGGGCCGGTCGCCCGCCACGATGAACTCCACGGTGCCGGCGCCGACATAGCCGACGGCCTTCGCGGCGTTCACCGCCTGAGCACCCATCGACCGCCGCAGCGCCTCGTCGAGCAGCGGTGACGGCGCCTCCTCGATGATCTTCTGGTGTCGACGCTGCAGGCTGCATTCGCGCTCGCCCAGGTGGACGACGTTGCCCTGGCCGTCGGCGAAGACCTGGATCTCGATGTGCCGGGGATTGTCGACGAACCGCTCGACCAGCAGGGTGTCGTCGCCGAAGGAGCCGCGCGCCTCGCGGCGGGCGGAGGCGATCGCCTCGGCCAGCTCGGCCGGGTCGCGGACGAGCCGCATGCCCTTGCCGCCGCCGCCCGCCGACGGCTTGAGCAGCACGGGCATCCCGATCTTCATCGCGGCGTCGGAGAGCTCCTCATCCGACAGGCCGGAGGCCTCGCTGCCCGGCACCACCGGGACGCCTGCGGCGGCGACGGTCCGTTTGGCACGGATCTTGTCGCCCATCGCCTCGATCGCCGTGACGGGCGGGCCGACGAAGACCACGCCCGCGTCCGCGCAGGCCCGGGCGAATGCGGCGTTCTCGGCGAGGAAGCCGTAGCCGGGGTGCACCGCCTCGGCGCCGGCCTCGCGAGCGGCGCCGAGAACGCCGTCGATGCTCAGATAGCTGTCGATGCGCACCGCGAGATCGGCGTCGCGCACATGCCGCGCGCCGGTGTCGGCGTCGGTGTGCACCGCCACCGAGGTGATCCCGAGGGTGCGCAGCGTACGGATGATCCGCACCGCGATCTCACCGCGGTTGGCCACCAGGACGGTCTCGAACATCAGGCCCTCACATCCGGAAGACGCCGTAGCCGACAGGGTCGAGCGGCGCGTTCGCCGCCACCGACAGCGCCAGGCCGAGGACCCGGCGGGTGTCCAGCGGGTCGATCACGCCGTCGTCCCACAGCCGCGCGGTCGAGTAGTACGGGTTGCCCTGCCGTTCGTACTGGTCCCGGATGGGCTGCTTGAACTCCTCTTCGGCCTCGGCCGGCCAGTCCTCGCCGCGGCCCTCGAACTGGTCGCGGCGCACGGTGGCCAGCACCGACGCGGCCTGCTCGCCGCCCATCACCGAGACCCGCGCGGCCGGCCACATCCACAGGAAGCGGGGGGAGTAGGCCCGGCCGCACATCGCGTAGTTGCCGGCGCCGAACGAACCGCCGATGACGACGGTGAACTTCGGGACCCGGGCGCAGGCCACCGCGGTGACCATCTTGGCCCCGTGCTTGGCGATGCCGCCCGCCTCGTACTCCCGGCCGACCATGAACCCGGTGATGTTCTGCAGGAACACCAGGGGGATGGACCGGCGGTCGCACAGCTCGATGAAGTGCGCGCCCTTCATCGCCGACTCGGCGAACAGGATGCCGTTGTTGGCGATGATCCCCACGGGGTGGCCGTGGATCCGCGCGAAGCAGGTGACCAGCGTCGGCCCGTACTCCCGCTTGAACTCCTGGAAGCGGCTGCCGTCGACGATCCGGCTGATGACCTCGCGGACGTCGTACGGTGTCCGCGGGTCGGGCGGCACGACGCCGTACAGCTCCGCCGGGTCGTCGGCCGGCTCCTCCGGCTCGGCGACCTCCCACGGCCGCGGCGGCCGCGGGCCGAGGGTGCCGACGATGTCGCGCACGATGCGCAGCGCGTGCGCGTCGTCGTCGGCGAGGTGGTCGGTGACCCCGGACGTACGGGAGTGCAGCTCGCCGCCGCCGAGCTCCTCGGCGCTCACCACCTCGCCGGTGGCGGCCTTCACCAGCGGCGGGCCGCCCAGGAAGATCGTGCCCTGGTTCCGCACGATGACGGCCTCGTCGCTCATCGCCGGGACGTACGCGCCGCCCGCCGTGCACGAGCCGAGCACGGCGGCGATCTGCGGGATGCCCCGTGCCGACATGGTGGCCTGGTTGTAGAAGATCCGGCCGAAGTGCTCGCGGTCGGGAAAGACCTCGTCCTGCCGGGGCAGGAACGCGCCGCCGGAGTCGACCAGATAGACGCACGGCAGGTGGTTGTGGAGCGCCACCTCCTGCGCCCGCAGGTGCTTCTTCACTGTCACGGGGTAGTAGGTGCCGCCCTTGACGGTGGCGTCGTTGGCGACGATCACGCATTCGCGGCCGGAGATCCGGCCGACGCCGGTGATGATCCCCGCACCCGGCGCCTCGTCGTCGTACATGCCGGTCGCGGCCAGCGGCGACAGTTCAAGGAACGGCGAGCCGGGGTCGAGCAGGGCGTCCACCCGGTCGCGTGGCAGTAGCTTGCCGCGTGCGACATGGCGCTCGCGGGACCGCTCCGGCCCGCCGAGGCTCGCCTGCGCAAGCCGGTCGCGCAACTCCGCCACCAGGGCGAGGTTCCGCTCCGCGTTGCTCTTGAACACCTCACTGCCGGGATCCGCGCTCATCCGCCTGTGTCCATTGCTCTGCCCGTTAAGGATCGTTAACAACGCCGATGTTTATGAACATTAACACGGTCTGGTCTACACTTTCCATCATGACCGAGGTAGCGAACGGCGCCACGCGCAGGGTGGAGATCCTGGCCGCGGCGGCGGAGTTGTTCGCGCGCCGGGGCTACCACGGCGTCACGATCGGCGACCTCGGCGGCGCCGTCGGGCTCACCGGGCCGGCGCTGTACCGGCATTTCAGCGGCAAGGACGCGGTGCTCGCCGAGATGCTCCTCGACATCAGCGAGCGGCTGCTGTCCGAGGGCTCGGCGCGGGTCGCCATGGCGCCGGCGCCGGAGGAGGCGCTCGACGCGCTGCTGCGCTGGCACATCGACTTCGCGCTCGACAACCCCGCGCTGATCACCGTGCACGAGCGGGAGCTCGACAACGTGCCCCAGCCCGAGCGGCGCGAGATCCGGCGGCTGCAGCGCTCCTATGTGGAGCAGTGGGTGGCCGTGCTGCGCGACATGCGCCCCGGTCTCACCGAGGAGCGGGCGCGCGCCGCCATGCACGCCGCGTTCGGGTTGCTCAACTCGACGCCCCGCAGCGCCGGAGGGCTGACCCGTGACGCGATGGGGGAACTGCTCCACACCATGGCCCGGACGGCGCTGACCCACTTCGGCTGCGATCCGCGTCCGATCGCGTGAGAGCGGCCAGGACGATCGAGAGGCCCCGGCATCGGGTCTGGTTCTGCACGCCTGCGCGCTCAGGCCGCCCTTGTAGACGAAGTCGCGGATCATGCCGGCCCCTTTGCCGGTGTCCAGGTAGAGCTGGCCGAAGGCGTACCGGCCCTTCTCCATTCGCAAGATGGGGTGGGGGTCGACTTCGGTTACGAGAACCCGCCGCCCCCCACGCCGCGTATGCGGAGATCAGCGACTTCCGGCCGCAGGCCCGCGCCTCATCAGCGGGCGGATATTCGGTGGTCGGAGCCCCGATCTCGCCGCGAGACTGGGTTTCGGCGACCTGGGAGAGGGCGAGTGCGCATGCGTGAACGGGCCACGATGACGTTGTGGCGGCCGGTGGGGCCGGCCGAGTTGGCGTTGCTGCACACGTCAGGATGGCGGGCGTGGCCACCGCGGCTGCCCGACCAGCCGATCTCCTATCCGGTGTTGAACGAGGCGTACGCGATCAAGATCGCCCGGGACTGGAACGTGCCGGCGTCGGGTGCCGGTTTCGTGACACGTTTCGAGGTCGAGGCCGACTTCGCACGCCGCTACCCGGTGCGGCAGGCGGGTGGCCGGACCATCCTGGAGTTGTGGGTTCCGGCGGAGGAGCTGGAGGAGTTCAACGCCCATCTGGCCGGTCCGATCGAAGTCATCCGTGAATTCCACCCTCCCGGCTACGGGCCGCTGGCGGCCCGGATCGCCGAAGCCGCCGCCGGCAGGGAGCCCGCGGACGAGGTGCTGGCGATCCTGTCGGTCGCCGGTCCGGACACCTGGATCGGACTCGACCGCGCGTTGCGCACTCTTGCTGTGAGGCCTGGCGGTGATACGGCCGTGGCGGACGCGGGGCTGAAGGATGAGCGGCTGCCGTCACTGGTGGCGGCCTGCTCCCGGCACGGCCACCGAAGGGAGGCGGCGGTCGCGAGTGCGGTGTTGCCCGCGGATGGTTTTCTGCTGCCCGTTCTGGTGTTGCGCACCGCCGACTGGGTGCCTGAGGTTCGCGAGCAGGCTCGCCGATCCCTGGCTGCCGCGTTGCGGGCGGCGGATGGTCCCGCGTTGCTGACGGCGGCGAGTGTCGCGGTGGCGATCGGATCGTGGGCGCGCGGTGGGCATGCCCTGGAGGCGGTGGCGGGGGTGCTGCGTTCGGCTCCGGGGGAGACGGCGGCGTCGGCCCGGGCTCACCAGGACTTCAGGTTGCGGCGTTTGGCGTACGGGCTGTGGCTGGAGTCAGGCCGTGCCGAGCACGAGGAGATCATGCATGCTGCGCTGCGCGAACCGGACCTGGTCTGCCGTGCCCTGTGTACAGAGAAGCTTGTGGCCGCAGCCGTACGAGACCAGCGCCTTGACGTACTGCGGCGGCTGTTGAAGGAAGGGAACGCGAAGGCCGGGATCGAGGCCCTCACCGCCCTGGTGAAGCTCGGCCACCCTCAGGCCGGAGCGGCTCATCTGGCGGATCGGTCCGCGCTGATGCGTGCCACCGCGCAATGGGCCGTCCGCCGCGAGGGCCACGACCCTGCCGCGCTCTACCGTACGGCCCTGGCCGCCGACCCGGCGGCGAGCCGAGTCCGCGCGCTGGTCGTCGGGCTGGGCGAATGCGGCACCCTTCGTGACGTGGATGTACTGCTGCCCTTCCTGCGGCACGCGAGTCCGAGGGTACGGGCGGCAGCGGTACGCGCCGTTCGCAGCCTGGGCGGATCCCTCACCCAGATCGCCGGGATGCTCGCCGACCCCGCCCCGGTGGTCGTCCGTGCGGTCAACGCGGCGCTGCGTACCCAGCCTGATTCTGTGCCCGTCGCGCAGCTGTGGGAGTTGCTGGCCGCCGATTCGCCGCGCCATGTGCGGCTGGGGGCCTATGAGCGGTTGCGCGCAATGGACGCCTGGACCCGCGTTCACGTCGACCTTCACCTACTGGCCGCCCATGACATCGAGCTCGGCCACCAAGCGCACGCCGACCTGCTCGCCTGGTTGCGGAGCGGCGCTGCGACCGCCTACCGCATGCCGACGGAAGAGGCACGGCTGCAGATCAGCCCTCTGATAGATGCGGCCGAGCCCCTGGTCGGGGCCGACCATACCCGTCGACTGCGCTGGCTCCTGGGCATCGACTGATCGTCGGGCACGCGTTCGGAGTTCCCGGGACCCGCCGCCATCCGTACATGCCGCGGAGCGGGCCAACACCGCTGGTCCTGACGGACAAATCTCATCTGCCGCTGTCCGCGCTCGGTCAGGGCGTGCGGGCTTTGCGGGCGAGGACAAGCCGGTACCGCGGGCTGCCGTCCTCGCGTCGGCCCAGGGCCGTCAAGGGGACTGTGGTCACGGTGAATCCGGCTGCTGTCAGGTCGTTGCGGACCGCATGCAGCGGGCAGGTGCGGTAGTACATGACGAACGGAGGACGCCACACGGCATTCCGGACCCGCATGACCAGGTCGAATCCGAGCAGCGCCCAATACCAGCCCGACATGAGGGGTGGCGGCGCGCCGATCGGGAAGGCGAAGAGCCCGCCGGGCCGCAGCGTGCGGTGCACCTCGGCGAACAGCGCGGGCCGTTCGGCGGGCAGGAAGTGTCCGAGCGCTCCGAAGGTGACCGCGAGGTCGAAGGTCTGGGCGAAGGGCAGGGCCCGAACGTCGGCCTGTACCCACTGGGCGTCCGGGTGTGCTCTGCGCGCCTGGGCGAGCATGCCGGTGCTGAAGTCGACGCCCGTGACCGGTCCTTGGCACAGGGTCTTGAGGATCCGCATGCCTGCGCCGGTGCCGCAGCACACGTCCAGTCCCTGGTCGAACGGCCCGAGCGGACGCAGAGCGTCGGCGGTTGCGCCGAGAACACTCTCGGGGGTGCGGAAGGGTGTTTGGTCGAACTTCGGAGCGAGCAGGTCGTAGCCGCGCTCGACCGAGGACAGCGCCTGGATCGCCAGTTCACGCAGAGACGGGCCTTGAGGCGAGAACATCGCCCAAGGGTACTTCTCGGGCGTCCAGGCGGGCTGCCGGCTCCGGGATCACGCTAGTCAGTGGTGTCAGGGCGTCGGCCCCATACTGAGATCATCGGGGCGGTGGCGAGGTCGAGACGGCCTGCGGCGATGGCGGCGAGGTGCTGGTCGATTTCGGCTGCGGTGGCGTGGTGGCCGGTGATGAGTTGGTCGCGGAGCTGGTTGATGGTCGCTGCTTCTAGCACGTCGCAAGCGGGAGAGGCCATCGGGAAGAACGCGTCGGCACGTACATCGGTCAGACCCGCGTCGCGGAGCAGACGTGGGAGTTTGCGTCCATAGCTCAGATCGGCGCCGCGGCCCGCCAGCAGGTGTCGAAAGCCGTTGCGGATCCGGTTGGCCAGGTGCTCTTCGGGGCCGTGCTCGTCGGGACAGGCCAGCGGTTGCAACGCGGGGTCGGCGTCCTCGACGAGAAGTACGCCGCCGGGCCGCAGAGATTCGATCATTGATCGCAGGGCGGTCTCACGGTCGATGAGGTGAACCAAGACCAGGCGGGCGTGCACCAGGTCGAAGGTCTCGGCAGGCGGTTGATCGCGAGCGACGTCGTGGCGGCGTATTTCGACCACCGGGCTTGCCGCCTGACCGGCCCAGGACACATCGATGTCGGTGACCAGCACCCTGCCATGACCGCCGACCCGGTCGGCGAGCCATCGGGGAACCGATGGCCCACCGGCTCCGACCTCCCAGCATCGCCAGCCCGCACCGACTCCCAGCTCATTGATATGGCGGAACGTCCATGGGTCGAACAGCTCAGCAAGGGCATCGAGTCGGATCCCCGCTTCGACCTTACGATTGTCCAGCAGATATCCATCGTCATGTGCCATGGGCCCGAAGATAGGAGTTTCCTGTCCGGGGGAGACCCGACGGGGCCGGGCACGGCTATGATCACTCGCCGTGCCGGGATGATGGACGCGAGTCACATGGCAGGCAGGAGCCTCGGACTGAGATCGCGGATCGTCAGGTCGCTCAGCCGGCTTGGGCGAGGGTGTCGATCGCGGTGACGTCTTCCTTTGTGAGGTCGAAGCCTTCCAGGCCGAAGTTGGTGGCGATGCGTTCACGGCGCGAGGACCTGGGGAGGATCACGATGTCGTGTTCCAGATGCCAGCGGAGGACGACCTGGGCGGGAGTGACGTCGTGCCTTTGGGCGATCTCGGTGAGGACCGGGTCGTGCAGGTCTGTGTTCTTGAGGCCGCTGTAGCCCTCGACGACCACCCCCCGGCCGCGGTGCTCCTCCAGCAGGGCTGGGTCGTGCTGCGCCGGGCTCCACGGAATCTGGTTGACCGCCGGCTGCTGTCCGGTGGCCTGGGCCAGCAAGTCGATCAGTGCCGGGCTGTAGTTGCTGACCCCGACATTGCGGACCAGGCCCGCGTCCTTGGCGGACAAGAGTTCCTGCCACGTCGAGACGAGCTCGTCCCCGCCGGTGGGCCAGTGGATCAGCCAGAGATCCACGTAGTCGGTGTCGAGCAGCCGAAGACTCGACTCCAGGGTGCGACGGGCATGCCGTGCGTCCTGCGGCCGGAGCTTGGTGGTGACGAAGATCTGCTCCCGGTCCAAGCCGCTGTCCTTCACGGCTCTGCCGACGTCCGACTCGTTCTGGTACAACGTCGCGGTGTCGACATGCCGATAACCGATCTCAAGCGCCGCACGCACCGACTCGTACGCCGTCTTGGGCCGCAGCTGCCAGGTCCCGAAACCGATCAACGGCAGCGCAGTACCACCGGGCAGATTCACCGTCTTCTTCATGCGTAGCATTCTGCCCCCCGAGCACCGTGCCTTGATCGACGGCCGCTCGCGAGCCTGGGCGGCCGTGGCTCTTCGTCGAGCTGCTGGTGCGGCCCCAGCCGCCGCGCTAGACGGACGGTTGCCAGGAAGGTCATGATTGCTGCCGTGCCGGTTCAGGTATGGCAGGGCGAGAAATGTCCCGAGTGCGATGGCGACCTGCGACTCGCTGGTTTCTTCCTGTGCCTCCGGCAGCAGGACCAGAAGCGCGTCTGTCGGACACCTCTATGGTGCGCCTCCTGTGATCGGGTCTGGAGCCGCTGGGCCGATCGTCACGATCCGTTGGAGCCCGACGAGCCGCTCCCGGAGGGCTTGAAGCGATCCCTGCTGGATACGTAGTTCCGCCCCACTCTCAAGCCCACCTGGGCGACGTGGCCGTGGCCAGCGGCGTCCGAGACTGCCAGGGCGCTGCGGCGGTCGTGGGGATCCGGCACCCGCCGGAGGTACCCGGCACGCTCCAGGCGGTCGAAGGATCTCAGCCGGCGGCGGACGACAAAAGCAAAGGCAAGAAGCTCTCACCCCTTGCCACTTCTAACGTATAGCGCACAGGGGGGCTTGCGGCAAGACCCGGGTCTTGCCGCAGAATCGGCGGCCGGACACAGCACCGACGAGGAAATGGGTGGCACGACGTGGGTGTGTTGTCGATGTACAGGGGACGCGGCGACCTCGAACCGCTGATGAGATCGGCGGTGCATTTGCGGGCGCTTGACGCGCAGGTGCGGGGGTGCGCGCCGCCCGACCGGGCGCAGCGGCAGACCGACTCGTCAGAGGGAAGCCAACCAGACATGAGGACGTGCCCGACAAGAGGTTCGACACAGCTCGAGGCGCCGGTGATCCGATCGGCCGGTGCAGTGCGCCGGAGCACGGCTGCCTCGGAGGTGTCGCAATGATCGAGCAGTACGTGTTGGATCTTCAAGAGGTTGACGAGACGCAGGTCGCGGTCGTTGGCGGTAAGGCCGCGCACCTGGGCGGGCTGTCGCGGATCGAAGGCATCCGGGTGCCGGCTGGCTTTTGCGTGACGACTGACGCCTTCCGGCGGATCATGGCGGAACCGCCGTCGATCGACGATCGGCTCGATCAGCTGTCGCGCCTGAACCCGGATGACCGGGAGGCGATCCGCACGCTCAGCGCGGAGATCCGCCGGACCATCGAAGGGATCGCCATCCCGGGCGATCTGGCGGCGGCGATCACCCGCGCGCTCGCCCGGCTCGGCGAGCAAGCCGCCTACGCCGTGCGATCCAGCGCGACGGCAGAGGACATGCCGACGGCCTCCTTCGCGGGCCAGCAGGACACGTACCTGAACGTCGTGGGGCCGGCGGGGATCCTCCAGCACGTCAGCCGGTGCTGGGCGTCGCTGTTCACCGAGCGGGCCGTGATCTACCGCCTGCGGAACGGCTTCGACCACCGGAAGGTCCACATGGCCGTGGTAGTGCAGCAGATGGTCTTCCCGGATGCGGCCGGCATCCTGTTCACGGCCGACCCCGTCACGGGCAACCGGAAGGTCGCCAGCGTGGACGCCGGCTTCGGCCTCGGTGAGGCCCTGGTCTCCGGCCTGGTGAACCCGGACGTCTTCAAGGTGCGAGACGGCGAGGTCGTCGCCAAGGCGGTCGCCTCCAAACAGCGTGCCGTTCACGCCATGCCGGCCGGCGGGACGCAGGAAGTGGCGATCGACTCGCAGCGGCAGGAGCTGCCGGCGCTGACGGATGCGCAGGTCGTGCGGCTCGTGCAGCTCGGGCGGCGGATCGAAGCGCATTTCGGCCGCCCGCAGGACATCGAATGGTGCCTGGTCGACGATGACTTCCAGATCGTGCAGAGCCGGCCGATCACCACGCTGTTCCCCATCCCCGCGGCCCGCGACCGGGAGAACCACGTCTACCTCTCCGTTGGTCATCAGCAGATGATGACCGACCCCATGAAGCCACTGGGACTCTCCATGTGGCAGCTGACGGCCATGGCGCCGATGCACGAGGCCGGCGGGAGGCTCTTCGTCGACGCCACCCGGCGCCTGGCCTCGCCCGCGAGCCGCGCCGGCCTCCTGGAGATGGCGGGGAGGTCCGATCCGCTGCTCAGGGACGCGCTGGAGACCGTCCTCGACCGCCATGACATCGCCTCGGCGCTCCCGGACGGCGATCCCGGCGGGCCGCCGGCCGGCGGCGCGTCCGCCCCGATCGAGACCGATCCGGCCATCGTCACCGAGCTGATCGAGCGCAGCCAGGCGGCCATCGCCGCCCTGCGGCGCGACATCCAGGCGATGACCGGACCGGCGCTGTTCGACTTCCTGCTGGAGGCCTTCCAGGAGCACAAACGGGTCGTCGGTGATCCATTGAGCATGCAGGCGATCATGGCGGGGATGGAGGCCACCTGGTGGCTCAACGACCGGCTGCGGGAATGGCTGGGCGAGAAGAACGCGGCCGACACCCTCACGCTGTCCGCCCCCGGCAACGTCACGTCGGAGATGGGGCTGGCGCTGCTCGACGTCGCGGACGTGATCCGCCCGCATCCGGAGGTGGTGGCGTTTCTGCAGGGCGTCGAGGACGACGGCTTCCTGGACGAATTGCCGAAGTTCGCGGGAGGGACCGAAGCGCGCGACGCAATCGAGGCCTACCTCGACCGGTACGGCATGCGCTGCGTCGGCGAGATCGACATCACGAGGCCGCGTTGGCGCGAACGCCCCGCCACGCTCGTGCCCGTGATCCTCGACAACGTCAGGAACTTCGAGCCGGGCGCCGCCAAGCGGCGCTTCGAGCAAGGACGGCAGGAGGCGCAGAAGAAGGCGCAGGAGGTGCTCGAACGCCTGCGGGCACTGCCGGACGGGGAGCAGAAGGCCGACGAGACCAAGCGGATGATCGACCGGGTCCGGACCTTCATCGGGTACCGCGAGTACCCGAAGTACGGCATCGTCAGCCGCTACTTCGTCTACAAGCAGGCCTTGCTGGAAGAGGCCGAGCGCCTCGTGCAGACCAATGTGCTCCCCGAGAAGGAGGACGTCTTCTACCTCACCTTCCAGGAGCTCCACGACGTCGTGCGCTCGAACCGGGTGGATGACAAGCTCATCCAGCAGCGCAAGGACGCGTTCCGGTCATACCACGCGCTCACACCGCCCCGGGTGCTCACATCGGATGGCGAGGCCGTCGCCGGGGCGTACCGGCGCGACGATGTGCCGGCCGGCGCCCTGATCGGCCTACCGGTCTCCGCCGGGACCATCGAAGGGCGCGCCCGCGTCATCCTGGACATGGCCCAGGCTGATCTCGAACCGGGTGACATCCTCGTCACGGCCCACACGGACCCGAGCTGGACGCCCCTCTTCGTCGCCATCACAGGCCTGGTGACGGAGGTCGGAGGATTGATGACACACGGCGCAGTGATCGCACGGGAGTACGGCCTGCCGGCTGTCGTCAGTGTCGTAGACGCCACCCGGCTGATTTCCGATGGGCAGCGGATCCGCGTGCACGGAAGCGACGGGTACGTCGAGATTCTGCCCTGAATGTTCCTATCCGCTCATGCCGAATAGCGGACGTTGAACGCTTGCGCCAACGAGCTGCGGCTCGCATGTCCGCGAACCCGGCGCTGCATGTGAGGAGTTCGACCCATACAAGTACTACGGACCACGACGGTCGGCCGGGGCCGTCACAGACAGCGGCTGATGCATTCAAGTTAGGTTCGTGCAGCACCGCTTGAGCGCGTCGAGCGTGGCGCCGACCGCCGGGCGGGCGGTCGCGCTTTCTCGCCAAAGGGCGAAGATGCGGCGGGTCGGTGGTGGGTTGATCGCTACGAATCGGACTGACGGCGGCGCGGGGTCACGGCCGAGCCGCGGGACTACGGCGGCGCCCAGTCCGGCCGCAACCAGCGCCAGTTGGGTCGAGTGCTCCGACGCGGTGTGCATGACGCGTGCCTGCGCGCCGGCCGTGCGTAGCGTACGGATGAGCCAATCGTGACAGATCTGGCCGTCGCTCCAGCTGATCCAGTCGTCGCCGACGAGTTCCTTGACGGCGACGCTGTCCAGGTCGGCGAGTTGGTGATCGACAGGCAGCGCAACGTCGAAAACGTCGTCCAGCAGGTGCCGCCGCGACAGGCCTTCGGGCACGGTCAACACATCGTCGGCCCAGTCCTGAACGACGGCGACGTCGAGATCGCCGCGACTCAGGGCCGGGATCGCCTCGTGCGGCTCTCGCTCGGACAGCGACACCGACAGGTCCGGATACCGTGACCGCAGGTCCCGCAGCACACCGGGCAGCAGCCCGCGCGCGGCGGTGGCGAACGCGGCGATCGCCAGCGTGCCGGCGATCGCGCCGCGGTGTTCGGCAAGGCTGGCCTCCACCCGCTCGACATGGTTCAGCAGGTCGCCGGCATTGCGGGCGAGCAATACGCCCACCTCGGTCAACCGGATGCCCCGGCCCTGCCGCTCGACCAGCCGCTGGCCGACCTCCCGCTCCAGCCGTGCCATCTGCTGCGAGACGGCCGAGGTGGTGACGTGGAGGCTACGCGCCGCGCCTATGACGGAACCTGTCGTCCACACTGCATACAGCACGCGCAGCCGCTCCAGGTTCAACACGTAGTTATCCTACGTAATGCTGTCCACAAAAAGTCACTTGTCCTTATGAATAGCTCCACGCAAAGTTAGGAGGCGCAATCCCACCTTCGAGGAGAATCATGCGAACGCTGGAAGGCACCACCCTCACCATCGGCGGAGATCTGACCGTTCACCGGCTCGGATTCGGTGCCATGCGGCTGACCGGCGAGCCAGCCTGGCTGGATCGGCCCACGTCGATCGCGATCGCCCGGCGTGCCGTCGAGCTCGGCGTCACGTTCATCGACACCGCCGACGCCTACGACCTCGGCGACAACGAAAAGCTGCTCGCCGAGGCGCTGCACCCATATCCGCCGGGCATGGTAATCGCCACCAAGGGCGGGCAAATCAACATCGGCCGCGAGTGGATCCCGCTCGGCCGCCCGGAATACCTGCGGCAGCAGGCCGAGCTGAGTCTGCGCCGACTGCGGCTGGACCGTATCGACCTCTACCAGCTGCACCGGATCGACCCGCTGGTGCCGCTGGTGGATCAGATCGGTGCGCTACGACGCCTCCAAGATGAGGGGAAGGTCCGGCACGTCGGGCTGTCGGAAGTCACCGTCGAGCAACTGGCCGAGGCCGAAAAGATCACGGAGATCGTGAGCGTCCAGAACCGCTACAACCTCACCGATCGCGCGTCCGAAGACGTACTCGAATACTGCGAACGGCGCGGAATCGCCTTCATTCCATGGCTTCCGGTCGCCCCGGCAACAAAGGCCGGCATCGCCGACCCGATCACCGCGGTCGCCGACCGGCTCGGTGCTACCAGCACCCAGGTCGCACTCACCTGGCTGCTGCACCGCTCTCCCGTCATGCTGCCGATCCCCGGCACGTCCTCCCGCGCACACCTGGAGGAAAACATCGCCGCCGCAAGCCTCCCGCTCAGCGCCGACGATTTCGCCCAGCTCTCCGCGACTTGAGCGCAACCGGGGTGCCTGAACGTAACACGCACGCATAAGACTGCCGCCACTAGGGGTGACAGTCGGGACAGCTACCGCCCGCTGTGTCGGAGTGCGTCGGCGACCAGTCAGTCGAATCGTCGCAGTCGGCGAAGACCTACACGGCACCGAACATCACCTCACATGGGCATCCGCTTCTGCCGCTGATCGAGCGTTGCCCGCTCACCGGCCCACGCCATCCGACTCTGGCTCCCCTCTGTGTCAAGTCGCTGTGCGGAGGGCGGTCGTAGGCTGTGTGATGGCGGGTCCGGGAAGTGGCTTGTCCGAAGTGTCGGCATGGGGATGTGAGCCGGCCGCGCTGGAGTCAGTAGTCGCTCCCCGGTGCCCTCCCGGGCCCGTCGTCGCGTGCGTGAGGGCGTCGTCGACCATGCGCCGGTAGAGGATGTCGGAGAGTCGGCGTTTGAGGCTCCGCATCGCTTCCATCGACGTCTTGCCTGAGGCTTTCTTCCGGTCGAAGTAGGCACGCCCCTGGGTGGGGTTACGGAGCTGGACGGTGGCCATGATGTGCAGCACTCGGTTGATCTGCCGGTTGCCTGCTCGCGACAGCCGGTGTCGGACCTGGTCGCCGGAGGATGCGTCGATGGGGGCGGCGGCTGTTCCAGGAGGCGAAGTGCGCCCGGTTGGGGAACCGGGTGATGTCGTCGACCTCGACCAGCAAGCGTGCGGCGCCGGAGGGGCCGATGCCGTGCAGGTCCATCAGGGTGGTGCCGGTGGAGGCGACCAGCTCCTTGAGCTCTTGTCGGCGTCCTTGGAACGCCTGTAGACCCGCTCTCGGTCGCTGATCAGTTCTGCGGCGACCCGACGTCGTGCCTTGCCGGCGACGTCGCGGGGCCGAACCTTGGCGAGTATGGCCTTGGCCTGGGCAGCGGAGAAGTACTTCGTCGCCCCGCCGGGGATGAGCTCCAGCAGCAGCTGGTGCAGCTGGGCGACCATCCGGGTGTGGTCCTCGCCAAGGGACCGACGGCGGTCGACAAGGATCCGCAGCAGCGCGAGCTGCTCATCGCCCGCCACCGGTCGAAGACCTGCCATCCGGGTGCCGACCAGGGCAACCGAGTGCGCGTCGGTGGCGTCGATCTTGCGGCCTTGCCCGGTGGCGAATACGCGTGCCCGTGCCGACAACTTCGGCGGGACGTCGACGACCTGTTCACCATCGGCCAGCAGCCGAATGGCGATGTGCCGGCCGATCCCGTTGCAGCCTTCGACGGCCCACACCCGGTTCGGCCACTGCCGGGCGTAGCACAGCATCGGGTCGTAGCCGTCGCGGCCGGTACCGTAGCGTCCGCCGCCGAGGACGGTCTCGTCGGCGGCCATCACCTCGATCGTGGCAGAGCGTTTGTGTGGGTCCATGCCAAGGACCACTCGGTCCATGCGAGTCCTCCGATGCTCGATCCATCGCCTGGTCATCGAGCCGGGAGGGCAACGCTACTTCGAGCAGAGCAAACCCCTCTTGAGCCTCTCCCCGCCCTGGGGCGACGCCCGGAACCGCGCAGGCCAAAAGAGAGCCACACGACCAGCGTGGGGAACCGATGTGAGAGCGACAGCCCGGGCGCCTGGACCGAGCCTGGCCGGGCACCGGTCCTGAGGCAATGAAACAAGTAGCCGATGAGGTTGAGTCCCGGCGTATGACTCCGGGACCCACCCGGGCGGATGGGTCAGCGGTTCATCAGTACGAAGACGCCCCACCCGAGGTACTCGCGTTGGTACCTGACGTGGCGTACGGGACCGGTGGCGAGTTCCGTGCGCATCTCGGCGGCCAACTCGTCTTCGGGATGCTCGTCAAGCCAGCGGCGGATGTTGAGCCACTGCGCTGCGACGTACCGATCCCAACTGTCCTGGTCCGCGAGGACCATCTCCACGACATCACAGCCGAGCTCGCCGAACTGCTCGATGAGTTCCGGAAGCGAGAGGAACTCGTTCTCGCTGGTGGCGTGACAGCCCTCGATGGTGGCCTGATCGGGGGGCTCACGGCGCCAGTACGGCTCTCCGATCAGCATCATGCCGCGTCGGCTGAGGCTGCGCCGGAGAAGTTCGACTGTGCCGGCTACACCACCACCGATCCAGGTGGCTCCAATGCACGAAGCGATGTCGACCGGATGGCGTGCAACGTGGTTCGATGCGTCGCCATGCAGGAAGCTGACCTGGTCGGCGACACCCAACTCGATAGCTCGTGCACGGGCGGTGCCGACGAACACGGTGCTGATGTCCACCCCGGTGCCGGTTACCTGATGGTCGCGCGCCCAGGTGCACAGCATCTCGCCGGTGCCGCAGGCCAGGTCGAGCATTCGCGTGCCCGACGGCGGGTTCAGCGCCTGGCCCAAGATGGCCAGTTTGTTGCTGGTGAACGGGTTGTGAACGCGATGGCTGCTCTCGCGGATGGTGAAGCTACGCGGAAGGTCCACTTCTGAGATTCCCTACGTCCAAGGAGGTCATGATTGCTCGGGACGGTGGCCGGCGGTTATCGGCCACGGCTGCCTGAACCCTCATGAAATGCACCTCATCGGACGTACGGACGGCTGACCCGGCGAGGCTAAGCTCGTCGAACTGGTCATGTCCATCGATTATCGCCCCCCTGCTCGAAAGCACTCTTCTGCCGCATGCTGAGTGGCCGATGAATGGGTCATGTCTGCGTCTCTGGCGCTCAGCGCCCTTCCTGGCCTGGTGCGTTGACAGAGACCTGCCGCCGCTAAGGGTTCAGCGAGCTCAGATCGAGTTGTACATCCGTTGGCTTCAGGAGGTCCGTAGGTTCCAGCCCTCGACGGTGTCGCGCCGTCTATCAGTGGTGGCCGGCTTCTACCGGACCTGCGTGATCGACGGGGTCCTGGAGCACTCGCCCGCCGATCACGTCCGTTGCCCGAACGTCCCGCCGGAATCCCCCACGCTCGGCCTGTCGCATCTGCAGTTCGAGGCGCTGTTGTCAGCGTCCCGCCAGTCGCCCAACCACAACGACTTCGCTCTGGTCGCGATGCTCGGCCTGCTCGGGCCGCGGATCTTCGAGGCCACCGGGGCCGACATCGGCGATCTGGGCGAGGAACACGGCCACCGGGTCCTGCGCGTCGTCGGCAAGGGAACCAGGATCGTGCTGGTACCCCTACCGCCTGCGGTCGCCAGGGCCATCGAACGCGCCGTCGACGACCGGATGAGCGGACCGATCCTGCGCAACACCCGCGGGGCAAGGATGGACCGGCACGCTGCAACCCGACGACTCAAAGACCTCGCCGCTGACTCGGTCGTCCGACTGCCGCGCATGCACCCGCATATGCTTCGCCACACCTCTGTTACCACCATGCTCGATGCGGGCGTTGACCTCCGCGACGTTCAGATCGCCGCCCGTCACGCCGACCCACGCACCACCATGCGGTACGACCGGGCTCGCAACAACCTCGACCGTCATCCCAACTACATCCTTGCCGCCTACATGGCATCGGGCACCTGACTCAGACCGGCTCCAATCCCGAACGCACTGGTCTGCCGAAGAGCGGACGTTCTGTGTAGAGCCCCTCGCCTGGTCGGTATTTGCGGCACAATCGGGTTGAGCGTATATCCAGAGGTTCTCGAAGAGGGTCTGGGAATTCAGGAGCAGCTGTGGCGTCAAGGGTCAAGCGTGGGGTGGCGGCTGGTGGAACGGTAGTGTTCGCTGCAGCCGTGAATATTGCGACTGGAGTCCTCACTCAGCAATGGGCAGTGGCGTGGGGAGCGGCCACCGTTGTGTTGGTGGTATTGGGCGCCGCTCTGCAAGTCTGGTTGACCGTGGCCGACTCCGCCGCGGCGGTACCGCCTGTGCGGGCGTCGGCGCCCGGGGCGATCGCAGCCGCTGGGTCGGTGAAGAACGCATCAACGAAGGTGACTCTCCCGGCTGGTCCGACTCGGAGACGGACGAGAACGGACGGCACTGGCGAGGGCGGTACCGGTGTAGTGGCATCGGGGCCTGGTGCGATTGCTTCAGGTGGTGCGATCGATGGTGCCCGCACTGAGGTAAGGGATGGAACCGCGCTCCGGTGATCCGCAAGTCGACTCAGGGCGACGTCCACGCCTTCGGCCCGGGTTCGATCGCTGCCCGAACGGTCAAGAACGTTAACACGTATGTCGGTAACGTCTGTCTAGGCTACGGCCTAGAGACGATGCCACTGGCTGTGGCGGAGTTGGATTTCTCGGCGGTGTGCGCGGATGCGGGGGCGCATCAGTTCGTCGGCAGGGAGTGGCTATATCGGTGGATCGAGGACTCTCTCGCCACGGATCTAGATGCTGCCGGGCTGGGTAGGTACGTCCTTGTTGGGGCCCAGGCCGGGCTGGGCAAGACCGCGCTTGCCGCCTGGCTCTCGCGCAAGTGGGACTGTGTCCATCATTTCATCACCCAGCGTGTACCTGGCAGCCGGCAGCCGACTGTGGCGTTGCGGAGCATGGCAGCTCAACTGATCCGCCGCTACGGATTGGCAGAAGAGTTTGCCCCTGGCGGGAAGCTTCCAGGGTGGGCCGGTGACCCTGCCCATTTCCCTACGATCCTGGCCGCAGCGGCCGAGCGTGCCCGTGACGTCGGGGACGTGCTGCGGATCGTCGTCGATGGATTGGATGAGGCCGAGGGAGATGGCCCCGCGCTGGGCCTGCCGCATTTGCTGCCGCCAGGAGTGCAGGTCATTGCGACCTATCGGGATGGCATCCCGCCTGGGCGGTTGCCGTACGGGGACGGGGTGCGCACAGTGCGGATCGAGGCGGACGATCAAGAAAACCGCAAGGACATCGGGCAGTTCTTGGCGCATCGCGTGCGGGAGGAGACGATAGCGGCCCGGTTGGCCGCGGCAGGTGTCAGCGAGGAGGAATTTATCGCGCTACTGTCCGAGCGGTGTAGAGGAGTGTGGGTGTATTTGCGGTATATGCTGTCAGAAATCCGCGTTGGCCCATGGGATCGGGCTGATTTGGAAAAGCTGCCCGCAGGGTTGGCTGACTTCTACTGCCAGCACATTACCGGACGCCGTGCCGAACCGCGGTTCTTTACCCAGGATCTACCAATACTGGTGACGCTGGCAACTCTCCGTCAACCAGTGACCGTAAATCAGCTCGCCTGTGTTACCGGTCTAAAGCCCAAGACCGTTCGCCTGCTGTGCAACCACAGGTACCGGCCGTTTCTGTCGGTTGACGTCCGCGGCGACGCAACCCGATACTCGATTTATCACGCCAGCCTGCGCGAGTTCTTGATCGGCCGCCATGCCTCCCGTTTGGACGCTAGTGGACATGACCCGGTCGTATCTCATGAATTGCATGAGGCGACCCAGGCTGCTCACAACCGGATCATCGATTACTATCTGGAAATCTTCGGTGGACTTGCCGGTGGTATGGAGGCGCTACGCGCAGATCCTGCGTTTGCGGACAGCGACGACCGTTACGCTCTACGCCATCTGCCCGTTCACCTGAGCCAGGCTGGACGCTATCAGGATTTGCATGATCTCTTTACCTGTCCTAATCAAGCACCCAGATCCCCGCTTGGCACAGTTTGGGCAGACACTCATGACCGGGTCGGCGACCTGGACGAATATCTTTCCGGGCTGGACACGGCTCGCGGCATCGCCAGGCAGCGGACCGACGCGGCGATCGCGGCTGGCCGCCCTGCTTCTGCCCTAGGTCTCGAAACCCACTACGCGCTGCTGGCGGCCAACCTCGTTAGCCGTTCCAATGCCATCCCGCTAGGACTGCTGGTCGCACTTGTGCGGACCAAGGCCTGGGATATCGCCAGGGCGCTGTCCCACGCCCGTCGGCTGTACGACCCCGCCATCCGCGCTGATGCTCTCACCGCCCTCATCCCCCATGTCACTGATTCGATTCAGCGCGTTCGTACGTATCACGACACGTTCATTGCGATATCTGGAATCAGAGACGAATGGTCCCGGGCAGAGGCGCTTGTTGGGTTAGTACCCCATCTGAAGGCTGAGCAGCACAACCAGGCATTGGAGACCGCAGTCAAGATCAGCGACATGTGGGCGCAGGCTCTGGCCTTGGCAGCCGTGGCGCCGCACCTGGACTCTACGGGCCGGGCTTGGGCGCTTGAGCAGATGATGGCGACCCTATTCAAAACCGCTGAATCTGCGTGGGAACGGGTATGGGTGCTGGCGGCTGTGACGCCGCATCTAGACTCTGCCAGCCGGACTTGGGTGCTCGACCAAGCCCTGGAAACCGTGCCCACGATCAGGCATGAGGAGAACTGGCCGTTGGTATTGGATGGCTTGGCGCCGCACCTGAGCCCTGCACAGCTGGATCGGGCACTGGAGATCGTGGACGACATCGAATTCGAGGGAACACGTGCCTGGGCACTGGCGGCCTTGCTGCCGTACCTCGATCCGGCGGACCGAACTCGGGAACTTGACCTAGCGGTGCAGGATCTCCGCAGCGTCTGGTACGAAGGGACACGGGCGCATGCATTGACGTACCTGATACCGCATCTTGTTGACCCGGCGGATCGGGCTTGGGCGCTAGACGAGGCGCTGCAAGGCGTCCTTAAAGAGAACGACATCGTGTTGCGGGCAATTGCGCTGGCGCGCTTGGCGCCGCACCTCGGTCCGGCGGACCGGGTTCAGACGCTTGATCAAGCAGTGGAGGCTGCGTCAAGGATCGGGGACGAAGAGGCGCTCGATGTTTTGGCGCCACACCTCGACTTGGCCCAGTTGAACCTAGCGCTCGAGGGGATCGCCAGGGTCCGCGATAAGGGAATGGAAGCAGCGCGTGCGGAGGTAACGGTGGCCTTGGCGCCGTACCTGGGCATAGCACAGTTGCACGAGGCACTAGAGACCGCAGTCAGGATTCCGGACGAGTTGCTATCGGTGAAGGTGCTGGCAGGCTTGGCACCGTACCTTGCGGTTGACGATCGCGCTCGGGCGCTCGACCACGCGCTACAAGTCATAGCTGGATCGGTCGGATCCAAGAAGGAATTGCCGCTAGGGCGGATGCTGCCGAGTTTTGCGCCGCACCTGACCCCTGCGCAGCTGGATCAAGCGCTGGGTATCGCTGCGGAAATTGGCGACGCGCGAACACGGGTGGAAGCGTTGGCCGGCCTGCTGCCCTGTCTGAAGTCGGCGGACCGGGCCCGGGTGCTCCGCCAGGCTCTCCTGGCCGTCTCCGAAATTACGGATGAAGAACTACGAGTACGGCCGCTGACAGCACTTGCGCCGCACATTGAGCCAGCAAAACGACCTCAGGCACTCGACCAAGCACTACAAGCTATACCCAAGATTGCACACGGCTCTGTGGATGTACTGGCCGAACTGATAAAGCATCTTACTCCACAGCAGCTGCCTTATGCGCTCGACCTGGCTCAGGCCTCGACAAATGGGCTAGGATATCAACAAGTTTATGCAGAGATATCCAAGCGAATCGCCGTGCTTGCAAAGGAACTGCCACTCGCTGAGGCAGTGGCTCACATGCGACGTGTTTATTATACTCCTCCACCCCGCAGTCTGTTGCTCGTTGCAACAGCTCAGCTGGCAGAAACTACCGCTCTCATTGGAGGGCGCGAGGCCATAGAACTTCAGTTTAAAGCGATTAGTCAAGAAATTGCGTATGAATGACATGATCTGCAAGTAAGCGCGATAAACGATTGTCGATAGCCGGCGCGTAGCGACCCGCGCAAAATACGGTGATAAGGGGATTTTCGACGGGGACAGAGGGCTGAATCCTTGTTCGCGCGTGACACATTCCGGGCTGCGTGTGACGCACTCTTCTGCCGCGACGCGAGCTAGTACTACTATCATATTTTGTGATCTATGATCGTTCTTGTGTCGGATGAGGTGACGGCGGAGCTCCTGTGGTCGTGGGTGTCGGGGCTGGATGAGCTGTTCGGGCGGGTGGCGGGCCGGTTCGGGCGGTGGGAGCCGCGGCGGCAGGCGCGGGCGTATGTGATGGGCCTGCTGGCTCCGGTGGAGCGTAAGAACGGCTGGCAGTTGGCTGAGGCGGCGGGGGACGCGGCGCCGGATCGGATGCAGCGGTTGTTGAGCACCGCCCGCTGGGATCCGCTAGGGATGCGCTGTGACCTGCGGGAATATGTGTTTGCCGAGCTCGGTGACGATGCGGGCGTCCTCATCGTGGACGAGACCGGGTTCATCAAGAAGGGCACCGGTTCGGCCGGCGTTCAGCGGCAGTACTCCGGCACCGCTGGGCGGGTGGAGAACTGCCAGCTCGGGGTGTTCCTGGCTTACGCCTCCCCGAAGGGCCGGGCATTGATCGACGCCGAGCTGTACCTGCCGAAGCCGTGGCTGGCCGACCGTGCCCGCTGCGCTCAGGCCGGTATCCCCGAAGACCGGAAGTTCGCGACCAAGCCTGTGCTGGCGCAGGCGATGATTGCACGTGCTCTGGACGAAGGTGCCCCGGCCGGGTGGATCGCGGCTGATGAGGCTTACGGCCAGGACCACAAGTTCCGTGCCTTCCTGGAGAAGCGGCAGGTCGGATACGTGGTCGCCGTTCCCAAGAGCCAGTCGCTGCGCGCCGGCGTCGGCTATGGCACCAGCGGTCTGCGAGCCGACGAGGTGACCGCCGATGCACCCGAGCGGGCGTGGAAACGACTGTCGGCGGGAGACGGCGCCAAAGGCCCGCGCTTGTATGACTGGGCGATGGCCACCCTCGCACCGCATCCCGACGACGACCTTGGTGGCCAGGCATCCTTCGGCCGGTGGCTGCTGGTCCGCCGCAGCCTCACCCCCGACGACAAGGGTGAACTGGAGCTGGCCTACTACCTGTGCTACGGCTCCGCCGGAACCACGATCGACCAGCTCGTAGGTGTGGCCGGTGCCCGCTGGGCGATCGAGGAATGCTTCCAGTCCGCCAAGAACCAGGTCGGTCTGGACCAGTACCAAGTCAGACGCTTCGACGGCTGGCACCGGCACATCACCCTGGCCATGCTCGCCCACGCCTACCTCGCCGTCACCGCCGCCCACGCCCCAAAAGCAGCAGCGGCCTGGTCCCCCTCACCCTCGCCGAGACCCGCCGTCTCCTGGCACACCTGACCAGCGCCGCCCACCGATCCCTCGACCACGCACTCGCCTGGTCCGACCTACGCCGCACCCGCCAGACCCGAGCTCGCAGCACCCACCACTGGAAACGCAGGCTGCGCCACAACGTCATGCAGATCTAGTTACGAAGCCTGATAGTAGTACTAGAGGCCCACCCTCATTTCACGGACGTCCTTAGCCGCATGGCATGCGGTGCGGTCCGCTTGCGCCAGGCCTTCAGGATGGACTCGGTGAGCGTGGCGGATACGCCCGCCGTTGTGTCCACCTCCAAGTCGTAGGGGCCGAAGGTGTGGATCAGGTCATCCTCGACATGACTGCGGCCCTCGCCGATCCGGCGATCACCGCGGGCGCGCTCGCGGCGATCCAGTTCATCGAGGTCGCAGTAGACCCCGACCAGGAAGACGTCCAGATGCGCCAGCAACTGGGCCAGCTCATCGCGCCACGCCGGAAACTCGATCACATGCTCGATGATCAGATCGTTGCCGGCCTCGGCGAGCGCGGGCAGGCAACGGTGAAATCCGGCGAAAAAGCGCGGCCGCATCTGGCTCCACCAGTTGAACGGGCCGGAGTCCTCACGCCGATCCGGCAGCATGCCGGCGGACACGAACTGGTCGGAGGACACATGCAAAAACGGTTCATCAAGCGCGCGTCGCAGCGCTCTGGCCAACGTCGACTTGCCTGAACTGGACGCACCGTTGAGGAAGATCACCCGGCCGGGTCCACGGGGATGGGGACGAGGCTCCACACTCATAGATGCACTGATAGATCATCGGAGCCCACACTCTTCTGCGGCTGTCAGTGGCGGGCGCCGTCCAGCAGAGGTGGGTAGACCTCGGTCTTCTCGCCGTCGACGGTGGCGCCGGCGTACATCAGCATCGAGCCGACCCGGCGGTTGAGTTCGGCGGGGTAGTTCAGCGTGGGCGCGGACACCTGGTCGAGGGCCGCGATCTGTGCCGGGGTGAGGGTCACCGCCAGGCCGGTGAGGTTGTCCTCGAGGTGGTCGAGCCTGCGTGGGCCGAGGAGGACGGAGGTGACCCCCGGACGGGTCCGCAGCCAGGCCAGCGCGAGGGCGGCCGAGCTGGCACCTGCCTCCTCGGCGACCTTCGCGAGCGTGTCGATCACGTCGTACTCGGCCTCGCTCGGGGTGCCCACGGCGCTGGCGCGCCGCACGTCGGCGGGACGGCCGCCGAGCCGGGTGTACTTGCCGGACAGGAAGCCGTTCCGCAGCGGGCTCCATGGCAGGACGGCCATGCCGGTGTCGAGCGCGAGCGGGAGCAACTCGCCTTCGACGGTCCGTTCCAGCAGCGAGTACTCGATCTGCAGCGCGGTCACCGGTGTCCAGCCGCGCAGCAGCGCGATCGTGTGCGCCTGCGCGGTGAACCATGCCGGGGTGTTGGAGAAGCCGACATAGCGGATCTTCCCCGCGGTCACCAGGTCGTCGAGCGTGCGCAGGGTCTCTTCCACCGGTGTGGCCCGGTCGTGGTTGTGGAGCCAGTACAGGTCGATGTAGTCGGTGCGGAGTCTGCGCAGCGACTGGTCGAGCTGGTCGATGATCGCTTTGCGGCCCGCGCCGCCGCCGTTGGGGTCGCCGAGGTGAAGGTTGCCGAAGAACTTCGTGGCCAGCACGACGCGGTCGCGGCGGCCCGGCTGCCGGGCGAAGAAGTCACCGAGGATCTTCTCTGAGTGGCCGTTCGTGTAGAAGTTCGCGGTGTCGACGAAGTTGCCGCCGCGGTCCAGGTAGGTCCCCAGGACCCGCTCCGACTCCGCGACGCCGGCGCCCATGCCGCCCTCGTCGCCGAAGGTCATCGCGCCAAGGCAGAACGGGCTCACCCGCAGCCCGGAGCGGCCGAGGGTGATGTAGGAATCCAATGCCATATAGATGCACTCCCCAAAGACAGGTTGGTAACCGACCGTTCGAGTCAACCGTGTGAGCTGCTGGATCGCGCGTCCGATTCCGTCAGTGGAATGCACGATCCTGCCATTGTCGGGATCGCGTGTCCGGCGGCCCGTGGCACACTGGACCGTGTCCCTCGACGAGCTGCGCACTCTGATCGCGGCCAACGCCGGCCGCGACGACCTGCCGATCGACGGCCTGTTCCTGTCGATGACCGAGCGGGTGACCGCGCCGACACCCCTGCTGACCGGTCCCGTGGCCGCGCTCGTGGCGCAGGGGGCCAAGCGTGCCGTCCTGGGGGACCGCACCTACGACTACCGCGCCGGCCAGTACCTGGTGGTCTCGGTCGACCTGCCGGTGACCGGCAACTACACCCAGGCCGACTCCGCGGAGCCGTTCCTCGGCGTCGGACTGATGCTCGAGCCGGCGGCGATCGCGGCGCTGCTGCTCGAGACCGAGCACCGCGACCGCGTCGCCCGCGCCGCCGCCCATCCCGGCATCGCGGTGAGCGACGCGTCCGCCGAACTGCTCGACGCGACCGTACGGATGTTGCGGCTGCTGGACCGCCCGGCCGACGTGCCGGTGCTCGCGCCGTTGATCAAGAAAGAGATCCTCTGGCGCCTCGTGACCGGCCCGCAGGGCGCCATGGTGCGGCAGATCGGGCTCGCCGACAGCAGCCTCACCCACGTCGGCCGGGCGATCCGCTGGATCCGGGCGAACCACACCGAGACGCTGCGGATCGAGGAGCTGGCGCGGCTGGCCCGGATGAGCCCGACGTCCTTCCACCGGCATTTCCGTGCGGTCACCGCGATGACGCCGATCCAGTACCAGAAGCGGATCCGCCTGCACGAGGCACGGCTGCTGCTGGTCGACCGCACCCACGACGTGGCGACCGTCGGCTATCTGGTCGGCTACGACAGCACATCGCAGTTCAGCCGCGAGTATCGCCGACAGTTCGGCGTCCCACCAGGACGAGACGCCGAACGTCTCCGCCGGTCCACCGCCTGAGTGTCCGGCCGGCCCCGGTGGAATCGGGCTGACGCCGGGCCGGGGGACCGCCGCGTAGCATGGCGCGAACGGCGCCGGCGGCCGACTTGAGCCGAATCGGTCTTCCCCGGCCGTCGGGATCGGCGG
>NZ_JABVEB010000080.1 GCF_014323665.1 Actinomadura sp. HBU206391 | reverse complement strand
CCCGCTCCCTGCGCTCCTCGGTCCACCCACCGTCGCGCCCTCCCCGGCCCCCGCTCGTCCGGACATCGCGGCACGTCTCACTGCATCGTTCCAGCCGGTGGCTCAGGTCGCTTCGAAGGGGTGCATCGTCTTGTCGCCTGCCGTCCGATCTTCGGGGTCGATGCGCGGCGGTCGGCGTGCAGCGCCCAGGCGATGAGCAGCAGGTTCAGGCACAGGATGATGATCTGCAGGCGTTGCGCGATGCCGAACCACACGCCCACCACCATGAGAGTGGTCACGACGATCGCGGCCAGCACGTTCGCGACGGCGAGCGGGGGGCCCCAGCGGGCGAGGGAGGGCCACCAGCCGTAGCGCCGGGCGGCGATCGACAGGGCGAACAGCGCCACCGTGGCGCAGGTGATCGCCGTGGCGCTCGTCACCGAGTGGAACTGATGGGAGAACGACACCTTGCCGGCTCGTTCCCGTAGCGCGCACGCGGTGTCCTCGCTGGTCGCGCAGTCGAGCGGGAACGAGGCGTCGCCGATGGTGGCGACGCCGAACATCAACAGGAAGGCCCAGCCGGCCTCGGCCCACGGCCTGCGGCGCAGGGTCACGAGTGCGGTGGCCGCCGCGATGATCACCAGCGCCCCCGTGATGAAGTCGCCGATGTCGTAGACGAGATGGTCGGGCTGATCGACGGCCGAGAGCTCGCTGACGTAGCCGTTGACGACATCGGGGTCAGGGCTGAGTAAGGACTCCAGTACGAAGGAGGCGTACGTGATCGCGGCCATGCCGAGTAACGCGACGGCGAACGCCGGCACGGTCCCGGCCTCGGTCGCACGCCGCCCCGGCCCCACCGTCCCTTCCTAACCGCACACCCCCTCTGACATGCCCATACTCGGAATTCTTTACCCGTGGAGCGGCATGAGGCCGACACTTCTGACAAGGCTGTTCCGAGCGGATTCCGGGGGATTGCCGGCGCTTTGCGGGCCTCGCGCGGGCCTCCCGGACACCGTGAGGACACGCGCACGTGATGCCGGGTCTCCGATTCGTGCGGCCGGGCCGCCACTTTACGCGGGGAGCGATCGTTATGCCGATGGAGCCTTCACGGCCGTGCCGCCACGTCACCAGACGCGGCGGAAACGGTATCAATGAGGGTGGGGAGCGTGCGGATCGCTTCGGACGACCACGTCGCCGGAGCCGTGTGGTGAGGAGGTATCGACCCGCGAAGCCTCAACTTCCAGTTGAGGCGATCACTGTGCGTGACATTGCCGGCTCTTGTGCCGATGGGCCTCGGCGCTGGGCGACGGCCGTCGACGTACGCATTGGCACGCGTTCCAACCAATCTCAAGGAGTTATGCCGACGTGACTTTGGTCAACGATGCGGCACCGCCTGCGGTGCGATCCACCGGTCGTAAGTTCCGCGCCTTCACGGCGAAGCACCTGGACGAGCTCACCGCGCGGGCAAGGTTGTCGCCCGACGAGCGCTTGGCGATCCGGGCAGTGGCGACGGTGCTGCCGTTCCGAACGAACAGCTACGTCGTGGACGAACTGATCGATTGGTCGGCCGCTCCCGACGATCCCATTTACCGGCTCGTCTTCCCTCAGGAGGACATGCTTCCCGCGGCGGACGTCGCACGCATCGTGGATCTGCTCCGCAGGGACGCGCCGAAGGCCGAGATCGACGCGGCGGCGAACGCCGTCCGCGTCAAGCTCAACCCTCATCCGGCCGGCCAGATGCAGCTCAACATCCCGAGCTTCGGCGACGGAACGCTGCCCGGCGTTCAGCACAAGTACCGCGAGACCGTGCTCTTCTTCCCCAAGCAAGGGCAGACGTGTCACGCGTACTGCACCTACTGCTTCCGCTGGGCGCAGTTCGTCGGAGAGCCCAGCCTCAAGATGGCGGGCGACGACACCACCCGCCTGTACGACTACCTGGTGTCGCACCCCGCGGTCACCAGCGTCCTGTTCACCGGCGGCGATCCGATGATCATGGGTGAGTCGGTGCTGCGGCGCTACATCGACCCGCTGCTCGATCTCGACCAGCTCGAGTCGATCCGGATCGGCACCAAGTCGCTGGCGTACTGGCCGCAGAAGTTCGTGACCGACCCCGACGCCGACGACATGCTGCGGCTGTTCGAGAGGGTCGTCGCGTCGGGCCGGAACCTGGCGTTCATGGCGCACTTCTCGCATCCGCGCGAGATGGAGTCACCGTTGGTCCGCGAGGCGGTTCGCCGCATCCGTGACACCGGTGCGGTGATCCGCACCCAGGCGCCGCTCATCCGCTCGATCAACGACGATCCCGCGGTGTGGGAGAGCATGTGGCGCCAGCAGGTCCGCATGGGGATGATCCCGTACTACATGTTCGTGGAGCGTGACACGGGCCCGCAGGACTACTTCGCGGTGCCGCTCGGCCATGCCTACGAGGTCTTCCGTGACGCCTACAAGAACGTCTCGGGGCTCGCGCGCACCGTTCGGGGGCCGTCCATGTCCGCGACGCCGGGCAAGGTGTGCGTCGACGGCGTCGTCGAGCTCTTCGGCGAGAAGGTCTTCGCGCTGCGCTTCCTCCAGTGCCGCGACGCCGACCTGGTGAACCGGCCGTTCTACGCCAAGTACGACCCGGAGGCGGTGTGGCTCGACGGCCTGCGGCCGGCCTTCGCCGACCGGTTCCCGTTCGAGCCGGCCCCCGAGTGAGCGGTAGCGGATTCGAAGCGAATTCATAGCGGCGCGGCGGAAGGTGGAGTCGCACGGTCCGGCGGCCGTGGCAGCCTGGGCGCCGGTGCCGTTCGGGTGTGACGCGAGGGCGACGGAACCGGGGGCACACGGCGATGGCCGGAAGGGCCGGAACCGTCGCCTGGACGTCGCTGGTCCCGTGGGTGCGCAAGCGGGGCTTACCGGGGCCGCGTCGAGGGCGCGGCCCCGGACCCTTGCGGCCCGAGGTGGCGGCGCAGTGCCGCCGTCGCGGCCACGGACATCGCACCGAACAGGGCCATCACCACGTGGGGCGGGAGCAGCTCGGCCGCGCCCCCCGCCAGCGCCATGCACAGCGCCTGGCCGGACATGACCCCGGTGGAGGCCAGCCCGAGCGCCTGTCCGCGCTGCTCCTTCGGGGCGGCCGCGAGGAACCGGCGCTGCAGGCCGAGCTCGTAGGCGAACCCGAAGGCCGAGACGGCGGCGAGGACCGAGGCGGCCACCGGCCCGGGCGACATCATGAAGAACAACAGGGACGCGCCCGGCAGCAGCGCCAGTGGCAGGGTGAGCCGCTCGCGCCTGGCAGGTCCGGCGAACCGGCCCAGCACGAACGACCCCGCGAACATCCCGCCCGCCGCCGCGGCCAGCATGATGCCCGCGGCCCCAGGCCGGCCGAGGCTCGCGGCGTACGGGATCATCACGCCCTCGGCCCCCACAGCGAACGAGATAGGCAGCCACTGGCCGAGCAGCAGACCGCGGATCATCGGGTCGGCCAGCAGCCGCCGGTTGCCCCGCCACGTGGCCCGCACCGCGGACACGGCGGCCCGCTCCGCGCGGGCCGGGCGGTCGCGCAGCCCGAACCGGGCCGCCACCGCGGCCGCCAGGCAGCTCGCGGTCGCCAGCCAGAGCACGCCGTACGGCTCGATCATCAGCAGCAGGACGCCACCCGCCGCCTGCCCGGCGATCTGCGCGCCGGCCGAGGTCATGGTGAGCAGGGATCGGGCGAGCACGTACCCGTCACCGTCCAGCAGGTCGGGCAGCAGCCCGCTCGCGGCCGCCGTGCCGACCGGTGCGAACAGCCCGGTCAGTGCGACCAGCCCGATCGCCACCGGGATGGGCAGGCCGCCGAGGGCGAGCAGGCCGGTGACCGCGAACCGTGCCGTGTGGAACCACACCAGCAGGGTGCGCGGGCGCACCCGATCGGCGAGTGACAGCAGCAGGACCCCGCCGGCCGCGTACGGCAGGATGCCGGCGGTGTAGGCCACGGCGGCCGCGAGCGGTGAATCGGTGCGTTGGTAGACCAGCACCGACAAGGCCAGCATCTTGACCGTGTCACCCAGCACGAGCAGCGTCTGCACGCCGAAGAGGACCCGGAACTCGGCCGAGGCGAACACATCGCGGTAGCGCGCGGGACTCGTCATGGACATGCGGGCATCGTCGGCCGTGGTCGTGGCCGGGGCTAATGTTTCGTCGGGAGGCGTAACATGATCCGCATCGAGGTGTCCCGTCAGGACGTCGCGGCCAGCCGGTTCGCCATCGCGCCGCTGCACGAGGTCGGCGCCGTTCTCTTCGTCCTGACCCACGGAGCCCACTCCGCCTCCCTGCGGACGTGGACGGCGCGCGCCGTGGACCCGTACCTGCGGCTGTGCCGCCGCGACCCGGCCGTACGCGCCCTGGCGGCCCTGTGCACTCCGCGCGGTCACTACCGGGCCGACTTCATCGCTCCGCCGCCGAACGGGCCGAACGAGACCGTCGCCGACCAGCTCGCCGTCGTGCGGGCCACCCCGCTAGGGCAGGCGCGCGACGAACTCGCCCGTAATCTTCAGGGGGTCACGCCCCCGGCCGGGGACGTGCGGGCGGTGCTCGACGCGCCCGACGTCGTCGGGCTGCTCGCTGGAGGCCTCGAGGCGCTGTGGCGGGCCGTGGTGGAGCCGGACTGGCCGCTGCTCCGGTCGATCCTGGAGCAGGATCTGGTGCACCGCGCCGGACGGCTCGCGGCGTACGGCTGGGCGGAGGCCCTCGCCGGCCTGTCGCCCGGCGTCCGCTGGCGCCCGGCCGAGGGCGTGATCGAGGCCGAGAGCAGGCTCGACGGAGAACGCTTCCGGCCAGGCGGCACGGGGCTGCTGTTCGTGCCCACCGTGTTCGCCGCGCCCGAGTCCCTCGGCTTCCAGCTGGAGCGGCCGTGGCCGTACACCCTGATCTATCCGGCCAGGGGCACGGCCGCGCTCTGGGAGAACGGCGGAGAGCGCGAGCCGGAGGCTCTCGACCGGCTGCTCGGCAGGTCGAGAGCCAGGCTGCTGCGGGCGCTCGTCGAACCCGCGACCACCACGCAGCTCAGCGGGCGGCTGCGGATGAGTCTCGGCGCCGTGGGCGACCACCTCGCGATCCTGCGGTCGGCCGGGCTCGTGGCCCGCGCGCGGAGCGGGCGGGCCGTGCTCTACCGCCGCACGCCTCTCGGCGACGCCCTCGCGGCCACCGCCGCTTACTTCCATGAGCGTGGGGCAGGCGATGCACCATGACCGGCGTGCGGCGAGGAGAGCCGCGGCTCAGTGACCGTAGACAGGGACGATCAGCGCGCGGGCCAGCGTGTTGGCGGTGATGTTGAAGCCGACCACCGCCGGGCTCGTGTCCGAGTCGACGCCGAGTTGCTCGACACCGAGGGCGTGCACCGCGAACGCGTAGCGGTGCGGTGTGCCCGGCGGCGGCGCCGCACCGCCGAACGCCTTGATCCCGTAGTCGTTGCGGGCCTGCGTGCCGGCCTTGGCGTCGGCCGTTCCGCTGCCGGTGGGGAGCTCCGTCACCCCGGCGGGGACGTCGAACAGCACCCAGTGCCAGAACCCGCTGCCCGTCGGCGCGTCGGGGTCGAAGCACGTGACGGCGAAGCTCTTGGTCTCGGCCGGGAAGCCCTCCCAGCGCAGGTGCGGCGAGCGGTTCTCACCGCTGAAACCCCAGTCGTCGAACACGTGGGCGTTCGCCATCTGCTCACCGTCGGCGACATCGTCGCTGGTGACGGTGAACGACGCGACCTCGGGCAGGAAGTCGTACGGAAGCGGGGGTCGGCCGGGCATGGCTACCTCATTCTTCGCTCTTCGGACTCGTGGCGACTGATGTCGTCCTCATACACCTATCAGTCGGGCCGATTCGGGTTCACGGGTGGCTCCGCACGCTCAGACCGGGCAGAACACCTGCAGCGCGGCGGGGTGCTTGCCGAAGACCACCGACGGCTGTACCTCACAGGTCTCGCCGTCCCGGGCCAGGCGCAGCCGGCCCTCCGGCGCGGACAGGCGCATCGCCCCCGCATGCCAGGCCGAGTAGCCCGGCGTCAGGCGGAGATGTCCGACCAGCACCGCGGCGAGCGCCCGCAGCCGGCCCGACGGGCCGCTGGTGGTGATGAGGCGGATGTCGAGCCGTCCGTCCGACAGTCGCCGGCGCCAGGTGGGTGTGGTGCCCCGCGTGCCATACTCGCAGTTGCCGATGAAGGCCAGCCATACGTGCCGGATCCGCCCGTCGATCACCACTTCGTCGGGCTCCCAGTTCCGCAGCACCCGGGTCGCCGCGACGGCCAGCGCGGGCCACTTCCCGAGCCGGTCCTCCAGCCGCTCGCGCCGGTCGACCAGCTCGGTGTAGGCGCCGAAACTCGCCGTGTTGAGGAAGACCAGGTCCTCCCCGTCGGGCTGCTCGACCCGGCCGACGTCGACGCGGGTGACGCAGCCGCTGCGGTAGGCGGCGATGGCGTCGGGCACCGTCTCGATGCCCAGCGTCCGGGCGAAGCGGTTGAGCGTGCCGCCGGGGATCGGCAGCAACGTCACATCGTGCTTGAGCGCCGCCTGCGCACCCGCGTTCATGGTGCCATCGCCGCCCGCGACGGCGAGGACCTCGGCCCGGCCGGCCGCCTTGTCCAGGATCGAGGCCACGTCGTCGTCGGGACCGAGCTCAACGATCTCGGCGGCCGGCAGTTGCTTGCCGATGGTGTCGGCGATCGAGGGCCCCGGCCCCGCGTCCGGATTGACCACCGCGACGATTCCCTGCCCGTCCTCGGTGATCGTGGGGGAGTCGCACTCCACCCCGCCCGTCCGTACGACGTGCGAGACCGAGGGACGGGCCGGCCAGACCAGCCGGGTCGCGATCCCGGCGCCGGCGCCGATTCCGATGCCGGCCAGTACGTCGCCGGGGTAGTGGGCCCCGGTGTAGACGCGGGAAAGGGCGACCGCGGCGGCCAGCCCGGCGATCGGCAGCGAGATCCTCGGCCGTGCCTCCATGGCCACCGCCGTGGCGAACGCCGTCGCCGCGGCCGCGTGCCCGGACGGGAAGGCGTGCGAGGTCGGGACGGCCCAGCGCCGCCGTCCCTGCGGTACGAGGTCGAGGATCGGGCGCTTGCGCCGGAAGGCGTGCTTGCCCGCCAGGTTGGCGATCGGGCTCGCGACGGAGATGCCGATGACACCGCGTAGGGCGGCTCGGCGCAGGTGCGGCTTGCGGCTCAGCCCGAACGCCGCCGCGGTGCCGAACCACAGGAGCGAGTTATCGGCGGCCCGCGACAAGGTGGGCAGGACGGATTCGAAGCCGGGCAAGTGCGCCTCCGCGACGGCCTCGAAGGCCCGCCGGTCGAGCTTGTTCAACGTGCGTGTGAGCGACATGCGCCTGTTATCCCCGTGGAATCGGACATGATGCCTTCGAAGATCACAGATCAGGCTCCACATGAGGAGGAACGTGCCTGAGCCACCGCCAACTGCAATAGGCTTCGCGATATGAGTCACCCGGAACGGCTCAGCCCCCCGGGTGGCGAGCCGGTCGGCGCGATCGCAAAGCCCCCTTCCCCCAACGGGAAAAGCAGCGAATCCCTGGCCGAGTTCGCCGCGCGGTACGGACTGACACAGAGCGCGGCGCGCCCGCCCTTGGGCCGTTATATACGCGATGTCTGGCAGCGGCGTACGTTCATCTGGAACTTCGCCTCGTCCAAGAGCATGTCGATGTACACCAGCTCCAGGCTGGGACAGCTCTGGCAGGTCTTGACCCCGCTGCTCAACGCCTTCATCTACTACCTGATCTTCGGGGTTCTGCTGCAGCAGAAGCGGGGCGTGACCGACTACATCCCTTTCCTGGTCACGGGCGTCTTCGTCTTCTCGTTCTGCCAGCGGTCGATGATCGCGGGCGCCAAGTCGATCGGCAACAATCTCTCGCTGATCCGGGCGCTGCACTTCCCGAGGGCGTCGCTCCCGTTCGCCTTCGTGATCGTGGAGTTGCAGCACCTGCTCGTCGCGATGGGCGTGCTGGTCGTCATCGTGGTGGGCTTCGGCGAACTGCCGACCTGGCACTGGCTGCTCCTCGTGCCCGCGTTGCTGATGCAGCTGGTCTTCAACATCGGGGCCAGCCTGGTCATCGCGCGGATGGGCGCCTTCGTACGCGACATCCAGCAACTGCTACCGTTCATCCTGCGGACGTGGTTCTACGCCTCCGGCATCTTCTTCATGACCGCAGAGAAGACAAAGGGCCACCCCTTGATCGGCAAGCTCCTGGAGTTCAACCCCGGTTCGGTGTACGTCGAGCTCGTCCGGACGTCGCTGCTGGGGTCGTACCGGAGTGACCTCGCCAGGCAGGGCTGGACCCACCACCACCTGTGGTTGTACGGCCTCGGCTGGGCAGTGGTCGCATTCATGGGGGGATTCTGGTACTTCTACCGCGCCGAGGAGAGGTACGGCCGTGGCTGACGTCAAGGAAAAGACCAGAAAGCCCGTGGGGAACGCCGACAAGCGCAGGCAGGACATCGAGCAGCCCGAGGTCGTGATCGACCAGACCCGGGATCCGATCGTCGTGGTCGACGACCTGCACATCGTCTACCGCGTGTACGGCGGGGGCGGCGACAAGGGCTCGGCCGCCACCGCGCTGATGCGGGTGATCAAGCGCCAGAACCGGCCGCAGATGAAGGAGATCCACGCCGTTCGCGGCGTCTCGTTCATCGCCTACCGGGGTGACGCGGTGGGCATCATCGGCACCAACGGGTCCGGCAAGTCCACGCTGCTCAAGGCGATAGCGGGGCTGCTGCCACCGCACCGGGGCGGCGTCTACACCGACGGGCAGCCGTCGCTCCTCGGTGTCAGCGCGGCCCTGATGAAGGACCTCACGGGCGAGCGCAACATCGTTCTCGGCTGCCTCGCCATGGGCCTGTCCCCGCAGGAGACCAAGGAGAAGTACGACGAGATCGTGAACTTCGCCGATCTCAAGCCGGGCTTCATCCAGTATCCGATGAGCACGTACTCCTCGGGCATGGGCGCCCGGTTGCGCTTCGCGATCGCGGCCGCCCGCACGCACGACGTGCTGCTGATCGACGAGGCCCTCGCGACCGGCGACGCCAAGTTCAAGCGCCGGAGCAAGGCCAAGATCGAGGAGTTGCGCAGGGACGCCGGCGCGGTCTTCCTGGTGGCGCACAACCTCGACGTCATCGAGGAGACCTGCAACCGGGTCATCTGGCTCGACGACGGTCAGGTCCGGATGGACGGCGATCCCGCCGAGGTCATCAAGGAATACACCAACGCCACTGGCAAGTAAGTGCCGCACCGGCACATGTTTGCCGGGGTCTGGCGGGGTACTCCCCTCTCGTAAGGCGACGAGAGGGGAAGCCATGACCTTCGGAGTGGATCCGGGCGAGCTCAGCGACGAGGATCTGATGCGCGAGCTCGGTCACCTGCACGAGACCCGGCTCGAGGCGCTGCGGCACGCGGCCGACCAGGCCTTGGACGAGCACACGCGGCGCTCGGCCGCGCTCGAGACGGAGTACCTGCGCAGGTGGCCCGACCGCGAGGTCGACCCGGAGCGGCTGCGCGCCGGCGCCCGGCACCGCTGAGGCGCCGCTCCGACGGGGGACACCGTACGCACAATCCCGTACGCGGGACGCCGGATCGGTGGTCAGGTCGCCCGGCCGGACGTAACGTCGGCGTATGACGCTGAACGAGGGCACGCACAAGGTCGGACCCGAGACGGGCCACCTGCTGGTCAAGACGGGCCGGACCGGTATGGGCCGGCGGGCCGGGCACGATCTCACGCTCGAGCCGGCGCGGTGGGAGGGGACGATCGAGGTCGTCCCGGCGGACCCCACGGCGTCATCGGTGGCGGTCTCGGTGGACGCCGGTTCACTGGAGGTGCGAGAGGGCACCGGCGGCGTCAAGCCGCTGACCGGCGGCGATCGCGGTGAGATCCAGAGCACCCTGCGCGAGAAGATCCTGCACACGGACCGCCATCCGACCATCACCTTCCGGTCCTCCCGTGTCACGGGCACGCCCGCGGACCTCACGATCGAGGGCGACCTGACGATCATGGATGTCACCCGGCCTGTCACGATCCGGGCGGCGGTGGCCGATGACCGGTTGCGCGGCGGCGCCACCATCACGCAGAGCGAGTGGGGCATCAAGCCGTACTCCGCCTTCTTCGGCGCGCTCAAGCTCGCGGACGAGGTGGAGATCGCTTTCGATCTTGCTCTCTAGCCGGAGTGGCGGCCGCAGGGGCGCCGACCGAGTAATCTCTCGGGGGTGAGTCGGGAAGGCGTTACACCACAGAGCGAGGACTTCTCCGCCTGGTACAACGAGCTCGTTCTTCGGGCGCAGCTCGTCGATCGCGGGCCGGTGCGGGGCACGATGGTCATCCGGCCGTACGGCTACCGGATCTGGGAGCTGATCCAGTCGGACCTGGACGGGCGGATCAAGGAAGCCGGGCACGAGAACGCCTGCTTCCCGATGTTCATCCCGGAGTCCTACCTCAAGCGCGAGGCGGAGCACGTCGAGGGGTTCTCGCCCGAGCTCGCCGTGGTGACGGTGGCGGGCGGCAAGGAGCTCGAGGAGCCGCTGATCGTGCGGCCCACCTCCGAGACCGTCATCGGCGAGTACATGGCGAAGTGGATCGACTCGCATCGTGATCTGCCGCTGCTGCTCAACCAGTGGGCCAACGTGGTCCGCTGGGAGATGCGCCCGCGGATGTTCCTGCGGACCACCGAGTTCCTCTGGCAGGAGGGCCACACCGCCCATGCCGATGAGGAAGACGCGATGCGCGAGACGATGTGGGCGCTCGACGCCTACGCCGGTGTGGCGCGCGACCTCGCCGCGATCCCCGTCGTGGCGGGGGAGAAGACGCCCGGCGAGCGGTTCGCGGGCGCCGTGCGGACCTACACGATCGAGGGCATGATGCGCGACGGCCGGGCTCTGCAGTCCGGCACCTCGCACTACCTCGGTACCAACTTCGCCAAGGCCTTCGAGATCCAGTACCAGGACGAGGCCGGGCAGCTCACCCTCACCCACACGACGTCCTGGGGCATGAGCACCCGCATGATCGGCGGCGTCGTCATGACCCACGGCGACGACAAGGGCCTCGTGCTGCCGCCCCGGTTGGCCCCGTACCAGGTGGTGATCGTCCCGATCGGCCGAGGCGAGGTGGCCGAGCGCACGGGAGCGGCGGCGCGCGAGCTCGGCGCCGAGCTCAAGCGGGCGGGCATCCGGGTGCACGTCGACGACAACCGTCCCCAGCTGTCGCCCGGCTTCAAGTTCAACGACTGGGAGATGCGCGGCGTGCCGGTCCGGCTGGAGCTCGGCCCCCGTGACCTCGAGGGCGGGGTCGTCACGCTGGCCAGGCGGCTACCGACGGTCGAGGGGCAGGGCAAGGAGCCCCTCCGCCTCGACGAGGCCGCGGCGCTGCTGCCGGGCATCCTGGAGGAGTTCCAGGAGTTCCTGCTGCGGCGGGCCGAGACGTTCCGCGATGAGCACATCGCCACGGTCGACTCCTGGGACGCCTTCGCCGAGCAGGTGAGCGGCGGCTGGGCCCGGGCGTTCCACTGTGGCCGCAGCGAGTGCGAGGACGAGATCAAGGCCGACACCGCCGCGACGCCGCGCTGCATTCCGCTGGAGGCTCCGGAGGAGTCCGGTGAGTGCGTCAGGTGCGACCGTCCGAGCGCCTACGGCAAGCGGCTGCTCTTCGGCAAGTCCTACTGAGGCCGAGGCGCCCGGCCGGTCCTGCTTCGCTGGCTTCTGCTGAGCGCGCCGCAGCTTGGAAGACTCCGGAAAGTACATGACGAGCGCCGTCGCACTGCCGTGGAGTAGGCCAGTGCGACGGCGCCCGAGTTCGACGTCAGCGCCGCTTCGTCACCCGGGGAGTTCGGCGACCGCGTCGCGAAGGGTCCGGCGCTCGATCACCTTCTGGTAGACCTTGGCCGTCTCGCCGGCCACGCGCGGCCACGAGTAGCGGGAGCGCGCCCGGTCGGCCGCCGCGATGCCCAGGGCGTTGAGCTGGGTCGGGTCGGCGAGCAGAGTGCGGACCCGCCTGGCCACCTCGATCGGCCGTCGCGCCGGCACGTGCACACCGGTCACGTTCTCGATGATGCTGTCGGAGTTGCCGCCCACATCGGTCGCCACGACCGGCACGCCACAGGCCATCGCCTCGAGCGGCACCATGCCGAAGGTCTTGGCCCAGGGCAGGGTGAGCAGGACGTCGGCGGAGCGCAGCAGCCGCGGCACGTTCTTGTGCTCGACCTGGCCGAGGAAGGTGACCCGGTCGGCGACGCCGGCCTCCTTGGCGATCACGGTCAACCGGTGCACCGCCTCGTCGGTCTCCAGCTCCTCGCGGGGCGGGCCGCCGGCGATGACCAGCTCGGTGCCGGGAATGCGGGCGAGGGCCTTGATGGCGGTACCGACGTCCTCGCGCTCGTTCAGGTCGGACAGCACGAGCAGCCGCCGCCTCTCGCCGCGTGGGTACGCCGGGCCCTGCGGGGTGAACTGGTCCACATCGACGCCCGTCGGCACGACCTCGATGCGGGACCGCGGCACCGACATGCGCAGGAGCTGGTCGGCCTCTGCATCGCACGTGGGGATCACCGCGTCGGCGGTGAGGCCGATCGCCTTCTCCAGCCGGATGCGCTGCACGTGGCCGGTGTGGTCGGCGGCTCGGGGCCGCGGCTGCTCCAGGCCGAGGGTGTGGTAGGTCTGCACCACCGGGATGTCCAGGTCCTTCGCTCCCGAGAGGGCGGCGAGCCCGCTCGTCCAGAAGAACGCGTGGACGACGTCGGGCCGGGTGTCCTCCCACCGCCGGGCCAGGTGGCGCCCGAACTCGGCGACGTGGGCCAGGACCTCGTCGGCGCCCAGCCGGCGCGTCGGGCCGGCGGTGACCTGCTCGACGGTCACACCGGGACCGAGCCGGACCTTGTCCCTGGCCTCGGAGTCCTGCCGGCGGATGTAGACGGTGACGTGGTGACCCTCACGGCCGAGCTCACGAGCGAGCTCGGCGACGTGGACGCTGTGCCCAGAACCGTCGGCGACGAGTGGGTTGGCGAACAAGGAGATCATGGCAATCTTCATTGGGGGTAACCTCGCGAAGAGTCAATGGAGTGGGGCGCCGTACGGCAGTGCCTGGGGTATGCGGCAGCGGCCGACCTCAGCAGCAGACGCAGCTGTGAGACCGGCGATATTGATCGGCTGTGTTGAGGCGCGACCCGCGCGCAGTGATCAGCGGCCACCTGGCCGCTTGAGATCGCGTCGATGCCTCGCATGCACAACTCCCAGGTTCTTCACCGGACACACACGTGTCCCATGGGGTTGTGCCTGCTTCTTAGGCACCTATGACTGTCATCTTGCCATAACCGGTGCCCGCCAAACCTGAATCCGCAGAATAGGTTTCGGCCCGCGGCGTCTACAGGGGTGTCTGCGGGAGGACGCGGACGGCGAGAACCGACAGGTCATCGCGCAGATCGCCGTCGCAGAAGTTCATGAGGGCGTGCTCCACGGCCAGCAGCATCTCGCTCGCCGGGTTGGCGCTGTTGGCGGCGAGCACCTCGATCAGCCGCTCCTGGCCGAACCGCTCACCCTGGACGTCCACCGTGTCGAGGACTCCGTCGGAGTGCAGCAGGAGCGTGTCGCCCTCGCGCAGGTCGATGGACTCCTTACCGGGGCTGAAGTCGTCGAACACGCCGAGCGGCACGCCTCCACAGCTCGCGATGCGGACGACGCCGTCGGAGCGGACGAGGATGGGCGGGGGATGGCCCGCGGTGCTGACGGTCGCCGTCCGGTCGCCTTCGGCGTTCAGGCCGACGAGCACGGCGGTGACGAACCGCTCCTCGCTGAGCAGGGCCTCGTTGACCATGGTCAGCACCTCGCCGGGGTCCTGGTGGAACCGGGAGAGCAGCCGGATGCCGTGCCGGGCGGTGGCGGTGACCGCGGCCGCCTCTTCGCCCTTGCCGCACACGTCTCCGAGCACGAAGTTCCAGCCGCCCGAGGTGGTCTCGAAGACGTCGTAGAAGTCCCCGCCCACCTCTTCGCCGTTGGTGGCGCCGAGATAGCGGGCGGCCAGGTCGATCCCCGGCACCTTGGGCAGGTGGCTGGGGAGCAGGCTGGCCTGGAGGGTGTCGGCGACGGCGGCACGCCGGCGGTACATGCGGGCGGCGCGGATCACCAGCGCCAGATGGCGGCCGAGCCGCTGCACGACGCCGAGATCGAGCAGGTCGAACGGCCCGTTCTCACCTCCGCAGGTCAGTGTGATGGCGCCGAGGCTCTTCTCGCCGTCCTCGATCGGCACGCTGAGCACGGACGTCGCGCCCATCAGCACGCACGCGGACGTGCCGTCGGCCGCGGCGCCGAGCATGTCGAGGTCCTCCACGTGCGCGTGCACCGCCGTTTGGCGGGTGCTGTACACCGTGTAGGGCAGGGTGCCGGGCTGCGGATCCACCGCTTCGAGCGACTGGATGATCTCGTCGCAGCGGTCGTCGTCGGGCCCGAACACCAACTGGCGGCGGAACCCGGTGCGACCCGCCAGATCCACGATCACCCAGTCGGCCAGCTCGGCGAGGAGGAGCCGGGCACAGCGGCGTATCGCCACCGCCTCGTTGAAGAGCGGCTCGGTGAGCAGCAGCTCGCTCGCACTGGCCAGTACGTCCATGCGGTGCACGACGGCGGCGGCCGCCTCGTCGCCCGCGGTGAGCCGCTCGGGCGGCTGCGGATCCGGCAGCCGGCCGCTGAGGGGAGTGACCGCGGCCACGACCAGCGGTTCGGGCTCGCCGCGGATCCAGGCGCGGGCGAGCGTGACGACGGCCTTCAGGGGCCTCGGCTTGCTCAGGAACCGCACGGTGGTCTGGCGGCGCTCTCCCGTGCGCACGACGGCGGCCAGCTGTGAGCGCAGGGCGGCCCGGGTGGACAGATCGCAGAAGACGATGAACGGCTTGCCGGCCACATAACCGGCCGACGTGCCGAGGAGTAGGGCGGCCTGCTGGTTCACCCGGCGTACGCCGCCGTCGCGGTCCATCAGGAAGAGCGGCACCGGTGCGTCCTGGAAGACCGTGCGCAGCACCCTGCGCTCGGACTCGGCGGCCGTGGTCCTGCCGCCCGCCGAGGCGTGCCCCGCGCCGACGGTACGGAGGGCCGAAAGGGCCAGATCCAGCTCGACGAGTGCGGCGTCGAGCATGGTGCGCAGATCGGGCTCGGGCATGGCCGCGGCCTGCCGCAGCTCGCCCAGGCGATCTGCGAGCCCGCTGATCTCGCGCATGAGCACTTCGGGCTCGAGTTGATCTGACATTCGGGAATCCTCTAGCAGGAACGTCGGGTCAGGCGGCCCGAGTGCATGCTATCCGCGCGAAGGTCATGGAATGTCAGGAAGCTCATTGCGGGCAACGATCCGCTGCGCGATCGAGGTGAGCTTCATGTGCCGGGTCTGCGAGATTCGCCGGAGCTCGGCGAAGGCGGTGTCGGCGTCGCAGCCCATCGCGTGCATGAGGATCCCCTTGGCCTGGTCGACGACCGCTCGGGCGGCGACCGCCTGCCGCAGTTGCACGGCGGTACGTTGCGCGTCGTCGTACTCCCGGGTGTTGGAGACCGCCGCCCCGCCCTGCGCGACGAGCAGCTCGGCCATCGCGAACTGGCCGGGATCGAGGGCACCGGGCATGACGCCGTACAGCGACAGCGTCACGAACATGTCCCCGGTCTCGTGCACGGTGGTGGTGAAGCACCGGACGCCTCGTCGCAGCATGGCCGCGGTATGGACGGGCCAGCGGGTTTCGGAGAGGGTGTCCTCGCAGCTCACGGGCACACGCCCGGACACGGCGTCGAAGATCGGGCCCTCGCCACGATCGAGTTGGACGTCGATCAGCTCGGCGAGGTCGGGATGGCTCGCCGCGGCCATCCGCGGTTTGACCGCGTTGTGGGCGGCTCCGTGTCGCGAGAGCGTCCATCGCACGGTGGTCGCGCCGGCGCAGCCGAGAACCGCCCGCGCCGCAAGGTCGGTGACCCGGCGCAGCGTGCCCACCTCGGAGGAGTCACGGACCACTCCCAGCCGGGCGATCTCCACGGCCAGTTCGTTGGTGATGACGGAGGGAGCCTCGGCGTAGGACACGTCTCGAACGTTATCCCGACCGTTGTCCCGGCTGGGCCGCCGCACCCGCTCCGGCAGGGTGATCTGCCACGTCGGCAGGCCTCGCTCGTCCACCGTCAGTCGCCCTCTTCGCTAGTGCCGCGGTGTCCTGCCGATGCCGGGGGACGTCGCACCCGTCCGGCGTCGGGGCCACCGCCGCTCCTTTCCGGGTCATGCGCGCCCTACCCGTAAAGGAGGGTGGTATTCGGCCGCTCCGTGTCGGCTTCGGGGGGTGAGCCCGCAATCCGGTCGGCCACGAGGCTTCCCGGATGACGGGAAGGGGGAACCGCCGGGCGCAACGATCGGTCGAAGCCCAGATAGGATCGAGCGGCACCCCGGGCCTGAGCCCGCACGCTCGAGCATCGAGAGGGGAACGCGTGTCCGACCAGCAATGGCAGCACGTCGTACTCCGTGACCTCGGTGTTTCCGGGGCAGGCCTCGTCACGTCGATGGGTGCGGCGTTCGGCCCGGCTCCCGATCTGGGCGCCAGTGCGCAGCCCCCGGTCGTCGACGCGGTGCCGACCCGCCCCATCAGAGTGCAGCCGTTGCCCGGGCAACCCGCGGCCCCCATTCCGGTCGCCGAAGCGGCGCCGGGCCCCGGCCCTGGCTCGGGCTTCGGTGCTGATGCAGGCCTCGGCTCGGCCCCGGCCCCGGCTCCGCAACCCCCGAGCCCGCCGCCGGTCACCCCGGTTCCGGTTCAGGCTCCGGCTCCGGCTCCCGAGCCGTCCGTCGAGCCGCGACATGATCCGCCGCCGCAGCCGGAGCAGCCACCGCTGCCGCCGGCGCTGCTGCCGAGGCTGCAACCGCCGCAGCCGGAATCGGCACAACTCCAGCCGCAGCCAGCGCCGCCGCAGCCAGAACCGTCACAGCCAGAGCCACCGCGGCCAGTGCCACCGGCGCGGCCGAAGCCGCCGCCGGGCGGCCGTCGCGACACGGTGACCTTCCAGCGGCTGTCCCGGTTCGACCTGACGGGTACGCCGCCCGCAGAGGCACCACATCCGAACGGTTCCGCCCGGCAGGCGGATCCCGCGGATGCCGCCGCGTGGTCCGCAGACCCGCCGCCGCCCGCCTTCCCGGCGCATCCGGCCCATCCGGCGCAGCCGCTGGAGCAGCCGCCCCGGGCCGGGTTCCCGTCGCCGCAGGGTCTCGGGCCGCAGCCGCAGCGCGTCGATCTGGTTCGCCGCAGCAGGCACGGTGATCCGCTCAGGCGCCGGATGAGCCAGGGCGTGCGGAAGGCCTTCGGCGGCTCCACCGTCGGCGGTGGCCGAGAACTTGGGGAGATGACCGCCCTGGTCCGTCAGCCGGTGACCTCCTGCCGCGAGATCGCGGTCATGAGCTTGCGCGGCGGGTCCGGCAAGACCACCGTCGCGGCGCTCACCGCGACGGTCCTCGCGCAGCTCCGCGAGGACAGGGTCCTCGCGGTCGACGCGGACTCGGGCCTCGGGTCGCTGCCGCTTCGGCTCGGAGTGCACGCGGAACGGTCGGTGCACGATGTGGCGGCCGCGCGACCGAGCACCTGGGAAGAGGCCGCGGGTTATCTGGCGCAGACCGGTGACGGGGCATGGGTGCTGTCCGCGGCCGCCGGCGGCCGGATCGGTGCGGAACTCGATCTGGACACCTTCCGCACGGCGACGGCCGGGCTCAGCCGTTACTTCTCCGTGGCGGTGATCGACTGCGGGGCCGGTATCGTCACGGCGCTGCAGCGTGGGATCCTCGCCACCGCGCACAGCCAGATCCTCGTGGCCCCCGGCACCGTCGACGGAGCGATGAGCGCTCGAGGGGCCCTGGACTGGTACGCGGTGAACGGCTTCGAGGCGCTGCTGCCGCGCACGATCATCGTGCTGGTGACCCACTCACCGCATGCCGACGCCGACTTCGAGCGCGCGGAGCAGATGCTGAGCGTGGGCGGCATGACCGTGATCAAGATGCCGTACGACCGGCACGTTGCGGCCGGCACGGCGATCGAGGGCAGGCGGCTGGCCGGGGCCACCCGGGCGGCGGTGACGCGGATCGCCGCGGAGACGTTCATGCGATCCGCCGCGGTTTGATCGCAAATGACTTCAGCCAGGGGCGGGTCGCAGCTAGACTGCCGCCGTTTCGATCAGGGGAGATGAGGACGCTGACCTGCGACATCGTTGCGCTGGTGCGCAATCAGCCGGACGTCCGCACCGTGATCGACGGAATGCTCGCCTTCGGCGAGGAGCTGCGGATGCACGAGCTGGAAGGCGGGATCACCCACCTGTACGATCCGACCGGCCGCCTGATCGTCTCCATCGAGGTGCCAGTGCTGATCAACGTGCCGGGAGAGGTCGAACGCCTGCTGGGCCCCGAGCTGTCCGGCCGGGTCGGTGTGCCGGTCTGGTGGGTCGACGTCCGGGCCGCCGCCGATCTTCCGGAGGCGGAACGCATCGCCCGGCGGTTCGCCGATGATCTGGTCCATTGGCGGGGCGGCACGGTCTGGGCCGGAAAGGCGCGATCATGAGCGCCGCGCCGAGCCGCCGAGCGGAGGCGAGGCCATGAACTCATCACCTGCGGTCGACGCGCTCACCCGCGAGGCGATGGTGGTCCTGTGGGACCGGCCGGTGGTGGCGTTCAACCAGTGGCTGGCCGACGCACTGCGCGTATGCGGTGAGTCCGGGCGTGGACTGCAGATCGTCACGCCGGTGGGCTCCAGGCTGTCGCTGCCGCTGAAGCTCGTGCTGACCGGGCCGACATCGCTCTGGGTGGTCCGCGACGGTGGCGGCTACTACGACGGTCTGACCGGCCGCCCGCTGCGCTGGGACGGCGCGGCGTTCAGCCCGGTGCCCGAGGCGCGCGACTACGCTCCCGGTTACACCACGCGTTCGACCGGGCCGGTCGGCGCCCAGCTGACATTGACGTTCCGGATCAGGCATGGCTCTGGTGATGTTCTCGGTGGCGTGGTGGCCCATCTGTGCCGGTTGTTCACCGGGCATCCGCCGCTCGGCTGGGGGACGGCCGAACCGGCCGCGAACCTGTGGAGCCTGGATGAGATGAACGGGCTCATCCGGCGGCGCTCGCCCCGCGCCACCTGGCTCGCGGTCGTCGGCGGCCGGCCGGCGGCCGGTGACGGGACGGGACCGGACGCGGGTGAGAACGGCGGGACACCGCCGGCCGAACAGCACCGCACGATGGTCGGGACCATGCTGCTCACCTCGGAGCAGGGGGGTGCTGAAGAGGCGGGGACGCTGGTGTTCGGATTCTCGGCGGCCGATCCGCCACCGGTCTCGAACCTGTCCACGCTGATCGGCACGGTGGCCGCCGAGCACCGGCTGGCGTCGCTGTTCGCGCAGCTGAGCCCCGGGCGTCCCGATCTCACGACGGAGCCGCGATGGATGGGCGCCCCGGCGCCGATCGGCATGGCGGTGGGCGCGGAGATGGGAATGGGGTCGGCCCCTCCTGGGGTCCCCGGGCGGCCGATCGGGGACCCCGGGTCGGCCGTGATGTGGTTCGAACTCGGCGACGGCCGGTCATCCGAGGGATGGCAGCGTTATGAGCAGCTCATGCGTCATCTTCGTCCCCCGGCATAGCCGGTGGCGTCGCGCACGGGGGCGAGGGGGACGGGGGCGGTGAGGCGACCGGGACGGGTCGCCGATCCGGGCCCGGCGGGGCGGCTCCGGCTCAGGCGGCGAGGGCGTGATCGTGGTGGGCGAGCAGCACGCGGAGCTGCTTGCGACCACGGTGGAGACGGGACATCACCGTGCCGATGGGCGTGCCCATCATCTGAGCGATCTCCTTGTAGGGGTAACCCTCGATGTCGGCGAGCACGACGGCCTGCCGGAACTCGTCGGGCAGTGATCGCAGCGCTGTGAGGATCTCGGAGTCGGGCATCCGGTCGAGGGCCTCGGCCTCGGCGGAACGCAGTCCGGCACTGTGCGACTCGGTTCGCGTGAGCTGCCAGTTCTCCAGTTCCTCGGAGCCGGTCCGCTGCGGTTCACGCTGCTTCTTGCGGTAGGTGTTGATGAAGTTGTTGGTGAGGATCCGGTGCAGCCAGGCCTTGAGGTTCGTGCCTTCCTTGAACTGGTGGAAGTTCACGTACGCCTTGGCCAGGGTCTCCTGCACGAGGTCCTCGGCGTCGGCGCTGTTGCGCGTCATGCGCACCGCGCTGGCGTAGAGAGGGCTGATCAGGGGCAGCACGTCGCGTTCATAGCGCTCGACGTCCATTTGGCGGGTAGGCATGGCGACAGTCATCGTCATCGCTCCGTAACTCCTTGGCTGGGCGGATGATCCGCCCTTGTACGGGGATGCCCTCGCCGATCACATCGGGCTCGTCGGCCGGGTCATGAGACGGTGCGCAGGGGTGGAGATGGCGCACCCACGGCCTCAACATACCAAAAATCGGACAAAACAGACATAAGCTCTGAACCAAGGGCATGGGGAGCGAGGCATCGTTGCACCGGCCTCTCGACCGTTCTCGCGCGTCCCCACCTACAAAGACGCAAGCGGGGGGTCAAGAGTTGTCAAAGCGTGCCGTGACGCTGGTCACACGCCAAGGACCGCCCCCGTGGGGGCGGCCCTTGGAGCCTTCTCAGCCGGCCGGTCGGTGACCGGCTTCGATCAAGGTCAGTCGAGCAGGTGCTTGAGCGCCCGCCCCATGAGGAGGTTGCGCTCGGCCGGTGTCTTCACCTGTTCGAGTCCGAATCCGAAGGTCAGCGAGTCCGGTGTGGCCACCGCCGAGACGGAGTCGATCAGGGCCTGGGACCGGACGAACTCGCTGATGTTGCCGGGGCTGCCGGCCGGTGCTCCCTGGATCGCCCACGGGCCGAGACCCGTCTCGAATCCCTCCGCGTCGATCTGGCCGCCCGACGTGGTGACCCTGGTGTCGTCGACGAAGAGCCCGGTGCCACCGGTGAACGGATCGCTCACGTACGCGATCGACACCTCGACCTTCTTGCCGGCGTACGCCGAAAGGTCGAAGGCCACCGGCACCCAGCCGCCCGACGACCCGGTGAACGAGTTCCACGCGCCGCTCGAACCCGTGTTGCCACAGGGGTTGCCGCCGGTCAGGTAGTGACCCAGGAACGGGTGCATGTCCAGGAAGAAGTCCGCCTCGCACTCGGTCGGGACGGTGGTCTGGGTCCGCCCGTTCTTGTCGGGCAGTGTGGTCCAGTCCTCCGCGCCGACGGTGTGCGCCTCCAGGAGCACGTGGTCGTAGCCCAGTTCCGTGCTGTACGCGATCTGCGCCTGCAGGGCGGGTGCCTGCGCGGCGGTGACCGATGACAGGTCGATCGTGCGGGTCAGCCGCCGGTACAACGAGTCCTCGTGCGTCCCGGTGAGGTACCAGGCGCCCTCGTACGGCTCGTACGGCCCGGCCGCCCCGAGATAGTCGCCCGCCTTCCAGCTCCTGAACTGCGGGAACTGCGCCGTCGGGAGGACCGTGCTGGTCACCTGGAGGCCGCCCGCCTCGTTCAGCGGGTTGGCCGGCGCGCCGCCGAAGTCGGCGGTGACGCCGCCGAACCGTGGCCCGGTCCCGGTGAAGCCGGTCGGGTTCCGGACCACCGCACGGTCGTACGAGCCCAGGTAGTACTGCGTGAAGTCGTCCGACAGGAGCTCGCAGTCGTCGCGGGGGTTGCTCGTGATGACGCAGGGCCGCTCGGGGTGTCCCTTGAGGCCGTAGTAGATGCCTCCGCCGTTGGCCTGGTAGAGCGGCCCGTAGTAGCCGGCCGTCTCACCCGTGTAGAGCAGCTTGCCGCCCTCGTTGAGATACGACCGTACGTTCAGGACGAGTTGTAGCGCCCGATCGGCGACCTGAGAGTCGGGGAACGGCCCGGCGAATGTCTGGACCGGGTCGTCGGCCGCGTCCTGCGTCAGCCGGTTCTCGCCGAGGTACCAGACCACTCCCTTGAAGTGCTTGAGCACGCCGAGATCGTGAGGCACACCGTCCTTGTCGATGTCCCACACCAGTGGCTTGACCTTGTTGGCCTTGATCGCGTCCACGTACTGCTGCGCGTACTTCGGAGCGTTCGTGCCGGCCGGGTAGATCGGGTTGACACCCTTGTAGTCCTCGTCGGCGATCACCAGGACCTCGGCGCCGTTCTGGTTGCGCACGGTGTAGGTGAAGTGCTCGCTCTGCACCTTGCCGCCGTGCCGCTCGGTGCCGCTGAACCACACTTCGACCCGGTCACCGGGGCGCTGGCCGGAAACCGTGCCGCGGTACTCCGCGAAGTACTCGTCGTTCTCGTCGCCGAACCGCTCGCCGCCCTGCCACTCCCGGACGTCGCTGGTACGGGTACGGCCACGGTTGATCTTGTAGTTCATGGTCTTGTCGCGCAGCGACCGGCGGATGACGGAGGCGGCCTTCTGCGACGAACCGAAGGAGGCACTGAACTTGTCGACCTCGAAGTCGGGCACGGTGCGGCCGACCGGAGACACCGGGTCGTCCGGGTCGTGCACGGACTTCGCGGTGGCGACGGCGAGCGCGACGTTCTTCGCGTACTCGCCCTGGATCAGCGTCTCGTCGTCGGGGAACTCGAAGCCCGATCCGCAGTCCGCAGGCTCCCAGGCGTCGTCGGGGTCGACGTTCGAAGCGGTCACACAGGTGGACATCTCGGGCGTGATGCTCAGCGCGCCGAAGGTGTTGTCCATGTGCCCGTCGGTCTCGCCGTTCGTCGTGTAGAGCTGGGCGCCGAGTTCGGGGGTGTAGCCGGGGACCGCCGGGTGGTCGATGTCGCCGAGGAGCGCGTCGTGGATGACGTCGTCCGGGCTTCTGGTGAGGGCCTGCCAGCCGACGCCGTGCAGCAGGAGTTCGGCGGCCGAGTGGTAGTTGATGATGTACTTCGGCCTGACCCGCTTGACCAGGCCTATCTGCGCCTTGGTCTCGGGCTCCGAACCCGCGCTCGGCCCCCGGTAGGTCTCGCCCGCGAAATTGGGCGAGGAGCCTTCGTTGTCGTATCCCCACCTGTAAGGGAAGTTGCGGTTCGGGTCGACGCCGTCCTGGTCGCTGAGCTGACCGTCGCCGTCGTTGTCGCGCAAGTTCTTGCGCCACAGCCGGAAGCCGTCCTCGAAGGTCAGGTCGTAGCCGTCGACGTTGACGACGGGCAGGAACCACACGTCCGTCGTGTCGATGATCTTCGTCAGCTCCCGGTCGGCGCCGTAGCCCTCGACGAAGTGATGCAGCAGCCTGCGCACCATCTCAGGAGTGATCCACTCCCGCGCGTGCTGGGTGGCCTGGAAGAGCACGGCGGGCCGCTGCCCGTCCTTGAGCTTCGCGACCCCCTTGCTCACCCGTACCGCGGTGATCGGCTTGCCCTGACCCGTGGTGCCGATGTCGACCGCCTTCGCGATCGACGGATGGTCGGCGGCCAGCTTGACGATCTCCTCGCGGATGTTCCCGGCGCCGCTGTAGGGCCGGAAGACGGCCGGGGCCGCGGCGGCCGCCCGCTGGGCCGCGGATTTCCCCTTGACCATCTTGAGCTGCAGGGGGACCCCCAGTTTCCCGAGCGTCGATACCTGCGTGCTGTTCATGATGACCTCGACGCGTGTCCTGCCGCGCTCGGTCTTGCCGACCGCGACGTCCTCGTGGTCGAGGCCGGCGGTGTTCAAGATCTTGAGCTGGTCGGTGGTGAGGTCAGCGGTGTAGACGTCGACCGCGCCGCGCGGTGGGGCCGGGGGCTTCGGCGCCGCGTTCGCGGGAGCGGACCCGAAGGTGCCGACCAGCAGCGCCGCCGCGGCGAACAGGGAGATTGACGCACGCTTCATCGCGCCTCCAGGAGCGGTGATCAGCGGGGGGCTGCGCCAGCGTGATCCCGGAGACAGTTCATGTCAATGCGTCGCACACCGGGTCTGCCACATCTGGTCAATCGCCGTCCGGCCGTAACCCTTGGGGCGTGCCGGCGATGGCGCAGCCGGCCCTTGACGCGCCCGGCCGCGAGACGCTCGCCGGTGACCGAACCGCCGCCGTACGCCGGTCGGCCGTACGCGGGTCAGCCGTGCGCCGCCCGGATCGGGCCTTCATCGGCCCGGGCCGGAGGACAGAAGAGCGCCCACACGACCTTGCCGCCCGTGAGGCGGGCCCATCCCCACATGCTGCTGAACGACTCGACGATGTGGAGCCCGCGGCCGGTCTCGCCGACGAAGTCGGGCTCTCGCCGCCTGGGCAGCTCCTGGCCGGCGTCCTGGATGCCGCACAGCAGGTACGGAGCCTGCCAGATCAAGCGCAGCTGGATCGTGCCGGCGGGCTCGGCCAGCCGGGGCGGCAGGCTGTGCCGCAGCGCGTTGGTGACGAGTTCGGTGACGACGAGACCCACGTCATCGACGAGGTAGTTCATGTCCCAGCGCTCGAGGGTGGTCCTGGTGAAATGCCGGGCGAAGGTGACCGATTCGGGCTCGGGTTCGACGGTGAACGTGAGTGCCGGTCCGTGGTCGAGGGTGAGCGCCTCGACGGCGTCGCTCAGACCCGGTGGCAGGTCGACCCGATCGTGGTTCGGAGACGAGGTGAAGGCACAGTTCAGCATCCCGTCGCGTGCGTGGCGTGATGTCATCCCTACCCCGCATGTCTTCTCATCGTGCGGCCGTGTGCCCGAGGGTCTCGTGCGTTATCCTGCGCATCGTAGCGTGCCAATGCAAGGCCCAATGCACGTGCATTTGCCTTAAGTCGAAAAAATCCCCGTGGTGGGGGCCCGTGGCGGCACGGGTTCATCAGGATTGGAGGTCCCGCCAACACAGGAGGGGAATGGCACACTTGTGCGGTCCGCCCAGAAGCTCTTGGAGGTTGGACGTGACTCCTGAATCGCCGGGTACCGGTTCGACCGTGCGTCGAATCCTGCTCGGCTCACAGCTGCGCCGTCTACGTGAGGCGCGTGGCGTGAGCCGTCAGGAGGCCGGGTACGTCATCCGTGCGTCGGAGTCGAAGATCAGCCGGTTGGAACTGGGCCGGGTCAGCTTCAAAGAGCGGGACGTCGCGGACCTCCTCACCTTGTACGGCGTCGCCGACGAGGCCGAGCGGGAGGCACTGCTGCGGCTGGCGAGGGAGGCCAACGCCCCGGGGTGGTGGCACCGCTACGGCGACGTGCTGCCGCACTGGTTCCAGACCTACGTGGGGCTGGAAGAGGCGGCCTCGCTGATCCGGACCTACGAGCTCCAGTTCGTGCCCGGCCTGTTGCAGTCGGAGTCGTACGCCCGGGAGGTCTTCCTGCTGGGCAACGCCGACGCGCCGTCGCACGAGATCGATCAGCGGGTCGAGCTTCGCATGCAGCGTCAGCAGCGGCTGATCGGGCCGAATGCCCCCAGACTGTGGGCCGTGCTCGACGAAGCCGCGCTGCGACGTCCCATCGGCGGCCATGAGGTGATGAGGAACCAGCTGGAACACCTCATCGCGGTGTCCAAACTGCCCAACATCACCGTGCAGGTCATGCCGTTCACCTTCGGTGGCCACGCCGCCGAAGGCGGGGCCTTCTCCATCCTGCGGTTTCCCGAGGCGGATCTACCGGATGTGGTCTACATCGAGACCCTCACGGGCGCTCTGTACCTGGACAAGCGCGACGACGTCGACGTCTACATGCAGGCGATGGAACGCCTGGCGGTCGACAGCGCCACTCCGGACGGCACCGTCGAGCTTCTCAGCGCGATTCTCAGAGAGACATAGATGCACAAGACCTACAACGGAATGCCCGCCGCCAAGCTCCATGAGGCCAGGTGGCAGAAGGCACATCGCAGCAACTCCCAGGGGAACTGCGTCGAGATCGCCGAGCTCCCCGGAGAGCGGATCGCGGTCAGGAACTCCCGCCACCCCGAGGGACCTGTGCTCATCTACACGCGGCCTGAGATCGAGGCGCTCATCCTCGGGGCCAAGGACGGCGATTTCGACAACCTGATCACCTGAGCCGCCCGGGCCCGGCCTATCCGCAGTTTCCCCAGGGAGCGCTGGTGCTGCCGTGGCCGCCGCCGCCCGCGTACTTCACGCACTGCCCCTTGGCGTAGACGAAGACGGGGCCGGCGTAGTAGGCGAACGATCCGCTGTCGGAGCCCTTGGTGCCGTCCTTGCGGGTGAGCTGTGCCCACACGCTGGTCTTCTGACCGACCTCGGAGCTCTTCATGGTGACCACGCAGTTGTAGCCGGAGCTGTTGTAGAGCTGGTAGACCCTGCCGCCGGTGAACGCCGAGGACCGCTGCACGTAGTAGCCCGAGCCGTGACCGCCCGAGTTGCACACCTGCTGAGGCGTGTACGGGTTCGGCCGACTGGGGGCGTCCCCGCCCCCGCCCCCGCCCCCGCCGCCGCTGGGCTGCTGGGAGGGCCGGGGCTGCGCGGGACGGCCCGACCGCGGCTGCTGTGGGGAGCTCTTGCCGACGCGTGGTGACACCGTCGTCAGTTCGGCCGGGTCCTTGGTGCGCGTGCCGAGCTCGCCTTCGCCCTGCCGGCCCGTCGGCCCCGAACCTCCGGCGTCCTCGCCCTGGGGAGCGCCGGCGGCCTCCGTGCCGGCCTTCCGTCCCTGCTCATCGCCGCCCTGGGTGACCGCCCACGCCGTACCGGCCGCCAGTACGGCGAGTACGGAGAGCCCGGCGGCGAGCAGGACCGGCCGGCCGCGTCGTTTCGCCGGCGGGCCGCCGCTCACGACCGCCCCGGTCGTCTGGGCGTATGGGGGGACGTGCGCCGGAGGTCCACCCGGGGGGTGCTGAGCGTGGTGAGCCGGCGTGTGGTGGGCCGGGGCGTGGTGGGCCGGGGCGTGGTGGGCCGAAGGCTGCGCGGCGGGTGCGTACATAGGCGCCTGAGCACTCGCTGGGGGCTCTCCGCGCCCGGAAGGGAGTACCGAGGCGGGCGCGG